>PFBV01000005.1:119575-176582 GCA_002778465.1 Candidatus Magasanikbacteria bacterium CG10_big_fil_rev_8_21_14_0_10_36_32 | reverse complement strand
TGTTCATGTTCAACAATATCGGCTGTGTGAAGCCGAGAATCTTTTTGGTGTAAAAATTGTTCGCCAGAGTATTTTTCCATATTTTATTTTATCACTCCCCCACCCAAACATTCACCCTTCTTATATAATACAGCAAATTGTCCGGGTGTCACTGCCCGTTGCGGTTTTTCAAAATCAATAATAATTTTTTTATTATGTCCAATGATTTTAGCTTTTTGTAACGGTTGTCTATGTCGCAACCGCACTTCACATTTTAACGGAAATTTAGGTGAAAGTCCAGTAATCCAATTCACATCAACAACCTCAATGTTCTTTTTTAAAAGTAATGGGTCGTGCTCATATCCGACAATTAAAATATTCGCTTTGATATTTTTATCAACCACAAAAACTGGCTTGGAATTCTGTTTTTTCAGTCCAATTCTTTCTCCAATGGTATAAAACGCCAAACCATCGTGTCGTCCAGCTATTTCTCCGGATGAAAAAATAATTTTTCCTGGTTTAGATTTAATTTTATCCGACAAAAACTTTTTCATTGGAACTTCTCCGACAAAACAAATACCCATACTTTCCTCTTTGTCGGCTGTGGGCAAATTAAACTTTTTCGCCAACTGGCGCACTTGCGCTTTAGTATATTGTCCAATGGGAAACAATGCCTGTTTTAATTGTATCTGTGTCAGCTGATGCAAAAAATAAGTCTGATCTTTATTTTCATCGTCCGCTTGTAATAATTTAACTTTATTTTTAATTACCCATCCCAAACGAGCATAATGTCCTGTTGCCAATTTATCAAAACCCAACTCTCTCATTTTTTTCAGCCAAGAACCGAATTTTACAAATTTATTACACAAAACATCAGGATTAGGCGTTCGTCCCGATGAATATTCCTTGTACATATAATCCAATACCATTTTTTTATATTCTTTTACAAAATTCAGCCGCAGTAACTTAATACCTAATTTAGCTGCCACTCGTAAAGCATCCTGGTAATCGCCTTGCCAACAGCTTACCAACTTGTCATTTTTTGAATCATAATTAACCATAAAAGCGCCGGTAACATCATAACCGGCTTTTACCAATAAAGCAGCCGCTACTGAAGAATCAACTCCGCCACTCATAGCCATTAAAATTTTTTCTTTCATAATTTTAACCATACCAAAAAATTATACTTCAAAATCTTTTATTTTTCAAGCCTAAAATCAAAAATCTCCCCGCTTTCACGGGGAGATTTTTTTAGAGATTATTTAGGCGGCATTGCGTCGGTTTCTCAAACAATCAGTGCAATACACCGGTTTGTCACCGGACGGTTGGAAAGGTAATTCAGTAATTTCCTTACCACAGTCGGCGCAAGCCAAGTTTACGCTAAACATCTGGCGTGGGGCGCGCGGGCGGAAACCGCCTCTACTACCTCCATCTCTTGATTGTCGAAAAGCGCGATTGCATTCAGCGCAATACACTTTGCGATCACCAGACGGTTGAAAAGGCAATTGAGAGATGTGAGCTCCGCATTTAGCGCAGGATAAATCCACATCGAACATTTGCCGGTCTTGACCAAAAGGCATAACTTTACTTTTTTTTCTACTCAAATGTTATTGAGTTTTTAAACGACCTATTTACAGCGTAATTATAGCACATTTCAACCATTTTGTCAATAGCATCAGCTAATTATCAAATTTAACCATTTGTCCCGGTTTAATCTCATTGGAAGGATGTTTACTGTCGGAAGAAGGTGCTGTGGGTAATGGTGTTTCTTTCTTAACTTCTAAATGTGCGATTTTATTTTCAACTGACACCACCGGTGACGGATTACTCGGTTTTATATCTTCTTTGTGTTGTTTTCTTTCAGCCGGACGAACATTATCTCGCGTCGGCAAATTAAACAAAGAAACTTTGTTTCCGGTTTCACTGCTATTTTCAGGGTAATCGGCTAAAATTTCACTAATCGGACGCGGTGGTTTTCTGATTTTATTTATCTCTTTACCGCCGCCGGAAAATCCACTATGAAATGGCGGTTTTTTAGATTTTTTTGCGGCACCATCTTTCTTGATAATCAATCTTGGACCATGATCGGTCATCAAAATATTTTCATTGGCTTCCTCGGATTTTCTTTCTTCACTTTCTAAACCGCTCCAACGCTTAATTTTATCTTCAATATTTTCCCGCGGCGTGGCGTATCTCTCGCGTGTCACACGTATAACCTTTTCAGCACTATCAGTTTTCAACGCTACCGGCGGTAAAGTAACGGCGCTAAACGGACGTGAAGCCACGCCATCAATCATTAATTTTAAATAAATATTATACTTAGGTAAATTGACCAAATCCTCCTCGGTAAAAGTTGGAGCAAATTCTTTTGATAAAATTTCAGCATCAGTAGAACCAACTCTGAAAGAAATAAGACTGCCGACGTTACCAATAACAGCTGCTCTTACCATTTCGTCCAGCTGTTCCATATATTGATGGGCCATTGTTAAATCTAAACGATACTTTCTGGCTTCAGATAAAATATTAGCAAAACTTTCCGTAGCAAAATTTTGAAATTCATCAACATACAGAAAGAAATCTTTACGATCTTTTTCAGTAGTGTCTACACGTTCCATGGCCGATAACTGAATTTTAGTAATCAACATACCGCCTAACAAACGAGAATTATCTTCGCCAATGCGTCCTTTAGACAAATTCATTATAAAAATTTTCTTGTTATCCATTATGTCGCGAATATTGATTTTTGATTTTACCTGAGCAATAATATTGCGGATAACCGCGGCTGACAAAAATTGACCGATTTTATTTTGAATGGCCGGCACCGCTTCCTGTTTATAACGATCAGTATATGACGCGAATTCTGTTTCCCAAAAAGCTTTAATCACAGGATCTTTCAAAACTTTAACAACTTTGGAACGATATTCGTCATCCACCAATAAACGATTAATGCCGAGCAATGTGGCATCAGGAAAATCCAATAAAGCCAAAATAGTATTATTTAAAATATATTCCATACGAGGACTCCAAACATCAGGCCATAATTTTTTAAACACCCCCATCAAACCGGCTGCCACCAAATGTTTATGTTCTTGACGAACAGTTTCTAAAATATTAAAACCAATCGGAAAATCCATATCCGCCGGATTAAAATAAACCACATCGTTAATGCGATGAGGAGGTATGTGATCAATAATTTTTTCTGCCAAATCTCCATGTGGATCAACCAAGCCTACTCCGTGCCCAGCATAAATATCATGCAACATCATATTCTCCAACATGACTGATTTTCCCATACCGGTCTTTCCGATGACATACATATGTCGGCGGCGATCATCAATTTTTATGCCGAATTTTCTAAATTGATTCCGAAAGTTAGTTGCGGCAAACAAGTTGACATTGGGGTCAACTTTTAACAATGGCTCTTCTTGCGGCGGAGTATCTTGTTCGAAATTTAAATCGCCAGTCATGGTAATAAATCAAAATACACAAATTTCCTACCTGCCGACAGGCAGAAAAAATCAAAATTAAAAAATAAATAACGAAACGACTTCTTGTCCTATATCCCAAATATTATACTGCAAAAACGGTAAAAAAGCAACAAAAAGATATATGCTTGACAAAAGCCTCAAAATATGCTATAATCGCAAATTGCGAATAGATGGAAAATTTATTTTCCAATATATGGGTAATACTACAATTTCAAGCTTCGCTTACAATATTGCGCTTTTTAAATAATCAATAAAAACCATTAAATTGACTCAAAAAAGGAGTAAAAAATGGTCGGTAGATTTCTCTGGACATTTCTGCTTGTTATCATAATTATTCTCTTGATTACCGTGTTCGCTGTAATGACCATCAAACTGGTTAATGTACTAGTCACAAACTGGTCGCCCTACTGGTTACCCTACTGGTCACTATACTGACCCATATTACTGGTTATCAAGAAAATCCTTGAGTTAAGATCTCTCAAGATAAACGCCCCGCGTAAAACGCGGGGCTTTTTTATTATCAAGCGAAGTGAGCGAAAAATAAAACTTCGTTTTATTTTTCCGAACAAACGATGATAACATTATCCGCGCTTTAGCGCGGATAGGTTTAAAATAATTTTGCTAATTCCACCACATCAATTTTTTCCTGTGTTTTAATTATGGAATGAAATGAACCTCCGCCGTCCCCTGTCCAACGAGGAAAAATATGCCAATGTATATGCGGCACAACTTGTCCGGCAACAGACTGATCATTAAGACCTATATTCAATCCTTCGGGTTTTAAAACTTCACGCACCTTAGCGACGGTTTTAAAAATTCCCTTAGCCATATTTTGCCATTCTTCTTCCGACATATCAGATAAAGATTGAAAATGTTTTTTAGGTATAATCACCGTGTGGCCTTTGGCGTGAGGAAAAATATCCAAAAACGCCAAAACAAAATCGTCTTCATAAACAGTATGATTTGGAATTTGTCCGGCTACAATTTTACAAAAAATACAATCTGACATATTTATTTCAATAAAAAATTAATAATCGTTAAAATTAATTATATTCTAAAACAGATACCGTGCCAAACACCTTAACTTCCGGCATTGATTCGGGTATCAAGGAATATTTTTGCCGATATAACTGTGTTGGTAAAAGAACATAGCAATTTTCAGCAGAATTTATTTTTCTTGATTCCATACGCGCCTGACTGCTCAGATTTTCTAAATAATATCCATAGATATTATTTAGTTTCGGTTGACTAAAATATTCATCAATCGGAAAACCGCCGCCGATTATTTGTTTTCCGGAAATCGCTTCCAAAGCCAACAAGGGATAAGTGTCAGCCACTACGCAATAATTTTTTGTTGCTTGTTCCTGTTGCCAAATATATTCCATTGCTTGATATTCGTCTTGACTGACTGTTTTTGCTACCGGTCCCAAAGTGTAAGACGCACTAATGGCGGCCGCGGCCAAAACAATCAAAAAAATCGTTCGCCGATTACCATCTAAAATTTTTACTATCGCGCTAAATAATAAAATCAATAAAAATAAAGCCAACACAACATCCAATCGCCTAGTTAAAATATTTTCTCCGGACAAAAAATATCGTGAAATAACATATCCGCCCAATGTGCCTGACGACATAATTATTAACCACTTACTCACCAAACTGTTATCGTTCCATCGGCGCCAAAAACCAATTACTATTCCGATTATTGCCAGTGCCATTACCCCAAACAACCACCACCGCCATTCGGTAAAACCATTTTGCACAAAAACATAAGACGGTGTCTGGTTAAAAAATACATTGCCGGTATTTATCAAATGCGGCCTTGGTCCGCTGGCCAAATAATAAGCAGAGAAATTTCCCACCACCTGACGAAGTGAAGCTAACCAATTAATATTCGGGTTAAAAAAACTAAACTTAGCCACCAATTCCAAAACAGGTAAAACCGCGACAGACAATAAAATCAAAGCAGTCATTCCAATCCTTTTTACCGACGTTGAAATAATATTTTGTCCTGAACGCAATATTTCAGCCGCTAACCAACCAAACCAAAATAACACAAAAAATAAAAGATAACCGAAAATAGAAAAAATTCCCACCGCCGCCAAAAAAACAACTTGCCCTGTTTTGTTTTTTTGAAAACGTTTAATAATCATCAATAACAATAATAACCAAACTAGGAAACCGTAATTCACTGGCAAAGTAAAAGCACCGGCGGCCTGCAAAGCAAACGGCCATGAACTCAACCAAACCAAAAACAAACTTCGTTTCGCACTCCAACCCAAACTCATTCCCAATTTAAATAGCAACAGAGTAAAAATTATCGGCCATAAAATTGGCATTAACCAAACATTAACACTAATTAAATCAACCTGCATAACGCGAGACAAAATAACCGTTGTGCCCCAAAATTGACTATAAGCAAACCGGCCAGGATTAACAGTTTGCGCTAATGTCGGTTCACCGACGACAAAAACCTGTGGTGAAAATTTCTGTTCCGCTAAAATTTGTTTTTCCGCCGCTAAATGACGCCAATTGTCAGCACCATAAAACATCGGGTGGGTTAATGGCAAATAACTATGCAACAAAAACGAATTCAATATCAATAAAAAAATTAAAATAGGTAAACGGTAGTGAGAAAAAATCAAACCGCCGACGGTCAAAGTAGCCAAGAAAAATATATAAATAAAATTATGAGCAATTACTTCCCATGGAGTATTAACAGATCCCCCACTCCGCGAACTGCACAAAATAATAATTCCAACTACAAAAAAAATAAGATAAGCTATCAAATAAAGATAATTTTGCGGAATTTGTACAATTGTCTCATCATGAACATCTAATGAATCAATAGTATTAGAATTTTTTTCATAATTAAATTTTTTCCGTATTATATATTCAACAAAAATTGACAACGCGCCGGACAACAAAAAAATAAATAAAATAACCTCGCTGGTTAGACGATAAAAAACAATTGTCGCGCCGGAAAACCAACCAATAATAATCAAATTTAAGAATAACGATAAAATTTTCGTAATTTTATTGTCGCTAAAATTAAAAATCTTAACCATTACTGCTTGCCATCCGCCAGATGTGGCTAATAAAAAAACCAAGAATATTAGCCAACCAACCGGTTGAAAATGCCAAAATTGAATATTAAAATACAATAAACAAGTTAAAACGGCCAAAAATAAAATTTTAGAAATTATTTTCATGATTTATCCTTAAAGTGTATATTTTAATCCCTTTAATTATAATCAAATAGCTTAAAAAAGGCAAAGATTAAAGCTTATAACTTTTATTCACAATTTAGTCACAGTTAATCAACAAAAAATAACTTGCGACAGATGATAAATTAAGTTAATATTAATCTATTAAAAATATGACTGAACAAAATCAAATTGAAAAAATTCCACCTCAAAGTTTGGAAGCAGAGATGTCTCTGCTTGGTTCTGTTTTAATTGACAAAGACGCAATGTTAAAAATCGCCGATATTGTCGGTCCGGAAGATTTTTACAAAACGGCTCACATGAAAATTTTTGAAACGATTATTGAATTATATGAACGCAATGAACCGATTGATTTATTAACTGTCAGTAACCGACTGGAAGAAAAAAATAATTTGGAAATGATTGGCGGAAAAAGTTATCTGGTTACTTTAACCAATACCGTACCAACCTCTTCCAACATCGCTAACTATGCTCAGATTGTCCATCGTAAAGCCACTCGACGCAGACTACTGACTGCTTCACAAGAAATTTCCCGACTTGGCTATGAAGAAAATGATGCCATAGACAATGTGCTGGACGAAGCGCAAAAACACTTATTCGGTGTTTCACAAAATTATTTTAAACAAGGTTTTACTCCAATTCGCGGCGTTTTAACCGACGCGTTTGACAGAATTGACGAATTACACAAAAACAAAGGCCAACTTCGCGGACTGGCCACGGGTTTCACCGCTTTGGATAAAATTTTAACCGGTTTGCAAAAATCTGATTTGGTAATCATAGCCGCCCGTCCAAGTATCGGCAAAACTTCTTTGGCGTTAGATATTATCCGTCACGTCGGATCAAAATTAAAAAAACCGGTTGGATTATTTTCTCTGGAAATGAGTAAAGAACAACTGGTTGACCGTTTACTGTGCGCCGAGGCTAATGTTGATTTGTGGAAATTGCGAAGTGGACAATTGTCCGACCGTCCGGAAGATAATGATTTTCCCCGAATTGGACATGCTATCGGTTCGTTATCAGAAGCGCCGATTTATATTGATGATTCCCCCAGTATCAACATTATGCAGTTAAGAACCAAAGCTCGCCGAATGCAGGCTGAACATGGATTAAGTCTGATAGTTATTGACTATCTGCAACTGATGGAATCAAGAAGTTCTTTTGATAATCGCGTGCAAGAAGTTTCCGAAATTACTCGAGGTTTAAAAGGAATCGCTCGTGAATTAAATGTACCGGTACTGGCATTGTCACAGTTATCGCGCGTGGTGGAACAAAGCAAACCGGCAATTCCAAAATTATCACACTTAAGAGAATCTGGTTCCATCGAGCAAGACGCCGATGTGGTAATGTTTATTTATAGAAAAGCTCGCGATAAAAATTATTCAATAGAAGATATCCCTCCGCACGAACGCTATATTGCTGAGGTACACATTGAAAAACATCGCAACGGTCCAACCGGAATTGTAAAACTTTTCTTTAATGAACATTGTACATCTTTCCGTAATTTAGATAATCAAATTAAAGATAAAATAGAAGCTGCCACACCAACTTCCGCCACAGTTCTAAAACCAAAATCCGCTTTTACCAAATATAAAACAAACGAAAACCCTAATTATTAATTTGTTAATTTATTTTATATGTCTGTATTCAGTAAATTAAAACAATTTAAAGACTTGCGAGATCAAGGCAAGAAATTACAATCGGCTTTAAGTGGCGAATCTGTCACTACTCACTCAGCCGGCGGTCAAATTGATTTGACTATGGACGGCAGTTTAAACATCAGCCATTTGTCCATCACGCCGGAATTATTATCATCAAACAATCGCGAAAAAATCCAAAATGGAATAAAAGACGCGCATAATGACGCGTTGAAAAAAATGCAAAGAACCATTGCGACAAAAATGCAACAAATGGAAGGATTTAAAATGCCGGGCAGTCAATAATTATGTATCCACAGACGATAAACAAACTGATTGATTGTTTAAAAAAACTACCCTCCGTCGGCCCACGAACCGCGGAGCGGTTTGTTTTTCATTGGTTGATGTCTGGTAAAAAAGAAGTTAATGACTTACGTGAGGCGCTTAGTCACATGTTAACTAACATAAAAAGTTGTAAAACCTGCTGGAATTTCAGCGACATTTCCCCTTGCGCCATCTGCCAAGATAAAAAAAGAAATACTGGAATGATTTGTGTGGTATCTGAACCGCCAGATATTCAATCCATTGAAAAAATTGACGGCTTTCACGGTCTGTACCATGTTTTGCGCGGACAACTGGAATTAGATAATCAGGAAGAAAGTCTAAATCAATTGAAAATCAACGAACTTAAACAAAGAATTACAGTTAATAAAAATGAGATTAAAGAAATTGTTTTAGCTTTAAATCCGGATTTGCCGGGTGAAACTATGATGATGTATCTTAAAAAAGAATTACAAAAACTCCGTCCGGATTTAAAAATCACCCGCTTGGCGCGAGGTTTGCCACTCGGCTCTGATCTGCAATACGCCGATGACATCACTCTCACCAGCGCTTGGCAGAACAGAAAAGAAATGTAAAAAACTAAATACCCATTTAAATGGGTATTTAAAAACATTATATTTCAGGACGAGACGATTATTTAATTACGCAATTCTTCCAAACAAAAAATCCCGCCGAAGCGGGATTTTTTTATTTTATATTTTTTCTGCGATTTTGACTTGAGAATATCTCTGGCGTTGTCCATGAGTTTTATGATAGCGAACTTTGCGTTTATATTTCTCAACCAATAAAGTTCTAGTCTTACCCTGTTTAACCAAAGTCGCTTCAATTTTTGTTTTCAAATATGGATCACCGATTTTAACATCAGTGCCGTCTTCATTGGCGGTCATTAAAACCTGATCAAAAATAACTTGCGAACCTTCGGCCACAGGCAATTTTTCAATTTTTAAAACATCTCCGGATTTAATCAAATATTGTTTTCCTCCGGTAGCTATAACTGCAAACATAAGACAAATAAGAAAATTTTAAATTAGTAATAGAATAATAGATGAAAAAAACAATTTTGTCAAGTCATTATGTGCATTAATCCACAATTTGCGCCTTATCCCCTATGATTAAACCATATTGGTCAATAAACCCCGCTGGTAGCTCTAAAACAGCTGTAGAGGGCATTCTAGCGCCATAGTTAATCAATTCAGCCTCAATTTTACCCTTTTCCACAGGTAAGTTTTTAGCCATATCTACAATTATATCCCCATCCAACCAAATTATGTCCAAAGGAAATTCCATGTCACGCATTACCATAATGTGCTGGCTTTTTTTAGAAAATAAAAATAACATTCCCTGGTAATCTCCTAAACTTTCCCGACCACCCAAACCTCGATAAGTGTGGCTGGGACGCTCAGCCACCAACACCTGAAGTTCCGGCGATGAACCAATTTTTATTTTTATCTCCGGCCAATAAACATAATCATATATTTTTAATCCGCCCCAAACAGCGATTAATAAAATAAAAAATAAAATAAACCATATTGGCACTTTTGCATTTTGATTTTGTTGTTTATGACCCCACCACAGCATATTTAATTTTTAATTTTTATTAAGTTCCTCTTGTCTGCCCAACCAAACTCCAACAAAAGTCATCAACGCTGCCAATACCAACAAAACAATCATCTTTTCTCGGCTTTGCAAAAACAAAGTGGTTAAGCCGAAAGCAAATGAAACTGCATAAAGTATCAGAACCGTTTGCCGATGACCCCAACCCAAATCTAAAAGCTGATAATGCAAATGACGTCGATCCCCTTTCAACAATGGCTGTTTAATTTTAAAACGCAAATAAATCACCCGAATGAAATCCAACATTGGAATGGCCATCACCAGTAAAGCGGTGGCGATTTTCCCACCGGCGATAATCGCCAACACGCCAAGAATAAATCCCAAAAACAATCCCCCACCTTCACCCAAAAATATTTTTGCCGGATAAAAATTAAAAAATAAAAATCCCAAACAAGCGCCGGCTAATATTAATGCCACCACGGCAACATCAGGCTGAAAAAACTTTCCGGCTCGGGAAAGAAAAAATATCATTAAAGCTCCGACCAAAACAATACCGGTAGATAACCCATCCAACCCGTCTGAAATTTTAGTTGTATACATCATACCTAACAACCAAATAAAAACAATCACCGCGGACAAAATAGAAACAGTTCCAAAAATACCCAATTGGAATTGCCAACTATCCAAAGCAATCACTCCGCCGAACGGATTGGTAATTTTATCCAAACCGACTCCGCCGGCAATAGCGATAATTACAGCGGAGGCGCTGACCGCCAACCTGATTTTTGGCGACAAATTTTTTTTATCATCAAAATAACCAAGAATCATCAAAATAAAACTACCTATAAAAACCCCAATCAACCGTTGCGGTTGCAGATTATGTCCCAATATTTCAGTAAAAAAAATCAAATAACCCATCACCAACCAAAATGCCAAAAAAATAGCCCACCCGCCAAGCAGAGGCACCGGACGATTGTGCAACTTACGATGGTTATCCGGATAATCAATAATTTGTTTTTTTATTGCTATTTTCCTGACAATGACCGTCAAAAACACGGACAAAGCCAAGGCAGCAAGAAAATAAGCCATATTTTGATTAGTTTATCTATGCATTTTAACAATTTGCAAAGCTATTGACAAGTGATAAAAAATATACTATAATTAGCTTCGTTGATATTTTTATTTAAATTCCTTAAATTTTACCAATATGTCACATAAGAAAGCCGGCGGTTCTACGCGGCTTGGCCGAGATTCTGCCGCTCAACGTTTGGGTGTCAAAATTCATGACGGTCAAGTTATCAAGCCGGGAATGATCATCGTCCGCCAACGAGGCACTCGGTTTCATCCGGGAAAAAATGTCCGCAAAGGTTCTGACGACACACTATTCTCCACTGCTAACGGTAAAGTAAAATTCACTCAAAAGAAAAGAATGCGTTTTGACGGCAAATTAAAACGAGCCAAATACGCCAGTGTAGTCACAGTATAAACAAATATAATAAAAACCCCAGTTAATTACTGGGGTTTTTTAATTTTTAAATTTTAAATTGTAACTTTAATTTATTTTATATCCCCCACTCTTTTTTTAATTCTGCCATACCTTGCTCTAAACTAACTGACGGTTGCCAATTAAATAATTCCTTAGCTTTGGTAATATCAGCACAAGATTTACGAATATCACCGGCACGTTCAGACACACTCAAAGTTTGTCCGCCGATTATCTTGGCTAATTCATTTATAGAACGCGTTATCCCTCCACCAATATTTATAACATCAGCTTTTCCCACTACTGACGATTTCATTGCTAAAATATTAGCCTCCGCCACATCTGACACATGAACAAAATCACGATAATAATCTCCATCGCCACAAATTGTCATCGGTTCATTATTTTTTCTTTGCTGTATAAATTTTCCAATTACAGCAGCATACGCCCCTTTCGGATCTAAAAATGGACCATAAACATTAAAATAACGCAAACACACTGTTTCCACGCCGTAAAGCGATGAAAATAAATCACAATAATTTTCCGTTATTAATTTATGCAAAGCATAAGGACTTTTTGGATTAGTTTTGACTAATTCACTTGTTGGTAACTCATCCGTATCACCATAAACCGCGGAACTAGAAGAAAAAACAACCCGTTTTATTTTGTTTTCTCTGGCTGACAACAAAATACTAAGTGAACCATTCACATTTACATCGTGAGTTTCAAAAGGATGTTCAATAGAATAAGGAACTGACGGCAAAGCCGCCATATGAAATATGCCATCAAAACCTTCACGGCATATTTTTATCATCTTTTTTAAATCAACAACATCTTCTTTTAAATATTTTGCGCCTTTAATAATCCTGTCCGCGCGCTTGCCGGCAGAAAAATTATCAACTACCACCACTTCATGACCGTCACTCAAAAGTTTCTTTACCAGGTTAGCTCCGATAAAACCGGCGCCGCCAGTGACTAAATATTTCATAAAATTATTATTTATTTTACTTTTATCATTTCTACGTATACTTTATCAATTTCATCCAGCATTTTTTCCAAAGAAAAATCTTTTTTAATTCTGTCTTTTCCATTTTGTCCCAATTGCAGTCTTAATTCTTTATTATTTACTAATTTTAACAAAACTTCCGATATTTCACAAATTTCATTTTTAATTAAAAATCCGTTATTTTCGCTTACCACTTCAGCTACGCCGCCGACATTTGAAGCGACTACCGGTAAACCAACACTCATCGCTTCTAAAATTGTATAAGGAAAACCTTCCCAAGCAGAAATAAAAACAAAAACATCGGCCAGACATAATTCTTCCATTGATTTTTCCCTTGATAAAGTTCCTTTAAAATCAACTTCTACGTTTTCCCGAGCGACCATTCGCTGTAAAAATTCTTTTTTGGGACCATCGCCGACAATTGTAAATTTTATTTTATTTTTTAAATCCTGCGGAAAAAAATCTATCGCTTCTATGACCATCTCTGGTTTTTTGGGCTCAGCCAAACGTCCTACAAAAATCAAATTAATTTTATCGTTATTTTTCAATCCAATTTCCTCACCGTCTGTTTTTACACCATTATAAATAACTGTAAACTTATTTTCTGAAGCTAAAGAATATTTCAAACCTAATTTTTTTACAAATTCGGAAACACAAATATATTTATCCGTAAATTTAGCCACTGCTTTTTCCGCCAACAAAACTGAGTATCTTAAAAATTGATTCATACCCACATTAAAACCCCAGCCATGAGCTGTGTAAATCGTTTTAATTTTTCCTTTGATTGCCAGGCGGCCTAAAAACGCCGCCGCCGAACTATGGCAATGTACGATATCTGGTTTAAATCCGTTGGCACATTTTTTAATTTCACGTATAGCCTGATATATCTTCAACGGATTGACACTATTAGAAAAAAAACTATTAGATTGATAGCGAACACCTATTTTATCACATTCCTCTTTCAACCACCCATTACCACCACTCATCACTAAAATCTCATGGCCTCTGCCATGAAAATAACGGCAAAGATCGACCAAATGTGTTTGCGCTCCGCCAATTTCAGATTTTGTAATTAAATAAAAAATTTTCATGGTTTAATCAATGAATAAATTATTTTTCTAATTTTTCTTTTCCAATAAGCTAAAAAATAGTTAGGATAATCTTCTTTATATTTACTGATTATGTCAAAATTGTTTTGCAGCGCAATATTCCTATCTAAAACTGAGATGTTAGCTGTGTGTTTACGATAAAAAATAAAAATATTGTTTAAATTGGCCATTTTACCAACTTTACCCATTCTGAGCCACAAATCATAATCCTCGCCGATTTTTAATGATTCATCGTAACCAATCAGTTGATCAATGGTTTGTTTACGATAAGCAACCGATGAGTGAGCAAAAGGGTTTTTTATTAAAATAGTTTTTCTAATTTCTTCGTCTTCTCCAGGATTACAATATTTTTTAAGTCTATCCCCTTGCTTATTAATAACTTCAACACCACAGCCCACTAAACAATAATCAGAATTATTATCCAAAAACTCAACCTGTTTCTTTAGTTTATTACTGTCAGACCAAACATCATCACTGTCTAAAACCGCAATATATTTTCCAACTGACAATTTTAAAGCTGCATTTCGCGAACGCGAAATACCACAACGATTTTCCTGCTTAACATATTTAATCCGACTATCCTTTAACAAATAAGAATCTACCAACTCTTTCGTATTATCAGTTGAAGCATCATCAATTATTATCAACTCCCAATCGCTAAAAGTTTGTAACAAAATACTATCCATAGCCTGCACTATAAAATCAGCTCGATTATATGTAATTAAATTAATACTAACTTTTATTTCAGACATAAATTACAAACCTATTTGTTTAAATATTTCTTTAAATCTATTTTCATAAGTATGTTCGCTTATTGTACGTTTATATCCGCCAATCCTGATTTCTTCACGCTGTACATCATGAGTCAAATAATACTTAATCTTCTTTAATAAATCATTTTCGTTGCTATACAAAACTATCTCCTTATCTGGAATATAATAATCACCAACATTATCAGCTTCCCCTGAAATTAAAAATCCGCCACAGCCGGCAATCTCAAATGTCCGTCCCTTAATTTGTTTTCGTCGCATTGCCAACATTGACCGCGCATAATTCAGCCAATACCGAGGTGAATTAATTTTTAATTTATGCTGACTTTTAGAAATAAAAATTTTTATTAAATTTTTAATATTTATACCGCCGGAAGATTCTGTTAAATTAAGATTGATTTTACTGCTACTGAAAATTTCCATCATTTGTTCCTGATTAACACGACCCTTTGTCCAACCAGCTCCATAACAATCAATTTTAACGCCAGCTTTTACAATCTTGGCTATAATTTTTTTCCGATTTCCGTGAGAAGCGCCGACAAAAGACACTTCATGCTTATAATCTTTATTGTCCACCGACTTTTTATATAAAAAATGATTGCATGCCCATTGAGTTTTAATTACATTGTTATAACCAATATTTCTATATTTTTCTACCGCTTGTGAATCAGTGGTGGACACCCAAGAAAAATTAGGCGCATAATATTTAGAAAAAATTGACCAGCGCCAATGATCATCCGCAAACCAATTATATGTCAAAACGCCTGAGTCGGTAATTTTTTTAATCGTATTCGTATATATTTCATCAGTAAAAAGGAAAAAGAAACATAAATCAGGTTTTTCTTCTTCCACTTTCTCCAACAATTTTTGATTCATTTCCAACTGAGTCATTGTCAACAACATTTCATCAAAAGGAAAATAAATGACATTGTGCCGGCCGTTTTCCATTTTAACCAAGGAATCATAAAAATTATAGTGTTCAAAACTATAACCTCTTTCTTCCTGTCCGTAATCATATTTTAAACCAATATATAAAATTTTCATGATTTTTAAGACAACCAATTTTTTAAATATTTATCTTTATCTTCTTGTTTTAGTATATACCAACTGAGAATTTCCTGTAAAACTGTTTTGTTATCAACTATTTTCTGACCTTTAATACACTGCACTCTAATATTTGGTAATAAATTTCTGTAAATCGGCCTGCGGAATTTTATTTTTTCAAAACCCAATAAAGATAAAACTTTTTTAAATTTTCCTTTATACCAAAAATCCAAATGATTGCCCCAAAAATCTTCTTGGGTACCAAAAATATGCCGTCCTAATTCCATTTTGTATTTATGTGGCGCAAAAATAAACAATAGACTAGACCAAAAATAATCAGGAGTTTCAATGTCCAATTTACCGCCGACTTTCAACCACTTTCTCCATTTCAATAATAATTTTAAAGAATCTACCCGATTAAAATGTTCAAAAACATGATGATGGCGAATTTCATCTACCGTTTTATCCTGATAATCAAGGGTAGAAATGTCCTGATATAAATCAGCTTTAACATCCATTATTGTTTTGTCACTTACCGGAAAATCTACATTTATATAATCTTCTAAATAAGTACCTCCGCAACCCAAATGAAGTTTCATATAATATTATTCATTATTTACTTTAATTGAAATATCTAAAACAAAATTTATTCCATCGTCATAGATTACTTTTCTTGTTTTACTTAATTCCATTAAATAATCTTGATAAGCTAAATCATTTTCCGCTATAGATCTCAAAACAGGATTGACATGTTCTTTCATCATATCGGCATAGACTTGATGATAATCATCCACAGTACTATATGGAAAAGCTAGATATTTAATATCATTAAACAAAAAATAATCAGCCATTGCTTCGCTACCATTTTTTAAAGGTAAGCCAGGCGGCAAACTAGAACCACCGGGAGTATCATTAATATAAATAGTATTGCGTTTAAAATCAAAAAGAAAATTTTTATCTAACCGAACAACAATCGTTTCTCCTGCCGGTACTGAATTTTGCAACTTAATATATTGTTGATGTTCATCCTCACTGATTAAATCAGTATTCATCAAACCAAATTTTAATTCTCCACCGCCAATATTCACACCGCCCTTTATATCCTGTACCACCTGTAAATCCTTTTGTAAAAAAGCCCCAATTAAAAACGCAACAAGAATGAAGCCAATTATTCGTCCGTTGGTATTAGGAAAACGACTAAATTGTAAATCATTTCCTAATAACAAAGCGGTAATAAACAAAATACTTGGGAAAACATATGGAAAACTGTAATAATATAATCCATATCCACCGAGAAAAATTATTAATGTTAATATCCCAACTAATGAACTTAAACATACCAACCAAACAATTTTTTTCTCTTCTCTATCAGGCATGCCATAAGCCACAATACCTAATATCGCCAATGGTACTAAGGTGATTAATCCTATTAAACATTCAAAAATCAACCGCATTAAACTATACAAATTAAAACCCAACACGTAAGGAAAAGCGCCGTACGCTGTACCCTGATAGCCATAACCCAAAATCGGATACAGCAAGGTACCTGACGAACCCAACATTGACAACATCCACGGTAAAAGAAAAACTAAAATAATCAAAACAGTTATAATCAATTCTTTAAGTATCAAACGAAAATTTTTAAGATGCCACCCGTAAATAAAATAATGTCCAATAAATAAAACTACCGCCACCGAAATAAAAGAAGATTTTAATGCGCAAAGCGCGGCAATCGGAAAAGCGAGCGCTAAGGCATTTAACAAAAACGAACTACTTTTATATTTAGTGATAGGATATGTCAGTCTTAAAAACAAAAAAAACATTGCCGCGGCAGTATAACAAGCGGTAACGTTGCCTACTGGCGAAACAACAACCGTAGCTGCTAAAATTAATAAAATTCCTGGCCACCGGCCAATTTTTTTATTTTTAACAAAACCGATTAATAAAAGTAACAACACTAAATAGCCGACTCCCCTATCCGGTAAATGCAAATTTTTAACCGAGGTGTCAGCAAGAATAATTGCCTGTAAAAAATACGGGGCGCCAAGTGATGATTCAACCCGATGCTGACTAAAAGGATCTTCACCTAAGGAACCCGTTTGTATCATTTTACTAGAAAATGCTAAGTATCCTTGTTTATCATCAGAAATATGAAAATCAAAATATGCAACCGAAAAACAATATCTCGCCGTAATAAGAACAAAAACCGTAACGGCAATAACACTAAAAATTTTATTGGCTCTAACAAAACCAAAAGTGTTTCGTATTAAATTCGGCCATGAACGTAAATTTTTTAACCAAAAAATTAAAAATAACAATATGCCGACGACAACAAAAATTTTAATTGAAACAATGGAAATAATTCCTACCAAATTTAAAATTCCACCAATGACTATGCTCAAAGCCATGCCAAAAGCCGCCTGCATACCTAAATCAAATTTATTTTTCGGAGACAAAACAGTGCCAAGTAATTTTCCGTAACCGATAAAAGCAAACAAAACAACAATTCCCCAGCAAAACACCAATGAATATTGAACAAACATAACTTAAAAAATTATTAATTATTTGGCGTAGATATCACCCCACAAATCACTGTCAGTTAAAATATTATCTTTCAAAATTGATACAAACTTTTCTTTATCCAACCAACCGGTTAAAACCAACTTCATTTCTTCCCCTTTTGTATAATTAAATTCGGTGTAACCTTTTTCAAATAATGCTTCTAAACAATCTTCCGTAATATCAATAAACTCACTTGTAAATTCAAAACTGATGCAAGGAATTTTTGTTTTTAAACCTAAAATTACAGGTAATTCATAACCTTCCACATCAATCTTACAAAAATCAGGAATTCCATATTCAACTACTAAATCCTCAAGTGTAATTATTTGGACTTCTTCTGTTTTGTCAAACGAAAGATTTTTAAAACGGCTTTCTGTTTTCCATTGTTCAGAAAAAGTTGATATTGTGTCCGCTTCAGAACAAATATTTATCTTCATTTTTCCCGGCTTATCACCAATTCCTTTTTGTACTATACTAACATCCGAATCTTTTTGAAATTTTTTCTTCAAAATCCCAGCGCATTTATTTTGCGGTTCCACAGCAACAACAGCTACTCCAATTTTTCTAAAAACAAAAGTCCTGTCACCAACATTCGCCCCAATATCAAAAAATAAATTATTTTTTCCAATAAACTGTTTATAAAATTCAATCATTCTTTGATTGTTACCTAAACCGCTTATTATCTTTTTAATTTTGTGGATTATTTTCATAATTAATTAATTTTAAAAAATTTTCCGCGCAAATTTTATCAGTAAGATTATTCATAATATACTCTCTCGGTACAAAATTAACAAGCTTGCTGATAAATTGTTCCAATGTGTCGTTAAAATCCGCTTGACCAACAAAAAACATACCGGCCTGTTCTGTTAAATAGGGCGCACTAATTTTTTTACCCTCAAAACGACGTTGTTTTTGTTCCACATAACCGCGATTCCAAACTAAAGTCGGAACATTGTGTGCCCAAGCTTCCTGCAACGCCAATCCTTGACTTTCCGATTCAGACAAATATATCATCCCGCGACTGCCATTTAAAAGTTTAAAGTAATCCTCTTGTTTGTAATTTCCATAATTTATCATTTTAAACTGTATATTTTGCCCAATCAGATTTTCAACTATACTTTTCAATAAACTGTCCGAAGCATTTTTTTGATAAACTATAAAATATTTTTTTTCTTCATCTGTCTTTGATGGCAAAACCACTCCGGCCGGCCAAATTTTTATTTTTTCAGCTAATTCTGGATTAGTTAAAAGCCAAAAATTTTTAGTCCATTGCGATGGAAATAATATTAAATCTATATTTTGATCCAACATAATACCTCCCTGATCGTCCGGGGCAACCGTTATGTTTGGTCCTGTAATAAGTCTCTTGATTTTACCCTGTTTTTTGGCATTAATTGCCCATTTTAAAGTTGCCACGCTTTCATTTATATATATAGTATCATCTTTTTCAATTTCAGCAGCATTGACATTATACTTATAAATATAATTCAATTCCCTTAAACCTCTCAACAAGCTCTCTGTTACAGCAGCCGGACCCCTCTTTTTTCCAATAAAAAATTTTATAAACGATTTAAGTCTATCTTTAATTCCATTCAAGCTTACTTCTGGTGTTTTGGTTAGAATTACCAACATAATTTAAAAATCAATATATTCTCCGTTGAATTTAATTTTATCAACGCGCAAACCAGCTTCTTCGTTTTCATAACCGGGCACAACTTTATCTTCCATTCCATGTCGGCGGGAAACAATATTATTTTCCGCAAAATGCATAGCTCTTCCACCGGCGCTAAGCCCTCCTCCATCAACACGAAATTCCCCTCCAATTTTTTCAGATAAAGAAAATTTATCAGAAATTTTAGTAGCTCGTACACACCAATCAAAATCACCCGCTACCTTAAATTGTTCATCAAACGGTCCGATTTGTTTAAAAAAATCTTTTCGGATGAGAAAAAATGGTCCGCAATGCATTCCTCTGATGAATTTTTCTCGGTCAAATAATGGCGGTTTTATTATTTTTCTTCTAATTAAAAAATTAAAACCGAATAAATTAAGAAACCACTCTATGACAAAAGGGAAATAAACAACATTCGCACCTTCGTTCATCAGACGCAAACCGTCAATCAAAGATTCAGGATAGCGAACATCATCAACATTCCACAGACCAACAACATCGCCTTTGGCAATATTTATTCCCCTGTTGATTGAACAAAATACTGATTCTCTCGGAACTTCCACATAACTAAACCATTTATTTTTTTTCAAACTTTCAAAAATTTCAATTTCTTTTTTAGTCGGCGAATTGGCAATGACAATAAATTCAAAATCAATTTTACCGACTAAAAAATCACCCGCCTTTGTTATTTTGGCAGCATATCTCTTTAAATACTTCTCTGATTTATACGATGAGGTTATTAACGTAAGCATAATTATTGTTCTATCTCTTTTAAAATATTTTCCTTTGATTTCACAAAATCATTTTCAATTGATTCTAAACTGATGTCGTTCTCTAATTCATAAAGTTTAACATAAACCATCAATCTAAAATATGAATACATCAATGCTACCATTAGCCCTTTAACCCCGTTTTTAAATGAAAATTTAAAAAACAACACAAAATATCTAATCAGAGCGCCAAGCATCATAAAAACACTAAACTTTTTACCCCGATTAAATTTACTTTGAGCTTCAGCTTTAGCATAAAAAAGATGACTCAAAATAAATTTATTCATATCATATAAACTGAAGTGACAAATGGCATATTCCTTACGACTCGGCAAAGTTAAAATTTCATGATCCTTTCCTAAAAATTTTCCCATGCCATGAATTATATTATCAGTAAAATCAACGTAGTCTTTTCTAAAAATCATCGGGCTATAACCTTTGAGTGATGGATTCTTTGCGTCATAAATATAAGTAAAAAGCGGTACTCTTATATATTTAAATTTTCCTTCTTTAATGACTTCAACAACTTTATCTAATAAACTTTTTGGCGCCATGTTGTCCGCATACCCCCAATAAATCCAATCTGTTTTAACATATTTTTTAACAAAATCAAATCTTTCCTGACTTTCCGCAAAAGAATCATCGCTGGTCTTAGGACGAATTATATATTGACCACCGGCCGCCTTCACCACTTCAGCTGTTTTATCAGTACTAGAATCATCAAAAACTAAAACTTCGCCATATTTTATAAAATTCCGAATAATGTAACCTATTCTTTTTTCTTCATTTCCTGTAAAAATTACAAAAGTAATATTATTGTTCATAAAACATTAAATTATTTTAACCGGCGATATAAATCAACCGCTTTTTGAAGACCTATTTTAAACAACAATTTTTTTATTACTTCTTTAAAAGCAATCCAATATCCTTGACACAAAAAATAAATTTTTACTTTCCAGCCAGATATAGATAAACCATATTCTTTTTTAATCCACAAAATACCATCAATGGTCGCCCGACTACGCCGAATAGTAGTTTCTAATCCAGGAATAGCGTTCCAGCGCATATTATCACTCCTGGTTTTAATCACCGGAAATGCTAATAAAGAAAACTTATACTTTTTATAAGCACTTAACAGTACTAATGTATGTATACTTTGCGTATCTAAAAAATCATTTTTGCGGTTAAAATTCATCCAGACGCTTCGCAAAAATAATTGAGTGGACATTCCACCAAAATATCCAATTAATTTTCGATAATCTTTTATTGACCGCACAAAATCAATCAAACTATCAAAAATTACATCATCAGACAATTGATCATTCGGATGGGACAATACGGGACGATTCAATTCGTGGTCATACCCCCAACTATTAAGTATAAAATAAGAAGCGCCAATAAATTTTATTTTTTTGATTATTGTCGATAAACTGCCAGGAAAAAAAGCATCGTCATCTCCCATGGTCAAACAATACTCACCTGAACTTTTGTCAACTACATTTAATAAATTGCGATCAAATAATAAATTTTTATCATTTCTAATAAATTTAATATTATCAAATTTTTCCTGAAATAATTTAACAACACCAGCAGTATTGTCGGTGCTGGCATTATCTGATATCACCACCTCAACAGATTCTTTCACTTCCAAATCATCAAACTGAGAAACAATACTCTCTAAATTTTGTTTCAGACAACTTGCCCTATTGTAGGTTGGGATACAAATGCTTAAAATTATTTTATTCATATTAATATTTTAATTTTGGAACACCACAATCTTCCGGCACTGTTCCTTTTCGTGTTAACAAAACCATATCATCATTATTTTTATCTACTACCACATAGTCGTCCTTTAATATCTGTATAATCCGTTCATCATAAAAATAATACTTACTCGGCAAATCTTTTTCTCGATTCACAAAAGGATAAAAGAATAATTTATAACCATAATTACATCGCAACAATTCAACCGCATAATCTACTTCACGCCTAAAAATAACATCTGTCAAAGCTGGCAAATCCAAAGCCGACCGCGTGCCAGATTCTCCATAATATAACCCATCATAAGAATATTCCGACAAAATAATAATCTCCTCCCCTTTCTCTGTATGTTTTTTAATAAAATCAACATTTCTGGTTACCAATGTTTCGGTTTTGTCAGCAAAAGCGTTTAACCCTGTTTTTGTCCAACTATAATATTTACCGACATTAGCTACTATATTAATTGGGGAAGAAAAGATAAAAAACAAAACCGTCAAGCACAATAAACCACTGCCATACAATTTTTTATTAACAATACTGTCTTGAAAAATTAAATCAGCTAAAACAACCAACAAAACCAAAGCAATGTATAAAGGACCAAAAAAAGTATGGTCATGAGACCGGCCTTGATAATAACTAAATAAACCAATGCCCATAATGGACAGAAAAAAAATTGCAATATTTCTGTAATTCTTATCTTTATTGCACCAACCCTTAATTGACAAGAGTAAACCAATCATAAAAATGATGGCCACCAATAACCAAACATGAGGAAAAGGCATCGGTATCATCATTGCGCCAGATAAAAATAAGTTTTGATAAAGTGATAATAAAGATAAATTCGGTAACAATCCGCTGTTTAAAAATGTATACGCCGAATAACCAAAAAACACAAAACCAAGCATCAACAAACTAAAAAATATGTGGAAAATAATATTCCTAACAATTATTTTTTTATTAGTATTAAAAATTTCACAATAGGCCAACGTAATAATCCAAGAAACAAATACTATGATTCCTGAATCCATATTCCACAAAACTGCTAAGGCGCTTATAAGAGAAATCAAAAAATACAAAATTTTCTTTTTATTTTTAAAATAAAAAGAAGCCAACATTAAAACCAAACATGGGAAAAACACCCTAATCGGCCAATATTGAAAGTATCGACTCGGCGTGTCCATACTCCCGTTCGCAAAAAAATAAAAAATAATTGTTGAAAATCCTAAAAATAAAATAAATTTACTTTTTATCAAACGATGAAGAAAAATAAAAATAAATAAGTAACTCAAACCAATCAACAAACCCATCAGAGTAGTAAATGACAAAACACTAAAACCAACTAATTTAAACAGACCAACAAAAAATACAAACGAAAGCCCATATAAACTAGTCAAATTGATCAACGCCATTTTACCAGCCATTATCTGAGCCATCGGATAAAATACCGAATTAAAATGAGGAGTGATTGACAACGTGCCAATTAAACTATCGCTGTTCAATCCAAAAATATTTATGACAGATATAGTAGTAATTAGCAGTCCAGAAAATAAATAAACTAAAATTTTAAATAATTTATTTTTTTCCATCTTTAATGAAAACATAACACAAACTCCAATCGGAAATAACATAAGGCTATACAAATACGTACCAATACCACCAAAAGAATAACTACTGCTTACATACAAAAAATTACTAACAGCCAATCCTATGTACGCAATTGCAAAAATTATTAAAGGAAATGTAATGCTTAAAAAATAATATAGACGACCAACTGTACTTTCTGTCAATCTGTCAATATATTTATTCAACCATTTATATGAAATTAACAACAAGACAAGACTTAATAATACACTCAAAACAAACTGTAATCTTTCGGTCGGTTCCGGTAAAAAACAAGGTAAAGAAGCATCTCTATAAATTTTAGCCGCACTAATTAACAATTGAGATGTGTCTGGCTGATAAAAATAAGCCAACAACACATTAAACACAAATAACAAAAGAAATGTAATAATAATGCTCAATCCAAACACAATAAACTTTCGCTTGTGTAATACAACATCATTATTACCAACGTCCGCATCATTTTTTCTTCTTAATATTAGGAAAAAAATCAACATTACAACTTCCACTAAAAAAAATAATTTAAGACCAATAACCAAAGGTTGCTTGATTAATTTTTCACTACCACCAAAATTAATACTAGCAAAAAGACGGGAAACCATCGGGATTGAAACAGTTAGTGGTTTTGCCGCCACATTATCCGGAGCTACATATATCAAATAATCAGAATTTCCTTTTTGATCAAATAGATTCGGACTGATTGAACGATATAATTCACTGTCAGCAAAAGTTACGCTTCTCCACTCAGTCAAAAACTGCTCTCTGGTGAAAATAAACTTATTTTCACCAATATTAATCGTAACTTGATTAAATTTATCTAGATGCTCTTTTTTTAAACCAAATACAATTTTTTGAATAAATGCTTGACCAAGATTGTTCCATTCGTTCGGTTGATTTGGTACCCTAGCCAAATTAACAGTATTACCAGCGCGCGATAAAGTAGCTAAAATTTTCACACTGGACAAATCATCTTCATTCAAACCACTTACACTAACCGTTACCGGTTCAAGAATCTGTCGACTGGTAATAACAGAAACAGTATTTCCAACCCAAATAACAACAAAAACAAACAATGCTGATAATAATACTGCTATAAAATTTTTCTTTAAAAAACCAATCATACTATTATATTTTAACTTCAATTGCAACCAATTTAAAAACAAATTTGCTATTTAAAAAATAAATTAGTGTAGCGACAGGCAATATCAACACCGCTCCGGCTAAATAATCATTAAACCCAACTTGTTTTAAAACATAAATCAAAGCAACATTTAAAACATAACCAAGGGCATAAACGGCCACAAATCGCAAAAAAACAAACTTACTATCTGACCGTCCAAAAACTAACCGTCCAATTGTCTGAAAATTAAACAAAACTCCCAAAACAGTTCCTAATAAAGCCGCTACAGAATAATGTAATCCGATAAAAATAAAAAATGCGTAAAGTCCATATCCAAAAACAGTATTCATAAAACCAACCAACAGAAATCTTATGTAACGATACGATAAAATTTTCTTTATCAAATTAATCATAATCTTAATCAAAATTTATTCTTTCTTTTTCAATAACCAAAGGACGTTTTTTGACTTGAGTATAGATAGCACCAACATATTCTCCAACCACACCAATAAAAAACAACTGAACGGCGGAAAAAAAGAATATACCAATCACAATCGGTGCCAAACCAAGCTGAAACTCATTCCAAAAAAATAATTTATAAACAAAATAAATAACAGCTACCAACAAACTGATAAACGAACATGAAAAACCTATCAAACTGGCCAATCTTAAAGGTAATTTCGAATGATTAATAAAGCCGTTCATTGCTATATCATACAGAGTATAAAAATTATTATGGCTTTGTCCGTGTTTTCTAACCGGTTGAACATAAAACACCTCCGCGCGTTTAAGTCCAAACTCCCCAACCAACCCTCTCAGATAAGGGTAGGGTTCTTCCAAAGTCCGCAAGATATCAATAAATGATTTGTCGTAAAGACAAAAACCAGTAAAATTTCCAATCTGTTCAACTTCGGAAAACATTTTTATAAGGAAATAGTATATTCGACGTAAAATAAACATCAGTTTATTTTCTTTGCTTTTATTTTTGATACCCAATACTATCTTATTGCCCTCTTCCCATTTTTTAATAAAATCAACTATTAACTCCGGTGGATCCTGAAAATCAGCCGACATAATTATTACCGCGTCACCAATGGTTTGCAACAAACCGTAATAAGGTGACCTGATCGGGCCAAAATTTCGGTTATTAAGAATCACCCTTACTCGCTTATCTTCTGATGCTATTTTTTTTAACAAATTATCAGTACCGTCAGTAGAAGCATTATCTATAAATAAAAATCCAAAATCGTAATTTTGAAAATTATTTATTATTTTTTGAATTTCTAAATATAGCTCACCAGCATTTTGCACTTCGTTATAACAAGGTACCACTATTTCAATTTTCTTTTTATCCATATTTGTAAAAATAAATATTTAATAATTATGAAAGATATTGTGTTTCAATTTTATCCTGGCTATGAAAAAATTTCCCGCCTTTTCTGCCATACCAAATAATTTCTCTGGCATAATTAGACAAATTACCACCAAACTCCTCAATTTCAGAAAAAATAAGTTTATTCTTTATATTAATTAATTCCGATCTTTCTGCTATTCCCCTATAAAATTCATTAAAATAACGATTAAAATCATAATTCAAATCCAATTCCATTGTTCGCTGACAAAATGGATCTATCACCATTTGAGAAGAATATTTTATTAAATCAGAAATTTTATCCGGTTCAACTTTATTTAAATAAGATACCAAATATTCTTTTAACTCATCATAAAATTCTTTTTTAGACGCAATTATGTTTAAAAAAGAACCTTCTTCAATTGTCCAACTTATCTCACCAAATTTATTGATGACAAATTCCCAACTGCCACCACCGATAACCCTGTCAATAATTTGTGATATCACAATTAATTCTCTCCCAATTACAGAATCGGGTTTTTTTTCACCATAACTGATTAAATCTTTATAAAATTTCGAATAAGAAATTTCGCATTCATTGCGGGTAAAAATAGAAATATACTGCGTCAGACCCAGACAATGAAAACACTGAATAGCCCAAGCAAAAATACATGATTTTTTCCAATCATTGACCGGTTGTGTGCTAGTTCCAATTACAATTTCATCATACTCACGGATATCATTAATACCCGGAACAGAATGGGATAAAACCGCCGGTACCCGAACTGATTTAATACCGTATAATTCCCTGTATTTTTGATCACCCATTAAAGAATTTGGGAAAATCTCACAATGATAAATATTGATTGAACTATGTTGTCCATTTTCCAACAAAATATTCAATCCCTCACAAAAAGTGTCATAAGTTTCATGTGGTAAACCTAAAATAATCTCCGTGTATGTAGGTATATTTTCATTATTGTACTGTTGCAAAAGTTCTTTAAAATTATCTAAACGTAAATTAATTCTACCGATTGCTTCCAAAGTTTTATCATGTAAACTTTGGAACGATAATGTTACTCCTTTACACATCTTATTTTCATTAAGTTTTTTATTCATTTCAAAAATTGCCTGATTACTATTTTTGGCGTAGGCAACTCTAAATTTACGCGGAAAACCATATTTATTTTTAACCTTAATAAATTTATCTACAAATTTATTATCTCTAGGTAAAATACCAAAATTTGAATCACAACCCATGACAAATTCAACTTTATTTTTTCCAAACCACTCAATCTCTTTTTCCACTCTTTTTTCATCAAACGGAATAATAGTTTTGCAATTGGTTAAGGGGGAACCCCAATCACAATAAGCACATCCATATGGACAACCCCGATTTGTTTCCAAGCTAGCAGTAAAAGAATACGGCAATTTAATTATTTTATCGAAAACTCCGGTTAAATACGGAGATGGAATTTTATTAATATCCAATTTGTGATGTTTAGTTTCAGTTCTAACAGTTTGTCCATCAATATTAATACTCAAATTATTAATTTTTGTAAAATCAGGTTTTGACGATAATAACTCCAATAATATTTCAGAAAAAACAATTTCACCGTCACCATGAACTAGAATATCTATATACTTATGGTCTGTAAAGAAATTTTCCGTATTAAAAGGAATCTGATGCCCTCCAAACACAACTAAACAATCAGGAAATTTATTTTTTATTTGTTTGGCTAATTGTTTATTATATTCAAAATTCCAAATATAAGAAGAAAATCCCGCCACGACAGGACTAACCATTTTTTTTACCACACTCTCAATTTCTTCCTTAATGAAAAAATTATCTTTAAAATCAAAATTGGATTTAATCTGATCAATAGAGAGACTATAGCTAATAATTACACCTGTAGAATAGGGTAAAAAAACATTATTTCCATATTTATTGCCTGCTTGGCAAAGATAAACATTCTTTTTGGTCATAACATCAAAACAAACGTGATTACATTAAATAATTTTTTACCAATACTTTAAATAAATCAATAGCTAAACCATATAAACCAGGATAAGAAACAGCGCCTGCGGTACTTATACCAACTGCCACACTAGGTAATAACAAATTCATTACTAAAATCAAATTAAATATCCAACTGCGTAAATATTTCGCGGAGTAAGCAATAGCCAAAAACACCCCGATACTTCCCCAACCAACCACTCTTGATGTGTCAGGAACAAGCACTAATACTAGTGGAATAAAAA
The DNA here is from genome assembly GCA_002778465.1 of Candidatus Magasanikbacteria bacterium CG10_big_fil_rev_8_21_14_0_10_36_32. GTDB lineage: Bacteria > Patescibacteriota > Patescibacteriia > Magasanikbacterales > GWA2-37-8 > 1-14-0-10-36-32. Next base: position 147,828 of record PFBV01000005.1, on the reverse strand, counting down.
CCATCGCAGCAATCTGCCAAAAAATATTATAATTTTTATTTTTTAAACAATAATAAATGCCGGATAATACAAAAAGCCATAAAAATTTATAAGCAAAAAATACCGATAATACCGCTAATTTTATATTTTTAAAGAAAATACCAATTGCATTGTCATTGCCAAGTGTTAAGTGTCCTAAAAATAAATTAACAAAATTAAAATCATAATTAGCCCACCATAAAAAATAATTAGAAACAACTAATAATAAATACAACTTTCTTTCTTCTTTCGGAAAATAAAACCAACTAAAAATAAGTCCCAAAAATAGCGCGGCGGATTCATGAGTTAAAAACATCATTGCAATCAAACTGATTCGTCCGTATTTATCCATTGGAATAAAAATTGACAATAAACACAATAACAAAATTACCTGTTCCGCATATCCTGGAGCTTGAAATTGAAATATAATCATTCCTGCAGTCATCATGCTTACTAACTGCCAAATTTTAAATTTTACTTCCAATTTTCTTTCTAACCACAAAACAATCATGTAAATACATGAGTACGTGATTAAAAAATGAAAAATAGTATACAAAACTTGTCCTTTAAACTGAAGGAAATATGCTAAAGCCGGTTCTAAAATCCGGCGGTAAAAAAAACCCGTATCCTGACCAAATGGAGAAATGGAAATATTAGCATATACTTCACCCATAAATATCACATGGAGAGTAGAAACTAAAGCGGACAAAACTAAAAATATTATCGCTGAACGGAAAAAAATATTCCACGACAAATAACTTTTTAAACTACGGAAATTTTTAAAAGCAAAATAAAATAATATGATAACGGCAATAAAAAATATAAAACCACGAAATAAGGTGGCGCCGTCCTGACTAATGCCCAAAAAATGGGCAAATTTTACCGCTGGAAAATTAGCAACGGAAAAAGAAGCGGCCACCGCATAAATTAAACAAGCCGGTTTTACTATTTTTCTTAAAATTTCAACTATTTTATTGGTCATAACTTTAAATTAGGTTAATCCTTCATAAATCTTAATTTAATTATTGTAACGACATAAGACAACATAAATGCAAACAAATTTCTCTTAGTACTTCCCAACATTCTTTTTTTAAATAAAAATGGCAATTCCTTTATATGTAAATTTCCTTTCTTCTTTTTTAACTTAAATATTATTTCCTCTACCACATCAAAATTATTACATTTCAATTTTAATTCTTTTATATCTGCCGTTTTATATAATTTAAAACTATTAGAAATATCCTTACATTGTATATTCAATATCAAAGAATATAAAACATTAACCACTAAACTCATAAAAATTAACAATTTGCTATTATCCGTATTACCACCTGCCACATATCGCGACGCAACCACAACATCCTGTCCTTCTTTATTTTGATATAAGTTTTTAATAAACTCCGGATCATGTGAACCATCCGCGTCCATGAAAATAATATACTGTCCATTCGCATGACTAATACCGGTTCTAATGGCATCACCATAATTATTACCACCTAACCTATTTATATAAACCGCCCCATTTTCTTCGCAAACTTTTTGTGTACAATCCATTGCTATCATCGTATCTACTACTAAAATTTCACAACGATTACTGATTTCTTTTAACACACTGCTAAGTCGCGGTAAAATTATTTTCAAATTTTCCTCCTCTAAATAAGCTGGAACTATTATGCTTAATTCTTTATTTTCCATATACATCATTCTTTTTTATCAATCCATTCAAGCATTTTCTTAATACCTTGCCGAGTACTGATTTTTGGCTGCCATCCGATTAATCTTTTTGCCTTTTCAATATTAGCAATAAAAACCTTTTGATCACTTTCTCTGACTGGAATTTCTTTATAACTTAACTTTATATTAAGTTCCTGCTCTAAAACATCAAAAAGTTCTAATAAAGATAAACTGTTTTCATATCCCCCACCAATATTAAATACTTCTCCTTTAATTTTATCTATTTTTTCAACTGCGGAAAAATATAAATTTATCATATCGTCAGCATGTAAAACATCCCTTACTTGTTTACCGTTACCAGAAATTGTAAAAGGTTCTGTCAATTGCCCACGGGCTGTTTTAATCGCTTGTTCACAAAACCACCCAATCCAACCCTGATCAATTGTAGAAAATTGACGACCGCCATACATTGAAGAATGTCTAAAAACAACTGTTTTTAGACCAAAAACACGATGAAAATCTAACATATACTGATCAGCCGAACCCTTAGAGCAGCCATAGGGCGATGAAAAACTAAGTGGAACTGATTCTATTAAACCAACCGGATATTTTTCAATTTCATATCTTTTTTCTTTTTCATTATATTCCAACCATTCTAAATCACCGTAAACTTTATTAGTTGATGAATAAATTATGGTTGAATCAGGAGAAAATTTTCTAACTGAATCAAGTAAATTAAAAGTACCCACAGCATTAGTTTCAAAATCCATTCTTGGATTCTGAATTGAGGTGGTCATTGCCACTTGACCGGCCAAATGAAAGATAACATTCGGTTTTTCGTTTTTTATCATCTGTTCTACTTCATCGTTATTTCTGATGTCACCGCGGATAAAATCAAACTTACCCAAACTATTTAACCATGATAAATTTTGTTCTGAACCAAGACGAGAAAGATTATCAAAAATTACAAGGTCAATTCCCCTTTCCAATGCTTCGCGAGCCAAATTTGAACCCAAAAAACCACAACCGCCAGTTATTAAATATTTCATATTTTTTTATTTAATAAAATTAACTCCTGTTCAATCATTTTACTTAAACCATCTTGTAAAGAATACTTGGAAATCCATCCTAATTTTTTAATTTCTGCGGTATCCGCCACACATTCCATTACTTCATTTTCCCGATATGGCAATGCCCCAAAATCCAAAACAGTTTTTATATTACCACTTATATTTTTTATTATTGAAACGAATTCTTTAATGGTAACAACTTTCTCACTTCCGATTTGAAATTCATAAAAACCATTTTCTAAAGTTATAGAATGATTTATAATTTTTATAAAAGCGTCCACCACATCGTCTATATAAACAAAATCTCTTTTTTGTTCACCTTTAGTAAAATCTATTTTATCAATCTGGTTAATCAAACCATCAACCACATGAGAAACAAATTTAGTCTTATCGTCTCCTGGTCCGTAAAAATGCTCCAAAGCCACATTGATACAAATCAAATTATTCTTATAACTTAACAACCACTCTTTAAATTGTTTTTTTGAAAGGGAGTAATGATTAATTCTTTTATCTAAAATAGTATCAGTGTTTATAAAACATTTAACACCGTTTGTCCGTCCCATTTCTAATAATTTAACAGGTAAATTCAAATTAGCATCAATAATCTGAAGCGGATTTACATTTTTACGTCCATAATCGGTGGCACAATGCAAAATTATATCAATTTTATTTTCTAAAAAAATTTGTTCAATCTCAATTTTGTCAATATCATAAACAATTGTCTTGTGCAAACAATCCTTTATTCTGAAAATATTTGAAATTGTCCGCTTCAACACCACTACTTTATATTGATTATCTTTAACCAACAACTTTAAAATATTGCTGCCAAGATAACCTGTAGCACCTGTTAACAATATAGTTCTAACTTTATTTAATGACATAAACGTAATAAACTTCGGCAATCAATTTTATTTATTAATAAATTCACCAAAAACTTGTCCAACATATTCAATCATTTCTCGGTTGACCAAAGGTCCTAAACCAATCCAAAAACTGTTATTCATTATATAATCAGTATTTTTAAGATCTCCTGCCACTTTGTAACTATACTTGTTTTCAACAAAATATGGTTGCTTAATAATATTTCCGGCAAACAACAACCTAGTACCAATTTTTTTATCATTTAAATATTTTAACAACTCTGTCCGATTAATGCCGGAATTTTCTTTTATACTAATCAAAAAACCAAACCAACTCGGATCAGCCTCCGGTAAACATTCAGGTAAAATTAAATGGTTTTCAAATTTTTTTAATTGTTCATTTAATAATTTAAAATTTTCTTTTCTTTTGTTCACAAAACTGTCTAACTTTTCCACCTGAGCCAAACCAAGAGCCGCCTGTATATCAGTCATTTTTAAATTGTAGCCTAATTCACTGTAAATATATTTATGATCATAACCAAATGGCAAATCACCCAGTTGCCAATTAAACCTATTCTTACAGGTATCATCCTTGCCAGTAGGACACCAGCAATCCCTACCCCAATCTCTCAATGATCTGACAATTTTATTTAATAAAGTATCATCAGTTAAAACTGCTCCGCCTTCAGCAGTGGTAATATGATGTGCCGGATAAAAACTCAGGGTTGAAATATGTCCAAAACTACCCGTCTTTTTATTTTTATATTCAGAACCAAGCGCATCGCAATTATCTTCTATTAACCAGAATCCTTTTTCCCGACAAAATTCAGCAATTTCATCAACTTTATATGGATTTCCAAGTGTGTGTGCAATAATCACTGCTCTAGTTTTTTCAGAAACAGCTTTTTTAATTAATTCTAAATTTGGATTATAAGAACCAAGCTCAACGTCTACAAAAACCGGAATTAAATTATTTTGAATTATAGGATTAACAGTGGTTGGAAATCCAGCGGCAACTGTAATAACTTCATCACCGGGTTTTAATCTTTTCTCAACCGGCAATTTAACTGAGGTTAAAGCTGTTAAAGCCAGCAGATTAGCCGAGGAACCAGAATTAACCAATGTACAATGTTTAATTCCAATATAAGAAGCTATTTTTAATTCCAATTGTTCAGAATATTTTCCTTCAGTCCACCAACCTTCCATCACTGCCTCAGTCATAAAAATCAACTCTTTCTCATCAAAAACTTTACCTGAAATCGGTACGGCCGACTGTCCGGGAATAAATTTTTTAGCTGGAAATTTTATTTGATATTCCTCGCTGATACCCTGAATAATTTTTTCATTTAATGACATATTGTTTTTTAAATAAACCTTGTTTAGATTGATTTTTTAACTCGTTTCCACATTTCAATATGATCTTCGATAATATTTTTCGGCATTTTCTTAAAAAATTTTCCTGATTTGGGAGTCATTAAAGTTTGACAAACAAAAACCAATGAAATAACGTGCCCGCGTTTTCCCTGACTACAATCTTTAACAAATAAAAATTTACAACCTATTATATTTACACCAAATTCTTTCCAAGCTACCTGTTCTATCCGTTCTTCAAAACTTTCACGAAAACGTAATAATCCACCGGGAAAATGCCATCCTCTCCACCATTTATCCTCACGCCAAGTCAATAAAATTCCTTTTTTACTAACCACCGCTATTTCACAGGCAACAAACGGAATAATTTTTAATAAAGCATCAAAAACAGGCTGAGGCAAACCCTCATGTGGGTTATCAATTTTTTTTATTAACACTGCCAAACGTTTAATTTCCTTTTGATTAATCATAATATAGACAATTACTCTTTAAACATTCCCGCAGACCACTTTTCTAACAATGGCTGATTAGAATCAATCATCAATTCACAAACAATCGGACCTTGACATTCCATGACTTTTTTTAATTTTGACAATTCACTGTCATTATTAATCCTTTCGTAAGCTAATCCCCAAGCAGGAACAATCTTGCTAAAATCCGGCAATGTCACTCCTGAAGACGGATCGGCGGCAAAAATTTTCTTAAAAAAATTCAAATGGGTATTTCTTATAGAAAAATAACCATTATTATTAAAAATAAATATTTTTATTGGCAAATTGTGATGTAATACTGTCTGTAATTCCTGAATATTCAACATAATTGATCCATCTCCTTCTGAACAAATAACCGGTTTATTATAATCGGCCACACAAACACCAATCGCCATTGGCAAACCTGAACCCATATGTCCCAATCCAGCATTAGTTAAAAATCTCTGACCACGAGAAATTTTAAGTGCCTGATGAGGAGCAAGACTAGCCATACCGTTAGCGGTGACGATGTCAAATTTTTCCGGCCATTCGCTTAATTGTTCTAAAAATTTAAATACATTCAGACATTTGCTGTCAACCGGATAATTATCCGGATTAATCGGACTAACTTTAACATCCCAACGGTTTAATTTTATGTCCTGCTTGTACAATTCTTCTAAAAACAACTTAGCATCACAATTGATTTTAACATCCACTTTAATTGTTTTTTTATTCATCTCACCAGCATCTATATCCACCATTATTTTTTGGGCTTGTGAAGCGAATTTGTCATAATCATAGGAAGTTTGCGTTAGTTGCATTCTTTCACCGATTATCAATAATAAATCGCAATTATCCATGGCGTAATTAGCAGCTTTGTTTCCTGGCATACCTTGCCGTCCTAAATAGTACGGATATTCACGGGTAACCAAATCGTCAGCGGTAAAAATCGCAGTAGCGGCGTTAATTTTAAATTTTTCTAATACCTGCCACAATATTTTCTCACCTCCAGACAACCGAATGCCGTTACCAACCAACAATAACGGTTTTTTAGATTCTTTTAAAAGTTCAACCACTTTACTCATTATTTTGTTATCTAAATCCAAATCCTTTTGCTTCAATTCAGCCGGAGTGAAAGATTTCAATTTATCAGGATCTATTTCTGTTGCTTGAACATCCAAAGGAATTTCAATAAAAACAGGACCAGGACGGCCATGAGTCGCTAAATAAATCGCTTTTTCTAAATAATATTTAATTTCATTTTCATTTTCTACTGTAACAGCATATTTAGTAATGGGTTTAACAATATCAATAACATTGAGCTCCTGAAAACCTATCTGCCTAACAATCGGAATACCATTTTTTCTTGGTGTTATATCAGCTCGCTTCACTTGTCCGGCTACAACCAGCATTGGAATACTATCTAACCAAGCACCGGACATACCAGTGACAGCATTAGTACCGCCAGGTCCGGTAGTAACAAGAGCCACGCCGGGGACATTCTTTATCCTACCATAACCTTCAGCAGCAATAACCGCGCCTTGCTCATGATGACAACAAAACGATTTTATATCGGATTTACCAACCGAATCAACTAAGTGCATAATTCCACCGCCAGACATTAAAAAAATGGAATCAGCCACATTTTCTTTTATATATTGAATTACGTAATCACTTAATTTCATACTATCTAAAAAATTAAATATTCAATCGCTTTGTAAACTCTATTTACCGGCGTTAAATTCGGTTCCAATAAAACATATGGCGGCTGTTGTAAATCTTTTTTAACACCCATAAATTCCTCTGAGTTGGTAAAACTGTAAGGAAAACTCAATAATCCGGCATCGTTGCCTATCGGCATATCGCCGAAAGTCGCCACTTGAGCCTGTTCCAAGCCCAAAGTGGTTAAAATTGTTTTAATTGCCACCGCCTTGCTGTCTTCTTTAAGTTTTCTGGTAATATGAACATAGGTTTCATCCCCGACCGCCGCTCTGTATTCTTCGCCTAAATTTTCATTCAATTCATCCACCACATTTTGATGTAAAGATTTATCCTTAGGCAAAACAAAAGTCACTTTCGCCTGTTCGGTAAAAAGTTCTCCGTTAAAAGGCCGGCAAACATCAATCATTTCAACCGGAACATAACCGTCCCAATCGTCCTGCAAAAATTTTTTAAAAGTGGTCAATCCTTTTTCAGCCAAATCAGCCGTGCCAATTCCTAATTTTTTATAAACTTTTCTTCCCACTTCTACAGCCTTTACTATTTGTGGCACTTCAAAACCATGATTATATATTTCAATCAACTCGTCTTTTTTTACTTCATACAGAGTAGTACCATTACCGCCAGCGACAAAACTGGGTATAGTTGCTTCTTTCCGAAGAAGTGCTTCCTGTAATAATGGAACTAAAGTTTTTAAGGCTGTGGCCGCCCGGGCAGTAATGAAAGCAACTGATTTATTTTTATCCAAAATTTTTTCTACTAGAACGGAAACTTCTAATAATTTATGATCCTTATCGCTAACCGTTCCATCATAATCTAAACCAAATAATTTTATCAATGGTTTTGCTTCCTTTAATTTATTATTAGTTATTTCCAAATGATTTTTCATCATATTTCATTTACTGCTATTAGTAATATCAGTTTACATTATCCAATAAGTAAGTACTGTCTTACGATTTTGATTATTCAAAATTTCTTCATCCTCATAATAAGAATCACCAGGAATGTGGGTGGTGGAAATTTCCTCAAATATACAGCCACCTTTTGTGACAAAAGAATGGTTTACACCTCGTTCAACTGGCACAATATCTCCCGCTTTACATTCAATTATCTTACCGTCCAAATCAAATGTAACATCCCCATATAACACATGAAATGTTTCCTCTTTTACTTTATGGAAATGCTTCGGATGTTTTTGTCCGGGTAAAAGAATTATAAATTTTTTGCAATATTCACGATTGAAACAACTGATAATACTGGCACCAACATCATAAAATTTTTCTAAACCATAATGATGTGAAAGTTCAAAATACCACTCGTTAGAAATTGGCATATTGGCCTGTTTTATCAGTTTATTTATTTTTTCCACCGCTTCATAAACTTTTTCACGAACTTCAACTTTATTAACTTCCTCTTCCATAACAGGATCGTTCTTTTTAAAATCTTTCAGTGCGGTAAAAACGGTATATTTTGACATTTCATTGGCCAAAATTTGACCATCCTTGTTAGGAAAAGCAAAAAAAGAATTTTTAATTTCAACTCTTTCTCCTTTTTTTATATCTTTAGACGCAAAAACTCCTCTCTGAAACTGACGAATATCAGCCAATTCGCTTTGAGAAAAATCATGTCTTTTTCCAATTACACCACAAATTTTAAAAGCGTGTTCCGCAGCCTCAAGCCACTTTCTTAATTGGTCGGGAGTAGCCGAATAAGCGTTAATTGAATATTTATCACTTTTAATCGCGACATGTTTTTCAAAAATCCAAGCTCCTTTGGCTGCAGCTAATTTAACCGCCTCAAAATTATCGGGTGATTCATGAGTAGAAAATCCCACTGTAACTTCGGGATATCTTTCTTTAAATAAAGTAATCTGATTGAATTGTAGTTGATCTTCCTGTGTTGGATATTGTCCAACACAATGCATAATGGCGAAATTTTTATTGCGGTGTTGTAAAAAGCTAACTACTTTATCAACATTATCTAATTTAACACCACCTGTACTGGCAATAACAGGCTTATCCTGTTTGACTATTTGTTCTAAGAGCGGCCAATCAGTGAATGAAGCGCTGGCAATTTTTATAATATCATAATTATGTTTTACTACATTTTCAACCGATTTCTCATCAAACGGAGTACAAATAGTAATGAAACCGAGTTTCTTGGCTTCATTTTTTAATTGTAAAAATTCTTCTTCACTTAAACGAGTTTCGGAAAACCTCTTAATATATTTAAGATCCATTCTGTCTTTATAATCAGGGTGGATAAATGTGTCTAAGTCGCGGTACTGAAATTTAAAAGCAAAGTTGAAATCAAAATCTTTGCTGACTTCGTGAACATCACGAATAATTTTTAATCCATGCTCTACGTCACCCATATGGTTATTAGCCATTTCAAAAATGAACAGCGGTTTAGAGCCTTCTGTTTTGTGTTGAATAAAAATTTGATCAATCTTGTCCATATTTTTATATTAATTATTATTAAATTACTTATTAATTTTTTGATGATAAATTATTGTCCTTTTAATCGCATCTTTTAAGCTAATTATCTGTTTCAATCCCAGTTCTTTTTCCGCTCGGACTGTTGAAGGAACATATCTTTCCGGCGGACTTTTCGACACAAGCGGTCTAGCAATTTTTACTTCAATTTTTCCAGGAAAATTATCAGCCACTGCTTCAGCTAAATCAGCGATCGTTATGTCGTCGCTAGAACCAACATTATAAATTCGACACGATTCTCCTTTAATTAAGATAATCCAGAGCCAAATCATCAAGTCGGCGGCATAAAGGTAAGAGCGATGCGGTGTGCCGTCTCCATTAATCATAATCGGACCTCCGGTTAACGCGTCGCGAATAAAATTTCCGACGGCATAATGAATATCCAGCGGCAAATAAGGTCCAACAAAACTAAAACAACGAACTATTTTTATTTCAATATTATATTTTTTAGCGTAATAAACACCAATAAATTCGGCTGATCGCTTACTCACGCCCCACGCAGAATTAATGTCAGTTGAATCCGGCGCGCCAAGATAATCTTCAGAAACTTGTGTCATTTCGGATGGCTGTTTGCCATAAACAGCTCCAGAACTAGTCAAAAGAACTTTTTTAGCATGACAATGAACCGCAAAATCAAGCACTCGTCTCGTACCCTCAACAATGGTTTCAAATTTAACCAATGGATCCTCTTTGTTGAAAGTGGCAACAGCGGAAGTGGCGGCGGCATGAATAATGTGCGAAAACTCTCCTTCTGGAAAATCAAAATGTCTGATATCGCCAATATGAAATTTAATCGCCGGATTATCAGCCAAATGGGGCATTCTTTTTTTGAAATCATCGGCATTTCTTGTCAAAACAAGAACTGAAGCATTAAGATTCAATTTTTCATTAGCCCAAGCAAAACTTTCCAACAACCAGCTTCCAAAAAACCCCGTTCCACCGGTAATGAACAAACGTTTTCCCCGAAGGTCTTCCCAAAAATCTTTGGTCTGAATCAAAATATAATTCAAATCATCAATTAAAGCATGGCTGTTAAATTCAGTAACTTCTCTCATAAGCGCTCAACAAGAATTATTGATATAATTTTATTATTTCGTTATTTAATTTTAAAATTTCTCTAATCTGATGAATAATTTCTTTCTGAAACGAATGGGTCGAAATTAATATTGGAACTTCTTCTTTAATATTTTGTGGAGATTTTATTTCTATACCATTAAGCTGTTTTCCGATATATCTTATATTTGAATCAACAAAATATAATATCTTAGAAATTTCCATACCTGCACCAATCAATCTTTGGGTATGAGTTCCCACTCCCCAAACAATTATTTTATCCTTATCTGATAATTTTTCTTCCAATAATTTTTTTATTTTAAAATCAATCTTCGCACTCTCATTTATATAATTTTTTATTTTTCCCACACTAATATCATCTTTGGAAATTGCAACATCCTTATTCTCTGTTTTTTTCCCCAACACAAAAATATCTGGATCTATACTCGGATTTGATTTATTTTCATTAACTTTTAAATCAAGCATTTCAAAAGAAAAAACTGAAAATAAATTTTCTATGGAATATTGAGAAAAATAATTAATATGTTCAACACTAAACTGCTGAAAGGGAGCTGATATATATAAATCAAATCTTTCAGCATCAGGAACTTCTATAAACAACATTCCACTATCTGATAATAAGGACCTGATTTTACACATTGAACTTTCAAAATCAACTAAGTGTTCTAGTACAGCTGATAAAATAATCAAATCAAATTTTTCATTAGAATTAAAATTAGAAATATTATTTACCATTGCTTCAATACCATACAATTTCTTAACTGCGTTTACACATGAAGATGATGGATCAATTCCTAATAGATTTAAATAACCTTTTGATTTTAAAATGGACAATAAACCCCCAGTTGAACAGCCAATATCTAAAATTTTTACATTTTTATTTTTTAAATGTGGCGTTATAAAATCTGCTATTTTAGTAAAATGTTTAATATGTTCTTCTGGCACAACACCGTCTTTATAATTAAATTCGTATTTAGACATTGCTGCATAATAATTATCAAAAATATCTGGTGAAGGAACACTGTCCGCAAAAACAAATCCGCATTTATTACACACAACAACATCATATTTTTCCATTAAAGAAATATCCGCATTCTTATTAAAATTCTGCTGATAAAGAAGCGTTTTCTCAAGGTTAGTGCAAATCGGACAAACTCTGTTCATGGGATAAATAAATTATTTATATTTTAGATTCGTAGCACTTTTTAAGTCGTGCGGCATCATCATTTAAATTATCTTCCGGAAACATTCTGTATTTGATTATATTGCACTTAGCACAAGATTCACATATATTTTTAGTACCACTCAACATGTCTCGTCTAAATTTCTGAAAAACTTTACCATTCCAAATATCATTAACTGATTGATTGTTGCAATCACCCATAATACCCGGGTACTCAAACGAATAGCACGGTACAACTTTTCCATCCGGGTTGATTTGCATTGTAAAAAAAGGTTGTGGACAAATTTCAACTTCTGATACAGGTAAACCAAACTGGGTTAAAAACATATCCTTACCTCTCATCACATCTGTATAGTCAATACCAGAATGAATGGGTAGAGTGTGTTCAACCGCGATAGTGTCACAAATATCTCCAAAAATTTTAAAGAATTTTTCCTCATCTTCTTTTCCGTCTAAAGCACAATCTATAATTTTAATATACATTTGTACATTACCTTTTTTATTATAAAAATATTTTAAATTATCAATAAACTTATCAAAATCTATATCTACATCGCAAGCATCATGGTATTTTTGTTTTGTAGTTCCTTGTGTAGACACAACTAAACGAGTAAGACCGGCAGCAATAAGATTGTCGGACATCTGTGGGGTTAAAAGTGAAGCATTTGTTAAAACCTCCACAGTACTGGCCACCTTTTTTTCCACCGCATACCTAACCATTTCTACCACATCGGGATGAAAAAGTGGTTCGCCTATTCCAACCAAACGCAAAGTTTTTATCTTTTCAGGAAATTTGGTCATGTCATCAATACATTTTTTATACAAATTTAAATCCATCACCACCTTATCAGAAATAAAACCGCGCTTACTTGGATCAATCGAAAAAATACAATAATTACACTTAAAAGTGCAAGCGTATAATGGAAATATTTGTACAACAAACGGCGTATTTAAAGGAAGCACTTCCGCAAGTTTTTTTCTTTGTCCACCAGGAGCTTGTCCACTGATATTTTTTGCTTTCATAATAAAATTTCCTAATTAAACGTTAATCTATGTATTTTTGGTATATTTTCTGACATTTAATCATATTATCAGGACAGAAATCATGCCATTTTAGATAACCAGCATCGTCTTTGGTAAATCCTCTGTTTTCAGGAATAAAATCACTTGATAAAAAACCTTTGTATAAAATAGAAACAAAATGACTTCTAATACTACGCTCCCGATTAATAAACTGATTGACTGCGATTGGAACTGGATTAAAATCTATTTTTTGTCCTATTTCTATTTCAGCAACTTTATTAACTCTTTCTTCCAAAGTTTCTTTAAACCTTATTATTCCGCCTGGCACATGCCATCCTTGTCCAGAATTTTTATCATTTCGCCAAGATAAAAGTGTCCGTCCATTTTCATCTTTTATTAACAAATCAATATTCACCAACGGAGTCGTCTTGCTGATGTAGAAAAATATTTCATCAGGTAAGCCCTCCGACGGATTAGGAACTCGTTCTTCCAAAATTGATATGGCATCCACAACATTCATAGTCTACTGAAATACACTGGGATCTTCATTGAAAGGTTTTTGTGTTTTATCCTCTTCTGTAAATACTTCCGAACATGGAACTGGCAATGGTTTGCCATAAATTCTTCCAGCCACATATTTATCAATAAAATCCCGATCCTCAGCAATCAAACAGGTATTAACATGTTCACCAAAATATTTGATATCCAAACCTCTTTTGATTATGTCTTCCAATGACTCATTAAAAATATTTCCAATTGAAGTGTGAATATAAGGACACGGCAAAACATCACCATACTGAGTCACTGAAAACATGCCTTTAACCGCAATACAACCCATATTGAGACCGTAGGCTGGGGTCAGATGCGTAAATACTTTATATTTTTTTTCTAACTCTCTCATATAAGCCATGTCTTCTTTGTCCACTAAACCATCATATTTACCTTCCCAAGAACCAACTGGTTTGGCATAACTAACAAACACACCAACGCCCTTATTATTAAAATATTCAAGAAATTTAATAAATTCATCGGAATGAAGACGCTGTTTCCAAACTACAGTTTGCATAAAAATATCCAAACCAGCATCTTTGGCAATGTCCACTGCTTTCATCGCTCGATCATAAGCCCCTTTAACATGTCTAAACTCATCATGTTCTTCTGCGTTGAAACTATCTAAACTTAATTGAACTCTATCAACACCAATTTCTTTTAAATGTTTGGCCATCTTTTCGTTTAACAACCAACCGTTGGTATCACAATTGATATAAAACTTTTTCGGATCAATGGCTGCAACTAATTCATCTAAATCTTTAAATACGAGGGGCTCCCCACCTGTAATAGTTACACGCGCCAATCCTAATTCATCTGCCTGACGAAAAAGTTCTTTTACATCAGGAATTGTCATTTGTCTAGCATCGTTTTTTCCTTGAAACCGTTTAACAGAACAGTGTTCACAGGCGAAATTACACGTATAGTTATACTGAAATTGAATTATAGCAATACTTTCACCTCGTCTTATTTTTTCATCAAATTTTGCGACTTTTTCATAAACATACGGCTTTTCGTCTTTTAATTTATTTCTACGACCGATTTCGTTTGAACCAAGTTTTGGCTGTGTTGACATATATTTTAATTAGATTAATTAAAATTAAATTAATGATAATTTGAATATTTTTTAAATTTTTAACTGACCTTTCTTTATTTTATATAATCTATTACTTGCCATATTATAATGGAATTTCCCCACCTTTGTCAATGTTAATAAGGAAAAAACACATATTTTATACTGCGTAACACACAGTATCCATCACCTCATTAGAATAATGGCGTAAATAAATCTTATACTCACTATTGAGACTCTTAATTAATAATGGAATTTCCCACAAATCAGTAGCATTGTGGTACACAGAAATCGCTAATTTTGGTTTATATTTTTGAATAATTTCTTTAGCACCCAATAAAGCTTCCGTTTCTGCACCTTCAATATCCATTTTTATAAACGTCACCCGTTCCTTGTCTTTCATAAAATCATCTAAACTAACAACATTGATACACAAAGACGCATCATCTTCCACAATTCTAGCAATAGCATCTCCTGTTTCCATAAAATTAACTTTTCCTGTGAAACCATACACTCCGCTGGGCTCACAATCTATTTTTGTAGGACCAATTTCTTTACACTTTATTTCAAGTTTTTCAAAATTATTTCTGTCCGGTTCAAAAGCATAAATTTTTTTAAACTTTGCCGAAGTTATCAGATTAAATTGTTCAATTGTTTCTCCTTTAAAAGCGCCACAATCTATAAAAACTTCCTCGTTGGAAAAAGACATAAACTTTTTTTCAAAATACTGATTACTGGAAAATTTTCTTTCATTCAAAATTAACTCATTAAAACTAAGTCTAAATTGTAAAACTTTTAAAAAAGTTCCCCGAGATTCTTCATCTTCCCACAAAGAATTCAATCTTATTATTTCCGCCTGATTGTCTGGTTCAAAAAGAGAATGAAATCTCTTGTGATATTCTGGAAAAACTGGAAAAATAACCGCATTAATAAAATTAAGAAAACTAATATGAAATATCTTCTGAAACCCTAATTTTTTTAATGTTTCTGTTATTTCTTGTCGATAATCAGTGCTGCTAACTATAAGTGGAAAATTCAAATATTTTTTCGCCAAATCTTCAGGAGAGAAAATTTGGCATGGTCCAATTTTTTTACCCCACAAATTATTATTACTGTCACCAACTGCGACGACTGACAAACCATTTTTGATTAAATTTTGCACCAATACCTCAGTTTTTCTTCCAGCCGGATATATAATCACACCTTGTTTTTGATTAAAAACAAAATCGCAACTCGGAAAAAGGTCTTTAATCCTATCTTCATAGTAATCTTTTTTATTTTTAAAAAGATTTATAATTTTTTCATCAGTACTATTTACCATATTTTTTGGCTAATCTTTCTAAGATTACCACCGCATCATCATCAATACAATCCGAAGCGGTTGTTATATAACAACAATCTTTACAAGCACGATTATAGTGTCTTTGTTTTTTTAAGTGCATAACACGAAAATCATACAAGGCTTTTCCTTCCCAAATTTCACGTAAAGATTGTTTTCTAAGATCTCCAACCACTGTCCCGTGAGACCAGTCAACACAACAAATTGACACGGTTCCATTAAAATTAATTGCCAACGAAAAAAACGGGAACGGACAAACTTCTTTGGGAATAAAAGCTACTCCGTCCGGCGTTGTGTCCGGTTCAATATTTAAAGTAAAATCTTTTGCGTCTGATGCAGACCAACCATGCAATGTTTCTATATTAATAGAGGTGGAAATTTTTTGAAAATCTTTTACAAATTTTTCTCTTTCTTCAACTGAACGATTACAATCTAAAAATTTAATATGCATCTGACAACAACCTCTGTTGTTATACAAATCGGTTATATTTTCAACCAACTTTTTATAACTAACCTTTCTGTTGCAAATTTTATTATATCCTTCATCAGAAACAGCATTTATTGATATCTGTATTAAATTTAAACCAGCTTGAACTAACTTACGATTCATTTCCGGAGTCAAAAGCGTCCCGTTAGTGGTAAGACGAATATCTTCAGCCACATCCATATCTTTGGCATATTGAATCATGTCAATTAATTTTGGATTAAGTAATGGCTCTCCGTCTTTATACAGATACAATTTTTTTAATTTAGAATTGAATGTTTTTATATCATCAATAATTTTTTTAAATAATTCATAATCCATCATTCCTTGCTGACGATTAAATTTCTTCAATAAATCAACATCGCTGGTTGGACAAAATTTACATGCTAAGGTGCAAAGATTGGTTGGCTCAACCAAAAGTGTAAACGGCATTTCCAACGGTATTAATTCAGATAAATTTTTACGATCTTTTTCTCTAAGACTTTTTAACATAACTTTTATCTATAAAAATTAAACTTTTTCCAATCCAAAATCTCTTAAAATTACAACATTGATATTCTGATTATATTTTACCCGTATAATCTTCGATACCTCTTCAGAATAGCTGCCCGCGATAACAATTACCGCTTCCATTGGGTCTAAATGAAGCATGTCTGGCGCAACAATTGGGATGTGAGTAGCCGGAGTATATTTGTCCTGTTTAAATACAGCGGAATCAACAACATATTTAATTTTATCACCCAAACCAAGCATAGAAATTACAGCTAATGCCTGATGTCCAGCTCCCCAGACAGCCACTTTTCCTTTCTGAAACTGACTAATATACTTTTCTGTTTCATTTCTAAGTTTTGACTGATGATTGTAAAAAGATGATAAATCAACTTTTTCTATTTTTTTAACCACCGTCGGTTTAGTTTGAAAATTTTTAATCGGTTTTACGACAGCTGAGATAATATAATCATGCCAAACCTCACCACATTCTACAGTTTCAAATCCATTCATTTCTAAAGTAGAAATAAATGTTTCCTTAGTAAAATAAAATAAATGATCCCGTGTAAATTCGGAAAAAAGTTTACTCCTTAAAATCATATCAAAATTAGGCACCTCTACAATTCCAACCGCATCATCAGTTAGGTTGTTGCGTATTCCTTGAAGAACTTGATTTAATTCGGGTAAATGTTCAATAAAACTCAATGAAAAAAAAGCGTCAAATGGAGCGTCGCTTATAACATAATTACTGTTTTCAACAAATCCTTTTGATACATTTAATCCATTTTTAACACATTGTTCCACTGAATCAGCAGAATATTCAATCCCAAAAACATTCACTCCGCATTGGGACATAATAAATAAATTTTCCCCACGACCAGAGCCAATTTCAATAATTTTTTTATTTTGAAGAGAATACTTCTCTACAAAATTAGTAAACTGTTTCATTCTAAATTCTTTCATTTCCGAAGAAAAAATAGTAGCTCGTATAACTTCTTTATAATACGGAACCGACTCACTGTTTAATTGCACCAAACCACAACCTGAACATTGATAAATTTCCAAATTAATACCCCTGTCATTTTTAAGAGATTGTTCATCCGGCAAACACTGTGCCGCCATCGGCATATTTCCATATCGCAATAGTGGCTGTTCAAATAATTTCTGTCCACAAACCCGGCATTTATCCACTGTGATATTTTTGTTATTTAAAAACATAACTTAATCAAATAAAATATCTTCCTTTTTAATATCTTTTATTTTTCCAGAATAATATAAAAATAATTGACCAATCGCCTCTTCAAACAAAGTAAACGATAAACCGGGAATTTCTTTTCTTAAGCGTTCACTGTTACAAGTATATTCTTTGTTCAAACCATCTTGTTTGACCACAATTGGCAAATTCTTTCCAGAGCGCTTCAAGATTTTGTTTCCAATATCCAATAAGGACATTCTTTGTCCTGTGCCAATATTATAAAAATTTTCCTTGCCTGAATTGTTTATAAAATAATCCAAAATTTTAACAAAATCATTAACAAAAACATATTCAAAAAATACATTTTGATTTATGGAAACAGGCAAATCAAATAATGTCCGACAAATATTATTGGCAATAAAACCAAGCGAAAAATTTTCATATTTGCCAAACATTCCAAAAATACGCAGGTGGGTAATAAAATCAACCTGTTCAGCGTATTTAGCACAGACATATTTGTAAAAACCATGCTGATTGTTAGGGATCCGAGTATCAAAAAAATCTTCTTTTACTCCGGCAATATCAAACTGTTTATCATACTCAGCGCCAGTGCCAAACATAATCATCCTACCAAAATATTTTTTACAACGAATAATATTAAAAAACATTTTTAAATTTATATAAGCGACATCTTTTACGTTTTTATCTTTACGCCTTCCTCCTAAATTAGCCGCATGTATCACAATATCGGGTCGAAAAGATTTAATTAATTTTTCGACTTTATCACTGTCGGTCAAATCAATATCATGGCTACGTGGCGCCACAAATTCATATTTATCACCAAGTTGTTCCAAAATATTTTGACCAATAAATCCCCCTCCTCCGGTTAAAAATATTTTCTTTTTATTTTCCATACATTATTATTTTACAAACACGTTCAACTGTCCTTAATCACATTACTTTGTAATTCTTCTTTGCTTAAAAACGGAAACATATCTTCATACGGTCTGGAAACAAGACTTCCGTCAGGCATTTTGTCTGAGGCTACTCTTGGAATTAACAATTGTAATTCTGGCGTCATAACATCACAGATAACAGGACCATTGTATTCTAAAACTTCTTTTATTTTTTCTTCAATACCTGCAACAGAATCAATCCTAACAGCATGTATACCATAAGCTTCGGCAATTTTCACAGAATCAGGACACCAAACACCGGTGGACGGACCTTCCCCAATTAAACGTCCATCCATAAAATTATTCTGTGTATGTCGTATCAGTAAATAGCCATTATTATTAAAAACAAAAACTTTAATCGGTAAATTATTGTGCTTAATTGTTGCGAACTCTTGTAGATTCATCTGTAAACTTCCATCTCCAGTAATAACTATCGTTCTTTTTCTATCATTAGCCTCGCAAGCGCCAATACCAGCCGCCCAATAACCCATCGAAGAAAGTCCACCGGTTGTTAAAAATTTCTGTCCTTCTTTGACTTTCCAAGCTTGACAAACCACATGAAAACAAGAACCTGTATCCAGTAAGATTAAATCATTCTTAGTGGCCATTTGTGAAAGTTTGTCTGTAAAATAATAAGAATTAACCGGTTTTTCATTTTTATAATCAGGTAAAACAACCGGATATTTTTCTTTCCAATAATTACACTGCTCAATCCACTTGTTATAATCTGGCAAACTTACATTCCCTAATGATTTCATTAATTCTTTAATAAAATCATTAGCATCGGCTTTAACTTTTAAATCTATTTCTAATCCCGGTTTATCAAGTTCTTTTTGATCAATATCAATCACTATTTTTTTAGCGCGTCTACCAAAATCTTTTGCATCATGTCCTATCAGAGGTGTTGCTAATCTACAACCAATCGCTAATATTAAATCGGAATTTTGAATGGCAAAATTAGCTGCTCTTTCTCCGTAAGTACCCGGCCGACCAACATAAAGTTTGTTGTCGCTATTTATTAAATCAATACCTAATCTTGATGTTAAAACAGGAATATTCATTTTTTTAATCAATTGAATGAATTCCTCAGCCCCCCCTGATAATCTAACTCCTTGTCCAGCTAACACAATCGGCCGCTTAGATCTATTCAGTAATTCTATAATTTTATTAATAGTTCCTGTTTCAACTATTTCCTTTTTTGAATATTCATCAAATCCTCTTAAATAACCATCCGCCACTTCAACTCTCTGCATATCAACAGGAACATCAATCCAAACAGGACCAGGACGTCCACTGGTAGCCAAATGGTAAGCTTTCTCAAGATAGTATAAAATATTTTCAGGATTATCCACTGTGACAAAATACTTAACCACGTTTTCAACTAATGGTTTAATATTTATTCCTTGCACTCCATATTGTCTAATACCTGTTTTTTCCTGATATTCAACATAAGATAAATTAGACTGCCCGGACAAAATAATCATTGGGGAAGAATCTGTCCAACCGCCCACCACACCATTAATAACATTAACCGCACCCGGACCGGCTGTTATCAAAGCCACGGCCGGTTTATTTTTTATCCGTCCATAAGCATCCGCCGCCATTCCGGCAGTTTGTTCGTGGTGAGTACAGACATACTTCATTTTTTTATTTTTATAAACAGCATCGTCTAAAAACATTGCCTGTCCACCAGTCACCATAAAAACCTGATCCACGCCTTTTTCCGATAAAAATTTGAAAATGAAATCTGATAGTATCATATGTTTAATAAATTTAGGATAAAGATTCGATTTGATAATTTCTCTCGTTGTCTTTTCTTTTGTCAGCCAAATTCATAGCCACTCTAACAATTGCATCTTCTTGTCCTCCAACAACCTTTAATTTTCCCAATTCTATAAATATATCTCTCGGATCAACATTAAATCGTTTAGCAGCATTTTTAACATGTGTAGTAAACCCTGAAAAAATTCCAGCTAAACCGCTTACAATACTTAAAGAACTTATCTCTTGCGGTTGTGTCATTATATGAGTTGCAACTTCTTCACTGGCATCTAATAATTTATATAAATCAACATTTGTTTGCATGCCATTTTTATGCATTAGTGCTGCCAATGCTTCAAGTTGGCAATTTCCGGCACCCGCACCAAAACCGCATAATGTGCCGTCAATAATAGTTGCTCCTGATTCTACAGCCAAAAGTGAATGCGCTACTGCCATGCCTAAATTATTATGTCCATGAAATCCAACCGGAATTTCTAAGTTATCTGTTAAATATCTAATAACATTTGACACCATACTGGGAATTGAAGCTCCGGCCGAATCCATTAATATTACTCCTTTTGCTCCATAATCTTGCATTTTTCTAGCTTCTTCCAATAATTTTTCTGGAGACGCTCGATGATACATCATCAAAACACCGAATGCTTCTTTACCTCTGCTTATTACATATTCTATATGTTGTCTAGTTGTATCTGCTTCAGTACAATGACAAGCCACACACACAACATCAACCCCTAAATCAATAGCTGGAGCCAAATCATCTTTAATGGTTCCAAAACCAGGCAATAAAAAAACTCCTAATTTAGTTTTATGTAATTCTTGGCGAGCAGCAGTCAACATTTCCACATCGGAATGAGCAGATAAACCAACCTGCAAAGAAGATGCTCCCAGTCCATTTCCATGACCAACTATAACCGTATATAAACCAGCCCCATCAATTTTTCTACAATAATTCCTAATTGATTCTAAACTAATTTGATGACGAACAGCATGCGAGCCGTCACGTAAAGTAGAGTCAAAAAAAATAATCTTATTCATAATCATGTTTAATTTTTCTTTTAGCATATTCTTCCGCCACTTGAATGGCAGCACAAGTTATTATGTCTAAATTACCAGAATATTTAGGCAAATAATCTCCAGCACCAATCACTTCTATCATGACGGTCAAACGACCATTTTCACAAACCGGTCCAAACGCAATTTTATAACCTGGAACATATTTACGAATTTGAGATTCAACTTGTAATATTTTTTCTTTTACTTTTACTAAATCAGGGTTATCTATTTTAGCATATATGGTATTATTCATTAAAATCGGCGGTTCAGCCGGATTTAAAATTATAATGGCTTTTGCTTTAGGAACACCAGAAAAAAATTCAATTGCGTCTTTAGTGGTTTGGGTATACTCATCAATATTTGCTCGCGTGCCGGAACCGGCTGACTTAGAAGAGATACTGGCCACAACCTCAATATATTGCGTTTCCGGATGAACTTCCATAATTGCTTTTGCAATTGGCACAGATGCTTGACCGCCACATGTAACCATATTCACATTATTATGATTCAGCGCATCATCAATATTAATAACAGGAATACACATTTTACCGATTCTAGACGGAGTTAAATCTACAACAAATTTACCTAATTTTTTCAGTATAATAGCATGCTCTTTATGTGCTTTAGCTGAAGTCGCATCAAAAACAATATCGCAAATTGCAGGATTATCCTCAATTGCGCGGATAGAATTAAACGATGTTTTTATTCCCAAACCTTCAGCCTTTTTGATTCCACGCGATTCAGAATCACGACCGGCAAAAATGCTGCATTCTAAAATATCAGATCTCTGTATTTTACACATAAGATCTGTACCTATATTGCCTGTACCTAATATTCCAACCTTAATTTTTGACATATTTAAACTTGATCTTGAATTTACTTTAATTACTAAAATATAAATTAATTTGTTGATCCGTTATATCCATCATCTTTTCACTCCCCTTACAAAACTGTCCATACCACTCAAAAGTCGCTTTTAAACTTTCTTTAAGCACCCACTTCGGAAACCAATTTAAATTAGTTGCAGCTTTATTTATGTTCAATTTAAGCAAATTTGCTTCATGTTTGGAATTGTCTTCAACTATATTATAATTACCTGTCCCTAAAATCAAAATTCCTTCTTTAATTAAATGCTCCACACTCACAAAATCTTCTTCGCACGGACCAAAATTCCATGCGCCAGATTTATTTGTTTCACCATTATAAAGATATTGTCCGAGCATTAAATAACCGCGCAACGGTTCAAATACATGTTGCCATGGTCTAACAGCTTTCGGATTTCTAATTACCAATGCTTCTTTTTTTTCAAAAATAGCTTTAATCATGTCAGGAACTAATCTGTCTTTAGCCCAATCACCACCGCCAATTACATTTCCTGCTCTAGCTACAGCAATTAAAGTATTATGCTTAGATCCAAAATCATTCGGATTAAAAAATGACTGAATATAAGAATTAGTAACAATATCCGCCGCCGCTTTGCTGGCACTATATGGATCATATCCTCCTAAAGCATCCGTTTCTTTATAAGAATAATCTCGTTCTTTGTTTTCATAAACTTTATCAGTAGTGATAATAACCGCTGACTTTACTCCGCCAAACTCCTTGATGACCTGCAAAATATTCGCTGTACCGATAACATTGGTTGAGTGGGTTTTTAAAGGATCGTCATAACTGTCTCGAACAAGCGGTTGAGCTGCCAAATGAAATACTATCTCCGGCTTTTCCGTCTCAAATATTTCTTTTAATTTCTGAAAATCACGAATATCCACAAAATAATTTTTCTTTATTCGGTCGGATAATTTCAATACCTCAAACAAACTCGGTTTAGTGTCGGGTGGTAAAGAAATTCCAATCACATCGGCACCCCAATTAACTAAAATTTGCGCCAACCAGGAACCTTTAAAACCTGAGTGTCCGGTAATCAAAACTTTCTTGTTTTTATAAAAATTTTGCATAGACTAATTAATTTAATTCCAAATTTTCCAAAAAGGATCTTTCTGCCAATGTTCATTCATTTCTTCAACTTCTTTGTAGGTATCCATACACTTCCATTTTCCCTTGTGAACATAAACATGGAGCTGCCCGTCTTTGGCTAGTTTAGGAAATACACTTTCAATCATACTGCCCGGTTCAATCATGTCTAGCACTTCACGTTTTAAAACCATAAAACCGCCATTAATAATGTTCTTATTATTATCTATCTCATTCTCATTTTCTGAAGTAACTTTGTGTTGACTAAAATCAACCAATTTATTGGTGGTGTGATCAACATTTAAAATACCAAATCGCGGCGCAGTTTTAGTTCCAGTAATA
The DNA here is from genome assembly GCA_002778465.1 of Candidatus Magasanikbacteria bacterium CG10_big_fil_rev_8_21_14_0_10_36_32. GTDB lineage: Bacteria > Patescibacteriota > Patescibacteriia > Magasanikbacterales > GWA2-37-8 > 1-14-0-10-36-32. Next base: position 123,639 of record PFBV01000005.1, on the reverse strand, counting down.
GTAGCCAATGAATTATGACTTTTATGAAAATTAACCAAATCTTTAATATCTATGTCAGCCACACCATCTCCATATGTAACCATGAAATGTTCATCTGTTCCGATATAATCTTTTAAGCGTCGCACTCGTTCACCTGTTAAACTATTTGGTCCTGTTTCAGCAAAAGTTATTTTAAAATCATCACAATCGTTATTATGAAAAGTTAATTCACCTGTTTTGGTATTTAAACTAAAATCACTAAGCTTTGTCCGCCAATTTAAAAAATATTCTTTTATCATGTTGCCCTTATACCCTAAAGCTAATACAAAATCATTAAATCCATGGTGGGCATATATCTTCATAATATGCCAAAGTATCGGTTTACCACCGACTTCAACCAAAGGTTTTGGTCTGAATTCAGTTTCTTCCTTCATGCGTGTACCTGTGCCGCCGCACAAAATTATAGTTTTCATGTATATATTAATTGAGAGAAATGACTAAATGTATTTAGACATTTCAAATGTATATTTTTAATTAAGCTTTTTTAAATTTTAATAAAAAATTTTTAAAAAATTCTTTAAATAACGCAACATCCTCTGGGTCAAAAAATCCCAACAACCAATAAATGCCCACATAAAGAGCAAGAGAACAGCCGCCCAATAAAATTGTAGAAAACAAACTAGAGGCTAGTGGAACAAATAAAACTTTTGAAAATAAATAAACAGGAACAACCACTGACAATATTTTTAAAATATGCTTAAAATAAAACTTGATAGCTCCACTCATATCAGATTTTAAGTAATTCTTTTCTATATACATAATAAAAAAGGGAATCGGTAATACACTTATTAAATAAGCTATGGCCGCTCCATTTACTTTAAAAATTGGTATTAAAATAAACATCAAAATTATATCCAATATTGCCATTAATCCGGCTGTAAAAGCGGCAAATTTAAGCTTTCTCCAACCACTTACAAAAAAACCGCTAAAACTTCCTAAAGATGTCAAAAAATAAGTCCCAACCAAAAAAATTACGGCCACTGAAGCGTTATCAGCAATTTCCGTGCCTAACCAATATTGCAGTAACTGATAATTATATATCAATACCGCCAAAGCTAAACCACCAGAAATTAACGCAACCATAGATAATCCGCGACGAAAAATTTTTCTTACACTGTCACTAGCTCCGTTAATGCTGGCACGAGAAAAAACCGGAAAAAAACTTAATGAAACGCTAAAAGCCGTACAATGAATTTTTTCCGGGATCATTTGCGCGGACGAATAATAAGTAACACCGGCTGAACCACAAAACACACCAACAACAAACTTGTCTAATTGGGTTAATAAATTAGAAGCCCCGCTAGCAATAAAATTCCAAAAACCGTCTTTAGCTATTCCTTTAAAAAATATTGTGGAAAAATAAAAACCCAACTTTAAATCTGGCAATACACGATGGCTGACGAAGACATAGCACAAAAAAACAAAAATTGCAGAAAATAATTGAATAATTACTAATGAGGTGATTCCGTGCCCGGTCACTACCGCAGCCACACTAGCGGCTTGAACCAGAGTAATATTAACTAAAGCAACTTTGGTAGTAATATCAGAACGTTGTAAAGCGTAAGGAATCTGTCCAATGGTAACTGTTAACATTTTCAATAAAAAAGTAAATCCGAGACAAAAAAATAATAATTGATGAGAAAAAACATAGCCATCAGGTATCTTAAACCATGTCTTAAATAAATTTGGTAATAACAATAATAATAAAAATACAAACAAACCAATAACCATATAGGCCCAAAAAGTAGAGCTAAAAAGTTTTTTAACGGATTCATCTCCGGCATTAGAAGGATCTTCAGACAACTTTTTAATAAAAGTATAACTTAATCCAAAATCTAACAATGAAAAGAAGGCAACGCTGGCATTAAGCAAGATATAATAGCCATATCTAGCTGAACCTAACCCTTTGATTAAAAGAGGGGTAGCAATAAAAGCCACCGCTAACGGCCAAATAAAACCGATAAAACCATAAATTGAATTTTTAATTGTCTGATGAGACAAAGTTGACATATCAATTACCAATCTTTAGTTTTTTCAATAGTTTTCATTTTTACTTTTTGATAAATGTCGGTCGCTTTTTTATCAAAGGTTGGGGAAAGCATTTTTAAAAGTTCGTGTCCTAAAATACGATACTGCTTGCCAATTTTATTAGCCTTAAGCAATCCGCTCTTCAACATTCTTTTAACCGTACTTTTACTGACTTTTAAAAGTTGTTCTGTCTCAGCTGGCGTATATACTTCGTTTGGTTTTATTTCCATAAATATTATTAATTATTTAAAAAAATTTTAATATAGATAGTACTAATATCATATCATAAGGTGTCATTGGGTGTCAAATGGAGTTTTTTATTTATTTTTTTCTTAATATAACCAACAGATAACTGAACAAAAGGAATAAATCCATGATAAACAAAAACCATTAAACCGGCGGCCTGAAACGCCTTGATATAATTTCTAGCTCGTAAATTAGCAGTTAACACCGCCCAATAACCATATGGAGCACTTTTAATGGTTTTGCGACGATACTCTTCACGTAATTCTTCTGTCGGATAAAAAGATGCCACACTTTCTCCCAGTAAATCCCAATCAGCCCGAATCTCTCTAATCGACCGATTAATTAAGGAGTCATAACCGGTTGATGAGGGATTGATGTGATAAATAACTGTCGGAGAATTGATATAACCAGTATCGAATTTCGTTCCTATTCTCAACCACATTTCCTGATCAGAAGCCAACGAAGATTCAATAAAATAACCAAGTTCATTGTAAGCATTTTTTTTAACCATTACTGTTGAACAGATATTACCTGGACGACCCAACGCGTCCAAACCAGCCTCTCTGATTTCTTGATTATCACTTTGACTTAATTGTTTTGAGGCTGTGTCGCCCTCCAATATAGTATAAGCAGCGGCATGTATAAAACCAACATTAGGATATTTTTTAATAAATTCCAAATATTTAATAATGGAATCCGGTAACATTTCATCGTCAGCATGAAAAATCATTAACCAATCAGTCTTACATAAATCAATGCATCTATTCCAATTTCTCGACATTCCAATATTGTGCTGGTTCTGATAACACTTAATCATCGGCTCATACTTTTTTGCCAAATTAAATGTTTTATCCGTAGAACAATTATCCACTAAAATAATTTCATCAATAAACTCTTTATTGGTTAATATACCTTCAATACAACGAACAATGTATTTTTCTTTATTGTATGACGGAATAGCTACAGTTATAGTTGGTCTGATCTGATTCATAAATTATTTTCAATTTGATTTTTGATTATTTCTAAATTTGTTTTCAAATCATTAAAATCAAAATTAAACATCCGACAAACTTTTTCCGAAGAGGTAGAATTATTTAAAGGTCTTTTGGCCAATTGACCAAATTCTAAAGTTTGTACAGGCTTTAACAATTCTTTATCCCAACCCATACTATCGCATAACTGTAAACCAAACTCATAACGGTTCATGCTTTCCGGACCGGTACTGACAAAAATACCGTATTTATCAGGTGTTTTTAATATTTTAACAATCAATTCACATAAATCGTTCACAAATGTTGGGTTGTTTATTTGGTCAACTGGCACTTTCATCTCCTGTTTATCTTTTTGTTTTCTAAAAAGTTGCATAAAAAAATTCATACCATCCAGATCCCAACCATAAATCACGGTCGGTCTTAAAATGATATGTTTTTTTAATTTAGAAACGATGTCTTCGCCCTGTAATTTTGTTAGGCCATAATATTGAACCGGCAGAGCCTGATCGTCTTCTGTAAATTTACCCCTACCTCCATCATAAACATAATCAGAAGATATAAATAACATTGTGGCATCATTTTCTTTGGCCCATTCAGTCAAAATCTTCACTGGCAAAACATTATTTTTATAAGCTAAATCTCTTTCAATTTCACATTTTTCAACATTAGATAATGCCGCCACATGAACAATAAATGAGGGTTTTGTTTTGTCTAAAACACAACGCAATTTAATTTCATCAGCAATATCCACAATCTCAT
>PFBV01000005.1:0-119563 GCA_002778465.1 Candidatus Magasanikbacteria bacterium CG10_big_fil_rev_8_21_14_0_10_36_32 | reverse complement strand
ATCAACTCCATACACATCAAAAGCGCTCTCCTTGGCTAACTTATATAAATTTTTTCCAACAAAACCGCCAGAACCGGTAATAAAAACTTTTTTATTCATATTTTATGTTCCAATCATAAGGAATTTGGTCGGTAAATGTATCTACCCTTTTTATTTCTAACGGATCGTGGGGATGAGTTGCACAATTGGCCACAATAGCTTCTTCTAAACCAATCCCTTTAAAACCATTCCAAATTCCCGGCGGAACAGTAACTAAACAATAATTTTTATCTCCCAAAAATATCTCTTGTACTTCACCTTTAGTCTGTGAATTTTCGCGCTGATCAAAAAGAACTAATTTGATATTTCCTTTTATCACAGCATAATTTAAAGTCATTGTTTCATGAAAATGCCAACCTTTGATTACTCCCGGGTAAACCGTGGAAAAATATATTTCTCCAAACTGTTTAAATTCAGGATCGGTAGCTTTTAGCATGTGCATAATACAACCGCGTTCATCAACTATTTTTTTTAACGGTTTTACGATAACATCTTGAATCATATTTTATTTTTACAAATTAAGTTTAAGTAATAAAAACTATTCCATATTATATATCAAGGTATCATTAGGTGTCAAGCGGTATCAAAAAGTTATCCACAAAAAACACTGAAAAACCAATATTTTCAGTGTTTTAAACCAATTAAGAAGGGTCTTATCGTTTATAATTATCAGTAAACCATCTGTATGCCACTCTAATCCCCTCATCTAAATCAATTTTATGTTTCCATCCCAACTGCCTTATTCTGTCAACATTTAATAACTTTCTTGCTGTTCCATCTGGTTTTGAATCATCCCAAACTATTTTACCTTCAAAACCAACTGCCTGCTGAACTTTTTCCGCCAAATTCTTAATGGTCAAATCTTCGCCAGTACCTAAATTCATAAAAATTTCTCCTTTTTCATTTTGTTCTTTAGTCGGATTGAAATGATTCATCAAAAAAATACAACCTTCAGCCATATCATCAACGCATAAAAATTCTCGTAATGGCGCACCGGTACCCCACAAAACAACTTCGTTTTCCCCTTTTACTTTCGCTTCATGAAATTTACGAATCATGGCTGGTAAAACATGAGAGTTTTTTAAATCAAAATTATCTTTAATACCATACAAATTAGTCGGCATGACAGCAATAAAATTAGTTTCGTACTGACGATTATAACTTTGACACATTTTTATTCCAGCAATTTTAGCGATGGCGTATGGTTCATTAGTCGATTCCAATATATCAGTCAATAAATATTCTTCTTTAATCGGCTGAGGACAATTTTTTGGATAAATACAGGATGATCCTAAAAATAATAATTTCTTAGTCCCGTTTAAATAAGCCGAATGAATAATATTGTTTTGAATTTGCAAATTTTGATAAATAAATTCTGCCGGATAAATACTATTTGCCAATATTCCGCCAACTTTGGCTGCTGCTAAAAAAACATATTCTGGTTTTTCCGCCATAAAAAAATCAGCTGTTGCTTGCTGATTGGTTAAATCTAATTCAACAAAGGTCCGAAAAATAATATTTGTATATCCCTGTGACTGTAAAATTCTAACTATAGCCGAACCAACAAGCCCGGTATGTCCAGCAACATAAACTTTAGCGTTTTTCTCCATACTGTTTATGAATTATATTTTATTTAAATTTATTTTCTAACTCTGCTAAAATCATCATGTACTGCTCTAATCTTTTTGTTTCCATTGATTTATCACCTGTTTCGGCGGAACTTTGTAAAATATCATGAGTATAATCAACATCTACTGAACAAATTCTTTTTCCTTTCTGAAAAGCTAAAATTACTGGCTTAATAATGACATCCCACTTATCAAGTCTTCCTTTGTAATTTAAAAAAAAATTAGCACCGGTTCTGTTAAACATTTTTGGTCCAAACCACAAATCCAATTCCCCTTTTAATTTAAAATTATCCCCCATTAATTCTTTTGCTTTCGCATTAGCTTTTGTTTCAAGTTGAGCCTGTAATTTTGGATAAGAATTTTTACTTAACCTTCTAGGTACCACTATATCCGCCGTATTTTTTCTTAATTTCCAAATCATTTTTTTCAAAGAAATCGGCCTTATTAAATCATACTTTTCCGGTTCAGACCATAAAAAATAAGAAGTATCTGATCTGTTTACCGCTAATTTTAAAGCTTTCCTTCTGCTAATGCCCATTTTTAATTTAGGTATAATTACCAATTCAACATTTTTATAAGAGTGGACTTTATTTAAAAATTTTTCATTGGAACCGCCATCCACAATTATACACCTTACACCAAGATTAGCCGCGTTTTCTAAAAATCTTGCAGCTAATTTCTGCCTTAATTTGGAAACTTTATCTTCCTTGTATAATGTGGTCGTATAAATAGAAAGGTCGGAAAAATTTTCTTTCTTCATAAACAACTACTTTTATTTTTCTTCGGCCTGGCACATTATTTTTACCAACTCTTTAAATTTAACTTTTGGTTCCCAACCGAGAATCTTTTTAGCTTTGGTAGCATCACCAAGAAGTAAATCTACTTCAGTCGGACGAAAATATCTTTCATCAATTTCAATAATCGTTTTTCCCGTATTTTTATCAACACCTTTTTCGTTCATTCCGTTTCCTTGCCAAACAATATCAAAACCAAAATATTTAGCCGCTTCTTCAACAAATTCCCGCACAGTGCGGGTTTCCCCTGTGGCAATCACATAATCATCCGGGGTTTCCTGTTGGAGCATTTTCCACATCGCTTCTACATAATCTTTTGAATAACCCCAATCTCGTTTAGCTTCCAAATTTCCCAAGTATAATTTTTCTTGCTCACCTGATTTTATAGCAGCTAAACCGGCGGTTATTTTTTTAGTCACAAATGTACCGCCACGACGTGGTGATTCATGATTAAAAAGAATTCCATTACAAATAAACATACCGTATGAATCTCGGTAATTTACAGCTAACTGATGAGCAAAAACCTTGGCACAACCATAGGGACTACACGGATTAAAGGGAGTAATTTCTGTTTGTGAAGTTTCTTTAACTTTACCAAACATCTCTGATGAACCGGCCTGATAAAATTTTACTTTCAATCCAGTTTCACGAATCGCATCTAAAATTCTCAATGTTCCAATAGCGACAGTGTCAGCGGTATATTCCGGTAAATCAAAACTGACCTTAACATGACTCTGGGCACCAAGATTGTATATTTCATCCGGTCTGGTTTTTTCCAAAATACGATTTAAATTACTCGCATCAGTAAGATCGCCGTAATGTAAAAACAGCTTTACCCCGTTAACATGTGGATCTTGATAAAGATGACCAATGCGCGAAGTATTAAAAGTACTGGATCGGCGAATTATTCCATGTACTTCATATCCTTTGTCCAATAAAAATTCCGCTAAATATGAACCATCTTGACCTGTAATTCCTGTGATTAATGCTTTAAGCATATTTAAAAAAATAATTTATAAACTATTTATAATCAAACAAATTTAATTTTTCTCATGGCAAATAAAACCATCTTTAACAACAACCAACCGTGCTTAAATCTTGAAATATTAGTAATACCATAACTTCTCGCTTGATATCTTATTGGTAAATCAATAATCTTGAGATTTAATTTGGCCGCGCCGAATAATAAATCAAAATCACCAAACGGATCAAAGTCTCCGAAAAATTCCCGTCCTTTTTTAATTTTTTCATAATTTTCCTTTCGTAAAACTTTTGTTCCACATAAGGTGTCTTTAATTCGCTGATCTAACAACCAACTAAACATTAGACTAAAAAATTTATTCCCGGCTATATTCAAAGTTCGCATTGAATCATTTTCAAGCTGATAAACCAATCGTGAACCATTAATAAATTCCCCCGCCCCATTAGTAATGGCCTGATAAAATTTAGGTAACTCCTCCGGACGAACCGTTAAATCCGCGTCTAATATCATCAAAATATCACCGCAAGCCGCATCAAAACCTTTACGTACAGCATCACCCTTGCCTTTTCCGTCTTGTACTAAAATTTTTATATCAACATTAGGATAAGCTATTTTCACCCTTTCCATTTCCTGTAAAGTTTCATCAGTGGAATGACCTTCCACAAACACAATTTCAGTATGCTCACCCATTTTAGGTACGCGTTTAATAGCATCTTCTATGTTTCCTTTTTCATTACGTGCGGGAATTATTACTGAAACTGTCGCTGCCGGAATTGACGTAATTTGATTACCCGTTTTCGGACGAGCGATAAAATAATTAACTAGACACAATCTTCTAATCAGCGGCAATTTTGCTACAACATTATTTAAAAAAGTGGAAATCAACGGAATATACTTTGGACACAATAATCGCTCACCTTTTTTTATGACTTCAAAACCAGCTAAATAAAGGATATTTTCTATGTCGCCTCTGGATAACCAATTTTGTATCGGCTGACGCATTTTCAAATGTAATTTTCCAAATAATTTTAAAGCCGGTTCCCAAAATTGACTGCAACAAGTGATGATAACTTTTGTTTTATTGTGGGATACTTTGTGTAATCCTTGAAAAGTCCCCTGTACATCATTCAAAAAACCGATAACGTCAGATAAAATAATATAATCATATTTTTCATTCAATTCTAAATTTTCCACATCCATTACTTCAAAATTCAAACTAGGATATTTGCTTTTGGCTACTGCCACCATAGCCGGACTAAAATCAATGCCTTTGCCAACATTTGTATGTATTGACGCCAAAACATCTCCCGTAGAACAACCAACGTCTAATACCTTGCTCTGTCTCGGGATTAAAAAACTTAATAAAAATTGGATATCTTTATGATAATAAGAATTGCGACGACGCCATTTGTCACGCTCGTTGGATATCTTATTAAAATATTCTTTAATTTGCAGCTTATTCATTTTTTTCTGATTAAAAAAATTTATCTACAACTCACAAAATAATTACTTGGTTTCGTTTAAAACTGGAGATAAATATTGAGCGATTATATTTTTATCATTGTCACTAAAAAAAGCATTATTATCCTTTCCTAAATCTAAAATTTCTCTGGCTTTTTGCATATCATTTAATGACTGATAAACATAAGCCAATCGCCAATAGCTTTCTCCGATATTTGCGTTGTCATTAATGGCCTGCTCCAGTAATCTAATGGCCTCTTGCGGTTTATTGATATCCATTTTTAAAGATGCTAATGAATACAAAACTTGTTGTCGAGTGGGAGAATATGATAACGCATCTTCAAGAAGATTCTCTGCAGAAACAAGATATTGCACATCATTGTAAAAACGAGCCCTAAATTCATCCATACTAGCCAAAGTAATCTGATTACGAATATCTCGCGGATGTAAATCTAAATTCTTTTTTAAATTATTATAAGCTAAATCCAATATTTCTTTTGTCATTTGCAAACCTAATTGTTGATTAAAATTATTAGCCACTTGCAAAGAAGTACGCGCGATATCACTTCGAATATCATCAATATGCGGCGAATTAAAAGCTAAAGCTTCTTTCATTAAAGGAACTGCCTGTGGTGGATTACTATTTAATTTTTTAATTGCTTGCAAAGCTAAATTATTAGCTCGCGCCGGCTGTAAATCAAATAATAAAATACAGATAAATGAAATTATTCCGACCGTTAAGCACAATCCCGGACCAACTTGCTTATTTGCAGCCTGCTCATTTTTATTTTTGATTTGTATACGTTGATCAGATAATGCGTTTTCTTTATTTGCTGATGTCAGACGATTAATCATGGCCAGCCAAAACATAAAATAAAGATATGAGGTTGGATTTTCAAACACTGTTACATTTTGAACCAAATGCGCCACAAGAAAACCGCCACCGATAATAAAAATATGATAATCAACCTGTCCCGCTCTAAACGCGCCAACCAAAGAAATAATAGCTATAATAAAAATAGCAAGGTAAGACAAAATACCGACAGTTCCTTGTACGGTCATTGTATTTATTAAAATATTATGAGCATTATCAAACCAGGTTTCTCCCCAATTATGATCCAACATATGGGGATTATAAAGTTGATTAAACACATAAAAATAATTATTCGGCCCCCAACCAAAAACCGGACGAGCGTTCCATCCTTTAATGCCCACTTCCCACGCTTTCCAACGAGCAGTAGCGGTTAAAACCGACCATGTTGTATTAACTGTTCGTCCTAAAGCAGGAATATTTTGAACAAATTGAGTTTGGCGAAAAGTATAAAATAAAGATAATATAACCACAGATAAACCTAATAATCCAGCAATGGTGAATCTAATTTTTTTATATTGTTTTAAAACCAATACATAAACAGCTAAAGCCACAACTGCACCGACACATAAACCTAAAAATGCGCCGCGGGAACCGCTAAAAAAGATATTCAAAAAAGCTAAAACCATCACCAATATCTCAGTTCCGCGCCAAAAATTATTTTTTTCCTTGACAATCAGCAAGGTGGCCGTAAAAATCAAAAACAAAGCGTAACCTCCCACATAAATTGAATTTCCTAGTGTGCTGGAAACACGTTCCGCTCCGCCATTTAACAATAATTGAGGGCTGCCAACCTGTAATGCACCAATAAACATTACTAAACTGCCGGCCAATAAAAAAAATCGCAATGCCCATTTCCATTCTGTCCAATTTTTAAAAACGGTACTGCACAAATAATAATAAGCGATAAAATGAAATATCGTAAACAAACCCAGCATTCTTTCGTGGTTATCCCAAAAACTATGATAAGGATCAACGCCAATAAAAGTTGAAATAATAAAACTCAATAAAAAAATAAACAAAGCAACTGTGATTGGTGTAAATTTTAGTTTATACTCATTCCAATTAATAAATAAAAGTATAACAAAAGCCGCCAACATTATGGTAACTAATGTTCTAAATAATAAAATTTTTGGAACGATAAATGGAAAAATAAAAGAACCTGGTATTACTACCAGCGGAATAAAGAAAGTGCTATAGATTAAAATCTTAATTAACCATTCTAATTTTCTTTTCATAAATTTATTGGATTATTTAAACTGTTTTAACAAGTGTTAATATTATAAAGAAATGATCCAAAAATGTCAAAACTCAAATAACGGTTATTTATTGACACTTTACGGTTAAATTACTATAATACGTCCTATAAATTTCACTTATGTTTAAAAATATGGAATTAACGGCAAAAACCGATAAAGAAATGGAAAAAATCGGACAAAATCTATCCGATCGTCTAAAAAGCGGTGATATTTTATGTTTAACGGGAAATTTGGGCGCCGGCAAAACAACTTTAGTTAAAGGTTTAGCGCGCGGCTTCAATATTAAAAAAGAAATTACCAGCCCGACTTTTGCGCTAATGCGAGTATATGACACGAAAATATCAAAACACAAAAACACAAAAACTTTCGTTCATATTGATACATACCGATTGAACAATGAGCAAGAATTGATTGACATTGGCGCAGAAGATTATCTTAGTAAACCAGACACGATTTGTGTTATTGAATGGCCAGAAAAAATAAAAAAACTTCTTAAAAATAAAAAAATTGTCTCAGTGACAATTAAACATTTATCAAATGGCGGACGAAAAATTATTTTATAGAAAATAGGCAACCGCAATAACTTTGCCGATAAATTTTTTTTTCTACTGTTAATTGTCTACCTTTTTCCTGCCGGCCATTTTTCTTCCAATCCTCCGCGTAAAATATAACACCTAATTTTTCTGCCAAAGCTAACCCGATTGGATTTATAACTTCAGCTTTTTTATTACGACCCATAGTTAAACTGGTTGCAAAATAACCAAAATTATTTTGTTTGGCATATTCAGCTGTTCGAGTCAAACGAAATTGGAAACAAGTCAAACAACGAACACCTGATTCCGGTTCTGTTTCCAAACCAATCACTGATTGATTCCATTTATCCGTTTCGTAATCCATATCTATCATTGACACTCCCCACTCTTGGCAAATTTTAATCACCTCAGCTTTTCTTTTCAAATATTCATCTTCCGGAAAAATATTCGGGTTATAAAAAAATACCGTCAGCTGAAACTGATTTTTCATTTCGTCAATTATGGCAATACTGCATGGCGCGCAACAAGTATGTAATAATAATTTTTTCATATTATTTTTTTAGATAATTTCTATTTTTTAACTGCTCCGGTAAATAATCCTGCACAACAGGTTCATCGTATTCAGGGTTATATTTATAATCTTTTCCATAACCAATATTTTTCATAAACTTAGTCGGCGCATTTCGCAAATGAATTGGCACTCCCAAATGAGAGGTGTTTTTGGCATCCTCGGCGGCGGCATTATAAGCGCGATAAAGTAAGTTTGATTTCTGTGACTTAGCGCAATAAACAACCGCCTGCGCCAAATGAACGGTGCATTCCGGAAAACCAATTTTATGACAGGCGTCATAAGCGGCATTAGCCTGAATCATTGCTTCGCTATTAGCCATGCCAATATCTTCACTGGCAAATCTTAAAACCCGACGAGCGACATAAAGCGGATCAGCTCCACCTTCCAACATCCGTGCCAGCCAGTATAAAACGGCGTTCGGATCACTGCCTCGCATTGATTTGTGTAAAGCAGAAATTAAATTATAAAATTCTTCCCCTTTTTTATCAAAAACCAAATGTGTCCGCTGTAAAGCTTCTTTAATATCTTCACTGGAAATTTGAATATTAGTCTTATTATTTTTACTTTTTACTTTAATCGCCAATTCCAAACCATTCAAAGCCGTCCTGGCGTCACCGCCGGCCAATTCAGACAACAAACCGATTGTTTCGTCGGCAATGTTTATTTTAAAATTTCCAAAACCGCGTTCCGGATCAACCAACGCTTGTTTAATTATTTTTATTAAATCTTCTTCGGATAAATGCCGTAAAATAAAAACCCGCGAACGCGATAATAAAGCCCCAATGATTTCAAACGACGGATTTTCAGTGGTCGCTCCGATTAAAATTATTTCCCCATTTTCAACATAAGGCAATAAAGCGTCCTGCTGAACTTTGTTCCATCGATGAATTTCGTCAATAAACAAAATCATCCGTCGGCCGGATGTCTTTAATAATTCTCTGGCCTGTCCAATAATTTTTTTCAATTCTTCCTTTCCACTCATCACCGCCGACAAACCACAAAATTCAGCTTTTGACTGTTCGGCGATAATCCGCGCTAAAGTGGTTTTACCAACACCTGGCGGACCCCAAAAAATCAACGAGGCTAAATCATCATTCTCAATCAATTTCCGCAAAATTTTTCCGCTTCCAACCACATCTTCCTGCCCAAAAAATTGCTCAAAATTAACCGGTCTCATTCTTTCGGCTAGCGGAGCGGTTTGATTTGTTGTTTGATTTTTAATAAATGCCATATATCCATGCTTATAATCATTTTGATATATTATAATCGTGAAAATACGTAAAAGTCAAGTTTTTATTTTATCTTATATTAGCCAAATAATACTCTTGACAAAATCCACAAAATATGTTATAATTCTCAGTTGCGAATAAATGGAAAAGTTATTTTCCAACATGTGAGCAACCCAGCAATTTAAAAATTTACTTAAATTTTTCAACCCGAAATTACTTCCGGGTTGAAACAAGGATAGAAAAATAAACGTTCTTTTCAAAAAGGAGAAAAAAATGTACGAGTTTTTCGTAGAATGCGGTCCACTAATACTAATGCTTCTGTTCGTTTCGGCAGGCATCGTTTTGGGCATGATTGGCATGGGTCTATATTCGTTGATGAAGGCCGTATGGTATTCTATCAGACGAAAAAGCTGACCGTTAAACAGGTGGCCATGATCGTCAGCACAGCGTTCCTGATCATAACCGTGGTCTGCATCGTCGCCTAGCTCGACCCCCCCTGCTGACATTCAACTCTCCTCCCAACGTCTCCGGCGAACACGCTTACCAAGTTCGCCACCCCTTTTCAACTCGGAACTAGTTCCGAGTTGAAACAAGGGTAGAAAAACAAACGTTCTTTAAATATAAACCTTAAATGCAATAGGAGATAAAAAAATGGCCAGATTCATCATAGAAAGCCGACACGATTTCGACGACCCCAATATCACAGCTGAATATCATGGACACATTGTTTATTATCACGAAAATTATACGGATGACATGCCTAATTGTGAGGGTGTTGAATATTACAACGACGGCTTGGAGTCAAACGAAATAAAATCCGATCCGTTCGAAACAAAAAACGGCGGATACATCACGGTGAACTTTCTGATAAGAACAGGATCTATCACTGATGAAGATGTCACAAAATTGTATAACAACATCGACCAGAGCAACTTGCTCTAAAAAATTCTACATCTGCTGTTCATAGCCGGACAAAAACCGGTTTCTATTCTACGACCATCTCGTTTATCGGGGTGGTCATTTTATTTACATATCTTATGTTGACTTAACAAAAATTTTCTGCTAAAATGAAATTTGTTTATCGCCGCCATCGTCTAACGGTTAGGACACAAGCTTCTCAAGCTTGTTATAGGGGTTCGATTCCCCTTGGCGGTACCAAAAAAAAGTTCTTTAACAACAAACAGGAGGAACAAGTGATTACAAACGGAGAAATGGCCAAAATTCTTGAGACAGAGGCGAAGCATTTTCGCAAATCAATTCACGCGAAAAATTTTTTAAAGGTCTGGGGCGATGATATAATTGACGAGAATATGGCCAGAGAACTGGCAATTTTATTCCTCTCAACTTGTTTTGTTGTTTCAAAATCCAGCGCCGAAAAACTAAAAAAAGTCAAACGCCGGCTCTGGAAAGATATTTGGAATTGGGCGCCAAACGCGGCCGCAAATATTCAGCGCTCCAAACGGAAAAATCCCGCCTACGGCAAAACAACTCTTGATCAAGATGCGCTGGACGCTTTGCTAGTTGATTACATCAATCACACTTATATGCCCGGCGATCTGGGACTGCTTGTTGAACACATCCGGTAATCCGTTCTTTCTCTCTTGAGGATAGACAAAATCTATCCTCTTTTTATTTTTATCCACTTGTGGATAGCTGGATATTTGCATCTTTTTTCAATAGGCTGTATAATATATCCAACAAATATAATATTTATTCTTAATTTAATTTTTATGGCAGGCATGACTAAGTCCGCCCTGTTATCCGCCTTAGCGGAAAAAACAGGCCTTAGCAAAAAAGACGTCGTTGGCTTCGTAGACGCCATGGTGGAAATGGCTTATAAAGAAGTCAAAACAAACGGCGTATTCGTTGTCCCAGGTTTGGGTAAATTGGTTAAAATGAACCGAGCCGCCCGCACCGGCCGAAATCCGGCTACTGGAGCGACCATTCAGATTCCGGCGAAAACCGTGGTTAAATTCCGCGTCGCCAAAGCTGCAAAAGAAGCAGTATTGTAATTTCAAATCCACAAAAACAAAAACACTCGGCTTGTGCCGGGTGTTTTTGTTTTACACCTAACTATTTTTTTGATAAAATGACATACATATAATATGTCAGTTAAACTATTTCTAATTTTTATTTTGATTTCAGTGGGAATCATCGCCGCCTGTTTTTTTATTTACAAAACTAACCAATCAGTTATTTTGCCACAATCAACTTCCTCAACAACCACACCAAAAAATATTCGTGAACCAATTGCCGCCGGAAAATATTATTCCAATAATCAAAACGAATTAAATAATCAAATCAATGATTTTTTGTCCCAAGCGGAAACAACTACCACTTCGGGTACGCCAAAAATGATAATTGTTCCCCACGCCGGATATGACTATTCCGGACAAGTGACTGCTTACGCTTTTAAAAATCTTGGAGAAAATAAATACGACCGAGTTATTTTAATTGGACAAAGTCATAATATTCAATTTGACGGCGTGGCCGCCGATACGCATGACAGTTGGAATTCACCGCTCGGAAAAATAAAAGTTGATCAAATATTTATTGAGCAATTAAAAAAAACTTCCATTGTTTTTTCCGACAAAAAACCACACACACCGGAACATTCATTGGAAGTGATTGTTCCATTTATAATAAAAACGCTTGGTTCCGAAACAAAAATCGTTCCCCTGTTATTCGGCAACGAACAATCTGAATCAGCCAACGCATTAGCTGATATTTTGGCTAAAACAATAGATAATAAAACTTTAATTATTATCAGTTCTGACTTATCTCATTATCCGACTTATGAAGACGCTAATTATTTAGACAACGAAACAATTAAAGCAATTCTGACTGGCGACGCGAATAAATTCCAAAATAAAATTACTGAGTTAACCGAATTGAACCGTCCGCAAGTCGCCACCCTAGCCTGCGGTCAACAACCAATCGCTTCCGGATTAGAGCTGGTTAAAAAATTAAATTGGAACGGCCAATTATTAAAATATGCCAACAGCGGTGACTACGCGCCTGATTCAAAAAATCAAACGGTTGGATACGCCTCAATTATTTTTAACGATTATAATATGATAAACCAAACTATTACTGCTGAATTAAATTCCAATGAACAAAAATTGGCATTGGATATTGCTCGCCAATCTTTAGTGATGGCTTTTAATAAACAAGAATATCAACCGGATATACAAAAACTTCCGAAAATTTTTAACCAACAACGTGGCGCTTTTGTAACTCTTAAAAAAGATGGTCAGTTGCGCGGCTGCATTGGCATCTTTGAACCCGACATCATATTAGCTGATGTTATAAAAAATATGGCTTTATCCTCCGCGTTTAACGATACGCGCTTTGAACCATTACAAATCAATGAATTAAATCTCATTACCATTGAAATTTCTGTTCTTTCTCCGATGAAACAAATTAACAACGCCGATTCCATTGAAATAGGTACTCATGGCGTTTATATTAAAAAAGGCCGTCAAAGCGGCGTTTTCCTGCCTCAAGTAGCAACAGAAATGAACTGGGATAAAGAAACTTTTCTAAATAATTTATGCGTTGAAAAAGCCGGCTTGCCTAAAAATTGCTGGCAAGATAGTTCGTCAGAAATTTATATCTTCACTGCTCAAGTATTTGCGGAAAAATAACTGTTTTTAACTTTTATAAAATAAAAAATCCATCTTTGGTGGATTTTTTATTTTATAAATTCTCTATTTCTTCATCCAATCAGAATCCTGACGAGCCAATAATTCTTTAGCACGCAAAGGTTCTGACATAATTTCCTTGACAATTTTTTCCATTCTTATACTTTGCGACCCTTTGATTAAAACAGCATCCCCTTCTTCTAATACTTCTTGTAAAAATCTCCCAGCGGATTCAATATTTTCAAACATCACAACTTTATGTTCATCCATTCCCGCTTCTCTTGCCGCTTCGGCAGTATGTTTTGATGCTTCACCAATAGTAATTAAAACATCAATACCTAATTCAGCCACTTTAAAACCAATTTGCCGATGAGCAAATTCTGTTTCTTGTCCAAGTTCCAACATATCTCCTAAAATCGCATAACGTTCCGCGCCAGTTTTAATTTTAATCCGCGACAAAGTTGATAGAGCTGATTTTGTCGGTTCAGGACTGGAATTATATGTATCATCAATAATTACAGTATTTTTAATGCCAGAGATAATCCGCATATGTCCCGGCAACGGATTTAATTTACGTAAAGAATCAACCGCTTCCACCAGATTAACCCCAAAAATATGTCCAACCGCCAATCCGGCTAAAAAAGTCGGAATTAAATGTTCGGCCATTACACCAGACATAAAAACCGGAATAAAACTTCCGTCATGTGTAACTTTAAAATTAAGTCCTGTGGGCCAACCGGTATTCGGATCAATTATTATATTGACATCGGTCGCTTGAAAATCAGCCCCCTCTTTAAAACCATAAGTTAATGTTTCGGCTTTATTTTTAGAATTTTGCACAACCAAATCATTGTCAAAATTAACTACAGCAAAATCATCTTCGTTCAAATGCGATAAAATTGTTCTTTTCTCTTGAGCAATTTTTTTTATTGTTTTAAAAAATTCAGTATGAACATGTGAAATATAAGTCAACACACCTACTTTACAAGGCGCAATATCTACCAAATATTGTATATCACCAGGACGATCAGCCCCCATCTCTAACACTAAAATTTCAGGATAATTACAATCACGACAAAATATCAATTTTAAAGCCTTACTAAAAACCATCAACCAACCCAACAAAGATTTACCGGGTGTTTTTTCCACACCAATAACGGTCAAAGGTAAACCAATTTGATTATTATAATTTTTTGAACTGGCTCGAACATCAAATTTTGTTTGTAAAACCACCGCTATTGCTTCTTTGGTGGAAGATTTTCCGATTGACCCTGTAATGCCCACGACATCAGGATGATATTTCTTAAGTATGGTTTTAGCCAAAACTCGAAGTATTGATTGTAAAATAGATATAAACATAAATTATTTAATTTTTATATTTTAATTTTTTTTATCTGTCTCCTTTTACCCCGTAATAATTCAAAGCGAATTGCGCCAAATCTTTAAAAATAGCGGCGGTGGTTGATTCCGCCCATTGCCGTTCCGGTGCTTCAAATTTTATTACAATAACAAATTTAGGATTAGTGGCTGGAGCAAAACCGCCAAAAGTATGATTAGTTTCTTCTTTGTATCCACCCAAACCGGGAATCTGCGCCGTACCGGTTTTTCCGGCTACATAATATTTATCTAATTTAACCGTTCTCCAATAAGTTTTTTCAACTACAGAAGTCAGCATGGCACCAATCATTTTGGCAGTTCTCGGAGAAATAATCTGCCCAATAAGTTTCGGATCTATTTTTTCACGCCGACCATCTGTGTAACGTATTTCTTTAACCAATTGTGGCTGATACATTTTACCTTGATTGGCAAAAACAGAATATGCTTGCGCCAACTGCAACGGAGTCACTGTTAGACCTTGTCCAAATGATGCTTGAGCGGCATAAATCGGTGATTTATCATTTAAAGACAAAATATTGCCAGGCATTTCCATGTCCAAAGGCACACCAATTTTTTCTCCAAAACCAAATTTTTCAATATACTCTTTCAAAATCTTACGCTCAATTTTTTCTTCCACCCAAATCATCCCCGTATTTATTGAATTTTCAAGAACTTGCGTCATAGTAACGCCATTACCATAACACTTTTCTGACGCATTGTGAATAGTATATGGTCCAAATTGACGTGAACAAGGATCATTATAAGTTGTGTTTGGGTTAATTAAATTTAAATCCAAAGCAATAGACATAACGACCGGTTTAAATACAGAACCCGGTTCATATGGAGTAAAAATCGCCGTATTATTATAAACACTTAAATCATCAACTTTTGAATAATTGTTAGGATCATAATCAGGAACACTACACATTGCTAAAATTGCGCCATTGTTTGGATCAAGCATAACCAGCGAACCATTTATCGCCCCATATTCCTCCATTCCTTTTTTTAATCTGGAACAAGCTTGATATTGCAGCGCTCTATCAATTGTCAAAACCAAATCAGCACCATTTTCTGCCGCCATTGATGTCATGCCGGCCAACGAAATCCAGCCACCGCGCGCCGCGCGTTCACCAAATAAAAATCCGCTTTGTCCAGATAAAATTTTATTCCAATATCCTTCAACTCCATAATTGCCAGTCAAGTTTTCTTCAGTATCCATTGAACAAAATCCCAATACACCCGCACTCCAATTATCTTCAGGATAGTAACGGTATATCTCCGGTATCTGATAAACACCTTTCATTCCAACTGCCATTACTTCAGTCATCTTTTCTTCAGTAATTTTTTTAGCCACCAATTCATAAGGATCATTTTCTTTGCTTAATTTTTTAATCAAATCATCTTTTTTATCCTCCGGCAACTGTAAAATATCCATTAAAATTTGAGTGGAACTAGCTACATCTTCAAGTTTAATTTCTGATGGAACAACAAAAATTTGATAATATTGACGATTAACCGCCGCCGGGTATTCAATTCCTGTTCTAGAATCCTGAAAATAAATCTGCCCTCGTGTCGGATGTAATTTTTGATAAATTTCATGGGTATCCAAAGCCATAGTGGCATAATAATCACGCTGCATTATTTGTATAACAAAAAGCCGACCAATAATCAATAATGCTAAAACCAAAAACAATCCGGATAACCAACTTAATTCTTTAAATTTATTTTCAACTGTATATTTTAACATATTAACAATTTGCCATTTTATTTGCCAACTGTCCACAAGCAGCGTCAATATCAGCTCCTTGTGAGTGACGAATGGTGGTAGTAAAACCACTTTTCATCAAAATATTATGCCAATGTTTGATTACCTCTTCTTTAGAACCGCGCAACGAACCACCAACCGCATTATAAGGAATTAAATTAATTCTCACTCGCCCCACTTTTGAAGCTAATTTAATAAAAACTTTTAAATGTTTCTCATCATCATTAATACTATCCAACAAAAGATATTCCAATCCCAAAAAATGTGTCCGGCTGGAAAATTTTTCGTGGTATTTTTTTGCCCAAATCGGCAAAAATTCAAAGAAATTATTTTGGTGCGATGGCATTATTTTTTTTCTTGTTTCATTTACAGCGCTATGCAACGAAATGGCGACACGAACGGGGGGGAAATCTATATCTGTTAAAATTTTTTCCATACTAGACATAATGCCAGCGGTAGATAAAGTAATTTTTGTCGGTCCTATCTCAGTATTTTTTAATAAAATAATAATAGCTTGTTTTACTTCGTCATAATTTAATAGCGGCTCACCTTGCCCCATAAAAACAACATTATCTATTTTTCCATTTTTAACACAAAGCCACCGTTGCCAAAATCTAAACTGATCAATTATTTCTTCAGCAGACAAATTTCTTTTAAACCCTCCTATTCCTGTAGCGCAAAAACTGCAACCCATAGCGCAACCAACCTGAGACGACACGCATATGGTATATCTTTCCTCGGCATTTTTAATTTTCTTTTTCATTTTCCTCCCCATCAAAACAGTTTCCGCCACCATTCCATCGGATAACTCCAAAATTGCTTTTTTAGTATTATCTATCCGACTTTCCTGTAAAACAGCTAATTTTACCGATAACCATGGCACTGATTTTAATTTTTCTCTCAACTCTTTTGATAAAGTAGAAATTTCTGAAAAATTATTAATCCGCGGATCAAATTTTGCCGCTTCGATTTGTTTCAAACGGTATTTTTTTTCACCAGCTAAAATTTTTTCCAGCGATTCGGTCATATTTTTATATATGTCTTCTTTTAATCACAAATAAACTGGTAAATAACATCATAAATAAAGCCACTCCTGACATTATCCCATACATCGGCCACGAAATCGGCACTAAATGGAAAACATTCCGCAACACAGGAACAAATAAAATCAAAGTTAAACCGACTAAAGTCAAGAAAGCTATTCCCAACAACCAACGATTACTTTTAATCTGTTGCCATTCACGCGTTAAAATAATCAGCAAGGTTTGTGAAACAATCAATGCGCCAAATGCCCATGTTCTACCTAATTCCAAATCATTTAATCTAAAACCAAAATAATAATAAAAACCGAAACTGACCAAAAAAATACTTACCGCTTGAATAATGATTTGTTTCCACAATCTCGGATTTATCAACGGTTCGTTTGCTGGTCGCGGCGGTTCTTTCATAATATTGCGCGCCGGACGTTCTTTTTCAAAACCCAAAACTGAGGCCGGATCACAAATCAATTCCAAAAATATAATATGGATTGGCAAAAACATCAATGGCTGTCCAAACAACGATGGCAAAATAGCTAAGCCAATAATCGGCAAATGAAAAGACAAAAGAAAAACAAAAGCTTGTTGTAAATTATAATAAATTCGTCTCCCCTCGCGAATTGCCTGAACAATGGTAGAAAAATTATCATCGGTCAAAACCATACCTGCGGCAGCTCTTGCTACTTCAGTACCTCTCAAACCCATCGCGATTCCAATATCCGCCTTACGCAAAGCCAAAGCATCATTGACACCATCACCGGTCATCGCTACCACTTCTCCATTATTTTGCAAAGCTTCCACAATAAGATATTTATGTTCCGGTCTAACTCGAGCAAAAATATCATGGGTAGCAACTATTCTTTTTAAAGCGGACGGGGAAATTTTGTCCAATTCGGCACCGGTAATAATTTTATCATTATGCTTTAATTTTATTTGAGAAGCAATGGTATGGGCCGTTAAAGAATTATCACCTGTCACCATAATCACACGGACACCTGCTTCCTGACAAATTTTAATTGAATCAGAAATTTCCTGACGCGGAGGATCACTCATGGCCAACAATCCGATAAATTTTAAATCACTCAACACAATTTCCTCTCCACGCAAATTATCTTTTCTAGCCAAAGCCACCACCCGATAACCGTCCTCGGCCAAACTTTCATAAATTTTTACTATGGCCAAGCGTTCATCGGCTGATAAATTAGAGGCATTAAAAATAGATTCTGGCGCTCCAACTGAATATTGACCTATTTCTTTATTATTTTTATTTTGCCAAACATGATGTACCATTTTTGTATTCGCGTCAAACGGACTATCATTCAATAATTCATACTGTTCAAAAAAATCATTTGTTTTTATATTTAAAACCGAATCAGCATAGCGTTGTACCTCAATTTCAATCGGATCAGTGGCAATTTTTTCCAAAGACAATAAAGCATTGGTAAAAAAATATAATGATTCATTCTCCGGCGGCAAAACTTTTTTTAAATCAAAAATTCTTCCATTGTAATAAATTTTTTGCAAAGTCATTCTACCCTCTGTTAATGTGCCTGTTTTATCAGTACAAATTATTGTGGCTGAACTTAATGTTTCCACAGTAGTCATTTCTCTTACTAAAGCATTTTTCTTAGCCATCCGCCACACACCCATAATTAGAAAAACACTAAATACCACAGGAAACTCCTCCGGTATAAGAGACATGGCCATGGTTAAAGCGCTTAAAATTCCTTCTTTCCAGCCATGAATATATGTTAATATTCCACCAACCACCACCACGGTAAAAATTGCCACTAAAGCAACCCCTTTTACCAAACGATTTATTTTTTTCTGCAATGGCGTGTCATTTTTTTTAATTTTTTCCAACAATGAACCAAGCTGACCATATTCTGTTTTTTCTCCTGTTAATTCTACCAACATTGTTCCTTCGCCTTGCACAATCATCGTACCTTGTTTTAAAGAATGTTCATTTTTAATTAAATTAACATCTTTAGGTACTTGTTCTTTAATTACAGGCATTGATTCTCCGGTCATCAAGGATTCATCGATTGATAAACCGGAACTATTCAACAAATATCCGTCAGCCGGAATTTTATCTCCAGCGGTCAAATAAACTAAATCACCAGGCGCCAAATTTTTTATATCAATGGTAATTAAATTTCCATCACGAAACACCTTGCATTGTTCGACCATCATACTATCCAAAAGCGCAACAGCCGTATCCGTTCTTTTCTCCTGAAAATATTGGATAAAACCGATTGGCACAATTGATAAAATAAAAATTGTCGCTTCCACTTTTTCACCAATAATATAATAAAGAAGAGCCGTGGCCATTATTAACATCATCATCGGTTCAGAAAAAATCCGTCCCCATCTTTTTAACCAAATAAATTTCCGGGATTTTTTCCGAAAATTATAACCGAATTTTTTAAGACGAGTCTCCGCTTCCGCTGAAGATAAACCGCGATAACGGTGGCGATCATCAACAATTTCAGAAATTAAATTTACTGCCATAAAAATTATCAATCATTAATCTTGAAAATATTTATCCGTTAATTCTTCAATCCGTTTCTCAGCTTCAATGACCGTCAGCGGCGATTTTAATCCGGATTTTTCAATCAATTCTAATACAATATTCACGAAATGTTTTACGCCAGGAATAATATGTTTATTTCTGTCTTCAGCGTAAGACAATCGTAAATGTCCACGACCGGCTTGTCCGAAATCTCCGCCAGGTAAAGCAGCAAAACCTTTTTCATAGAGAAGCCATCTGGAAAAATCTTTATCTGAACTAATTTTCAATTCATTTTTAACATATGGCAATTCCAATACCGCGTGGATATTCGGAAAATCATAAAAAGCCCCTTCCACTTCATTTGGCACCACATACGGTTCCAATAAACGCAAGGTTTCAACTAAAAATTTTCCTTTGTGTTCATACTCAGCTACATCTTTTTCCACCAATGGATCCAGCTTTTCCTTTAAACTTTCATATTTAACACCATCCAATTCCACATCGCCAAAAATAGCACCAGCCACGATTTGATTCACCCTGCTAACACAACTCCATTTATTAACAGCTAGTCGGCCAAAAATTTCTATCAACCAAGCCGGCGCAACAACATAACCCAATCGCCAACCAGTCATAGCATAATTTTTGGAATAACCGCTTAAATTTATGGTGTAATCAAGCATACCAGGAAACGACAATAGGCTAACATGTTTTTTACCTCCAAAAAGTATCCGGTCATAAATATCATCAAATAAAACCATAAATTTATATTTTTTTGCCAATTCGGCAATGGCGGACAATTTATCCTCGGACAAAACCATTCCGGTCGGATTTTGTGGAGTATTAATAATCAACAATTTTACTTTTTTTCCTGATTTCATAATTTCTTCCAAATCTTCTACTCTAAATTCCAGTACGGCTTTATTGGCGACACTGTAACCTGCTAACCATGGAATATATTTTCCTCTAGTATAAAATCCAGCCAATGATTCATAAATTGGAAAACCGGGATTTTGCCCCACAACATAATCGTCATGTCCGACTAATGCCTGCAATGCCAATTCAATTGCCGGTTTACCGCCCGGTTCCAACATCACATTTTCAATTTTTATTTCCACACCAGACAATTCGGAAACATGACGAGCAATATTTTCTCTCACCTGCGGAAAACCGAGAAAATGTCCATACTTAGTCTGTTTGTTTTTCAACGCTTTAACCGCTGTTTCAATAATTGGTTCCGGAGTAGTCGGGCCAGTATCTCCAATATGAAATTTATAAATTTGCGGAAACTTTTTTTCTTTTTCTAACGCCAACACTTCAGCTCCAAAACTAAAAGCCGATTCTGTGCCTAAATTATCCAAGTCTGGATTAATATCCACCAACGGCGTCAATTTTTTATCCTGTAAAATTTTTAACATTGGTATAGACATAAAATTAATGATTAATCGCCCGACTAATTTTCCGCAATAAATCCTGCGGCGTCATTTGGGCATATTCATAAACTTCTTTAATACTTCCCGACCGTAAAAATTGATTAATACTGATATTTTTTCCGGCATAATCCGGCGGTAATAAAAACGGATACAAAAACCCTTGCCAACCATTATGCAAAGCCACCACCAATGCACGTTCTTCATCAGGTAAAATTTCTAAGGCTTTTTTCGGATCGCGACGGCACAAATCTTCAAATAATTCCGGCGAAGTGACATTAATAATTTTAACATCCATATTTTTAGCTTCCAATTCAGGCATTGTTTCTAAAACATTCATTAAAACCTGTATACCAGAAATCGCCAAAACAATTTTTTGTTTACCATTGTTTTTAAATTTCTTATAAACATAAGCGCCGTTAACAGCTTCGTTGGCCAGTGGAACATCCTCTTCTCTTTTTAAAACCGGCGTGTTAGAGCGGACTAAAGACAGCGCAATTGGTTCGCCTTTTTCCAAAGCATAAAACATCATTTCAATTGCTTCATTGGCGTCGAACGGCTTATAAACTTTAATACCCGGATAAGCATTAAACATACTCATCCAGTACAAACCTTGGTGGGTCGGACCGTCCTCTCCTGTTTCCGGACCATCATGAGCCGCTATCATAATAAAAAATCCACGGTGGTCAGGATTCAAATGATTGCTGATTAAAGCTAGACGAACGCAATTACTCATCATTGAAGTAAAAACGGCGTACGAACCAAAAGCGGAAATAGGATGATAACCACCAGGTAAAATATCCTGAGTCAAAGCGGCAGACATCATCGCCATATTTTGTTCAGCAATACCAAAACGAATTCCCCGACCAAACGGATTTTGTCGACTGATTAATCCGTAAACATTTTCAGCCTCGGCGGTTAAAATAGATTTACTTAAATCTCCGGTGCCAACATAAAAAAAAGTAGTTTGTTGCATCATCCATTTAAACCAAGCTTCCGTAGCTTTGCGAGTAGACACAGACGAACCTTCTTCAAATATCAATTCCGCCGGCAAGTTTTCCGGACGTTTAATTGACATTGGATCAACAATAGGACGACCCTTCAACGCTTTTTTAATTTCTTCCATTGCTTGTCCTTCAGGAACAATTCGTTTAGCATCCTCTTCTAATTGTTCAACAACATATTTTGCGCTATCATCAGACAAATCTTCCAAAACTTTTTCTATATCCAAAGCGACATTGCCTGCCTTGCCTTCAATGTCAAAACCCATTTTATTCATTAATTCAACATAATCTTCATGTTTGGCTGGAGAACCGTGTGAACCGGCTGAATTTTCTTTAACACCATAACATTTTCCTTTTATAGTGTGTGCCAAAATAACGGTCGGCAAATTATTTCTGCCTATTCCTCGCGATGCCAAACGATAAGCTGAAATTAGTTCAGAAAAATTATGACCGTCCACTTCAATTACATTCCAACCCATCCCCAACCAATGATTTAAATAAGGCGAAGCTACCGCTTCTTCAATCGGACCGTCAATACCAAAATGATTATAATCCAAACTGACAATTAAATTATTTTGTCCGGTGGCCGCGGCAATATTGCGAGCTTCATAACTCATTCCTTCCTCTGTCTCAGCATCACCCATCAAAACCCAAACTTTAGTATTTAATCCGCTGGATTTATGCGACAAAGCCATACCTAAAGCGGCGGACAAACCATGTCCTGACGGACCAGTGCAAGTATCCGCCAACGGATAATAACTTTCAATATGACCTTGCGGACCATCAATGTGACGAAAACGAATTAAATCTTCAGGCATAACCGGCTTCACTACTGCTGGAGCGAATTGTCGTCCTGTGCGACGCAATGATTCATAAAATAAAGCTAACCCGCCATACAAAGCAGGTGTACAATGTCCAGCGCTCCAGACCACACGGTCACGGCCAGGATGTTTTGGACAAATCGGATCAAAAGCCATTACTCCACCCAAAGTCATAGCTAAAAATTGTTCTACTTTGGAACTACTACCACCCGGATGTCCTGATTGGCCGGCTTCCACAGCAATAAAAATCAACGCGCGCATAATTTTCGCCAATTGTTCCATTTTTTTAATATCAACACCAACTGGCGGTTCCAAATCTAACCCCTGCAAATTAAAATATTCTCCCCCGCCGACCATGCCGGTTTTAAATCGTTCCGGCTCAGCCTTGCGTAAATTTTGCAAAATTTCTTCTTCAAAAATATTGTATTTTTTAGACATAAAAAAATTAGATAGATGATTATTCTATTATCAAATTAAGTAAACGAAATGCAGATAAAATGGGTTTGCCCTCTTGTATTATCTACGTGTAATTATATCATAAATTTTAAATAAAAAAAGCCCCGCGTTTTACGCGGGGCGGTTTGTACTGAACAGGCAGGCCTGCCTACCGGCAGGTAGGTGGGAAAGAACGGTTGGTTTACTTACAGTCGCTGACCATCAGATAGCGAACAATATATCATCAGAGAGAATGTGAAAATATCTTTTTGATCAAGAAAATCAACCCGTAGAACAGTCCGACCAATATTCCAGCGACCAGTCCGAAGAACAGTCCCAAAGTCATTCCAGCAATCAATCCGACACCCAGTCCAGTGCTCAGTCCGGCTTTCAATCCAACAACAACGCCACTATCATTCTGTTTGTTCACGATTTTAGACGTAAACATGGCGATGTGGGCAGCGACTACGATACCGACGAACAGTGCGTCGCAGAGACGCGGAATAGCGAAGGGCAGCATCACAACTGACTCCGTAGTCAGTTGAATCTTATCCACCGTCGGCATCTCGCCAGTGACTATCCACATGACGATCCAAAACAGACCGACGATGATGGTGGTCAAAACCGACCAACGCAGGATCAGAGATATTCTCCGAGTGTTTGTCATTTTTTTCTCCATTGTTTTACCTGTTTTTAACAGGACTTGTTTGTTTTTTTAAAGAACGAATTATTATATCATAAATAAAGGGTTTTGTCAAGGGTTTAATTTGGCTAAAATTAAACAAAACAAAAAAGACCAAATCGGCCTTTTTCTGCTTTTAAAACTTATTTATTTATACCATGATCTCCCCTGCTCAAACATCTGCCGTTTCCACTGATAAAAATCCAAAAATTCGCACAGAGTCAGCGGACTTGAAGTGTTAATTGAAATATTTTTATTGCAATCTAAATCATTCGGCACGGTATAATCAATTATTCGTTTTCCGTTCTCATCCAACTGATTGATATACAAACCAAATTCATGCATACCAAGCAAATTAGGATATTGCTCCCTGTCGTCAAAAATGGAATGACCTTCAAAAGAATTGGAAATATTAATATTAAGCATCTGTAAAATTGTCGGTGTCAAATCTAAACCTGAAGAATATGTAGAAACAGTCTTGGACAAAATATTTTCCGGCACATACATCATAAAAGCCAACTCGTCATAAAAATTCATCTTGCCGGTTTCTTGCGGAAAATAATCTTTGGTGTAAGCAGTTGGAAAAACAGCATGATCAGCAACAGCAATTACAATCGTATTTTGATAAAATTCACTTTTAACAAATTCATCCCAAAATTTTCCAAAAGCATCGTCGGTGGTATGAATAGAATTCAACAAATTATTCGCGCCGTCTTGATATGGCATCACATCTTTAACCAAATCAAACGGCGGATGAGTGTCTATGGTAGAAATCATGACTAAAAAAGGTTTTTCTTCAGGTGATAAATTTTGAA
The DNA here is from genome assembly GCA_002778465.1 of Candidatus Magasanikbacteria bacterium CG10_big_fil_rev_8_21_14_0_10_36_32. GTDB lineage: Bacteria > Patescibacteriota > Patescibacteriia > Magasanikbacterales > GWA2-37-8 > 1-14-0-10-36-32. The sequence continues at coordinate 94,677 of PFBV01000005.1, read as the reverse complement.
TTTGGTCAAAAAACACCGGAAACATCTGATGATCAGAATACCCCCAAGCCAAAGGCTGTCCATCTATTTTTTTTGCCAATTCTTTTGTTCCCCAAAAATTCTCTATACCCATACTTTCAATAATTTTACCCTTATTGGCAAATTCCTTTTCTACGGCGGTAATATACAAATTATAATTATAACCATTTTCATTTAAAATTCTAGGTAAACAAAGCAGATGGTGGCCCTGTAAATGTTTTTCCTGTTCAATTTCATTATGACCGGTCGGCGGCAAAAAAGAACACAATTCCGCCATTAAACCGGTGACAGTCGGGGTGGAAGGATTGTATAAATTATGAAAAATAGTCGTCTGTGAATCAGAGGCCATTTGTCCAAGTCCGGGTGTCAAACCGACCAGACGGGAATTGTAAACATCGGTCAAACGTGAAGAAAAAGATTCCAAAAATACGATAATAACATTCGGTTTTTGATTGGAAAACTTTTCCGGCAATAAAATTTTTTCCTGAGAATAAACTTTATCTTTTTTGCTGATATAAAATTCATTCAGATTATATTTTAAACCGAACCGTTCCAGCTTGGCAGATAAAGCCGAAGACAATTCCACTTGCGCGGTTTGACCTTTAAAATATCTGTAAAATGATTTGATAATCATTGCTTCCGGCGTATTGCGCAACGAAGCAACAGTAACAAAAGACATCGCCGCCACCAGAATAATGGCGAGATTGTAATAATACCAATAACTTTTAGCGAACAAACGCTGGGCTTTAAAATATCGACGAAAAAATAAAATTGATAAAACAGCAACTAACAAAAATAACAATGCCAACACAACGGCTGTTTTATAAAATACAAAAAATCCTGAACCACTGGCATGTTCCCAAACTATCGGATTCAAATACAAACTTGAATGATACAGAGTAGCTGAATTAACCAATCCTATAAAAATCGCCACCAAAAAAATCACCGTTAAAAAAACAGGGATTGCATAACGCCCGCGACCATTAAAACGTAAATAAATCAAACTGGCTAAAGAAAAACAAAACAACCAAAACATTGTTACCGCCCAAGCGCGAAATAAAACAATATTATAAAATTTTATATTGGAATCTAAAATGTAATAAAAATAGGCGAAATATTGAAAAAATCCATTCAACAAAAAAATAAAACCGGCTAAAGAAAAAATTAAACGATTAATTTTACGCCAATTTTCCGCCAACGGATGTGAAGTCAAAAATTTATCCATTCTCCAAAATAATAATCCGAGAACGGCGAAAAAATAAACAAAACTTAATAATTCGTAGCGGCTGAAAAATATTAAAAAAACTAAAGAAAAAATAAAAAATAACTGATCAAGAAAAACAAAAAAATAATTGCTTCTCCAAAAAGCATGCCGACCAAACTTTTCCGTCAAATAACGGTATATCTTTTTAAAAAACCAATAACCAACAAAAATTCCAAACAAAGTCAGAAAAAAAATTAGCCCCCAACGCCAATGCGGTCGATACGCCACGTGATACCAATCCCAACCAGCGGCGATGAAAAAAGAGCCCATTAGTGGAAGGACAATGGGCTGAACTTTTTTATATATTTTTTTTAGCAATTCAAACATCAAAAATTTTTTAATCTTGATATGCTTTATATTGTCGAACGACACGTTTAGCTTTTTTTGTTTTTTCACGCTGTTTTACTTTGTGTTTTTTTAACTCATTTTCTAAATAATCACGAAGTTTATCAATCGCTTTATATAAATTTTTTTCATTAACTGAAGCGAAAGGATCAACTCCAGGCACATCCAATTTACATTCCGCAACAAAAATATCTCCTTTTAAATGATGCTGACTTTGTTTACCAACCTTCACCTCAGCTTTTATAACCCGGTCATAAAATTTATCCAATCCGCCGATTTTCTTTTCAATATACTCTTTGATAGGCTCAGTGAGCTCTATACCGCGACCAGTAATGATTATATTCATATTTACCATATTAAATAAAAATTTTTTTAATTTTAATGTATAATTTCCACTTCTGGTTCGATTGTCACACCATACTTATTGTACACTTTTTTCTGCACCTCATCAACCACCGACAAAATGTCTGCCTGGGTAGCACCGCCAAAATTAACCAAAAAATTTCCATGTTCCTGTGATACTCCACCACCACCGATTTTAAACCCGCGCAAATCCAAACCGTCAATCAACCATCCAGTCGGAATCATCCCGCGAGTTTGAAACATTTCCGGTAAATCTTCAATTTTTCCCGGCCATTCATCAATTTTTAAATTTTTAAAAAAACTTCCGGCCGAAGGAAACGGCGGAAATTTTCCCTGCCGTTGTTCCAAATAACCCTGAATTGTTTTCAAAATCGCGCCGGCCTGTCCGGACGCTAATTTTAACCAGACTTTCAGGACAACCATCCCGGCCGTATCTTTAAAAAGGCTGCCCCGATAGCAAAATCCGCATTCTTCTTTTAAAAATTCTTTTATCTCTCCATCTTGCCACACCAAAACCTTAACAATACTATCGCTCATGCACTGACCCATCGCTCCAGAATTACCACGAACTGCCCCGCCGATTGTGCCGGGTATTCCGGCTGCCCATTCCAAACCGGACAAAGAATTTTTAGTTGCCAAATTGACTGCATCAGTCAAACTAACACCGGCATCAGCTTCAATTATCTGGTCATCAACCCTCATCTTTCCACTGGAAATTTTAACAACTACCCCCCTTAAACCATCGTCAGGAAATAATACATTCGAACCACCACCTAACACAAAATATTCAACACCTTCGGCTTGTAAAAAAACCAACAAACCTGCCAATTTATCATTATCATCAACGGTCACCAAAAACTCGGCCGGACCGCCGATTTTAAAAGTAGTGTGTCTAGACAACAACACATTGGTTTTAACCGAACCGTATTTTTTAAGCTCTTGATGTAATAAATTCATACTTGTCAAAATCCTTTTTTTCCGTTATTATTCATTATAAAGTAAAAAGTTTATGAAAGCAAACAACCCGCATAAAAAAGCAAAAAAAAGGCGGATTTTTTATATCTGCCGTGATTTAGAAAGAGCCCTCGGAATGGAACAAAACCAACCCGATTATTTTATCATAACAAACGCCACCGGCTTTGCCCGAAAAATAGCCAAAACAAACAAGCGGATTATTTTGATTAGCGAAAAAAAAACACTAGATACGCGCGAAATGCTCGCCCATCCGCAAACGGCTGAAAACATATCCGCCGGTGATTATGTTATGGTTTTTAAAAACACAATACAAATTGAAAATATTTGTTTAGAACACAAGTGGCAATTACTCAACCCTCCAGCTATACTGGCCGCTCAAGTAGAAGAAAAAATATCTCAAGTACTTTGGCTGGGTAGTTTAAAAAAATTCCTGCCATTAATAAAAATTGACAAATTAAAAAATGTTACTTGGACCGGAACAAAATTCATTCTGCAATATAATCGTTCTCATACCGGCAGCGGAACTATTTTAATCACTTCCTCGCGCCAATTATCAAAAATTAAAAAACAATTTCCCGAACGAGAAGCGCGGCTGAGCAAATTTATTGACGGTCCAATGTTTACCAATAATAACATCGTCTGGAACAAAAAAATAATGACCGGAAATATCAATTATCAAATCACTGGCCTCAAACCATTTACTGACAATAAATTTGCCACAGTGGGAAATGACTGGTTTTTGCCAGATAAAATTTTAACACCTGCGCAAATTAAACAATATAAAAAAATAGCTATTGAAGTTGGGAAAAAATTATCCAAAGATGGTTGGCGTGGATTATACGGAATTGATGCTGTCTTAGAAACAAAAACGGGACGGCTTTATCTAATAGAAATTAATGCTCGCCAACCAGCTAGTACTACTTACGAATCTCAATTGCAACAAAGAGTTCGTGACAAAAAACAATCAATCACTGTTTTTGATGCGCATTTATCCAGTTTATTAAATTTAAATTCAAACGGTTTAAAACTGATAAAAATAAACAACGGCGCGCAAATAATTCAACGCGTTACGGCCGATATATACCATTTACCTAAAATAAAAATAAATAAAAAAAATAATTTCAATTTTATCCAATATCAAAATGAAAAAATCGATTCTGACCTTTTACGCATACAGACTGACCAAGGAATTATGTCAAAACACAAAACATTTAATGATTGCGGTTTAAAACTGATAAAATTTATAAAAACCTTAAAATATTGAAAAAAATCTGTTTATCATCTAAAATCATAAGGTAAACTTTAAATGAATATGCTCTCACCTGCAGCTGAACAAAAAATTGATGAATTTTTTAACCTGCCATTTGATGATCTTAAAGGCGTACGTTGTCCTTATTTTAATAATGCCCGCATTAATCGTCGCGGACAACTTCGTGGATTGATTGGTCGCGGTTCGCCAAAAGAAATTGTTGAAGAAGCAAAAATACTTTCAATTCAATACCACAAAGATATTTTTGATCATACAGGACATTGCCATTTGGGGGGAGAAAATGAAACAGCAACGGTAACCGAATGCATTAGACGATTTTTGATTGACAATAATCTGGGGATTGATTGCGCCGGATTTGTCAGTCATGTTTTAATTAATCATTTTAAAGAAACAAATAATTTTAATTTGGCCAGACATTTCAATTTTGAAAATAAAAACTTTTTTCGACGATTAATTAATCATTTGCGGCCAATTGAAAATATGTCAGTGTTAACTTATTCTCAAGATTCCAACACAATTTTAATCGCCAACGGTACACAAAATACTGATTGGCAAAAAATAATGCCGGCAGATTTAATAATAATGATGGAAACTGGTCCAAAACTTAACCGCAATCACATTTTATTGATTACCGACAACGACGGACAAACAATAAGGTATGTCCACAGCCGAGCATGGTCAAGTGAAGGACAATATGGACACGGAATAACACGCGGAGAAATTATCATTAATAATCCAACCAAAAATTTATTAGAACAGCAATGGCTGGAAAAAAATCAAACAGGTATTGCTAACGAAACTTTTTTGGAAGCTAAAAACGCGAAAACACTGGAAATCAGGAGAATTAAACTTTAAAAAAATATTATGATGTCTTGTGAACCATTTTCTCCGGAACTACTTGAACAAGCTATGATTTATCTATTGTCCGCAACTGTCGGTTCTTTTGTTTTAGCTCCTTTACTAATTAAACTACTATACAAACTTAATATTACACGACGCAACGAATTTGATTTCACTCTGCGTAGCAGTGAACGTTCTTCAAAAATAGGTACGCCTATCATGGGTGGAATATTGGTAATTTTTGTTGTTACCATCATAACTTTAATTTTTAACTGGGAAAGAAAATATACTTTTGTACCAATCGGTGTAATGGGAATTTCCGCTATGTTGGGAGCAGCTGACGATTTGCTTAATATTTTTGGCAAAAAAAGACGATTTCGTTCCATAGAACATGTAAAAACTTTAATGCGTATTCATAAATCTTGGCAAACCCGTTTGTGGTATAAAATAACTTTACCATTAACTTATTTAAAAAATTTTATTGGGGCTTTTGGTTCTCATCCTGGCCGCGGCGTTTTGGTCCATGAAAAATTATTTTTTCAACTCTTGGCGGGAAGTGTCACTGCTTGGTGGATTTATGCAAAACTCGGAGGCGATTGGCGTTCTTTGTGGGTTCCGTATGATGGTCAAATAAATCTCGGCTGGCTAATTATTCCGCTGGTTATTCTATTAGTTATGTTTACAGCCAATGCGGTTAATATTGCCGACGGACTAGATGGTTTGGCTGGTGGTTCTTTATTGTTCACATTCTTAGGATTAACACTTATCAGTTGGATTGAGGGACGAGTTGCTTTTACTCTATTAAACGCCACTGTAGTTGGCACTTTAATTGCTTATACATATTTTAACATTAAACCGGCGCGTTTTCAGATGGGAGATGTCGGCTCGCTAGGTTTAGGTGCTTTGTTGGCTATTAATGTTATTGCTATCAACAAAACTATACTGCTTCCTATTATTGGTTTTATTTTTTATTTAGAAGCTTTTTCAGTTGTCATTCAAGTTTTTTTCCGCCGCGTGTTTGGTCGTCGATTTTTCAAGATGGCTCCGCTACATCATCATTTTGAATTTCACGGTTGGAGTGAAGAAAAAATTGTTATGCGTTTTTGGTTAATTCATGCTTTTTTTGTTTTTGTCGCCGTATGGCTATCCTTCCATTAATTTAATATGAGCAATTATTTATCTTGGAACAAAAAAATAATAAATGATTTTTCTGAAAAAAATGTCAATGATATGTATGAACATGGCTATGTTTTTACACGTGTGGGAAAAGGAATAATGAACCAGACCCGGAGCGTCCGGATTAATTTAAATGATTTTGAATTGTCCAGCGAAAACCGCCGGGTATTGCGGAAAACTGAAGATGTTAAAATGGAAATCATCAAACTCCCCCATCCGGATTATGACTGGCGGATACACAAACTCGGACATGATTATTATTCCGCCAAATTCGGCGAAAAAACTTTTTCCGCCAACAAAATTAAAGAACTTTTGACCGAAGAAAGTAATTTCAATTTGCTTTTAAAATATTCAATCAATGAAAAAATTGTTGGCTATTGCATCTGCTATGCCGGCGCCGATTGTTTGCATTACACTTATCCTTTTTATGATTTGGAAGCCAACATTGCCAATTTGGGAATCGGCATGATGACCAAGGCAATTGTCTGGGCGAAAGAAAATGGAAAAAAATTCGTTTGCCTTGGCAGTGCAAAAGATTCAGCAGCAATTTACAAAACCCAATTCAACGGATTTGAATGGTTTGATAAAAAAAATTGGCAGACGGATATTGATGAGTTAAAAAATGTTTTAAAATAAACAACTGATTTATTTATGAAACACATTCACTTCATCGGAATCTGCGGCGTAGGAATGAGCGCGCTGGCTATACTCTGGAAAAAAAAGGGTTGGAAAGTGACCGGCTCTGATGTTGGATTTTATCCACCAATTTCAACACATCTGCAAGAACATAAAATTGAATTTTATCCCGGCTGGCATCCTGAAAAAATGAGAACGCCGGATTTAGTCGTAGTTGGAAATGTGGCCGGCTCAGAAAATCCCGAACGGCTAAAGGTCAACAATGAAAAAATTCCTCACCTCTCATATCCGGAACTTATATCACAAAATCTAATAAGAAAAAATTCTATTGTTTGTGCTGGCACTTATGGAAAAACATCCACCGCCGCTTTATTATCATGGATTTTAATCAAAGCCAATTTCAAACCAGCTTATATGTTCGGCGGTTTATGTACCAACTTATCAATTAGTGCCGGCGATGATGGCGGTGACTGGTCAATAATGGAAGGTGATGAATATAAAACCAGCCAAGATAATTTAAACGCTAAATTTTTCTCTTATAAACCAACACATCTTCTTTTAACTGGATTATCATGGGATCATTTAGATGTATATCCAACTGAAAAAAGTTATTACGAAGCATTTGAAAAATTATTAGCCATGATTCCACCGTCTGGAATTGTGGTAACCTGTACTGACGACCAAAATATTCAAAAACTTTTGTCTTTAAATAAACCGGTTGCGCCACTAAAAACATACGGAAAAACAGATAAAAACGACTACTGCTACAACAATATTTTAATGAATAAAAATGGCATTCAATTTAAAATTAAACATAACCTCGAAATTTACTCAATAAAATCTCCCATGCTTGGCGAATATATGGCGGAAAATATTTGCGGCGTTTTCGCCATGGCCAAAGAAATTGGAATTCAACCAGAATTGATTATTGAAGCTATCGCCGAATTTAAAGGAATTAAACGCCGTTTAGAAAAACGAGGCGAAATTAACGGCGCATTTATTTTTGACGACATTGCCCACTCCCCAACTAAAGCGAAATCGGCTTTATCTACTTTAAAAAAAATATTTACCGGAAAAATTTATGCCATTTTTGAACCAAATACCGGCAACCGCCAAATCAATGCCGCGCCACAATATAATAATGCTTTCAACAATGCCGATGAAGTCATTATTCCCCGTCTAACAAAAATTAAAATTGACACGGAAAACAAAAACGCCGTCTTGGACGGCGCTAGATTGGCAAAAATTATCTCTCAAACTAATCAAACAACTAAATACATTGAAAACGATAAAGAATTAATTAATTATTTAAAAGAAAAATTATCTTCAAATGACGCGGTAATTTTTCTCGGCAGTCATGGTTTTCGTGGAATGATAGAATCATTGATAAATTAACTATTTTCCTTCATCAACCACCTCTGCCTCAACAATATCATTTTCAATTTTTTTAACCATTAAAGTAATACCGCAAAAATTACATTCAATCACATGATTTTCAGCTAAATTAGGATAAGAAGATAAACCAACTTCATTTTTACATTCTGGACAAATCAATTTCATAAAATTAATATTAAAATATTACTTAAATAGTGAAAGTATTATAGAATAAAATATAAATTAGGTCAAGTTATGATAACTCCCCAAGAAAAAAACAACAAACTTAAAAAAACTTTAAAATTAAAGGCTGATTTATATATCAAACGAGAAGATAAACACCCATTAGGTTCTCACAAAGGACGCTCCCTACCAATAATGGTTGCCTACCATATAAAATCCGGCTGGCGTAATTTTGTTATTTCATCTTCTGGTAACGCCGCCATTGCCGCCGCTCAATCGATAAAAAAATACAATAAAAAAACTAAGAATAAACTAACCTTAACAATTTTTATCGGTAAAAAGATAGATTTAGAAAAGAAAAAAATAATAAAAAAATTATTAGACAAAAATATTTTTCTAAAACAAACTAACAATCCGAAACAACAAGCATTTCAAATGGAAAAAAATAAAATGGCAAAAAATTTACGCCAATCAACAGACAATAGTTCATTAATCGGATATGAACAATTAGCAAAAGAACTCGCAACAATAAAAAATTTGTCAGCTGTTTTTATTCCGACTTCAAGCGGTACGACCGCCGAAGGACTTTACCGTGGTTTTAAAAAATTAAAAATTAATCCGCAAATTCACATTGTTCAAACTGACGCCTGTCATCCGTTGGCAGACGCTATGGAACAAAAAATTCGACCAACCGTAAAAACATTAAGTTTAGCATCGGCGATTGTAGACAAAATCGCCCATCGAACAAAAACAGTCACCGAGGCCGCAAAAAAAAGTCGTGGCAACGCCTGGGTTGTTAATAATAAAGAAATAAAAGAAGCACTTAAAATTTACAAAAAAACCAATCAAAAAGATTCCCCTTCTCCTAACAGCATTCTTTCTTTGGCCGGTTTAATTCAAGCTGACCATAAAAAATGGCCACTGGGCGAAACAATCGTCTGTTTATTTACAGGAAAATAATCATAACTTAAATTTATATTAAATACCTCACTTCCCAATTTTTCGAAAGGTTTTTATATACAGTCAACAATTGACAAAATAAAAAAAAAGCGTATAATCAACATAAGTTCTTTAACAATCGGCTATCCACCACAAAGGCGGAGCCAAAAGGAGGTCATAATGACTCGTTTTTACGTAATGTTCACCATTCTGGTTTTTTTCATGATGTCATTCCTGATCCACGGATGCAATCCGTCGTTGGGCGGCGAAAATAACCTCGCCGTCGAAGTCAATGAACCGCCGGCAAATTTCGAAAACTACAACAATATTTGCCACAGCAGTAGCAACGAATCCGTGAGACACGCCGCAGCTGTGGAAATGGCCAAGACGGCCAAATCGTTTGACGACTGGGATCAAGTCGGCATTTGCGCCAATTGGGGTGGCGACCTTGAAAACACCGTCGCTCACAAAATGTTCGGTCTGGCAGTTATCTCCGACGAATTTATTGAAGCATATCTGCTCGCCAGCAGAACGAATGACACCGCGCTGGCCAATGCCGCCAGACTAAAAATGTTTGATATGGCCGATGTATCCGGTGATTTTCACAGTTGGTTCCATGTAACTCTTGCTTCACGCTACGACGATGAAGACATGTTTTTCACTTCACTGTACCAAATGTCGGATGTAGCCGTTACCACCGACGACTGGACATGGGTGTTTAAAATGTCACCCCCAAGCGACACCGACAACACTTACTACCGTCCGCTGGCGCTCGAGAAGCTGAACAAACTGACCCCATCATTCGACAACTGGCTTGATATTGCCATAAAAACATATTACGAAGATGGCAAAAACAGTCAAAAAACTTTCCAAATGGTGCTAATCAAAATGTCCCAGACAGCCGAGGATTACTACGACTGGAAATGGGTCTATAAATTCGCACCGGCCGGAAGCGACCTGCAAAAGCTCGCTTTCCGAAAGATGGCCAAGTTGGCCGAGTAAATTAACTTCCGTTCTTTAAACCAAAAACCCCGATTCGTTCGGGGTTTTTTAATTTTTGATTTTTTAATTATTTTTTTAGTTAAAAAAGAAATGTCGTTTTGAATGCCGGCGAATAATCCAAACCAAACTTAATAAACCACCAATCAAAAATCCTAGAAATATATTACAACCATAACACGGCCGAGCCGGCCATTTGGAAACTATTGATTCACTAACAACTTTTACCACCACTCCTTCACCTAAATATTCAAAACCTCTCTGAATGACTGTTTGGGTCACCGCTTGTGAAAATACCAAAGCGTCGGCTTTGTTTTCACTATAAACTTTTAAACGAATTATACCTGTTCCTTCTTTTAAACAAGGCTGAACATTCCTCTTCCACATATAACGCTGTGTCCGTTCATCCAAACCAATCCAGCGTTCACGATCAAAATTAGCATCCGGACCATCAATCACTTTTTTAGAAAAATCAGATGTAGTAATTAAATACTTTAAACTTTTAGTTAAATATTTAACAGATTGAATTGAAACCACCTCCGCCATACCACCACGTCCATCAGTCATCACATACAGCTGACTTTCGGCACTATACTGTTTTGGTAACAATAAACTCAATAATCCAAACATCATTCCACCGGCCACACAAAATAAAACAATAATTTTATACTTTTTTAAAATAACCGACCACATATATTTTAGTTAATAAATTAATAAGCTTATAAATTTTAGTACGACAAGGGACCAGCCGACAATAATTTCGCATCTTTCTCTAATGTCTGTCCGCGACGCAAAATTTTCAAATGTACCAAATCGTTACCTAAATTATACCACAAATTCTCATCTTTAACCGTTTGTCCATTAATTTCTAAAAGAATATCACCCCGTTGCAAAATAGAACTTCTTGACCAAACATCATATACAGCAAATCCGCTAATATTTTTATCGGCTAAAATAATCGGCTGTTCGTCACTAAACCAACCAGCTACACCAAAAGACGGATAAATTATTTTCTTCTGATTTAAAACTTTTGGCAAAACTCTGGTAACAGCGCTACATGGCAATAAACGATTATTTTCAACCACAAAACCAGCCAATCTCCCACGGGCATTCATCACCAAAGTACCCAGTTTCAACGAACCACCGGATAAATCATAAGCGTAATTAATTGCTGAATCTAAATGGATATCACTAAAAACTCCCCGCCATAATTCTCCTGCTTGAGTTTTATGCCAATTATTATTAACAAACGCTTCTAAATTTTCACCGGAATTTATATTTTCAGCAAATCCAACCACCTTCATTTGTAATTCACTTTGTTCACTGGTACTAGTGACACTGGCTAAAGAAATTTTAAAATAAGCTAATCTGGTATAATTATCATAAAGCGCGATATCGGTTTTATAGAGAATATTATCATAACTTAAAGCACGCCATTTTTTATAATTATTAAAAGTTTTTTTATCTTTTAAAAACATCACCAGCCAACCATCCGACCCGACCGCCGCTGCCTCACCCATTTTATTTTTTTGATTTAAATAACTAACTTGATCAAAAGATGACAATTCTGAAAAAATCGAATAAACTCTTTCTCCGACCTCTTTAAAAATCATCGGATCAGGTTGGGTAAAATTTACATTGTTGTCAGTTTGTTGATACTCAATACCGTTACTACTGCCATAATAAGGCCATAACCAACCAAAAACCATCATGGCGCTTGCACCGCCAGTTATTAAACCAAAACCAATAATCACCGCTAAAAATTTCATCCTTTTCAAAAACTCATGATTTTTAATTTTACTTGATGGGGCTGGTAAATGCGGAGGAATCATATTACTTCCATTTTATAATTAATAAAAATAAAATAAAGAAAAATAAATTAAATCCCAAAAACCATGTTTGTTTCTTCCAATTAACACCTTCTTTTGTTAAATTAAATCTGATAATCAGCCACAAATTATACCAAAACCAAACTACCATCATTCCATTTATCACATAACCCAGAGGCCAACGCCAAACAATCCATGATAACTCAAAAATCAACACTGTTAATAATAATGCACCCAACCAAAACCGCCGTGAAAATTCAATATCATATTCCTTCCACCACCAACAAGCAATGATGGTTGAAATAAGCGTGCCCAAAATTGCCTCCAACCAAAACCAGCCTTGAGTAAAAAGTTGAAATGATAAAATTGCATAAAGTCCGCCCCACAATCCGGCCAAACCAAATACATCCATCAAAAACAACCATCGACGATATGGTTTTAACACAAAAGACAAACCGGAATCACCTTCCGGCAAAAGCCAAAAACTTACGCCAGAAAAAATAATAAATACAACTGACAATAGACGCCAAGACCAAACCCAATCAGCAAAAATCATCAAACCAATAATAATACTTAAACTAAAGAAAGCTAAAGCTGCAAAATGCCTCAGTCTACTAATGCCTTTCGGATAATAAACTAAACGAATTAACATCGCCCACAAAACCAGCCGAACTACTATCCACAAACCAAACACCCACCATGTACTTACAGTTTGTAAACCGTACAACAAAATAAGGTTAATAATAGCGTCTATTACGGCAGCTAATTTTGGATGAAAAGAAATTATTCTGGTTTTTTCAGACATATATAATTGTTTGATCAGGAATGAAATATCAAAATTTTTATATTTCACTCATTCGTATTCACTTATAAACTTTAAAATAATTTTAACATAAATAATCAAAAAAGTAAACAATTGCTTTTACGATAAAAATATGATAAATTACCTTTTAATATGAATAATTTGGCCGACAATAAAAAAGCATTTTTTGATTATGAAATCCTAGAAAAACTGGAGGCCGGTATTGTTTTATCCGGACAAGAAACAAAATCGGTAAAAAATGGTCAAGCCAGTTTAAAAGGAACCTTTGTTACTTTCCATAAAAACAACGCTTTTTTGACTAATATGAATATCAGCCCATATAAGCAAGCTGGTCCCCTGCCAGAATACGAACCGACTAAAAGTCGGCGATTACTTCTACACAAACGTGAAATTGATTATTTACGCGAAAAATCGCAAGAACAGGGCTTGACAATCGTCCCCCTTCGGGTGTATACTAAAAACCGATTTATAAAAGTAGAAATTGCTGTTGCTCGCGGAAAAAAACAATATGATAAACGGGAAACTATAAAAAATCGGGATACAGAACGCGAAATAAGACGCACATTGAAAAATAGAGCTTAAAATATCGTATTTCTAATTTCAAGTTTCATAATTTGGGGGTGATGGGTTTCGATAGAAAATTACGATTTTGTTGGCATGCCGAGGAGGCCTCAGTCCTCGTTAATTGTTGGGGCAACTAATAAGTGCCAACTTATTTTCAAAGGCCAAAGCTGCTTTTGCCAGTGCTTTTAGCCCGGCTTACAGCTTCGCGCCTGTAGCTGCTTAATTTAGCGGCTTCCGTCGTCTCAGTGACGCCTAATAACTGAAGGCGGCGCAAACCATTGGGCTTGGAATGTTTTATCCGCCGGTATAAAACAAACGACAATTCTCCGGCTCGCCGGTCAAGCTTTCGTTTTCTTTGATTTGCCCGGTTAAAAAAATAAGAAGACTAAGCATGTAGAAGGTAAGGTTGTGGTTTTTTAGACGCGAGTTCAACTCTCGCCACTTCCACAAAAATATATAATTATGAGAATTTCAAGACGAAGACGTCCAAAAATTGAACCAAAAAAACAATTTGTTTATAATGAAGGCATAAAAGCGCCTGTTGTTTTAGTTTTGGGAAGCGAAGGAGAACATCTGGGAACTTTAAATACAGGTGAAGCTATCCGTTTAGCTCGTGAACAAGAAATGGATTTAGTAGAAATAAATCCAAAAGCCGATCCTCCTGTCGCCAAAATAATGAATTTTGGACAATATCAGTACCAACAAGAAAAAGCTGACCGCTTAAAAAAAGCGCATCAGCATGTAATCAAAACTAAATGCGTAAAATTATCTTTACGTATCGGTCAACATGATTTAGAAATAAGAAAAAATCAAGCATTAGAATTTTTAAACAATGGACACAAAGTAAAAATGGAAGTGTTTTTACGTGGACGAGAAATGCAACAAGGCGCTTTGGCTATGGAAATGTTAAAAAAAGCTATAAATGAAATTTCTGCCATTCAGCCAATCAGATTTGAACAAGATCCTGAACGACAAGGCAATGTCGTTACCGCCACTTTTGCTAAAAATTAATTTTAAAAAAATATAATAATATTTTACTATGGGTAAATTAAAAACAAAAAAATCAATCAGTAAAAGATTTAAAGTAACCAAAACCGGCAAAGTAATTAAAAAAACCGCCGGACAAGGCCACTTTAACAGCCGCGAAACAGGCAACACTAGACGCAACAAACGTTCTGACGTGACAATGAGCAAAACTATGCATCATTTTGTTAAAGATAATATTGTAAAATAAACAAACTAAAACAGCCTAAAAGCTGAATAGTAAATAACTTATAAATTAACAAACACATACTATGTCCAGGATTAAAGGTGGAATGCAACATGCCAAACATCGCCGAGGTATTTTGAAACATACTAAGGGTTTTCGTTGGGGAAGAAAATCAAAAATTAAATTGGCCAAAACGGCAAAAATGAAAGCCGGACAACACGCATTCAATTCACGCAAAACAAAAAAACGCTTGAATCGTGCTTTGTGGCAAGTAAATATTAATGCCGCCGTCCGTTACCACGGAATGTCATACAGTAAATTTATTGACGCTTTAAAAAAGAAGAATATTGCTTTAGACAGAAAAATTTTGGCTCAATTAGCCAAAGAATTTCCAGTGGTTTTTACCAAATTGGTTGAAGCGGTCAAAAAAGTTGACAAAATTAATTAATCATGCTAATTTAATTGTACAAACTTAACAATAATGGCTCCGAGAGTGTTTGGTGTCTGGCAGAATCATCCCCCTCCTTTGATTCTGATCTTTCGCCGAACACTCCCGGAGCCTTTTTGATTTATCTCTTGACAAAACCTTAATTCTATTCTATAATTTAATACGAATTACCATCTGGGTCGGTAGTTCAACTGGTTAGAGCACCGCCCTGTCACGGCGGAAGTTGCGGGTTCGAGTCCCGTCCGACCCGCTAGGAATTTCGCGAAAAAACAGCTCAATGTGTGCTGTTTTTTTGTTTGTTGTTGAATAAAATGTTTTATTTTTGTGATAGTTGACAAAATATAAATAATATGATATTTTTATTTTAATCATTTACCGAGCAAATAAGTGCTCAAATAGCCAAGGAGGAAAGTATGTGCGGAAAGAGAGTTGTTCAGATACTCGAGGAAGACTTCATTAAGGCCTTGGTCCAGGGTTATGAAATAGACGAGGACGAAGCCAAGCAATTTCTCGAAGAATTGATCAGAGATGGTGAAATCAAACGCCTGCCCGACGGCAAAACCCTGGAATTCAACGATCACGGCTGTGACGGCTGCAAGTGCAACCACGGCGATGACGATGACGGCTGCGGCGGTTGCGGCGGTTGCTAACCCACAAATAGTTCATTCCACAGTTCTTTCTGCCCCGTTATCCAACGGGGCATTTTTTTAAAAAAACTCCCCAATATTGGGGAGTTTTCAATTTTGTATAAAACTAACACAAATGTTCAAAAGCTGCCAATTGCTGAAATTCCATTGTTTCTAAATTGTCAGCATGTAGAGCAAAGTATCCTCCAATTACAGTCGCCAAACAAACCAAACTAACAACTAAAAATGTTTTTGATTTTAAAGTTGAGCCTATTTTTTTAAACACACGTCGCCCTAACTTATGTTCCATCTCGGCAATACGTTGACGAGTTTTTAAAACAGTATCAGGATTTAAAGAAATACTATCAATCCCTTCACGTACCAAAAACTCAGCGAAAGCAGGATAATCACTCGGCGCCTGTCCGCAAATTCCAACTTTCCGTCCATATTTATGTGCCACTTTAATAACTCTGCTAATTAATGATTTAACCGCCTCATTATTTTCATCATAAATATGACTAACTAACGATGAATCACGATCAACGCCCAAAGTCAATTGAGTTAAATCATTTGAACCAATACTAAAACCATCAAAAATTTCAGAAAATTCCTTCGCCAAAATCACATTGGATGGAATCTCACACATTACATAAACTTGTAAACCATTTTTCCCACGTTCTAAGCCAAATTCTTTCATTATCGCAATAACTTTCTTCCCCTCTTCCGGTGTGCGGCAAAAAGGAATCATTATAATAACATTTTTTAAACCCCATTCCTCACGTAATTTTTTAATCGCCCGACACTCAATTTCAAAACCAATTTTATATTTTGGATCATAATATCTGGACGCGCCACGCCAACCCATCATCGGATTTTCCTCTTTTGGTTCAAATTCCTTACCTCCAATTAATGAAGCATACTCATTTGTTTTAAAATCAGACAAACGGACAATTACGTCATTCGGAGAAAAAGCGGCGGCGATAAATGCGATACCTTCAGCTAATTTATCAACGCAAAATTGGGTTTTATCTTTATAACCGATAGTCATGGTGTCAATTTTTTCTTTAACTTCCTTGTCTTTAATTTTTGCATAATTAACTAAAGCCATCGGATGAATTTTAATAAAATCGGTAAATATAAATTCCTCACGCGCCAAACCTACGCCGTCATTTGGAATAGCTGCCAAATTAAAAGCTGTGGTCGGATCCCCAACATTCATCATTATTTTGGTATGTAATTTTTCAACTTTTTTTAATTCCGTTTTTTCCACCACAAACGGCAACGTTCCACGATATATATATCCTATTTCTCCTTCAGCGCACGAAACAGTAACTGTTTCTCCGTTCTTTAAAATTTGACGAGCTTTTTCAGCCCCAACAATACAAGGCGTACCCAATTCACGACTAACAATAGCCGCATGTGAAGTTTTTCCGCCCTGTTCGGTAATAATAGCGCTGGCTTGGCGCATAATAGGTTCCCAATCAGGATCAGTTAACCGAGTAACTAAAATTTCACCTTTTTTAAATTGTTTCATTTTATTGGGCGATTCAATAATTCTAACTTTTCCGACACCGATTTTTTGTCCAACACTTATACCTTCTAATAACACCTCACTTTTTTTAGATAATTTATAGGTTTCAATAATATTAATTTTATCCTGCGATTTAACCGTTTCTGAACGAGCCTGCACAATAAATAATTGACCAGTATAACCATCTTTCGCCCATTCAATATCCATTGGACGTCCATAATGTTGTTCAATTAAAACACCCCACTTGGCTAAAACCGTCACATCATCATCAGATATACAAAATTTTTCCCGTTCAACCGGAGACACGGGCAACTGTTTAGTTCCGCATTTTTTATTATAAACCAATTTAACTTCTTTTGAGCCAATTCGTCGGCTAATAATTGGACGACAGCCTTTTTGCATCAAACCTCCTTTAAAAACATAAAATTGATCTGGTACAACCCGACCCTTTACCACATATTCGCCTAAACCATATGCGGCATTAATTAAAACTACACCGCGAAAACCTGATTCGGTATCCAAAGTAAACATTACTCCGCTTTGTCCCAAATCAGAACGAATCATTTCTTGAATACCAACCGACAATGATATTTCCATGTGATCAAAGTCTTTGTCATCACGATAAGAAATGGCCCGATCGGTCCAAAGTGAAGCCATACATTTTTTTACCGCCATCAACAATTCTTTTTCTCCGCGAACATTTAAATATGTTTCCTGTTGTCCAGCAAAACTGGCGTCAGGCAAATCTTCAGCCGTTGCGCTACTGCGCACCGCCACATCTAAATCATGCCGTTTCGTTTTTTTTGCTAAATCATGATAAGCCGACACGACTTGTATTTCAATTTCTTTTGGCATATCAGCCGCCAAAATCATTTCTCTGATTTTTTTGCCAACAGCGGATAAAGCTTTCACTTTTTTACCGTCTAATTTTTTTAAAGCGTCTTTTATTTTTTTATCTAATTTATTAGCTTTGATAAAATGCTGATAAGCTCCAGCGGTGATAGCAAAACCATTGGGTACTCTAATACCCTTTGAAATTAATTTTGAATATAATTCACCTAAAGAAGCATTCTTTCCGCCAACGGACGGCAAATCTTTTAATGTTAGATCCTTAAACCAACGAATGTACATAAATACTGTTTCAAAAATCAAAATTATTTTATCAATCTTATCACACTTTTAATAATTTTACAAACTCACTTTCATCCAAAATTTTAACCCCCAATTTTATCGCTTTATTATATTTACTCCCCGGTTCTGAACCGGCAATAACGTAACTGATATTTTTTGAAACAAAATCATTCACCTCGCCGCTTAATGCTTTAATTTTTATTTTCGCTTCATCACGCGTCATTGAAAACAGAGTTCCCGTTAAAACAAATGACATTCCGGACAATTTACCAACAATTTTTTGTCGCGCCTGTTTATTTATCCGCACACCATTTACCAATAACTTGTTAATATAAATCCTATTTTTATTATTTTTAAAATATTCAACAATAGCTCTGGCAACTTTGTCGCCCACTCCGCCAACTTCAATAAGTTTTGTCTCGTCAGCTGACATAATTTTGTCCAAAGTAAAAAAATGTTCAGCCAAATCCTCGGCAGTTTCCTCCCCGACATGAGTAATACCCAAAGCGTTAATAAAACGGGATAAAGAAATTTCTTTTTTATTTTTAATTGCTTCAACCAAATTTTTTGCCGACTTCTCTCCAAATCTTTCTAAACCTTCTAAATCACCTACTGTTAAAACAAACAAATCAGACGCATCTTTAATTAAACCGGCATTAACCAACTGTTCTACAATCTTTACTCCGCAATGATCTATATCAAAAGCACCTTTTGAAACAAAATGATTTATTTTTTCTAATTCCTGTGCAAAACAACTTGAATTTTTACAATATAATGCCACACTTTTATCTATTTTATCACTATCAAAAATACGATTACTCACCGGCGAGCCGCACACGGGACATTGCGACGGTTTAATAATACTCTTTTCTTTACCTGTTCGCATTCGCGGTAAAACTTGAACAATTTTAGGAATAATATCGCCGGCCTTTTCAACAATTACTGTGTCACCTATTTTCAAACCCAAACGATCAATTTCGTCAAAATTATGCAAAGTGGCATGTGTTACTGTGGTACCAGCCAAACGGACCGGTTTTAACTTGGCCACCGGCGTCAATGCGCCTGTCCGACCAACTTGCACATAAACTTCTTCCACCACGGTAGTGCCTTGCTCAGCCGGAAATTTTAACGCAATTGCCCAACGAGGAGACTTTCCAGTATAACCAAGTAAGTTTTGAAAATTCCTTTCGTTAACTTTAATAACAATTCCATCAATCCAATAATCCTGCGAATCTTTTTTCTTTTGCCATTCCTGCCAAAAATCAATCACTTCGTCCAAACTATGACAGAGTTTGCGGTAAGGATTAACTTTAAAACCCAACTTAGTCAATCGATTCAATTCTTGCTCTTGATTAGTCGGAATTTCTCCGTCAGAAATATCATAAATAAAGGTATTTAATTTTCGTTTGGCCACCACCGCCGAATCTAATTGTCTAATGGTGCCGGCAGCAGCATTACGTGGATTAGCAAAAATCAACTCACCATTTTTTTCCCGTTCTTTGTTGAGCATTGTCAAAATTTTACGACCCATCCAAATTTCTCCCTCAACAATCACATCAATTGCTTCTGTTAAACGTAATGGTACGCTTTGAATCGTTTTAATATTTTGTGTCACATTTTCTCCAACCAAACCATTACCGCGAGTAGCGGCTAATTTTAACAAACCTTTTTCATAAGTTAACACCGTATGTAAACCGTCTATTTTCAATTCACACATATAATCAAATTCCAACGGCCGCTTACCGGTCTGTTTTTCTAAATAATTAAAAATTTTATCACGCCAAGTTTCCATATCCTCACGGCAAAACGCATCATCAAAACTCCACTGAGTAACTTTATGTTTTACTTTTTCAAATTTATCCAATGCTTCGCCGGCCACCCGCTGAGTCGGACTATCTGGCGTAATTAAATCTGGATAATTTGTTTCTAAATCATACAATTCTTTTTTTAAAGAATCCAAAGCCGCCTCAGAAATTTCTAACTTATCCAACACATGATATTGATGGCGATAATAATCTATCTCTTTCCGTAATTTTTGTATTCTTTTTTCAACTTCATGTTTATTCATACATTTAACCTAATAATCCCAAATACCATTCAATCGCGCTGTCACTGCAATATAAAGCCCAGAAAGTGCCAGCAGCTAAAAATGTACCAAAAGGAATAGTAGAATCCCATTGTTTGTTTTTAAAAATCAATAGAGGGATGGATACTATTAACCCTAACATATAAGCAAAAAATAAAGCAGCTAAAATATTTGGCCACCCCAACCAAACCCCCATCATTAATCCTAATCTAATATCACCGCCGCCAATCCATCGTCCGCGAGAAATTAAATATTGCAATAAAAAAAATCCACTACCAATAGCCACGCCGATTAACATTTTATATACATCCTGATGAAAAATAAAAATATTAAACACTACTCCGACAACTGATCCAAACAAAATTAATTTAGTTAAAATAATCTGATAAAGCAAGTCATACAAAAAAACTATGGCTAAAATAGAAACAAACACCAAATCTCTAACTAAATGCCACTCACTAAAAACAGAATAATTTTTGTTAAACCAACCAACCGCTAAAAAAATCAATCCACCAAACAATTCTACTGCCGGATAATGAGCTGGAATCGGCTTTTGACACATTCGACATTTGCCTTTTAAAAATATATAACTAAAAACCGGTACATTTTCATACCAAGACAAAAATCTTCCACAATGAACACATCGGCTACGACCAGCGGCCACACTAATATTATTGTATGTACGCCACACTAGACAATTTACAAAACTGCCGATGGTTAAACCGAAACCAAATAACACAAAATAATACAAAATATTCTCTAACATAATAATATTTTATTGCTCTAATTATATCATTTTTGGAATAAAAAGCAAAAAAACTCGCTTTTGGAAACTCTTGACAAAACTCCCAAAATATGCTATAATACTCCGTTCTTTTAAAAATCAACCAAGGCCATTAAATTGGCTCAAAAACAAGGAGAAAAGAGATGTTTAAGAAATTGACAACGATTTTCGTTTGCATTCTGACAATTCTCGCCAGCGCTCTGGGTGTCGTGTTACTTCTGGCTCTCGGTACTATTATCAGCGGATTCGTGCTGAGCATGCTGTGGGGGTGGTTCATAGTACCGGTCTTCGGCCTACCAGAACTGTCCATTGTCGCCGCCGTCGGCATCAGTCTGACTGTCCGTTACCTGACATATCAGGAAAAAGACGAGAACGACGACAAGAAAAAAACAGACCGAATCACCAGCGAAAAAGTAATTTTAATTCTCAAGCCTTTTGTGACACCATTGCTAATTCTTCTCTTCGGTTACATCATCCACTTGTTTATGTAGGACTGTTCTTTAACACATCAAGCCCCGGACGAAATTAATTTCGCCGGGGCTTTTTTATTATCAAATTTAAAAACCCCGCTTTCGGCGGAGTTTTTAAATATAATTTTCAAAAAATTATTGAATACCACTTGGTGTTGCGCTAACAGTTCCGGTCAAGCCGTTTACTGTACCTTCTAACACTGCGGTAATCGTATAATCGGTAGCAGCAGAACCTTCATAGGTATAAACCTGTGTCGGGTCTTGCGGATCCTTCGGGACTAAGCCCATATAAGGATTTCCTGTACAAGTAGCTGCCCAACCTTCGCTTCCTAAACACAAAGCACTGCCTGTACCCAATGAAGCCACGGTGGAAGTCGGATAAGTATTATAATCGGTGAAATAAAGTTCCAAAGCTGTCTGCATTTGTTTCACATCTGACAAACGCTTTGAATCGCGAGCTTTTTCACGAGCTGAACCTAAAGCCACGACTGCCAAAGTTGACAACAAGCCAATAATGGCGATAACCACCAATAATTCAATCAAGGTAAAACCTTTTTTATTCATAATTGTCACCCCCTTTCTTGGATAGTTGTTTAATTGTTTCTTATTATATCACACATTTAGAAAAACGACAAAATTACTTTTACTTTATCCACAAGCTCAGATGGTCTAAAATGTCCCTTAATCAAATAATCCGCCGCCCCCAAAACCGCACCTTTTTGAACATCTTCTTTGGAACCAAGCTTAGTTAACATAACTACCGGTATATTTTTAGTTGCATTATCTTTTTTTAATTCCGCCAAAATTTCAAATCCGTTAATTTTTGGCAATAATACGGCTAATAGTATCAAATCCGGTTTTTTGGTTTCTGCCAACTTTAACCCCCGCTCACCATTAATCGCCCGAGTGACTTTAAAATCTTCCATTAACAAATTTTTTTCATAAATACCGCCCAAAAACTCATCGCTTTCAATCAATAGAATGTGTGGTTTGTCTATTTTTTCTTTACTTGGCATAATTAAAAAATTATGACAATTTACGCAAAGCCAATCCGACAGCGACTGACATTCTCGGTCCAATTTCATTAAGAACCGGTTTTAATTTATCTTGATAGACAACTCTGGCCCACGGATCGCCAAGATAACATTTTATTTTAAAGGTATCCTCTAAATATTCCGCTAAATACGGCATCATAGCCGCGCCACCGGTTAAAACTATTTTTTCCGGTCGCTTATTTTCATTTCCACCTTGATGCAAATACAAATCAAAACTATACTCAATCTGTTTAACAATCGGATCAATAATCGGATCCAATAATTTAATAAAATTTTCTTTGTCTAATTTTTGTCCATTGTTTGATTTTGATGAATTATCAAACAAATCACGCTTCATTCGCTCAACCAATTTTTCATCCACACCAAGAGTGGCCGATAAAATTTTATTTATTTTATTTCCGCCAGACTCAATCGTATGGTTGGTAATTGGAACAGTTTGATCAATAATAAACAAATTAGTACGTTCTGCGCCCATATCAATCAACATCGTCACCGCCTGATCACGACCCACCAAAGCCCGCTCTAAAGCGGTTGATTCCGGCTCCAATGAATCTAATATCAAACCAGCACGTTGAAAAACTTTGGTATAAAATTCCACAATACTCTTCGGCACAGCATTCACCATTATTTTTTTATGCCGCTCATCAGAAAATTTTTCTAAAATCTGATAATCTAAAACCATATCATCTATCGGATATGGCAAAAGCTTTTTTACTTCCGCTTTTAAAATTGAATTTAAATCTTTCTCATTAACTTTCGGCAAAGTGACAATAGAATGAAAAACCGCCGAAACAGGCAAGCTGACTGAAGCATTTTTAGAACTGGTTTTTGCTTGGCGACAAACTTCTTTCAACGTAGCGGCGTATTTGTCTATTTTTTGTTCACTTATTCCAATCTGTGGCAAATTCTTTTTCACTGGCCGAATTCCTTCAGTTTGTTCAACCTGAAAATCTTCCGGTTCTATTTCTTTGCCAGCCGATAAACGATGAATGTCCTGAAATTCCGAAGTAAAACCATAAGTAAAAAGCATGGGACGTTTTTTAACTTCCTGTACCTCTACTACTTTTATGCCACCGGCACCCAAATCAACTCCTAAATAAGATTTTGGTTTTGAAAATAATGAACACATAATAAGATAGTAATTTTAAAATCCAATAAACAACTAAACAGACGAAATCCATATTAGTTTATTGATTATATTATATCAAATAAAGACAATTTATGGTATCCCCTGTTGATAACTTCCTTATTTTAGGATAAAATATCAACATCATCTTTTCAATATATGAATATCAATCTATACAACACTTTAAATAGAAAAATTGAAGAATTTAAACCAATTAAAGACAGAAAAGTTGGAATATACACTTGCGGCCCGACGGTTTATAATTACGCACACATCGGAAATCTTCGTTCCTATATTTTTGAAGATATTTTAAAACGTGTCTTAAAATATAATGGTTATAAAGTTAAACATGTAATGAACATCACCGACGTCGGACATTTAACCAGCGACGCCGACGAAGGTGAAGATAAAATGGAAAAAGGAGCCAAGCGCGAAGGAAAAAGCGCTTGGGATATCGCCGCTTTTTATATCAAGGCATTCCGAGAAAATTTAGCCGATTTAAATATTGAGGAACCGGATATTTGGTGCCGAGCAACCGTTCACATTAAAGAACAAATTAAACTTATAAAAAAACTTGAGAAAAAAGGTTTTATTTATGAAACTTCCGACGGAATTTATTTTGACACTTCCAAATTAAACGATTACGGCAAATTAGCGCAGTTGAATAAAGACGAATTGCTTGGCGGAGCCAGAGTGAACATGGGTGGCAAAAAAAATATAACTGATTTTGCTTTGTGGAAATTTTCACCATTTGGACAAAAACGACAGATGGAATGGAGCAGTCCTTGGGGCGTTGGTTTTCCTGGCTGGCATATTGAGTGTTCGGCTATGTCGGTAAAATATCTCGGTCAGCCATTTGATATTCATTGTGGCGGTATTGATCATGTTCCCGTCCATCACACTAATGAAATAGCCCAAAGCGAAACCGCCAACGGAAAAACAATGGCAAATTACTGGTTACATAATGAATTTATAAAAATTCCTCCGACAAATACAAACGATGAGGTAATTTGTGAATCGTGTGGTGAAAAATATATTCCTAAAATGATACATAAAATCGCAATTCAGGGGATAAATAGAGAAGGTAGATCAGAAAATCAAATGGGCAAATGTCCCAAATGTGGTTTAATGAATTATGTAAAAATGTCCAAATCGTCCGGCAATTTTATCACTGTGAATACGCTGAAAGAGAAAGGAATTGACTCTCTAGCCTACCGCTACTTTTTACTGCAAACTCATTATCGCAAACAATTAAATTTTTCTTGGGAAGCGTTAGAAGCAGCTGCCAGCGGTGTACATCATTTATACCAAGCGGCGGCAGAATTAAAAACCAAAGAAATTAAAACCGACATTAACTTGGAAAATGAATTTTTAACAGCGGTTAATAATGATTTGGATACACCAAAAGCACTGGCCGGAGTTTGGACGGCTATAAAAAATAAACAAATCAACTGGCAAACAATTTTAAAATTTGACGAAATTTTTGGTTTGGATATAAAAAATCAGGTAGAAAAACTTGATCAACAAGAAGAATTGCCAAAAGAAATACAACAATTGATTTTTAAACGGGATGAAGCGAGAAAAAATAAAAATTGGCAAACCAGCGACGAAATTCGCGATCGACTGATTGTACTTGGATATCAGGTTGAAGACGACACTACCGGAACAAAAGTAACAAAAATATAAAAAATAAATTTTTGAATGTTGAAATAAATAATACCCATTTAAATGGGTATTATTTAAAATAAAAACCCCACCTAAATAGGTGGGGTAAAAAGAACAAAAATTATTCAGACACTTCTTCAGTCGAAGAAATACCCTATTTTTCTAAAAGTGATTCCGATGGTTCATCTTCCGTGAATGTTTTTTTTAGAATGACATTCACAACCTTCACAATTGCCACAAGCATCGTTTAATTCGGGTATATCCTCCAAGCCAAGCATCCATGGCTGAAAATTCAACGGAACAAAAGCCGGATAAGGGTATTCACCTTTTTCGGATAATTTCCAAAACTTCACGAACCGACTAACAGGCAAAGCGGCAGAATTAAGTTGAGTAACAAATTCTTTACCATCATCTGTGGTCGAAGAAATACTAATTGATTCATTCAAAATAGCAATAATACCTTTTTGCGACTGACTAATAATGGACGAACCGGAAGAACCTGGGGCGCACGGCAACTGAAACAAAACCTTTCCCGCATCTTTGTCACCCCTAGTCGAAAAATATTCTCTACTGACATGACCACGAAAAAGCTGCTTGCCCAAATTCGCCGGCGCGGCCACATTGATGACGGGCTCACCAACTCGCGGATCCCAGAGAGCCAGTGGCATAACTGGAATAGGTTTTTGCAACTTAACTTTAAAAACAGCAAAATCATCGCCTTGTCCAGTGTGACCAATGGAATAAAGTTCTGCTTCATGCAAAACAGACAGTGATAAACCGCCTTCGCTCAAATCAATAAACCATTTCCATGGCATTACTCTAATAAAACCACGATCACTATCTTCAGGTAAACACATATCACCCTGAGTAGGTCCGGCTATACCAGCGCAATGCGCGGCGGTAATAAAATAATAGACATTGCCACGGCGTTTGAAGGCCGTGGCTGTACACATACCCCGAGGTATCAAAAATTTTTCTCCAGTAGCACTATCTACAGCTTCCATCATAGATGTCATCACACCGGTTGCCGCCATCGCCTTTTGTTCCAATGGCGACAAAAAACTTTCTTTAGGTTGAGTAACAAGTCCGGATTCATTCTTCTTAACCATTTTTCGCCTCCTTAAGCGTTGTTATTGTAAAAGAACAATAAGGTAATCTACCAACTATATATAAGATGGTCAAGAGATAAAATAAAAACCCCGATTTGAATCGGGGTAAATTTAAGAAAGAACAAAAAATATTATTCAGCCGATTTTTCCGTGACAACCTCTAAATTAAACAAAATCAATATTTTCTTCAAAATATTGATTAGATTTAATTTCCAATTTAAACATCTTCCAAAACTCTTTAAACATTCTAATCGGTAAAACAACCGAAACGGGCGCAATTGTTTTTTTTCCGGATTTCAAACTGGATACTAAAATTGCCACAATGCCGCCATGTTTTTCACTGACAATGGCTGAACCGGAAGAACCAGGTCCAGATGGCAGACTGCACAGTATGGCAGTTTTAATTTCAATTGAATCTTCTCCGATGGAATATTTAAATTTATCCATATTTAGATTGGCGACATAACCACGAAACAATGTTTTGTCCCAACCAATTGGCGTGGCAATATTAATGACTTCATCGCCCATTTCCAAATTAGAATCTACTAATGGGATAACCGTTATTTCACAATCGTTTATTTCCGCTTCCAAAACGGCAAAATCTTCACCTTCAGACAATTTTCCCATAGCTACTAATTTAGCTCTATAGATACCCTGTTTAGTAGCCAGACTATTTTTGGACAAATAAATCATGGGAGGAATTTTCAACGAATTATTCATAATATCATCACACATCTGATTATTGTCACCAATACAATGCGCCGCCGCTATAAATCGATAAATGTTGCCTTCCTTTTCAAAGGCGGTGGCGGAAAATTGACGAACATCGTCCTGCCTCTTTTTCCTGCCGGTTTTTTCATCCTTAACCGTTATATTTACAATCATGATACAAAAAACTGTAGCCGCCAGCAAATCTTTTTCCAAACGACTCATAGACTCTTTTTTCTGACTCATTGTTTCCTCCGACCAAAGTGACTTTTTGGCTGAATAATTTTTAAAGAACACCAAAAGTAACTTAGCACATGACAAGTATTTAGTCAATTTAAAAAGATCGCCAAGTTGCAACAAGGCGATCTTTTGATTTTATTTAATTACAGCCATTTTTTCTTTTTAAACAAAGAAATCATAAATGTCGCGCCAAGAACCATTAATCCACAAATAATCCAAAATCCATAAGGCCAATCAACAAACGGTCGGCCAGGCGCGTCAATGGCAAAAATCGCCGCCAACAACGATAATGGAAAAGTAATCACTGAGATTATAGTCAAAATTTTCATTACTTGGTTGGTACGCAAACTAATAAT
Source organism: Candidatus Magasanikbacteria bacterium CG10_big_fil_rev_8_21_14_0_10_36_32 (assembly GCA_002778465.1). Classification (GTDB taxonomy): domain Bacteria; phylum Patescibacteriota; class Patescibacteriia; order Magasanikbacterales; family GWA2-37-8; genus 1-14-0-10-36-32. Next base: position 66,534 of record PFBV01000005.1, on the reverse strand, counting down.
TGACTCATTGGTTTCATGTAAAGCATTAATGCTTTCTCTTTGATTCTCCAACATATGCCAAATTTCAGAAGTAAATTCACGCAAACTGTTAATGTAATGCTGCTGTGCTTGCAAATCCAAATTTTTATCATTAAACATTCCACTATACAAAATCAAACGTTCCATCACCGTTCTGTGTCCCTGCATAGTCCGACGAAAAGTAACTACATTGGTTTTTAAGCGTAAAACCTCTTCCGCCATTTCTTGTCCGGAGATATGAGTAAATAATTTTTTGTCCACCAAAGTAATATCATCATTAACATGCAATAAAATAGGAAAAATCGCTTCCAACATTCTGTTTAATAATTCAAATAAAATATGCACCGCTGAACCGGTAAAATATTCATTGCTCATTTGCGGATATTTCTTGCACTGATTAAAAAATTGTTCCAAAGCAATCAATTTTCCATCATGAACTGTAATTAAATAATTATGGCTTAAAAAGAAATCGACTTCGGTAAACAATAGCCGCCGACTAACGCGATCAAAAATTGGAAAATGCAAAACCATAAAATAATAATCCGGACGCTTAGCGATTTTGGCGCGTTGAAATGGCGGCAAACTTTCTTTAATATCTAATTCGTCCAAATCAAACTGCTTTTGCAAATAATTCAATTCTGGTTCGGACTGTTTTGATACATTTATCCACTTAATGCCCTTGGTTTCAATTTCTTGAATATACTTATTATTTTTCATAATTTTAAGTTTTAATTTTTAATGTAATTTATTATACCATATTTTAATAATTAAATAAAAATAATCTTAAACCTTAAAAATTAAAAATTTAAAACACCCTCAATTTCAAGGTTTTATTCAATAATTTTGCCCACAAAACCCATTTGTCCTCATTTCATATAATATGGTATAATAATATCATTAATATTGTTATGGATATCAAAAAACAGGAGAATATAATTCCTGAGATTGAACGCTACCCGGCCATTGAAACAAAGCCGGATTCTTTGAATATTCCAACCGCGGAAATAACCAATAATGAGAAGGAAACAGAGCCAAACGAAAAAAAATCATTTCCTGAAACAAAATCGGCCACACAGGAAAAATCATTACTTTCCAAACTGCCTTTTAAAAAGAAAAAAATTATCCCGCCGACACGGATAATCCGAGACGAATTAGCATTAAAGGTGGAAAAAATAATGGAGGAAGGAATTCGGGAATCATACGAAAAACTCTCCCCTATCGCCCAACAAGAATTTAAAATAAAAGGCGAGGAAACAGCGGATAAAATAAGCGAACTGCTGCACGCTACCAAAATTAAAGTAAAAAAAATATTTAGATTAATTTTAGAATGGTTATATATGCTTCCCGGCGTAAACCGTTTTTTTCTTGAACAAGAGGCAAAAATAAAAACCGATTACATTATAGGTCTAAAAAATAAAAATCAACTTTAGCATGGAAAATCAATTTCCAATCAATCCGCTTGACACAATGTCTTTAAGCGCCTCAACAATTCCAACACCAAGCGCGGATTGGCTTTGGTTATTACTGATTCCACTTTTTGTTGCCGCTTTAATTATTGTTTTTAATTTGATTAGAAAAATTCTTCAAATAAAAAATCTTGATAGTAAGGCTTTTCACAAAACCATCATACTTATCCGCGTACCAAAAGAAAAAAAAGGTGAAACTTTAAATGCTGGCACTGATACCGTTAGTCAAAATCGTGAGCAAATTGCCATAGCTGCCACTTTATTTTCTTCCCTTGCCGGATTGCGGCGCGAACAAGGATTTATGTCATGGTTTTTGGGACCAAAAGAACTTTTTTCATTTGAAGTGGTGGTCAGAGACAGTAAAATATCTTTTTATGTGGCCGTACCTGATAAAATGAAAGATTTTGTTTCTCAACAAATCCACGCTCAGTATCCACACGCGGAAATTACCGAAGAAACCGATTATAATATTTTCAAACCGGATAGCCACATAGTCGGCGCTTACCTGTGGTTCAAACAAAAATCAGTTTTTCCGTTCAAAACATATAAACAAATGGACAGTGATCCACTTGTGGGATTATTAAATCCCTTAAGCAAACTAGTAGAAAATGAGGGGGCTATTATTCAATACGTCGTTCGTCCGGCTTCAACCGAATGGCGAAAAGACGGAGTAAGAATAATTAGAGAAATACGCGCCGGAGAAAAATTTGAAAATGTAGTGCGCCGAACCGGTATATCAAACTTATTTAAAAAATGGTCTAAACCAAAAAAACAAAACAAGGAACAATCCCCCACTGAATCTTACCGAATGACACAAATGGAAGAAGAAATGTTAAAAGGAATGGAAGATAAAATCAGCCACGGCGGATTGGAAATTACAATTCGTGTTGTCAGTACTTCATCCTCCAACGAAAAAGCTCAATTAAACTTAGAAAATATCTTAAACTCATTTAATCAATATAACATTTACCGTTACGGTAATTCTTTTGGTGCAGTTATTCCAAAAAAACCAGACACATTAATTCGTGAATCAATTCACCGAACAATGCGACCCGGTTTATCTATGATAACCAATACTGAGGAAATGGCCAGTTTTTGGCATTTACCGACATCTTTAACTGAAACACCTCATATTAACTGGCTTGGAGCTCGTAAAGCCCCTCCGCCAGTAAATATGCCACGGGAAGGCATTACTCTTGGGAGAACTGTTTATCGAGGTGAAGAAACTATCGTAAAAATGAAAAGAGCTGATCGAAGACGTCATTTCTATGTGGTTGGTAAATCAGGCAGCGGTAAAACCGTATTATTACAAAATTTGGCCGTTCAAGATGTACAAAACGGCGAGGGTGTTTGTGTTATAGATCCGCACGGAGATTTTGTTGAGTATGTTTTACAGCATGTACCAAAAGAACGAGCAGAAGATGTGATTTATTTTAATCCGTCCGATGTAGAACGACCGATTGGTTTAAATATGTTGGAAGCAAAAACAGAGGATCAAAAAGATTTTATTAATCAAGAAATGATATCAATTTTTTATAAATTGGTCACCGATCCATCAATGATTGGACCGATGTTTGAACATCAAATGAGAAATGTGATGCTGACTTTAATGTCAGACAATGAAAATCCCGGTACCATTGCTGAGATTCCAAGAATGTTTACTGATGATACTTTTGTGACTGAATGGAAAAAGAAAATTAAAGATCCGGTGGTTTTAAATTTTTGGAATCAAGAAATGGCAAAAACCTCCGACTTTCACAAATCGGAAATGCTTGGTTATTTAATTTCCAAAGTCGGACGATTTGTGGAAAATTCAATGGTTCGCAATATTGTCGGACAAACACATTCCGGTTTTAATTTCCGTGAAATAATGGATAAGAAAAAAATATTATTAGTTAATTTGGCCAAAGGTTTGGTTGGAGAAATTAATTCCAATTTATTGGGCATGATTATTGTTTCCAAACTGCAAATGGCAGCAATGGAACGAGCTTCTCTTCCTGAAGACCAACGTCACGACTTTTTCTTATATATAGACGAATTTCAAAACTTTATTACCGAATCTATTGCCACCATTCTTTCTGAAGCTCGAAAATACCGATTAAATCTTACTATTGCCCATCAATATTTAAAACAACTGGAAGATAATAAAGGAAAATCCACTGTTCGTGATGCTGTCTTGGGAAATGCCGGTACGATTGCTGTTTATCGCATTGGCACTGAAGATGCTGAAATATTAGCTAAAGAATTTGCACCTGTTTTTGGAGCTTATGATTTAATCAATATTGAACAATACACTGTCTATTTAAAATTATTAATTGACAACACGGCAGCTAAACCGTTTAATTTTAGTCCCTATCCGCCACAAAAAGGCAATACCGAACTGGCAGCGGCAATCAAAGAATTATCCCGTTTAAAATATGGCCGCCCGAGAGAAATTGTTGAAGAAGAAATTATGGAACGTTCTAAACTTGGGGCGACAAGTAAAAGAGAAATTGGTGTTGACTCCGGGCCACGTTTGTAAGTATAATTAAAACACTTTTTGTTTAAGACGGATTTTTATAATCCCACATTTGACTTATGTCCACTCTTTACAGGAAATACCGTCCACAAACTTTTTCCGACCTGCTCGGACAAGAACATCTAACACAAACCATCACCAATGAAATCGCCACCAATCGCATGGCGCATGCTTATTTATTTTCTGGACCGCGCGGCATTGGCAAAACCACTTTGGCGCGTTTAATCGCCAAGGCCGTCAATTGTCAGGATCGAAAAGAAAGAAAATTTGAACCTTGTAATAAATGTTCTTCGTGTATAGAAATTACCGAGGGTAGAAACATTGATGTTATTGAAATAGATGCTGCGTCACATACTGGTGTTGATAACGTACGCGAAAATATCATTGACAGTGCACAATTCCGGCCATCACACTCCAAATATAAAATATTTATTATCGACGAAGTGCACATGCTGTCTACTCCGGCTTTTAATGCTCTGCTTAAAACTTTGGAGGAACCGCCTGCTCATATAATTTTTATTTTGGCCACCACTGAATGGCATAAAATTCCAGCTACTATTATTTCCCGATGCCAACGATTTAATTTTCAAAAAATTTCTCCTGATTTAATCACCAAAAAAATGCAGACAATTGCCGAAGAAGAAGGTATAAAAGTTGACCCAATGGTTATTAAACGTATCATTGGAAAAAGTGACGGCTGCTTGCGCGACGCCGAAAGCCTGCTTGGACAGATTTTGTCGCTTGATTTAAAAAAAATAACAGAAAAAGATATTCAAACAATATTGCCGGCAACTGACATTGAACAAATTATAATTTTCTTAGAAACACTAGTTGAAAAAAATCCGACACAAGCTCTTGAATTAATAGGAGAAATGGTAATAACTGGGATAAACTTGGAACAATTTACTCTGGATTTAATTGAAACTCTTCGCACCATTATGATTACACAACTCGGACAAAAAAATTTGCATTTTTCAGATTTAAATGATTCGGCCAGAAAAAAACTTAAAGAACTTTCTGAAAAATTTTCCACTGAAGAAATTATTCACATAATGGAAGCCGTCATGCGCCGACGTTTAGAAATGAAACAATCACCTATTCCTCAATTACCCCTAGAACTAATGGTAATTGAGTTGAGTGGAGACTATACGGGTTCAATTTCTAATTCTAACGATGTACAACCGGCAACTTCCAGTAAAAAATCTGAAACAAAAAAAGAAACACATGAAACACCAACAATACAAAAAACCATACATAAAAAAAATTCTGTTAAGCCGATTGAAAGTAAAAACACGTTGTCACCTGGGATTTCTTTTGCTGACATTCAAAATCGCTGGCCTGAATTAATCAATAAACTATCTGAAGAATACCATTCTTTAATTTTTGTTCTAAAAATGGCGGAATTGAAAAATTGGGATGGACAATATTTGACTTTTACTGTGCCTTATTTATTTCATAAAGAAAAAATTGAAGAAAAAAAATCTAGAATGGCCATTGAAGACGGTTTGCAAGAATTATTTAAAGAAAAAATGAGAATTTTATGCGAAGTTGATCCACAAACACAGCAAAACGAAACCGATATTCCCAACGATCCCGTATTAACAGAGTTAGCGACAGAATTCGGCGGAGAAGTTGTTTCTTAACAATATGTTGAAAAAAAATATTATCATATTTTTAATTCCGCTATTCATGGCGGTTTTTATTTTATCTAATCCAATCAAATCTTTAGCGGCTAAAAAAATAACTTTTATAAAATTAAAAATTCCTTTTGCTGTTGAGGTTCCGGATGGAAAATGGATTGATCCGTGGAAAAACGCCTGCGAAGAAGCAACCATAACCATGATTGATCAATATTACCAAGGAAAAAATAAATTAACCAACGCTGAAGCAAAAAAATTAATGCTGCCAATTTTTACCCTAGAAAACGAACTGTTCGGTTTTAACAAAGATACCAATGCCGAAGAAACAATGCAATTTATAAATAAATTTTTATCTTTCACTGCTACTATTAAGGAAAATCCGACTCTGGATGAAATAAAAAATGAATTGATGGTCAAACGACCAGTCATCTCAATGCACTACGGTTTTGAATTGAATAATCCCGCTTTAAGATTCCGTCAAGACGGTTCTTCCTATCACATGATGGTTATAAGCGGTTTTGATGATGCTAAAAAAGAATTTATTGTTCAAGATTCTGGCAATCCTAAAGGGCTTGACTTTCGCTATAAATATGATACTATTTTGAAAACATTACATGATTTTGACCGCATTACTGGCCAAGCCAATGGCCCGGCTCGTGTTCTCTTTACAGAACCAAAAACTCTGGTTAAAGTACAAAACGGTAAACGTATTTATCTGATTTCCAAAACGCAAAAACAGTATATCGCCCACCCTGACATTTTCAAAAAACGCGGGTGGAAATGGGCAAATGTAAAAATAGTCAACAAAGAACTGTTGAACACTTTGACTTCGGGCGAACCAATTTGGCAATAATTAAACTCCGAGATCGTCTAATGGTAGGACACGAGACTCTGAATCTCGTTACCTGCCTGCCGGCAGGCAGGTCTAGGCCCGCCCCCTCACCAATTTATATAAAATTACAATTTTACTTTTCGTCAGAGTTCCGAGATCGTCTAATGGTAGGACACGAGACTCTGAATCTCGTTATCTAGGTTCGAATCCTAGTCTCGGAACCTTGCCGAAAAGTACAACACTCTAAAATTGGTGAGAGGGTAAAAATCCTAGTCTCGGAACAAAAAAACATCCCAACTCCTGGAATGTTTTTTAATTTAAAATAAAATTACGCCGTCGGTTTGCGATCGAACAATTCTTTCCCCACCACCGCCAAAACAATCAGCGCGCCTCCGGTCAAAACCGCCGGGGTCAATTTTTCTCCCAAAAAAATAACCGGCAGAAGCACTCCGCTCAGATTTTCCGAAAAAGCGACCAGCGACGCCCAAGTTCCTCCTTTTTCCTTAATGAACTTGAACCAGAGGAAAAAAAGAAAAGCGGTGGATAAAACAGCCAAACCCAAAAGATTTAAAACAGTTTTAATACTTAGAGCGGACATGGTAATTCCGCCGTCCGGCATTCCAAAAAACACAATCGGCGACAAAAAAATCACACCAATCAAAAGCGACCCGAAATTTATGGTTAAGGAATCAAATTCCGAAGCAACACGGGAAAATCTAGTTCCCAGAACTGAATAAAGCGCCCAGCCCAAAGCGGAAATCAAAACCAAAAAATCGCCAAAAAAATGCGGTTCCAGAATATTAATGGCAAACTTTCCATTGGTGACGATAACCGCCACGCCTAAAAAAGCCATCAGAATAAAAATCGGATCAAACCGCCCCATTTTTTCCTTTAACAGCAAACGGGCAAAAAATATTATGAAAATCGGGCTAAGATTATAAATCAAACCGTAATTAATGGCGGTGGTATAACGCAAACCTAAAAAACCTACCACCATTGCCAAACCGACACAGGACAATGACAAAATAATAAACTTGCCCCAATGCCTGAAAATAACTTTAAAGGCGGATAATAATTTTTTTTGATAAATAAAAACAGCAGTAAAAATAACCACTGAAATAAGAACTCTATAAAAAATCATTACCATTGGCGAAAAAGCCGGTAAAGCTACCTTGGCAAATACGCCAATAGCGCCACCAAAAACAGAAAGATAAATAACTAGTAATAAAAATTTTAATTTCATAAACTAGTTAACTGCATTTTCGTCTATAGAAAACAATTTTTTGGAAGTATCAATAGTTGCCTTAACACCCACTGGAATTGTAATTTGTTCACCACTATGTCCAAAATCAACGTCACTAATAATGGGAAACTTGTACTTTTTAGTAATTTCTAAAATTATTTTTTCTGGTGACAAAAATAACAGTTTGTTTAAATCAGACTTTTCCTCTATTTTGTTTAATTTATTATTTTTTCCGATAATCATACCTGAAATTTTATCAAAAACTCCTGCTAATTTCAAATGGGTCAAAAAATGATCTAAATCTTCACAAGTTATTCCCGTATCTTCCCAAAATAAAATAGTGTTTTTCCAATTAGGATTGTAAGGTGTATTTAATAAGGTTCTTAAAACACTTAAATTTCCACCAATTAGACGACCAGACGCTTTGCCTTTTTTTAATATTTTCCACTTAGTTAACTGAATAATTTTACCAACTATATCATCTGAAAAAACGGCTTTAGAAAAATATTTTTTTGTATAATGTCCCCATTGGGATATGGACAACTCAACATTAGGACCATGAAAAGTTACTAATCCTGTTTTTTGATAAATAGCATTAAGTAAAACAGTAACATCAGAATAACCAAAAATTATTTTTGGATTTTTTTTAATTAATTTCCAATCAATCAAAGACAAAAGTTGATTACAACAAAATCCACCTCGCGCGGCAAAAATAGCCTTGATTTTTTTGTTTTTAAACATGCTATGTAAATCATCAAGTCGGTCTTCTGGTGTTCCCGCCATATATCCGCCATAACGCTTAAAAATATTTTTACTAAAAACAACTTTTAGTCCCAACTTTTTTAATTCCTGAACACCGCGTCTGAACTTTTGTTTATAAATAATAGGCTCTGATGGAGCGATTATTCCAACTGTATCACCTTTTTTTAATTTTATCGGTTTGATAATTTTAGTCATAATTTCTATTTTTATTATATATCTTAGCATTATGGCTCGCTTTTGACAAATTAAAAAAAATATCCTCCTAACCAAAGTTAGGAGGATAAGACATAAAAGAACTAAGTTAATTAAGAAACAAAATCAATGGATTTATTTGTCCGAATTAGAACAATCAACTCCAGCATCTGTTCCAGTGTCGGAATCAACCGGAGTGTCCATATCCTTTGAAAGCTGATTTGTCGGCTCATAACTTTCAAAATTAAAATGTTCATAATTATTCGCTTTGATAGCTGCCCAAAAACGATGAAACTTTCCAATAGGAACAGCTACAGTTACATCGTAAAACGGTTCCATTTGAAAAAAACCACCGAAACCAGCTACCAATACACCAACAATTGCTTTCTTATTCTGGCTAATAATCGCCGAACCGGACGAACCACCACCGCTATGAATCTGAATCATTATTCTATCACTCAAAAACGAACCTCTCCCAGGAGTTACTTGGCTGATATTACCCCGAATAAGCTGCTTTCCAAGGTCACGCGGACCAGCAATATTAATTATGCGTTCACCGATTACAGCGTCTTCCTGAGACAAATTAATAATCGGGTTAAAATCATCCAGATAAGCCCCCAATACCGCTACATCATCTCCGTCTGACATATAACCGGCAGCGAGTACGTTCGCTCTATGAAATTCATTATTGTTAGGCATATCAAAATTGATATACCATTTCCCCGGCTTAATACGAACCATTTTATTGACAGTATCGTCACTGGAAACACAATGCGCGGCGGTAAGAAATTTATAGTAATGACCCACCCTCTCAAAAGCGGTGGCGGTACAATAAAAATCCATTCCGCCGGATTTGTTTTCAAAATATAGCAAGGCAGTAGCATTGATTGCGTCATTTTCCAACTGCGCAAGCGATTCCTCTGATTCGGAAATCGACGGCGGAGGCGCGTAGCCATAAATTGGCTGTTGAACAACCAAGCGATTATTCATAGAACCAGCCATAAAAGCCACCATACACAACAACACCACAAGCATGGAGCCGACCAATGTAATGCCGGCAATAAGACAAATTTGTTTAAACGTTCTGTTGTCCATTTGAAGCCTCCCTAAGGCAATTGGTTATTTTGTTTGTTAAAGAACCTGTATAATTACATTAACATACGGTTGAATAAACAGTCAAGTTATGAGGAAAAAATAAAACCCCCGAACAATGTCGGGGGTTAAAATGAACAAAAAATCTACTGTTTGTCTTCTGTGGGTGCGGATGTAATAATTTTATTGATAGGAACAGCGGCCGGCTTTTTCACCCCAAAATAATTAGCCGTGCCAACAAAAATAGCTACAATGACTCTTTGATCACGACTAACAATTATCGGATCAGATACAGCCAATTTATTGTCTATATTCTGATTCACACAAAGTACAATGGCGTTGAAATTTTCTATTCCATTGACCACTAACGGTTTTGAAACCTTCATTCTGGTCACCCAACCATTAAATATGGGCTGATCCGGATTACTGATCAGGGAGTAATTAATTATTTTTTCACCGGCTTTCATTGAATCAGTCGCCAGTGGAATAACCGGAATATTCCAATAAAGAACTGACTGAAAAATTACAACTCCCCCACCATACAATTGCTGACTACGAATAACTTGAGTAATCTTCGCCGGAAACATTTTTACCTTGCCGGCTTGATTGAAAGCAAGATAAAAATCCATCTCAGTAATAACATCTCCAAATAAACTCACAACCAGGTCATCACCGAGACAATCAGATGAAGTGATAAAATAATAAGTATTATCAGCTCCGCGCTTGAACGCCACAGCTGAACATATTGGTTCCATATCTCCTTCATCAGTATTAATATACACCGTGGCAGTAGCTTTCTGAAGATCTCTTTCCAGCTGTTGATCCGATATTTCATCGGACGAAACACTGGTCGTCAACATTGAAAACATAATCGCTACCAAAATAACCAACCATATACAATTTTGTCTCATCACTCCTCCTTCGTCCCCATTTTCCATTTGGCAGAGGACAATATTGTTTTGTTGTAAGGAACTTGAGCTATTAAAGCATTTTTACAAAAAAATGTCAAACATAATAACATAAAAAACCCCCAAATTTCATTGGGGGTTAGGAGTGTTAAAGAGCTTTTGGTAGGTTTACTTAGTGGGTTCCGGTTCCAAAACAACCGACAGACCACGATCAATCCGATTCATAAAGTTCGAAAGATCTCGCTGGCTGCTGCTTGTAGAAACGGGAATTCCGTTGGCATTGAAGGCAGGCGCGTACCAAGGGTACTTATTGGTTTGAATATCTCTCCAAAAACGGTTGAACTTTGTTACCGGAATGGAAACAATGAACACCGCCGGACCTCGGTAAATCATACCGACCAGAATAGAAACAATAGTGTGTCTGTTCTGACTTACTACAGACGAACCGGAAGATCCGGGTCCGCAACTGATTTGAAGCAATGTTGCACCTGTCCAATTAAGACCGGCACCTACAACAGGCCTGTCCATATAAACAGTGGTCACATGTCCGCGGAAGAGCTGCTTGCCCAAACCGAGCGGCGAAGCGACATTACTTACCTGTTCACCGAGTTCGGCATCGGTAGCTGACATCGGAATAACCGGAATCTGGCGATCCAGGGTGGTTTCCAGTACGGCGAAATCATCACCGCGACTCTGATAACCAACGCCGAGCAGTTTGGCAGGATAAAATGTCTTGACGCCCGGTTCGTCGAAACTGATAAACCACTGGTACGGTACCAGTTCCACCATGCCGTTGATATCTTCGGCGACACAATGTGCGGCGGTAACAAAACGGTAAGTCTTACCCGAACGCTCAAAAGCGGTTGCTGTACAGAACATGCGCAGCTGCCCGTCATCCTTCTTGGCGTAAAGCAGAGCCACGGCCGATTCCATATCCTTCTCTAGGACACTGACGGAATGGCTATTGCCACTGGCATTGATCACGGTATTGGAACCGCTATAGAAACTGACTGCTCCACACCCGCTGAGCATCATTGCGCAAACGAATGCCATAATAAACATAACGAAACCAAACATCTTCTTTTCCATTTCACCCTCCTCGTGGGTTAAGTCACTTGTTTAAAAATGTTTTTACCAAAAGTTAATTTTTAAAAGAACCAAATGTAATGTAACAAACAACAAAAAAACTGTCAAGTGTTTTTATTTATTTTTGATGCATCATTTTTTTGGCTAAAATAACAATAAATTATAGACCATAATAAATTAAAACCCCACCTTAACAGGCGGGGTAAAAAATAAAATAAAACTCTAATCCTTAATATAAAAAGTCTCCACTACCAACCGACTCTTCGGATGACTGGTACCACGGGTATTCATCGGCCTTAACCGCTTCCCAAAAAATACGAAACTTGCTAACCGGCAAACCTACAGTTGTTTCATTTAACAACTGGCCTTCTTGTGAATAACCACCAGTCAAAACACCAACAATGGCTTTTTGTTCTCGACTAACAATGGCCGAACCGGACGAACCAGAACCAGAAGTTAAATCAAAAACAGTAACTTTATCCCCCTTCATCTCACCCGAACTTATTTCTACTTGTTCAATCATTGTTATTCCTCTAACCAACTGCCGACCAACAAGAGACGGAAAAGAAACATTCACCACTTCTTCGCCTATCACCGGGTCACTTTTGGCTAATGGAATAGCAGGAATCGTATCGTCTACAATTTCCGCTTGCAATACAGCAAAATCATCATAGCGACCTTGAAAACCAATAGCAACCAGTCGAGCAGAAAAAATTAGACTGTCCAAACTGTTATGGGCGATGAAAATATTATAAGGCAACACTCTAACAATACCATCGTATTGTTCATCTTCAACCAAACAATGAGCAGAAGTTATTAAACGATAAATATTGCCTTCTTTTTCAAAAACTGTAGCCGAACATTGAATGTTTTTGTGTTCTCCATCTTTTGAAAAACCATACACAACGAACGAAGCAGAGAGCAAATCATTTTCCAACCTATCCATCGGATCAGACTGTGCCGGCGGCAGTGTTTCAGGTATAAATGCCTTAGTTACGCTTGGTGACAAGCTCATCTGAGGAAAAACCCAACAACAAAACACTACGAGACAACCAGATAATATAATTACAACTGCTAACTTAATTAACCAATCTTTTCTCTGGTGTGTTCTCATTTCCAAAAATTCGTCCATTTTACGCCTCCTTTGGCGTAGTTGGTTTTTACCCAACTAGAGTTTTATTGTAAAGAACATAGTACTATATCACCTTTTTAAGTATTTGTCAATGTAAAAATAAAAAGCCCCACATATTGTGGGGCTATCAAAGAACAAAAATTACTTTTTAATATTAACAACCAACTTATAACTTGGTCGTTCCAATGTGATCGGTGTCAAACCGCTGATTACCAACACAGTATAACGCGTATCATCCTTTTTAAAATGAACAGTCCAATTTCCTGTAGCATTTTGGGTTACTGGCAATTTCTCAACCGTAGTAGTCAAACCAACAGTAATAAGTTGAATTGACCAGTATTGTGGCAAAATATTGGCGTTACGGACAAATCCTCTCGCTGTCCAACCACCATTATTCTTCTCTACATTAGACATATAACCAATTTCAGGAATTGCAATATCATCCAAGAAAAAACCAGACTTGGTTAATCCTGCATCAGTAATATATTCAAAACGAATTTGAACTTTATTTCCGGCATATTGGCTTAGATTAATTTTTTCTTGAACCCAACCATTATTTGTACCAGTATAACCAAAACCGTAATTAGCTCCGTTAGGATTATCAATTACAGTGTTAGTACCCTGTAAAGTTGTCCAATGTTTACCATCAACGGAAGCTTCTACAAAAACATAATCGTATCCTTCTTCAATATCATGCGATGTCCAAAAAGTCAATGTTGCCTTTTCAGCGCCGGACAAATCAAATGTCCGTGTCAAGGTTGCGTCGCTGGCATTATTTGAACCACCCCACCACATATATTTTCCACTGTGAGCGGTAACTGCAGTCAAACCAACAGTTGAATCACCAGTAAATTTTACTTCCAAATCAGTATGTCCTGAAATTTCAATATAATCAGTTCCGTATTGAGCAACACTATCAGTAATATCTATCGGATAATCACTTGGCTGAATCTTCTGACAAGCTTTAAAACGAGTTGGTTGAATGGTACGATAAGCGTACTCACCATTACCAATATTCGAATTATTAATATAATTAGCGATTGTCCAATCAGCAAACACCTGATTGAAAGTAATGTTTTTATCTTTCAAAGCTTCGTCTATTGCTGCTGTACTGTATGATGTGCTACTAATCAACGCTTGAGTAGCAATTTTTCCAAAACGATCCAAATAATAAGACATAAACATATAGGCGGCACCATAATAAGCGGTAGCACTATCCAATTCAGGCCAAGAATTTAGCTGAATGTCCGGATTATATGCAAACCGAATTCGCTTCAAACCAGGATCTAAACCATTAATTTGAACAGCTAACTCGGCCAAACCCTCATCAATCCAATTTGCTTGATTGGAATGGTGATACCATTGAATCATGTGAGCAAACTCATGCGCCAATACTCCATTAAAATACGGAACAGCGGCCGGATTATTTTCAGAACTGAGATAGAACATTTCCATTTCATTGGAATATTTGTTAACTAATTTACTATATTCATCCATGCTACTGTAATAACCAGCCGCATGTTCACCCATTTTATCTGAGATAAGCCAATTAATACGGGCATCATTATCCACGCCGGGCGACCATTCACTGCCGAAAAACTCACGATCTGTGGGATAATACTTTTTATCCCATAAATCAGCCGCCTTTTTCAGACTTACCAATTGAGTTTTGGCTCCTTTTTCCAACCAAATATAAGCATGCTCAGTCTTATACACCAACTTGGCGATAATACTGTAATACTTTCCAGTGTCAACATTAGACACCCAAAACTGTCGTTCATCATCAATTTTATAATTTGGCGGGTTTGTGTTTACCACTTCTGGAATTTCAACTCCCGGATCAGCCAAACGAAGAGTGATATCACGATAATTACAGGCGGGAATAACCAAATTTTTGAGTAACTGTTCGGTTTCCAAAGCCTCAAAGGGAACCGCTACGCTGCTGGGAACTTTTGATGACGGTGGATTTATGACACCATTGTCAAACATGTCAGAATCAAGAACCGACAAACTGATATCCGGCGGAACAAAAGCTGTCACAGTACCACAACTCACAAACATCAAAATCACAATAATCACACTGATTGACAACCAAAATCGCTTCATTTTTTCGCACATTCTCCACCTCTCTTGCGTTGTTCCGATCTTGTTGAGATTGGTTAATTGTTAAAGAACAAAGTATAAAATTAAATTAGCACATTATATCAACAATGTCAATCTGACTTAGTTAATAAAAAAAATAATCGCCGAACAACTTGTCCATATATTATCTTTCATATATAATTAACCCAACACTAAAAAGTCTTGAATTAACGGCATCTAATTAGTCTTATGAAAACAATTATTATTATCCCAACTTATAATGAAAAAAATAATGTTGAATCACTGGTTGAACAAATTTTTTCTTTAAATATTTCTGGATTGGAAATCTTATTTATTGATGACAATTCGCCAGATGGTACAGCTGACACAATAAAAAAAATGCAAATTAAACATCCGATTCATCTAATTCAGCGCCCCAAAAAACTCGGGATAGGTTCAGCTTATTTAATTGGTTTTCAAAAAGCTTTTGAGATGGATGCTGATTATATTATTGAGATGGATGCTGATTTGTCACATAATCCAAAGGATATTCCGCTATTAATTACAACTTGTGCTAATGGTGCTGATTTAACAATTGGTTCGCGAAAAATCGCCGGTGGAAAAATTGAGGGTTGGAATTTGAAAAGAAAATTAATGAGTAACGGAGCAATGTTTTTCGCCAGACTAATTTTAAATTTAAAAACAAAAGATGTAACCGCCGGATTTCGTTGCTTTAAAAAATCAACTTTAGAAAAAATTGATTTGAAAAAAATAAAAAGCAATGGTTATGCTTTTCAAGAAGAAATTCTATTCAAAGTGGAACGCACGGGAAATAAAGTGGTGGAAGTGCCTGTAAACTTTCCAAACCGAAAACACGACCAATCCAAACTTAATAAAAAAGATATTATTGAATTTTTTATCGTAATGTTGAAATTAAAATTTCAACAATTCTTCTAATTCTGATAAAGAATTAATTTTCATTAATTTGATTCTTAAATCTTTTAAATTTTCTAATTCCACAATTTGATCCCCTTTAAAATACCAAGCCAAATGCTTGCGGAAAGTAACCATACTTCTTTCGCCATAATGTTCAAAATGTAATTTAGCATGTTGCAAAACAATTTTTTTTATTTCTTCTTTATTATTTTTAATTTTTGATTTTAAATTTTGAATTTCTCGGAATATCCATGGTTTTCCCATTGCTCCACGACCTATCATTACGCCGGCCGCTTTAGTAATGTCCAAACATTTTTTTATATCTTCAACAGTACGAATATTACCATTCGCCAATACTGGAATTTTAACCATTTTAACCGCTTGTCCGATCATTGACCAATCAACCTCGCCAGAATAACCTTGTGATTTAGTCCGTCCATGAATAGAAATTAAATCCGCGCCAGCTGTTTCTAATATTGGGGCAAACTTTAAAATTTCTTTTTTATCATTCCAACCTAAACGAGTTTTAACTGATATTGGCACCCCTAATTTAGCAATTTTTAACGCTTTAACAATCTTCGCCGCTCTAACCGTATCTTTCATTAGCGATGCGCCGGCCATATTTTTACCAGCAATTTTCGCTACTGGACAACCCATATTTATATCAATTCCGTCCGGTTTAAATTTTTTAACAATAATTTTGGCCGCCTCAACTATTGTTTCCGATTTGGCACCAAAAATTTGTATGACAACCGGACGTTCTTTA
Organism: Candidatus Magasanikbacteria bacterium CG10_big_fil_rev_8_21_14_0_10_36_32; assembly: GCA_002778465.1. Taxonomy (GTDB): domain Bacteria; phylum Patescibacteriota; class Patescibacteriia; order Magasanikbacterales; family GWA2-37-8; genus 1-14-0-10-36-32. The sequence continues at coordinate 49,861 of PFBV01000005.1, read as the reverse complement.
TTGTTAATTTTACACATCTTCAAAGTCTTTTTGTTTTGACGAACAATCGCTTCAGCACTTACCATTTCCCTAAAAATAACAAAGTCGTTGCCGGAAATTTTTCGACACAATAAACAAAATGGCTGATCTGTATAATCAGCCATTGGAGCTAAAGCAATAATCGGTTTTTTAAATTCAAACCATTTTTTAGGCATATGGCAATTCTTCTGGTGGAACAACTGGTAAATCATCCGTAATACCTTCATCTTTGGTTGGTAAACTATCAGGACTATCCACAGGTAAATTTGTCGGCGGTTCACCGCGTTTAGCTGATGATTTTTGTACTAGAGGTGTTTTTACGTCAGGTAACGGAAAATGCCACAAAGTAGCCAACTCTTCAATATTTAAAACATAGGGTTCATTCACAGCTTTTACCTTGGAGCTCTTAAAAAATTTTAATTTTCTTTGTTTAAAAGATAAGACCAAATCGGAACCTCCGGCTTTTTGCGCCGCCAAACCATTACGATCAGCGATATAGAACTGATTTAAAGAACCTACTAAACCAGCCAAACATTTGCGTGGATTAAAAACTTCTTTTTTTGCCGAATACAAAACTCTTAAACGAGAATAAAAACCAAGTTTAGAAATTTTTTCTTCAATTGCTTCCACTACCTGTTTCATTCCCGGCGTTAAATCTGAAACTTTACCAGAAGTTTCTTCCTTCTTTTCTGTTTCAAATTCCCAATTCCAAATTTGAATAGCTGTTTTCAATGCAACTTCCGGCAAACCTCCAACCACCGAAACAATTGACGGCGCTTTAGATTCTTTTTTGTTGGAAATTATTTTTTTAACTAAATCAATTCCATTTTTCTTCCAACTGTTATCCGCTGGTTTAACCACCAATTGCATCCAAAAATTTTCTCCTGAACCGATGCGTGAAAAATTTTCCAAAATTGCCGCCATTGGATCACTAAAAACAACATCTTTACTGATTTTATATTCAAAATGCGGATAAGTACGAATCGGATAAGCTTCATTTTGTAACAAAGTGAATTCCGCACCAGCAATTTCATGCGTTTCATTTGGAAACATATCTGGAATATTTCCAACATAATCCTCTACCTCAGTAATTTCTGCTTCCGGATATTGGGCATAAATAGCCGCTTCAACCAAATCACGAAATTCCGATTCCGTACGAACCAAAAACTGAATATAACCTTCAATACTTATAATTTCAAAACTAAACCATTTTGGTATTTTACCTGTCCAATATTTATCAAATAATTTTGGTGAAAAAGCCGCGCCGCTTAAATTAACAAAAATTTGTTCTACTGCTTTTGGTGATTGAACATACAAAGCTGGTACATCCACCGCTAAAACAGACCACTGCCAATCACTGACATATTTTTTTTGCCGGCAAGCCACCCATTTTTGTAACGCAAAATTAAATAATATTAACGCTACCGCCCACCAAATAATAAAAACAAAAAAACCTTTCAACTGTTGTGAAATGGACATGCTGAAAAAATCCTGCCAAAAAGACAGATCAATACTAAAACCAAAAGGTGTGTCAAAAATAATCGGCGGCATATTCTGACGCTTAATTATTTACTCATCAAACGGTAAATTCCGCCGTAAATTATTAATACGGAAAATACTGTCCACCACCAATCCAATTGACCGGAAAAATAACCGGCTAGATAAGCCAGCACACAAATTATGGTGGCAAACATAGCTACCAAATGTTTAACCGCGTTATCACTCATAAAATATATTAAATTCAATTATATTGTACCACAAAATAACACATATTAAAACCCCGCATCACCACAAAATTTGATACGGGGTTAATTTACTTTATTTTAGCCAAAAAATTAAGCTCTTCGTGCTTGCCATTTTTCTACCAAAACTAACAATGGGCTGGCAATAAATATGGAAGAATAAGCACCACTAGCGATACCAATCAATAACGCTAATACAAAATTATGGATAGTTGCACCTCCGAAGAAATATAAAGCCAACAATGGCAATAAAGTGGTTAGGGTGGTGTTAATTGAACGCATCATGGTTTGATTTAAACCATAATTAACCAAATCAGCAAAACTCCACGATGTGTGGTGAAGTAAATTTTCTCGAATGCGATCATAAACAACAATGGTATCATTGATTGAATAACCGATAACTGTCAACATAGCTACAACAAAAGCAACATCAACTTCCACTCCCGCAAACTTGCCTAAAAAAGCAAATACACCTACGACTAACAAAACATCATGAATCATAGCCACTATGGCTAACGCGCCATATTTCCAGCTGGCTACCGGCTTAGAAACTTTTCTAAAAGCATAAGCAATATAAAAAATAATACCCAAACTGACCAAAATTATTGCCCAAAGAGAACGCTGACGCAATTGCTGACTCACCGACGGTCCAATGGTCTGGAAACTGCTTTCAACCACCATGTTATCGTCTTGATTGAAACTATCCTTAATATTTTGTAAGACTTCTTGGTGTTTATCTTCCGTTAAAAAAGCAGTACGAATAATCAACCCCTTTTCGCCGGTTTTTTGAATCGTGACACTTCTATAATCCATTTCTCCTAAAACCTGTTGTACTTCTGATGTTTCCGGACGATTATTGGCAAAATTCAATTCCATTAACGAACCGCCGGTAAAATCAATCCCTGGTTTTAATCCCCAAAAAAATAAAGACATCAAGGCTACTACGGTTACCACAATGCTAAAACTAAGAAAAAATTTTGAATATTTGATGAACGGTATATTCATATGAAAAAAATTATTGTTCTTTATTAGACGAGCTTCCCAAAAACAACCAATTAGCTTTGTCTTTGAAACAGCTAAAAAATACACGCATTAAATTTCGAGTGACAATAATAGCAGTAAACATACTAACTAAAATACCAATTGCCAACGTAACGGCAAAACCCTGAACAAAACCAATGTCCATCCAAATTAAAAATGCACAACTGATTAATGTGGTAACATTACTGTCACGAATAGAAGTCCAAGCGCGAACAAAAGCTTCTTCCATTGCCGGTTTTAAGCTTTTACCCTGTTTTAATTCTTCTTTTAAACGTTCAAATACCAACACATTCGCGTCTACTGCCATACCAACAGATAGTATAAAACCTGCAATTCCAGAAAGGGTCAAGGTAACACCAATAACCTTAAAGATGGCTAATGTGATAGCCGCGTAAATTAATAAAGCTAAGACTGAAATTAAACCCGGTAAACGATAATAGAATACCATAAATATAATAACCAGTAATAAGCCAATCAATCCGGCCTTAAAACTGGTAGTCAACGAATCAACACCCAAAGCGGCATCAATTTTCTGTTGACTAATTAATTCAACAGGAACAGGCAATGCACCAGAATTTAAACGCTGCGCTAATAATTTAGCTTCATCCCAAGTAAATCCACCGGTAATCACCGCACTACCATCCAGGATTGGTTCGTTGACTTTCGGTATACTGATTGCTTCACCATCCAAGAAAATAGCCACAGGCTTATCAATATTGCGTCTGGTAATATCGCCAAATAATTTTGCGCCTTCATCGTTAAAGGTCAAGCTAACTTGAATTTCTCCAATTTGACTATTCTGTACAACCTCAGCTCGTTTTAACAATGACCCGTCTAAACCGGTAATCTTCCATTCACCAACTGGAGGAATAATGTCTGTTACACTTTTTGTAGGAACAAAAATTTTTGCCAACTCATACTCCATTTTCTGTTCTTCTCCTATTTTAATAGCTAAATGATAACCAAATTCTGTTTCAATCACTTCCGAAACAGTGTTCATTGGCAAATCCCAAACGGCATTTTCAAACGCCGGCACCATTTCTCCTTTTTTAAATAAACCTAAATCACCGCCACCTTCTTGGGCGCCCGGTTCGGTAGAATATTGTTTAGTTAATTCAACAAAATTATCTTTATTTATCTGTTTTTGAAGTTCTTCAATTTTTTCTTTGGCAGACGATTTGGTATAAGTTGCATCACAACGTTCAGCGCCTCTATAACAAATTAACAAATGTGATGCTTGGATTGATTTTTCTCCGGTTCGTTCAGATAATTTTTTAACTATACTATAACCGTCGGCTGTTTTAATAACACCGGAAACATCACCAATAGCAGCTGTTTTAGCCCAGCTATACATTTCTGGATAGCCTGTTTCTGTAATAAATCCGATTTTACCTGATTCTTTTTTACTGGCTTCATCTTCAGAATATTGCCCAACCGCTTCTTCAAAATTCATTCTGTATAAAGCATTTTTCGCTTCTCTAATTTTTTTATCAGCCAATCGATTAAATTCATCTAAATCTTTCTTCTCCGTAACAGTTAACTCTCTTGGTGGATCATTATTTTCTTCTTTAAATTCCAAAACAGGAGTTTCACCAATCATTTGAATAGCATCAGAAACATTGGTAACACCTGGCAACTCCACAATCACTCTGTGTTCTTCTCCAAATTTAGTGGTTTGAACCAAAGGTTCAGCCACACCCAAACCGCCACGAACTCTTCTTTCAATCACATCTCGGACACCTTCAACTGAAGCTGCACGCTGATCTGGCGCGACTTTGATCACATCAGCCTTATAAACCAAATGAGCTCCTCCTTGCAAATCCAAACCCAAATTAAAACTTGACTCCGGTAATAATGGTAAACCTAAATTAACCTGATTGTTAACCCAATTTAATCCAACATTAACATAATTTGGTAAAACTAAAAACAAACAAACAATAGCCAAAATCGCAATACCGGCCACTCTCCAGCGAGCCTGAGTTTTGGTTATGGTTTTAATAAATGTTTTTTTATGAGCCATAAAACTGATAAATTAAATAAAAATATATTTTCAGTGATTTTAACGCTTTTTTATAATTTTGGCAAGTGGACAAAAGGCTTTCACTTTTTAACTTCCCCTATCAATCTTTCAGTTAATTTTTTCGGCAAACCAATAATACTTTCCGGCTCCCCTTCAATTTGTTTGACAAAATCTCTCACTAACGGGTCATCAATAGAAAATCCTCCAGCCTGATGAAAAATATGTCCTTCTTTAATTAATTTTTCAATTGTTTCTTCCGGAATATCTAAAAAATAAACTTTTGCAACATCTATTCCTTCCTCTTGTTTACCTGTGACAGTATTAGTAATCACTACAGCCGTAACCGTTTCCAAAGGATATTCAACTGCCCGAGATAAATATTCTCTTGCCTGAGCTTCGTTTTCCGGTTTTTCACGAAGCCGTTCCATTCCAACAGACTACTTGATCAGAAGTGATTAAAATTGCCGGTTCTTTAATTTTTGACAATAAAGCGTTAGTTTTTACGTAAGACAAAGCCAAAGTTAATTCCTGCGGATTTTCTAATCTGATTTCTTCTTCATCAATATTAGACGGCATTACTTCAAATTCGTATCCCATTTTTTCTAAAACTCCCCGCCGACCCTTTGATTGTGAACCTAGTATTATTTTCATGTTTATTATTTCTATACCCGTAAAAACGATTTTAATTCCTCAATATTTTTATATACAAATCCGTGTCCGCCTTTCTTTTTATATAATTCAATCGTCGATTCTGAATCATCTATCATTAAACTACTTTCAATTTTTTCACCTAAATCGGATAAAGCAACATCAAATGATTTGCCATTATCTTCATTTTTCAATCTGCCATAATCCGCCGAATTTATTATGACATCAAACAATACATTAAGCCGGTGATTCGGAACAGTAATTTGAGTAAATATATCCATATTGTCTGTTACAATTCCGATTTTTTTACCGGACAATTTTATAGATTTAGCTAAACCAACCAATTTATCATCCAGTTTAATATTCCTAACACTTTCTTTATACAACTTCTTTAAAATCTCATATTCTATACCCGTATTTTGACTAATCAATTTATTAATCTCAATTGAATCAATTTGATTTCTCATCCATCTTCTAACTAATTCTTTATCCTTAAAAATATTTAACTGAATCCAATCGTATACTTCAGGATAATCCGGCAACAAAGTTTTTTCATAAAATCGCCCCTTACATAATACTCCGTCAAAATCAAACAGTATTGTCTGATAATTCATAATTTTTATTTTTACATCTGTGAAAATTCTTCAAAACCTTTCAAAATTGAAATTTTTATCTCATCTGAAATTCGGTATTTGTTAATTTCATCTTTTGTAATCCAAATATACTCAACATGATTCTTGCCTAATTGAATCTCACCTTCACCATCTTTTACTAAATAAACAATCTCAACAGTATGTCTCTTTCCTTCATCCGACACATATGAAAAAATCCTATACGGTTTAGTAGCTTCTATTTTTAATCCAACTTCCTCTTTAAATTCTCGTTTTAAACTTTCTTCTGGATTTTCTCCAAAATCGCATTTTCCTCCCGGCATTTCATAATAACCGGGTAAAAATGTTTCTGCATCAGAGCGACGCACTATTAAAACCTTATTATTTTGCATAAGACATCCTGTTGTGACTATCTTTTGATATTTATCCATACTATTATTAGATACTTGACAATTTTATATAAATTTGCTATATTTTTATTATCATAACCCTCCGTGTTGTCTGGACAAACCAGTGATTGTTCCAATCAACGATGCGGAGAATTATAACCCCGCAGCAATTGCCCGATAAAATCAGGAGGTCGCCGCGCTGGCGGTTTTGCTCCCGACGTAAATCGGTCCCCAACGCTACGAAGTTCTTTCCAACCCCTCCCGCAACGGAGGGGTTATTTTTATGATTATGCAATATTCTACATATTGAGTACTATCTTGACAAAACCTTTAAAATATATTATAAATAGTTTGTTCTTTGTCTCAACTAATCATAAAATCAATAAACAACAGAAATAAGGAGAAAAAATTAAAATGGATTTCAGATTTACCAATGAATATCCAACTTCCAGATTAGATGAGATTGTTAATTATCTCTTGGGTCCGCGATTGTGGACCCCTCACGCGAATTATCCTGATTTCGAGGATTGGGTGCAGAAAACGCATCAGGAAATCAAGGACGGAAACAAAAGAGTTATCATCGCGCTTTCACTGAATCAGATTGTCGGGGTAATGGTGTATCAGCGCCATAAAAAATATACTAAAACCCTTGAGCTAAAAAATCTTACAGTCAGACCAGACCTGCGCGGACGCTACCTTGCCAGTTTTCTCATCAAAAATGCCGAGATTGAAGGAACGATGGAATTCGGATCCGTTAATGTGCTCTGCGACGCCAAAGCAAATAATTTCGGAATCAGGCTGTTCCTGACGCAGCACCGCTATCAAATTGTCGGTGAAACGGATTTGTACCGTCTCAGTAGCGGAAGCGATATCATTTACCGAAAAAATCTTTATCCTCTTCTCATCTAAACTCGTTCTTTTTTCAAGTCCGGCCACCGTGCCGGACTTTTTTATTTTATGATCCACAACATTTCTTAAATTTCTTGCCTGATCCGCACAGACATGGATCATTGCGGCCAATGGTTTTACCTTCAGCATCTTTAATTTTTCCAGAAGAGACCGGCGATTGTTCTTTCTCCGCGCCAGTCAAAACCAAATTACCTTTTTGCATAACGCTTGGTGCCATTTGAATTCCATAACTAATTTTGAAAACAGAATACACAACTTCCTTCTGTATCAAATTCAACAATTCATTAAACATCCGATAAGTTTCTTTTTTGTATTCAACTAACGGATCACGCTGTCCATACCCACGCAAACCAATGCCTGTACGCAAATAATCAATTGCCACTAAATGTTCAATCCATAAATTATCCACCGAACGAAGCAATAACTGTTTTTCTATTTCTACCATTAACTCGGGCTGATTAGTTGCTTTAACCAACATTTCTTCATATTTTTGACCAGCTAATTGCACCAAATATTCAATAATTTTTGTTCGATGTTCAATTGATTCCAATTTTAATGCGCTTTTTTGTCCAAAATTTGTTATCTCTATTTTTTCCGCATTTGTTAACGGAAAAATTGTAGTTATTGTTTCTCCAATTTCTTTTAAATTCCACTCACTTGCATCTTCTGTATTGGTATGAAAAGATACCACCTGTTCAATTTCCGCTTCCACCATATCTAAAATCAACTGACGCAATGATTTTTCCGGTTTAGCAGCATTTGGTTCAACCAATAATCTTTTTTCTATATCATAAATTTCCAAAATTTGCCGACGTTTTCCATAAACCACTTCGCGATGACGATTTAACACATCATCATAATCCAATAAATGTTTACGAGTATCAAAATGAAAACCTTCCACTTTTTTCTGCGCCGATTCAATAATGCGAGTAATGGTTTTTTGTTCAATCGGCATATCTTCCGGCACACGTAATGTCTGCATAACTGCCCGAATTCGATCACCGGCAAAAATTCTCATTAAATCATCTTCGGTGGAAAGATAAAATTGAGTTTCACCTGGATCACCCTGACGTCCAGCACGGCCTCGTAATTGATTATCAATACGACGACTCTCGTGTCGTTCAGTGCCGATAACGAATAAACCGCCATTTGTTTTAACTTTTTCCGACAATTCTTTATCTGGTGGATTTCCGCCCAAAATAATATCCACACCACGACCTGCCATATTGGTAGCTAAAGTAACCGCTCCTGCACGGCCAGCCTGTGCCACAATTTCGCCTTCCCTCTCATGATTTTTAGCATTCAAAATCTCATGTTTAATACCCTCTTGTTCTAAAAATAAACTCAAAGCTTCATTTTTATCCACTGAAATAGTACCAATTAAAACCGGCTGTCCTTTATCTTGTAATTCTTTAACATGTTTAGCAATCGCCCGATATTTTGCCTCCTCGGTTCGATAAATGCGATCTGAATGGTCTAAACGACAAATTTTTTTATTAGTTGGAATAACTACAACTTCCAAATTATAAATTTTCCCAAATTCTTCGGCTTCAGTCACCGCCGTACCGGTCATGCCTGATATTTTTTTGTACATTCTAAAATAATTTTGAAAGGTAACAGTAGCCATTGTCTGACTTTCACGTTGAATTTCTACACCCTCTTTTGCCTCAATCGCCTGATGTAAACCTTCACTATAACGTCGGCCAATCATCTTTCTTCCGGTAAATTCATCAACAATAATAACTTCGCCGTTTTCTACCACATAATCGCGATCACGCTTAAAAAGAACTTTAGCTCTCAAAGCCGACTCAACATGATGAACAGTGCCAACACCTCCTTCGGCATAAATATTATCTACTCCCAACCACTGTTCCATTTTCTTAATACCAGCATCGGTTAAAGTCGCCGAACGCATTTTTTCATCAACATTATAATCTTCATTTTCTTTTAAGCGTTCAACCAATTCGGCAAATTTATAATATATGTCTGTTGCTTTTTCTGCCGGCGCGGAAATAATCAAAGGTGTCCGAGCTTCATCAATCAAAATAGAATCAACTTCATCAACAATGGTAAAATTCAATTCACGTTGAGACATATCGTCCAAATTTTGAACCATATTGTCACGCAAATAATCAAACCCAAATTCATTATTCGTGCCATAAGTAATATCACACTGATAAGCTTCTTTACGCGAACAAGGCAACAAATAATCATGTTCAATTTTAAACATACCAATAACATCTCTCTCTTTGTCGGTTTCACTTCCTTCACCAACATTGGCTTTGGCGGTGGCAGAATATTTATAAGAAGTCAACTGTTGCTGAATAATACCGATAGACAAACCTAGAGCATCATAAATTTGACCCATCCAAACAGCATCACGTTTTGCCAAATAATCATTAACTGTTACCAAATGAACACCTTTGCCTGACAAGGCGTTTAAATAAGTAGGTAAAGTCGCTACCAAAGTTTTTCCCTCACCAGTACGCATTTCTGAAATTTGTCCACGGTGTAAAACCACACCGCCAATCAACTGAACATCAAAATGACGCATACCTGTTACGCGTTTTGAAGTTTCCCTGACAACCGCAAAGGCTTCAGGTAAAATATCGTCCAAAGACTCACCTTTTATCAAACGGTCTTTAAACTCTTCAGTTTTATTTTTTAGACCTTCCAAACTCAACTTCTGAATTTCCGGTTCCAGCGAATTAATTTTATCAACAATCGGCTGAATTTCTTTAATTACTTTTATATTCGGATCACCAAAAATTTTATTAAGAAATGACATGTTTTTGATATAAAAATTAAGCTCAAAAAAGAGCGTAATTATTCTAACATAAGCGAAAAAAAAAGGCAAGATAAAAAGCCACCCAACTGGGCGGCTTTTTTTAATGTAATTTAAGTCAAAATCCTTACATCAACTAAAGTAGCACCGGTGGACGTGGCCATTACCGGATTTAAATCAATTTCCCTAATTTCCGGATGATTTTCCGCCAATTTGGCAATGGCCAAAATTATTTTAACCAAAGCCTTGCGGTCAACCGATTTTTCACCGCGGCTGCCGGCTAAAATCGCCGAGCCTTTCAATTCATCAATCATTTCCATCGCCTCTTTTTCCGCCACCGACAAAACCCGCATTGACGCGTCTTTCAACACCTCGGTAAAAATACCGCCCAAACCGAACAGAACCACAGGACCGAACGAAGCGTCGCGTTTCATACCGATAATAACTTCTTTTCCGGAAACCATTGGCTGAATAACCATTCCGTCAATTTTAGCTTTCGGAACTTTTATTTTTATATTTTTAACAATGACATCCCAAGCTTTTTCCACCGCCGCGAAATCCGCCAGTTGTATCTGTACGCCGCCAGCGTCGGATTTATGTATTACTTGCTCTGAAACAACTTTCATCGCCAGTGGATACTTCATTCCGACCAGCGCTTTTTTCAAATCGGTTTTTTGTTTAGCAAAAACACCCACAGTTTTTAACCCAACCGAATATAACAGTTTGTTTGATTCCTCAAAATCCAATTGTCTGACCGAAACTGTTTCATCTTTTTTAGTTTTAGCCGGAGCGTCAGCGGAAGCCTTTTTAACTCCAACTGCCAGCGCGTCCAAAGCTTTTTGCGCCGGACGAAGATCATGAAAATAAGCCATCCGATTTTTCTTAAATACTTCTTCGGCCGGAATAATCGCCTCGCCGCCGAGAAAAACCGGAACAATCGGTTTTTTATTCTTATATTTAACCAAAACTTCAGCCGTTTCTTTTACGTCGGTCATTTTTTGCGGGGTCAAAATCACAATTATTCCATTAATGCTTTTTTCCTCGGTTAAAATTTTCAAAGCCGCTTCATAACGGTCGCTCAAAGCATCGCCAATAATATCAACCGGATTGCCAACCGCCGCCGTCGGCGGCAAAACTTTCCTTAATTGATTTTTAACCGGTTCGGAAATTTCAGCCAGTGACAAGTGTTCAGACGCTTCAATTAAATCGGACATCACCACCGACGGTCCGCCGCCATTGGTTAAAATCGCCAAATTAGTCATCGGCTTCAATAATCCAGCTTCAAACATTTTCGCCAGATTGAACATATCTTCCAGCGATTCAACATAAACCGCGCCGGCCTGACGGCAAGCGGATTGAAAAATCTTTTCCGACGGCGCCAACGAACCGGTATGCGAAGCAACCGCCGCTGAACCACGGGCTGATTTTCCAGCCTTTAAGATAACTAACGGTTTTTTAGCTGTAATTTTTTTAGCTAATTTAACAAATTTTTGTCCATCACTAATGCCTTCTAGATACATTAAGATCGCCGCAACCGAAGAATCATCGGTAAAATATTTCAAAAAATCATTTTCCGTCAGACCGGCCTCATTGCCGATGGAAACAAATTTTGAAAATCCAATTTTTTCTTTTTTCGCCCAATCCAACATAGCTGTTCCGACCGCACCCGATTGCGAGATAAAAGCCGTTTTACCTTTTATCGGCAGATCACCGGCAAAAGTAGCATTTAAATCGCTTTGTACACCCATCACACCTAAACAATTCGGTCCGACTAAACTAATTTTATATTTGGCGGCGATAGTTTTAATTTCTTCTTCCAATTTTTTGCCCTCAGCACCAACTTCTTTGAAACCGGCGGTGATAATAATGACAAAAGGAATTTTTTTCTCGCCGCAATCTTTTAAAACTGCCGGAACAATTTCCGGTTTAACGGCAATTACAGCTAAATCAATCTCACTTGTAATATTTTTAACCGAGGGGTAACACAAAATATGTTCCACTTTTTTAAAAGCCGGATTAATCGGATATACCTTTCGTTTTTTTCCGCGCAATAAATTATACATTAAAGTATGTCCGATTTTTGTTTTATCATCAGACGCACCCACAACCGCTACAGCGCGCGGATTAAATAATTTATCAAGATTCATAAATAAGCTAACTCATTAAAATATTAAAATGAATCTTCAAAAATTGGCTTCTGAACCTGATAAAAAATTCCACAAGGAATTTTATCTCCGTTTGATCTGACTTCAACCAAAGCCATATCTAATTTATCGGTCGGATAATTTTTTTCCAATTCACAAACTCTCTCTTTAAAATATTCACGAGTGTCTTTAAAACTGATACAAGGCTGCAGTATATCAACAACAGAAAAACCTTTATGCTGAATCGCTTTTTTCATAATTACCTGCATTTCCTGTAAATTTCCCGCATAGGTACGCGCAACAAACGTCGCACCAGACGACAATAGCACTGATAGTGGGTTTAATGGCTCTTCTACGCTGCCAAATGGAGTAGAACGGCCTTTATAGCCCTTAACGCTGGTTGGTGTCACCTGACCGGTTGTAAGGCCAAAAACCTGATTATTATGAACCAACAAGGTTATATTACTATTTCTTTTGGCGGCATGAACTAAGTGTTCAATTCCTTCAGCGTACGCGTCACCATCACCAGCAAAAGCCACTACTGTTAACTTTGGATTAGCTAATTTTATTCCAGTGGCAGTGGCCACTTCTCGTCCATGTAAAGAAATAAAACTGTTAATATTAACATAATCCGCAATTTTTCCATGACAACCGATACCGGCCGTCATAACAACATTGTCTTTGTTTAATCCGGTGGAAAACAATTCATTTAACACATTTTTAAAAGCGGATAAAATCAAAAAATTTGTACAACCGGGACACCATGTATTTTTTGCTTGGGTATTGAGATCAATCATATAATTTATTTTAAAATTTTATTAATTGTATCAGCCAATGACAATGGTTCAAACGGAAAAGAATCATATCTTAAAATTTTCTTGCAAACTTCAATGCCGGTTTTTTCACGAATTAAATTAGCTAATTGTCCGGTATAATTATTTTCAATATCAATAATCCGATTGGATTCTTTTAATATTTTTTTAAGTTGAGCTGTATCTAACGGTTCCAAACATAAAATCTGAACAGCTCGAACAGGTTTTTTAATATATTTTAACGCTTCCAAAATTGCTCCTTTAGTTGAACCAAAAAATACTAAAGTATTTTTGCTTTTTGTGTCGCCATACACTTTGATCATTTCATGTTTTGCCAATTCTTTTACTATACCTTTTATTTTGGCAAATCTTTTTTCACACATTGCTTTGGTAATCTCAGAAGAATCTGTTATGTAACCTTTTTCATCATGTTCATAACTGCAAACTTTAACTACAGCATCTTTATCACCAGGAAAAGCCAACGGGGAAATTCCATCATCGGTAAATTCGTAACGCTGATATTTTTTTCCGGCTTTAGACGGTTTGCTGGAAATAATTTTTATTTTTTTATCATCCAACTGGCAAGCTGACATATTTTCAGATAAAAGTTTGTCCAACAAAACAACTACCGGCGTTTGAAATTGCCAAGCCAAATTTAACGATAAACCCCCTAATAGATAGGCTTCCTCTTGATCACCGGGCGCCAAAACAATTTGTGGAAATTCACCTGGCAAATTACGGACAAAAGCCAAATCACCCTGTCCTGTACGCGTTGCCACACCGGTTGAAGTTCCAGCACGTTGAGAATCAGCCACTACAATTGGCAATTCTTCCATTCCGGCCATAGCCATAGCTTCCAACATCAAGGCAAATCCGCCTCCAGTACTGGCCGTAGCGGTCCGTTTACCAGCATACGCTGAACCCAAAGCCATATTAATAACAGCAATTTCATTTTCCGGTTGAGCCACTTTTATTTTGTATTCATGCGCTTTACCAGCCAAAAAATGAAGAATAGAACTGGATGGAGTCATCGGATAAGCAAAATAATTTTCCAAGCCAGCCTTAATCAAACCTTCGGCAAAAGCCTCATTACCATCAACCAACTTACGAATAATTTTCTTTGGTTTTGGTAATTTAATTTGCGTAATTTTTCTATTTTTAAAATTTTCATAACCTTTAACCGATAATTTAATGTTGGCTTCAGCCTTATCTTTAAAAACTGTTTTAAAAATTTTATTTAATTCTTCCAAATCCAAATTTAAAATCCAACATATCGCCCCTAAAGCTGCGGCTGTACGCAAAATCGGCGGCGCACCCATTTCTTTTGCATAAGCGCAAAGAGGTAAATTAATAATTTTCTTATCTTGTTTTTCACAATCAAAAATAACCAAACCGTCTTTCTTTAATTCTTTAAAATGCAAATCAACAGTTTCTTTGTTTAAAGCAACTAAAATATCCAACGCTTCATAATCACTATGAATTTTATCATCGGAAAAAGTAACTCTGGCAAAATTATGCCCACCGCGGATAAGTGATGGATATTCCACTGTTTGAATCACTTCAAAACCAACATTGGTCAATAATCTGCTTAGATTAGCCGCCGCTTCTCTCGCACCATCTCCGGCTGCACCACCAACTAAAACAGAAAAAATATTTTGTTTTTTCATCATATTAACCCTATTAAATAAAAATTTAAATATTATTTTTTAATTAATTTAAAATCTTTCATATCTCTTTTCAAACGACCAATCGGTTTCTTTTTTTGCTGATGAAAACTAGTATGAAATACTTCTTTACAAATTTTTTCATCGTTAAAATATTCTTGATATGCTTTTATTACAGCAGGATTTTCATGAGCTAAACGAATTTTTTTATTTTTATCTATAGTATAAAGTGAAGCCGCTCGTTTACTACGAATAAAAGAATTAGTAGGCAAGGATTGTCCACCGCCACCAACACAGCCACCGGGACAGGCCATCACTTCCACAAAATCATACTTTTTCGGGTCTTTTTTTAATTCATCCAAAATAATTCTTGCATTCTTAATTTCATTTACCACTGCCGCCTTAATTTCAATACATTCTCCAGAATTAGTTTTGACCGGCTTACAAAGTTTAATAACAGCTCGTTTTATACCTTCTTGCCCGCGCACTTCTTTAAAATCAACACTCTTTAAGTTTTCACCGGTCAAACGATAATAAGCTGTTCTTAATGCTGATTCCATAACACCGCCACTTGCACCATAAATTACACCGGCGCCAGACGGATCACCGAACGGATTATCCGCCAATTCGGGTTTTAAAGCTTCCAAATCTATTTTTTCATCTTTTAACATCCATGCTAATTCTCGAGTTGTTAAAACAATATCAACCGGCTTATTACCTTTGATAAACATTTCTTTTCTTTCAATCTCAATTTTTTTAGATGTGCATGGCATTACTGAAACCATTACAATTTTTTTCGGATCAATTTTTTCTTTTTCCGCCCAATATGACTTAACTAAACCACCAAGTATTATTTCCGGTGAACGAACTGTGGTGATATTTTTTATTAATTCCGGATAATTAAACTCAATAAATAATACCCAGGATGGACAACAGGATGTAAAAACCGGTAAATTTTTTCCTTCTTTGATATGATTAACTGCCTGACCCGCTTCCTCGCTAGTGGTAAAGTCAGCCGCAACTGAAGTATCAAAAACTTTATGAAAACCGAGCTTACGCAAACCGGCAGTCAACAAATCAGTAACGACTAAACCGTAAGGCAAACCCAATTCCTCTCCAATACTGGTACGAATAGCCGGCGCAAATTGCACCACAACAGTTTTATCTTTTTGTTGTAAAATTTTTTTAATTTCTTTAACTGATTCAAACTCACCTTCACTTTTAATGGCACCAACCGGACAATGGACCAAACATTGTCCGCAAGCAATACAATCTTTCTTTTTGTCGGCTGACGGTTCAATATTTATATCAGACCCTCTATCTTTTAATTCTAAATATCCCGTCGGACAAACTTCCACGCAATTTCGACAATCAATACACTTGGTCTGATCAAAAATTATAGGCCCAAATTGATAAATGGGATAATTAATTTTACGGTCAGGAAAGCGCAACATTTTAGAATTATATATTTTTCTATATTTTAACAAATCACATTTTGAATCTAAAACACAAACAGAGCAATCTTCAACATGTTGACCAAAAATTAATTCTAAATTAAATTTTCTGGCCCATCTTATTTCAGGAGTTAATGTTTCTACATCCATACCCTCGCTCACTGGTGTAGAACAAGCAGTTTGCAACCCGTTTACTCCTTTTATTTTAACCACACACATACGACAATTAGCCTTAACTTTTGTGTCAGGATGAGCGCATAAATGAGGAATATCTATACAATTACGCAAAGCAACTTGCAAAATAGTTTCACCTTCTTTAGCTTCAATCTTTTGTCCATCAATTGTCATTATGAATTTTTTAATCATAATTCATTAAATTCTCTTAACAAATTTCAAAAACACAAAAGCAATAACTCCTCCCATTAATGCTGAGTAAAGTTGATTCCACGACATCATGGTCACTATCGCCTGCGTTATCGGTTTGTTTAAAAAAAGTTGAAAATATAATTGAATGCTAACAGTTAAGAATAAAAATTTCACCACACCGCCAGCACCAACACCTAACCAGTAGTTCTTCCGTCGGACATAATGAAATAAAACTACCATAATAATATTGCTTATTATAATAAATGGGATAAATGGCGCCATAATAGCCGGCAACAAACCGCCAAATAAAGCCATTAAACTTGGCACAAAAGATAAAATGATTCCACTGCGCAAACCAAGAAAAACAGTCACAATAAAAAGTAAGGCATTTACCAATGGGCCAGAAAATAACTGATTGGGAAACATTGGCACAACCATCAAACCTCCTAAAATTAACAAAAATTGTCCGATGGCCGATATTTTTTCTTTTTTTAAAGCTCCTACATTTTCCATAAAATTATTTTTTATTATTCAAACCAATTTTCTCCAACAAACCGACGGTTGGCAACCAAATACTGCGTCCCAAAGGACAAAAACTGGCGTCTTTCATTGTTTGAACCAAAGCGCGCAACAAAGCTATATTTAACTGCCGACATTTTAACAATTGACGCAAACGAAAAAAACCTTCCCGACATGGCGCGCATTTTCCACAATTACTCTTGTAAAAAAACTCTACCCAGTTTTTAATCAATAATAATGTTTTTGTTTTTTTAAAATTATAAACAATAATTGAACCAGCTCCTTTTAATGGTATATCTAACTCGCCACTGGTTAAAATTTCACCGGATGCGCCGCCGCCAGCCTGAATAAAAAATTCAAATGGCGGAGAATTTTTAGTTTCATCTAAAATTTTTCCGATACTTAAATGAATCGGCAATTCATAAACTCCGGAATTCTTTACATCACCACCCACATAATAAAATCTTGTCTGTTGATATGCGCCATCGGCAATTTCAGCAACATAGTAGAATGTTTCAACATTATTTACCAAGGTTGGACAACTAAATAATCCTCGCTCGGTAGGAAACGGCGGTTTCAAACGTGGCTCAGAACGGTTACCTTCAATTGTTTCTAATAATACCGTTTCCTCACCACAAATATATCCGCCATATTCAACAAAAAATTCAATCGGCAATTTACCTATGATTTTTTTTAATTTAGCGGCAAATTTTTTATAATAAACCGGATTCAAATAAATATAACCTTTTTCCGCTCCCAATGTTTCCATAGCAATTTTCATTCCGGCCAACATTTTTTCCGGATAATTTTGAAGAATAAATTTATCCTTTTCAATTCCAGGTTCACCTTCAGTAGCATTACAAACAACATAAACCGGTTTGTCGGGATATTTTGAATGGGCTTTTAAAACTCCTTGCCATTTCGTAGCTGTAGGAAAATCAGCCCCGCCTCTACCGGTCAATTTAGCTGTTTTAATTTTATCTATAATATTCATATGAATATACTAATTTTATCAGATTTTAGCTATTTTAGTAAAGGGTTGATAACTTGATTTAAATAATAAAAAACCCCGATATAAATCGGGGTTAAAAGAACAAGTTAATATCATCGACAATAAGGCTAATGATGCATTTTCTTGCTCATATGAAATATCACACAAAAAACAAGACAAAATGTCAATCCGATTTGTCCCAAAAACCAATACAATGGATTAAGCGGATAATCGAAAATCAAAGAAGAAATTCCCCAAATTATCGCACCAATAACAATCCATGGAAAAGATAATTGCCGAGTCAATAAAGCGCCTGCCATCAAACCGACGGTGGCAATCAAACTATGCCTGATTATTTTAATCATTTTGTATGTTCTGCGCGAAATGCTTGTTGTCGCTGTTTACGGACGACTTTGCGATGTTGATATATTTTTTAACACTTCATCACTAAACGAGTAATACCATAGGATATCAATAAAAAAAGCGCCACTATGGCAACTCCCCACAAAAAAATAAAAATATGAATGTGATTACCACTACTAATAGCACAATCATAAAATCCGGTATTTTCCGAGTCATTTTTTATCTCCTGTCGGATATATTTTAATGAGCTGGCATAATTATATACAAAATCAGCTGTCGCATCAACAACCGATTTGAAAAAATCAACTACGTCAATTCCGGAATTTCCTCTTGGGTTGGTTTAATCGGAATTTTCATCCAAATATCGGCATCAATAGTACTACCATTAAGCAAAGCGTTGCCACCAGAATAAATATCAGCCGGTGATTTGTCTAAAATATTTATCCAAGCTTTATTAGTAAAACCATAACTTCTGTAAATCATAAAACAATAAAACGAATCTTTCTGTACAGTAGTAGATGCAAAATTAAACGTGATTTCTGTCAAATTATCAGGAGCATCAACAGCATTATCTGATTCAACGATACGATGTGTTGCTATTCCACATTCATCCCCTGTCTCAGAAGACACATTCACAACCACGGCTTTCCAAGATGAATTATGATACCATGGGCGTGTAGTGTTTGGTGGAATATATTTTTGAATTTTAGTATTGAGAGAATAAACTATACCTGTTATAGGAGCTTTTACAACTTGAAATATGGCGGAACCGGCTCCGGATGGCGACAATGCGGTACTGACAACTTCTGTATCATCAAACGTAGTAAAAATATATTCAGGTAAATCTGGTTCTGCTTCCGCCGACGGAACTGATTTGACAAATTTCGCCGACTCAGAAAATAACGAACTAGTAGTTGAGCCGACCGCAACAAAATAAAACAAACTTTCGCCATTATTAATTTGCATTTCAACTTGCCATGATGACAAATTAATAACAGGCATCACCCAAACCATCAATTCTGGTTCGGATAGTGGTGTTGTTTCATCTACACGAAAAACTTGTATAGATAATGTATTAGTGGCACACTCACCAAAAATCTTTATCACACTTGAAGTTGTATAAGTAGTAGTGTTAAAAATAATGTCCAGCTGTGGAGGTAACATTATAATCATTTCAGGAATTTCCAACGTGGTTGTAGTTTCTTCAATCACGGGTTCAGTAGTAGTTGCAATTTCAACGGTGACAGTGGAAATGTCTACAACAGATGTCGTGGTGGCAACTTCTTCAATAACAGCCGAAGTTTCTACAATGGACACTATAGCCTCTTCCACAGCCACAACCACAGGTTCCACAACATCTTTTACACCTCCACAACCATTACAACTAAAAACTTTAAGCGGTTCTATTTGTTGTGGTGCAGGAATTATTATAACCGGCGAGATTAACGATTCTGTGACAGGTACTGCAATTATGGGTTGTTCAACAATCAATTGTTCGTTTACAACTGAACTTTCTATGATTACTGGCTGAGCCGGCTTAACTGATTGTAATGCAACAGTGTTTACAATCGGTGTAATTTTTTGTTTAATTTCAACAGGCGGTATAACTGATAGCTCTTTTTCTAATTGAGGTTCGTCCGGTTTACCTTGAGCTAAAGACGGTTCTATCTTTTGCGCAGCACCAAAATAATTCATCGTCTTTTCTGCTCCGCTAATCACATACCCCAACACCCGATTAAAAATTCCTTTTGTGCTAATGCGATTTAAAGGTAATTCGCTGTCTGTCATTTTCTGCCAAATTGTTTTGTCTTCGTCAGCAGCGATTTTCTTGTTGCCTTCATCAATAAATAATTTAATCACTCCCGCGCTATAACCAATAGCTTTGGGGAGGAGATGTGTGGAGTAACTTAAAAGAACATTGTAATTATTAATTATTGATGTAGATTGATAAGAAGGAGATTCCCATTCGCCTTTTTTATTAGCCACATACAGATTAATTAATTGATCATCTTCGTTTTTTGAAATAAACAATATTTTATCATTTGCAATAATTGTTTGTTTAATAATTGGTATTATTTTATATTTTTCACTTTCAATTGTTTTCTCACTATAGAAATTATTATTTGAATATTTTGCCAAGGCTATAAAAGCATTATCTAAATTATCAACCGCGATAAAATTATAATTTAATTGTTTGACGATGCTTGTCCAATTGTTTTTAACAAACGCTTCAAAAGGATCACCGACATGTTCACTGTTGCGGGTATGCGCCGGCACAGCCATATCAGAAATAAGATGAATAACGTGACCAAGTTCAATAAAAGCCATTTGGCGATTGTTTTGACTAAAATCCGCTAAACCACGCGGCCAACTACGATCGCCCAAAGAAAAATCAACCTGTTTAGATGGAGTTACAACCCAATCTTTGGCCGAAGTAAAACTTAAATTAACTAAATTCATTCCAATCATATCATTAAAACCGTTGCCATAAACAGGATCGTAAAAATGGTTAAACCAACGAGTGGGAGAATCTTCTTCTCTTGATCCTTGTTTAATCCAACCAATTTCTTCAACGGTTAAATCCGGTTCAAAGTTTTGGTTATATAATTCAGCCGCTAATTCGGCGATATTCGGATGGGCGACTTGATCATCATAACCGAAAACAAATTCGATTCTGCCAAATAAAAAAATAACTGCCAATACCGGTAGAATAATCTTGATGATTTTTGGAAGTTTCATCAAGTAAAATTAAAATGATTCAATTAACCAAACACCTTTGGAGTTTTTGTTAAAAACCATTGAATTGCCAAACTTTTGTCCTTGTGCTGTTATTCTATATGTATACACCGCCGTAGTAGGTAATATCATCTCTATTTCAATTGTTTCTATATCAGCGAGCATCATGCCAATTTTTTTATTTTTATTGATATCCAATAAGCGCGTTTTCATTCTCGACCATTCTTCCCTCACCACACAACACTCCACTGCGCCGGTGATATCCCCCGCTTTCAGGGCGGTAATAAATTTAGCATGGGTTTGTTCCGGTGTTTGAACAGTGACCACATTTTCGTTCGGATTTTGCGGATATAAATTTTCCAATTCTTCGGTCGTATAATCAGGATATGGAAAGTGTGAATCAGCCAAACCAATCAAAACACGATCTTGTTTTAAATTAAACCAATAAGAAAAATAAAAAATCGCCGCCACACCCAATAAACAAAACAGCAAACTGACGACGACAAACTTCGGTTTAATTGTCATATTATATATAAATTAATAAAGAATTAAATAGAGTATACGCTTGACCACCACAACTGTCAATAACCAACGTATAATTTATATTTCAAAAATAAAATACCCATTTAAATGGGTATTTAAATGGGTATTAGTTTTTTTATTTTACTTCCTTAACTTCCAACAAATTCGTGCTGCCAGGTCTTCCCAACGGTTCACCTGTCACCACTACCACTCTATCCCCCTTTTTAATAATGCTTCAATACTACGGCTAATCGGCAACAAAAACGGACGAACCCCCCAAGACAAACACAGATGGCGGCCAGCACGGATGGATTCTACTCCAACAAAAATCGGCAATTCCGGGCGAACACGACTGACCAAACGACCAGTATGTCCAGTGGCTGATGCCACCAAAATAGCTTTTGCTCCAACTTCTTTAGCTAACAAACCAGACAAACCGGCAACCGCTTTACTGATAGAAGTATGCGGATGAACTTCCTGATTGGGATCAACATCATCATATTTTGATTCTTCCGTAGATGTTATAATTTCCGCCATCATTTCAACCGTTTCAATTGGAAACTTTCCCACAGCCGATTCATTACTCAACATTAAAGCATCGGCGTGATCAATCACCGCATTGGCCACATCAGTAATTTCAGCGCGAGTTGGTCGACGATTTTGTTGCATTGAATCAAGCATTTGCGTAGCCACAATAACCGGCTTTATCAACCTGTTTGCTTTTTCAATTATGGTTTTCTGGATTAACGGCATTTCCGACATTGTTGTTTCCATTGCCAAATCTCCTCGAGCCACCATAATTCCATCAGCTTCAGCAATAATCTCATCAATATTTGTTAATGCTTCGTGCCGCTCTATTTTAGCTACAATAAAAATCGGATATTTATCTTTTATACGAAGTTTCTTTTCATATTTTTTAATCAAAGCGCGAGCCACTTTAATATCTTTAGCATTACTGACAAAAGATAATGCGACCGCATCCACTCCCATCTTTACACCAAATAATAAATCATTTTTATCTTTTTCACTCAAAACTGAAATCGGTAATTTAGAATCCGGTAAATTAAGACCTTTGTGTGTTTTTAATAAATAACCATCCGTTACCCGACAATAAACTTTTGTCCCTTCAATTTTTAAAACTTTCATTTCAGCATGTCCGTCATCAATCAAAATACGATGCCCTATTTTTAAAAATTTATGTAAATCAGGATAATCCAAAGGTAACTCATTGTCAGTATATTCTTTTTGAGCGGTATTAATCACAATTTTTTGCCCAGTTTTTATCAAAACACCTTTTTCCGGCAATGTTCCCAATCTTATTTTTGGACCCTGCAAATCCTGCATAATTGCCACCGGTTCTCCTAATTTTTTTTCCGCTTTGCGAATATTATTAATTAAAGTAGCATGATTTTCATAACTACCATGTGAAAAATTCAAGCGAGTAACATTCATTCCCGCTTTGACCATTTTTTCTAAAACATTATATTTTTGAGAACTCGGACCAATGGTGGCAACTATTTTTGTTCGTTTAAACATATAACTATTTTATCATAGCCTTAAATTGTTCTTCCATTCCGGAATTTAACGGCAACATTTTTAAAATTTTATCCACAGTGGAATTATCTATCTGCACTTTTCCATTATTGAGACTACTAGTAGTATTATTCATTAACTCAATGATATCCACATATTGCTGCTGGACGTTTTTAATACTTGGCCAAAAATACCAAACACCTACAACTAACGGGGCAATAATAATAATCAATTTAACCCAACCAAAAATTGAATTCCAAAAAAGCTGGCGATTCAAACGCCGAGTTTGTTCATAAATAATCTGAGACCATTTTAAATTTTTTTCCAGTAATTCTCTCAAATTTTCTTCGTTTTCCATCACTTCTTTTTTTTCTTTAACCTCTGTTTCATTTTTTTTATCTATTTTTTCCATAGCCTATGAAAAAATTTTAATTTAAATTAACCAATTATTTTGTCGCCTTACTGCTGGCTATTTTCTTTAATTCTTTCTCAAAAGTTTTAACATCCTTAAAATCACGATAGACACTGGCAAAGCGAATGTAAGCAACTTTATTAAAACTATGCAAATGACGCATTACAATCTCACCAATATCTTGACTGGAAATTTCTCTTTTTCGTTTTTTTTGAATATCACGCTCAACCGCGTGTATCAGTCGACTGAAATTTTCAGCTGTATATGAACATTTACTTAAAGATATTCTGATACCAACCTCAACTTTACTTCGCATATAACTTTCCCGTCGCCCATCACTTTTTACCACTACAATATCCAACAATTCAATTTCTTCAACAGTAGAAAATCTAAAATGACATTTGGCGCATTCACGGCGACGGCGGACAGTTAATCCGTCGCTTCCGGTGCGACTGTCTACCACGCTTGTTTCCTTGCTTTTACAAACAGGACAACGCATAATTATATACCCATTTTTCGTCTAAGAAACGTCGGGATTTCCAATTCTTCTTCATTTTCCACAGCACTGGCTGCGGCGGGTTTCTTGTGTTCAGAAATTCCCACCGGCGTAATATCAGCTGCCGGTTTTGCTTTTTTAACCAACAACTCGGGATTTTTATTATCTTCATTATCTTCATTTTTTTTATTATCTGATGTTGTTTTTTTACCGCCAAAAAAAGGATAATGAAAAAAAGCGTCTTCAGCATTTGTTAACGGTTGTCTATCATCAAAACCGGTGGCTATTACAGTAATTTTAATTTCATCTTTCTTCATTTCTTCATCAATAATAACACCAAAAATTATCTTTGCATCCTCAGCGGCTGATGAAGTGATAATTTTTGCTGCCTCATCTATCTCACTCATGGCCACATCAGAACCACCTGTAATAATAAATAAAATTCCACGAGCACCATCAATTGATAATTCTAATAACGGACTAGAAATAGCCATTTTAGCCGCTTCAATCGCTCTGTTTTCTCCTTTACCAATTCCAATACCCATCAAAGCAGAACCAGTATCACGCATAATTGTTTTAACGTCGGCAAAATCAACATTAATTATGCCGTGCATTGTGATTAATTCTGAAATACCTTGTACACCTTGTCGTAAAACATCATCAGCAATTTTAAAAGCGTCTAACATGGTTGTTTGTTTATCAATAACTTGACCAATTCTCTCGTTAGGAACAGTAATTATTGCGTCAACATTTTTAGCTAAATTTTCCCAAGCCTTTTCTGCAATTTCACGGCGTTTAACACCTTCAAAAGAAAAAGGTTTTGTTACCACTGCCACAGTTAAAGCCCCAGCTTCCCTCGCCGCTTCTGCTACTACAGGACTGGCTCCAGAACCGGTACCACCCCCTAAACCACAGGTGATAAATACCATATCTGTATCTTTAACAACTTCACGAATTTCATTTTGAGCTTCTTCAGCCGCTTTGCGTCCTTGTTCCGGATCCATACCCGCTCCCAAACCTCGAGTAACTGTCTTTCCGATATGTATTTTTTGTGATGCCAAACTATGTCCCAACGATTGGACATCGGTATTCATAGCAATAAAATCAACACCTTTAATTTTGGCATTAATCATACGATTAACCGCCGAGCCGCCGGAACCGCCGATACCAATAACTTTTATCTTGGCAAATGTTTCAATTACCGGTTTAATTTGAGGCATAAATATTATAAAGTTAACCACTGCCCAAAAGCAGAGTGCCGCTTTTCAGCGGTGATTTTTTTAAATATTAATGAACACTTTTTGTGTTCAACTAAACAATAAAATATTTATAAATAATAAAAACCATTTTCGCTTACATATTTTATAATGCCGCTGACGATATGTCAAGAAAAACAAATTTTTTGATACGCTTGTCAATTACGGAATAAGCGAATTGATGGTTTTTTGTAATTTACGTTTAAATCCAAAAATATTTTTAAACCCAGTCCAAGCGCCATTTTTCATACGCCGATCATATCCCATCATATCACTCCCCCATTTTACTAAACCAATGGCTGTAGAAAATCCCGGATCATTTATTTTGTCAGTCGCACTAATCAAACCTGAAGGATAACCAATGGCAGCCGGCAAACGTAAATTTCTTTTAGCCGCATCAACTAAGCCTGGCAGTTTTGCGCCAGCGCCCGTAAAAATAACTCCAGCCGGCAACAAGCCACTGCGTTGAATTTTCTTTAATTCTTTATCAATTAAATACATCACCTCTTCAACTCTGGCATGGATTATAGAATTAATATCACTCAATTTAAAAATCTCACGTGACTCTCCACCAAACTCACTCAAATCAACATTGCCTCTCCGTGTCTGTGCTTCAGCCGAACAATCACCATATTGAATTTTTAATTTTTCCACAATATCAACAGGGCTACGTAAACCAACTGCTAAATCATTAGTAATATGAGCCGAACCGACAGGTAAAAAATTAACAGACAACAAATCACCTTCTTCATAAACAGCCATACTGGTGGTGTGACCTCCTAAATTAACCAATACCACACCCAAATCTTTTTGCCGACTGGTTAACAATAAGTTAGCATCAGCAATTATAGATAAAACCAAGTCATCAATTTCCACACCAGCTCGCCAAATTGCTTTAGTTAAATTTTTAATTTGTGATGATTGTCCTAAAATAATTTTAGTATCAACTTCTAATCTAACTCCAGTCATTCCAACAGGAGCTTTGATGCCGATCTGCCCATCAACACTAAAACTGCGAGGTGAGACATGAAGTATTTCGTAATTTAATGGGGTAGAAATTGATTTTGATGATTCCAAAACTCTTTCTACATCTTGCTCAGTAATTTCATTATCAGCTTTTGAAACAACAATATAACCATGACTATTTTGTGTTAGTACTTGAGCGCTGGATAAACCGGTCCAAACACTCTCTATTGGTACCCCCACCATTCTTTCCGCCTGTTCTAAACAAGCCGATATGGACGACACAACGTTTTCAATATTGGTTATCACCCCTTTATTAACCCCGTCTGATTGAACTTCGGCCGCGCCGAGAATTTGCAAAACAGAAGGTTCCGAACCTCTTTCCACCATATTGCCAACGACAATTCGCACAAACGACGAACCAATGTCCAAACCGGCAATTAAATTGTTTTCTTCTCTTGGCATAAAAAAATAATCAATCTATCTGATATTATACACTATTTAAATATTTCTATAAAGTACGGCAGAAAAACAAACACCCCTATTATGACCGCTCCCAAAGAAGTCAACAATACAGCCCCTGCCATTACATCCTTTACCACTTTAACATAATGATGTAATCTTGGTTTCAATAAATCAGTAAATCTTTCCAAAGCGGTATTTAACAATTCCGTCACCAATACCACCAGAATCATCATTACAATTAAAATGGTTTCCCATTGTTTTAAAGGGAAAACAACCATTAATATCAAGACTATCGTCGCCACCACAGTTTGAACGCGAAAATTTTGTTCATTTTGAAATGCATATTTTAAACCATTAAAGGCATCGGAAAAACTTTGTTTTAAACGTCCAAATATCATAAAATTATTTTTTTTTAAACTGTTTTGATAATATTTTTTCCTGCACGAAAAACATTTTTTTTGCGTCCTTTGTTGTTTTGTGGTCATAACCAACCAAATGCAACAAACCATGCGCTAACATTCTGACAAATTCCTCCTCTGAATTTACTTTATACTCTTTAGCTTGTTTAATAATGCGCGGATAAGAAATAAAAATTTGTCCCAAATAATCACTTTTTAATTTTTTTTCTTCCCGCCAAGCAAACGACAAAACATCAGTGATTGAATTTTTTTGTCGCCACAATTTATTAATTTGTTTAATTTCCTGATTATTCACTAAATTAATTTCAACTATTCCATTTATTGTTTTTTCTAATTTTTCTGCAAATTTTACAGTATTTAAAATTAATTGATTATTAACCGAGTATTTTTTACTGTTATTTATCTCTATTTTTATCATAAACTAACAGGACTTTCATTTTCATTCATCATTTCATCGCCTAATTCCATTAAATCTGCTGATTCGTTTTCTAGTATCCCTGACATTACCTCCGGCATTTGCGACATGGGTGAATTAACAACTTCTGATGCAGACTGATTCACTTCTCCAAATTGAAAACTTCTTGCCATTATTTCCAACACAATTTTATAATTCACAACTGATGAATTAGTCGTATGGTAGGCCAAAACATAAAGTCTCTGCCCATTTTGAAAATAATAAACCAATCCATCGTTACGTCTTTTTCCAACAGTATCAAAATAACCGGCAAAATCAGACAAATCTGACAATTTTTCTTGTGGCGCGGATACAGACAACCAATCTGCCAAAGTTTGACCGGATTCCAAATTAAAAACATGTGCCTCAATATTTTCACCGGTTAAAGTACTGAATAACGTTTGTTGATAAATCGGATCAACATTTCCCACTACCCAATTAGTCGGATAATATAACTTAAAACCATAGGTCGGATTACGAAATTCTTTAACAAAACCGGAATCAACTATTTTTTTCGGTTCAAAACCAGCTGGATTATATAAGTAATAAAGTTCATGTCCATCCGGATATTTATCATTATCACTATCAGAATTAAACGGATCAATACCAAATAATTCTTCGGCTACATCACTAACATTATCATGATCCATATCGGAGCTTTCTCCCAATAATACAGATGGAAAATCCATCGCCGCCACCGGCATTATTGGTGTTTCTTCCGGAATAACTTCTTCAATTGGAGTAGTGACTGCGGATTCAGTCGGTATGGTGGGAACAGAAATTTCAGATGTTTGTGTTTGGGTTGGAACAATTATAATTTCTTGCGATTGTGGAGCTATTGTTTTGGCTTGCCACCAATAATACAAACCTGTCCCCACAATCATAACCACAAATAAAATTACACCGCCAATAATTAAAAACTTACGACTGGATAATAAATTCGCCGGATGAAATTTTTGTGCCGATCCGGCAGTAGTGGTTTTATCATAAGCTTTTTTTTCTTCAGCCGACAAAATACTCCTATTATTTTTATTCAACTCAACCGTTTTGGCAACTTCTTTAAACTGAACTACCGGATTCGCGCCAGCATAAAAATCATCAGGTATCGTATTTACCGGAATAGTCAGTGATGGTGAAACGCTTTTGGCGATTTGTTCCTTTTTTCCAAACATAAAATTAATTCTCAAGCACAGTGCCGGTAGCTGTGGTAGCCACCGTCGTATTAATCATTTGACTAGCAAATAATTTGCCCGGACCTAACGGATTATACCCGTTTCTAACTTCCTCTCCATCTTTATAACTATCATCATCAGTGTCTGGATTTAAAGGATCAGTTTTCCAAATAATGACTTCGTCAGAATCACTTAATTCGTCATTGTCCGTGTCGGTATTATTTATATTAGTTCCCAACTCCCTTTCACGCACATCATCCAATCCGTCTTTATCTGTATCAACCGCCTCGCCAAATAAAATTCTATCATTTCCCATATCTATCGCCGCTGTGTTGGTAACCGGCTCAACCGACTCTATGGCTTGTGTGGGCAAATCATTATTAATCGAATCAGTATCCGTTTCTGTAACCGGCGACTGTTCTAACAAAGGTAAGTTGGCCTGTGGTAATTGTCCTTCAGTTTTTTTTGAATAAAAATTCCAAACTCCATAACCAACTCCGCTTACTAAAGCCATTACACCAATTACTATTATTACTTTGCCTAAAATTGGATTTTTCATTTCATACATTTCTCCTTCGTTGACCCCAGGCTTCATTTCATCGCTAATTTTTGGCAAACTATCTACTTCGGATTCTTTTTTCTTTAACACTCCGGCATTTAAAGCCGTATTCATATCCAAAATTTTAGATGTTTTATCATCGTCTAAACCAGCAAACATATCAACCGGTTCAGCGGCTAAATTTTTTGGCGGTTCCGGTATTTTATTTTGATTTGGTTCATCAAACATATTAAATTTTATTTAAATTATAAATTTAAATTAATTAAAAAATTATTTTATAATGAAAAGAAATGGCAATTGACGGAACAATTCCATGCACCATCACACTCTTCGGGCGGAGATTGTATAATTCCGTCACCACAATATCCATGTATACAATCTAAACTTAAACAAGAATTGCAAGTCAAATAACCCCAATAACCATCTTCATAACACGCAGAGGTTTCAAAATAAGAACCCCAATCAGTACCATCGCAATATTCCCATCCATTTTTAATATTATCACCGCAATAACCTAACCCGTGTAAATCACATGGACTGTTGTGTGTATTTAAAATAGGCGGAGTTTTAAAAGTACAATTAGATTGACACTCAAAACATCTGTCTGAAAGATATGTTGTATAATTTCTAACAAAATCAGTCAGAATATTACTAAAATCACACTCTTCTCCTCCAGCATAATCCCAAACTCCATTACCACACATAGTATCAACCGTAATTACACTTTTACAATCAGCTGAACAATAGGTACAGCTGGTATAAGGATATTGAGGAATGCATGCGGCACCATTTTTATCTCCCATATCACAAACTTCTTCCTCTTCCACAACTTTATTACCACAAGTTGAATATTCCGGTGTTTTGCCACCGGCTGTACAATACCAACCGTTTACTGCGGCATAATGTTCCTGAATTTCTTCCAATGGTAATGCGCGAGAATAATAAGCCACATTATCTATTAAACCTTTAAATGCATTGATTGCAGAACGAGTATAACCACCCAAAGATGTTTTGACACATTTACTGCCAAAACACAACGGATAAGTGGTTTTTGCCATAACCGCAGTAGAAGTGGCTTCCTGCAAAACACCATCAACATAAATAGATAAAATACCTTTTATTTTATCTATGCCGTATGTTGCCCCGTTAAAAGTACAAACAACATGATGCCATTCATTTGTATTGACCGGATTAGAATCAACTTTAGAAAGTATATTTCCAACATCCCAAGTTGTACATCTAAAATTATTAATATTAATATCATCATAGGTTCTAAATTCCAAACCATAACCGCCATTGTTATATTGCCCACCTTCTTCAAAAACTCTGGCATGATAGGTATTATCAGAATCAGGTTTTACCCATGCTTCCACGGTAAATTGCGGATATATTGTTTTAGTTGCCAACGAAGAAGAATAATTTTTGATTTGAACATATTGCGCGCCATTGAATTTAAATGCTCTGTTCACATTATAAATTCCAGAAGTCAGAGAAGGACAATCCACTCCCGTCTTGCAAGTACCGATAAACATATAATTATCATCTGGTATAAGACCATCAGAAGCGCGATAATAATCAAAGCCCCAATAACTTATTATCCCTTCTACTCCCGCATTATCATAACGGCAACCTGTATTACATTTTTTTGAACCAGATACTCCCACAGTGGAACAACTTTCATTTGTTTCACAATTTTCCCCCCACTCCTCTTGAACTTGTCCATCCCCACAATATGGTCCATAACTTTTACAATCCCAATTACACGAATTATTTTTCAATAATCCATATTTATCATCAGGTGTTTTATTGCATTTTCCAGTGTAAGGACATTGACTATCTAAGCTACACGCTACAGGAATTAAATCGGTAAAATATTGACCGCCGACACACCAACCGGTTTGTGCAATTGAACCAATTTTCCTGCCATATGTCGGATCACACAATTCATCTGTCTGAACTAAATAATCACCACAATTATGAACTATCCCTGTACAAGTTGTGTTACACCTTTCATTAGTGCCGTTTAATAAACCGTCATCACAAACTTCACCTGTTACGGCTTGAATTTTACCGTCACCACATTGCGCCCCAGTGGCTGCTGCGCAAGTAATCGTAGTAGCCAATCCCCACTGACATGAACTATTGCATATTTTTTTAGTAGCTGAAACAGGACATAAACTGGTATCATAATTTACTTTTCCCGGTGGATCACAAACTTCCGTTCCTCCCAAAACTCCATCACCACAAACTAAACTGTACGGCGAAGCTACTTCGTCATCCGCCTGACAAACACTATCCATTGACACTTGCGAACCGGAATCAATACCAAACTCTGAAATGAATATAGGCCAATTAGCCGGATTAATTCCATCTTCTTCTATATTTAGTCTTAAATCAAAATCGCGATTAACAGTATCATAAATATAACGGTAAGCATAAGATAACGGATTACAAGAAAAACTGAATCTTCTGTCTTCAACACTCCAACCGGTTAAACTGTCATGAATAATACAAACTCCTCTGTATAAATTATTAACTTCATCCAAATTCAATGCTTTATTGTAAAATATCGTATTATCAATCAAACCATTAAAATTCTGACCAACTTCAATATTTAAACCATTATTTGATAAATCCGCATTATTCACCACACTTATCACTCCCGCTTTGTTTTCTGCTTTCATAATCCAACCATCCGGTTCTATCGCGCTGGCCGGTAAACCATCAATATATAAACGAACCTTTCTATTTGTCATATCAGTACTATCATAAACAGCCGCCAAATGATGCCACTGATTAAGCGCCAACGGCACTCCGGAATCAGCAGCCACATATTTATAATCACTGCTATCTGAAGGATAAATTGCAAATCGCACCGTTCCATTATTAAACACTTTACTACTCAAACTATCTCCATAGTAACTCCAATCGCTATATTCCAATCCCCAACCTCCCAAACTTGCTCCACCGTTGCTTAAACCACCTTTTTGGAATAAAACAGCGGTATTTTTCTTGCGTGGATAAATCCAAGTAGATAAAGTAAATGATTCTGTATTATAATTATCCTTGTGAGGAATAATTAATTTACTGACTGAATCGCCGGCAATATCAAAAGCATCGCCATGTCCTTTTCCGGCTGAATAAGACACATCTCCTTCCAGCTGCGCATCACTAATACCTTTCTGGTCTGTCGGATTTTGATCTGACAACCATTGACTAACAATTCCATCGGTCACTGGAACCGCGCAATTTTCATCTTTTGTACAAGCGGTAAATTGGCTTGAAATATTTTTTTGGAAACAAGTGCCAGCTTTAGCTAATTTATTAATCGGATCTGACGGCATAGACGCTCCAAGCGCACTGCCTAAACCTGTCCAAGCAGCCGGCCAAACACTCAAAGCTTGTCCGCTTAAATAAGTATTATCTTTCATCAATGGATAAAATCCAAGAGTTGATGAATTAATAATCTGTTGATTTTGATTATAATTAGACAAAACATCAATTATTGTTCTCACATCTTTCAAACGCTGATAATTTCTCTGAATTTTATCTTTTTGATTCAAACATAAATAATCAGTACTCGGCGTTAAAGGATTGGTTTGATTATACAAATCAACTTGCGTCCAGCAATCCAAATCATTTTGACACGGCATACTATAATTAACTGATTCGTCTACAAAATCTGAACCACAATATTTTTCATTTAAAAAATCATTATTAAATTTTAAATTAGTAATCATCTGTTCAAAAACACGCCGCATATTCTGTTCAGCATTACTATTAATACTAAATAAATAAATATTAGTATAAATATTTTCGGATGAACTTAAATTGAGTGCATCAACATAATAATTATTTCCATCTGTAATAGCTGAGTAACCATCTATATTTAATGAAGTAAATGTGCCTTTAAAATTTTTCATTTTATACCAATCTTGAACAGTTAAATGTTCCGGATTTGGGAATATCATAATGCCAATGGCATCGGTAAAATCTTTATCAGTCATCAGATATCTTCGTCTGTATGGAGCGGTCAGACTATCTTCAACAGAAGCCGAGAGATTTGGCAAATCATCAGCCGTGCCCACGCTGCCACTATCACGACAATAATAAGTTGAAAAATCCCACGCCGTATCATGCCACGGCAAATCAGCAACTGACGGCCAAGGATTTTCACATAAAAATATTGTTATATGTGAACTGCCGCGCAAAGTCGGAGATGTTGCGGTAAATATATTTTCAGTAAATTTACTTTCAGCCACCACATCAATTTCACCATTCCTATTTTTTGAAGTAATTACATTAGGCGTGCTGGTAGTAACAGTCAGGGTTACATAGTCATTAATTTTTGGTTCCCATACATATTCCCAACGATAACCGTTTATCGGTTGAATTTGCTGACCGTTACCGGTTTTAGATACTACTTCCAAATTAATGGAGTTGCCGGCTTTTTGGAATAAATGAGTCGCCGGATTAATTGATAAATCTGTTAATTCACAAATTTGTTCTCCTGTAATAAATTTCCAATTGCGATTTATGTCTCCGGACAATACACCAATACTGACACCGCGTGAATCTTTAATACCTGGACGCAAAATTACAGCATAATCAGTACTGGTCGCCAAAGCTTTCTTTAAAATTATTTTAACAGTGGAAGTAACATCGTTAGAATCTGAAGAAACAGACGGATCATAAACAACTTCAGTAGTTATAGATTCTTTGCCGGCGCACCAAGAAACCGAATTTAAATCTGTTTTAAAAGCTGAAGCGGTATTTGATTGAAATAAATTTTTCACAAACCAAACAATCTGCTTCCATACTTTCTTGTACCAAATATCAGAATTAGCCGAGACTATTGTAGTAATAATATTACCGGTCACATTTTCTTCACCAGATAAACAAGAAGCAGCGGTTCGACCCTGAGCCAAAATTAAATTACCATATAAAGTAGACGGGTCAATTTTTTTATTAAATTTAATTTCAATATAAGTATTCGGACAAACATTAACTGGCAATGGGGACATAACCGGATAAGTTTTAATTATTTGCGGACGTGAATAGCAACAGGTATTTTGAGCCACCCCCAAACTGCCACTGGCATCACCGGCATTACATTCTGAATCACTGTGATAACCGCAAGGTATGATAAATTTTCCTTCACCGCTAACACTGAAAGCAGTAGCTTGACCGGTAATGGTCGTCTGTTGAGTTGGAGGCAAACCGATAGTAGGTCCATCGCCAACTCCGGTTGCTAAAACCCAAGGGTTATTAAAAGTATGTGAAATTACAAAACCTTGTTCACAACCAATTGCTTCACCGATTCCTTGAATTGCGTCACCGCAAACTGACGGGACGGAATACATGAGTGAAGAACCAGCCAACTGACCTTCAGTTGTACAACCTTCCATACCCACCGTACAATTGGATAATAATAAACAATTTGTTGAACAAGTAGACGAAGCATAAATACCCGCATCACACTCTTCATTTGGACTTACTACACCATCACCACATTGGCTAATGGCTTTTTGGCAAGCAGTTGTAAATTCCGACAAACTAAACCCACCATAAGTAGCAACATTATCATAACACCATTTTGCCGACAAAGGCGTTCCCAAATGAAGACACTTTTCCGAACAATATAATGATGATGTTACTACTAATCTATCCCCCTTCACTCCAATATCACAATCTTCACCAAAACCAATTTGGTTATTGCCACATATTGACGCACCGATTTCCTCAGCTCCGGTGTACTGGTTAGAACCCATATTTAAACAATTGGAACTGCAACCTTGAGAAACCGCCAAATCACACTCTTCTCCTAAATTTGTTTCTATTATGCCATTACCACAAGTAGAAGAAGTATTACCTAAATATAAACAATTCAAACCACAAGCGGAAACTCCTGTAATTTTTTCAGGTACATCACAATCTTCGCCAGCTTCCACAATTCCATTGCCACAAATCGGTTCAATAACCGACGATCCAAACAAAATATCACTTCCTTTTTTCAAACATTTTGCCGTACATAAATTATTGTGTCCCTTAGTAACAAAAGTTTGGATAGTGGCAACAGCATTACTTGAATTTGTCCAATTCCAATTTAACAACCAAGGATTTAAACGTTGTCCATTTGGATTACAATCATCAGGGGAAGTGAAAGCTTCCGCTGTATAAACAGCTTTCTCTTTGATATAACTGGCCACATATGATGGCGGTAAAATATTGACTTTGCTCGGCTGACATTTTTCCTGTTTGGTTCGAAACCGCCAAGTAAACTCTTGTTGATATGGTTTACTTAAAATTACATCATTGGTTGTGCTGGCGCCGGACCACAACTGATTCACCCCGTCTGATGTACTGGTTCCACTGGCTGACAAAACAATCTGATAAATAGTATTTTTTTCCAACTCCCCGCTTATTAAAGGCATTTCCAAATATCGGCGGTCGCTTAATTTAAACAATGGATTAATTCCACTTGTAATATCTTCTTTACTGAGACAATTTTCATCTGAACATTTATATAATTTTACCGCGCTTAAATTATAATTAGCCATGATAGTATTAAACTTCGCGCCGATTTCAGCATTGGTGCAAGCAGACAAACAT
Source organism: Candidatus Magasanikbacteria bacterium CG10_big_fil_rev_8_21_14_0_10_36_32 (assembly GCA_002778465.1). GTDB lineage: Bacteria > Patescibacteriota > Patescibacteriia > Magasanikbacterales > GWA2-37-8 > 1-14-0-10-36-32. Next base: position 13,786 of record PFBV01000005.1, on the reverse strand, counting down.
TTTGGCCAATAATCAAGAACTTTCGGTTGTGATAAATCAATATGCAACAAACCTTCACCTGTTTTGCTTTCCGGTGAAGTGACTGTGGGTGTTGGAGCCGCGCTTAAATTATTGTATACAGCCGCCACCTCCCCTGCAGATAATGCTTTATCATATATTCTGACATCATCAATCGCGCCTTTCCAAAATTCATTTGGAGAAACATGTACTTGCGCGCCAATATAAGCTCTATTCAGTTTTAATTTCCATTCCAAAGTCATACTGGTATTCCAAGCGCCATCGGTATAAAGATTGGCCACCTGCGCATCACCGTCATAAGTTAAACAAACATGATGCCAAACACCTGGCTGCCAAAAATTATTAACAATAATATCATAATCAGCGCCATAAGCGCCGCCGTCTAGTGATGTCCCATTTTGACCAATAAACATTGCTCTTCCTTCCACCCCATCTCCATAAGCAAACACCCAACGCCATCCCCCCGCCGTATCAGTTGGTCTGCCCCAAGCGCAAATTGTACGAGAATCCATACCACTTGGAAAACCAACTGTTGGATTGTCTAATATCACTGCGGCAGAACCATTTAAATTAAGCGCTGTACCTATTTTTCCTGGTGATATATAAGTTACGCCACTTTGCGGAGTTCCATCATGATAGTTTCCACTATTATCTACAACTTTTGCACCATCATCATCAAAATTCCACCAACCGACTAAACCATCAGAAATATCAATTGAAGGCGGTGGCGGAACAGTAAACGCTCCTTTGCTCGCAGTCGCTCTAACTCGCACCGCATCATCAGCTAAACCGACGGCCACAGTATTAGCCAAAGCAGACACTTGGGCTTGATTTTGATTGGCAAAATAAATACTGGCATAATTTTCACTGCTTACTCCCCAATTCCAACTATAACTATCCATATTCATCCAAACACATTTCTGTTCAGATAAACCATTACCGCGATACCAAAATTCCACTCCCGGATCATCGGCATTATCCTTAACTTTTCGATATTGTATCGGACGTTCCAATACACCTGTCCAATAATCTAACGGCGTGACCACCACTTCTTTCAAACGGCAATCTGTTGAATCTGTTTTAAAAATAAAACAATAAGATGTTCCGGAACCGCACGGACGAGTAGCCATTAAAGATCCGGCCGCCACAGCTTCCGCTCTGATATCTGATTTCAAAATAACTTGATACCACGTTTCGTCAGACCACGCTCCTCCAACAGTATCCGGTTTAATCGTTAAATAAAAATCATCGGATAATTCACTGGTATCATTATGTAAAACGTAACTTTCCGGATTCAAACTAATTGATCCTCCATCATGTGTACAGATATTTTTATTAATGGTACTACTGACACATTTAAAAATTTGAACATTATTTAAATCAACAGTAGTCGGATTGATAGCGGTATTAAAAACAACTGTTACCAATGCGGTTCGGCAAACATTGACATGATCAGTCACTCCACCTGTGTTCCAAATGGTACTCGGCGAAGGAGAAGGAATATTTAAAGCTAACTCCGTATCACTATTGCAACGTTCAATAACACGCGGGACTACAGGAAGATCACGAGTGCCAAAACGCCACATATAACCGGTAGAACGAGTTTCACCGTCACACATTTCATTTTTTGGAATGCACATTCCGGCATCCGTACCCTGTAAACAACATTTATTTTCAGCTTGAGTACAGGTATTATTATTTTCTAAACAATTAAAAACAGTAAAGTTAATGGAATTACTCATCTTACTGTCACTGGCTCGGTAAACTACCACCGGACCGGATAATGCCATAGCCGGCGGGAGCGCAAAAATATTATTTTCAGACCAAGTTTCTACACTGGCAGGCAAACGACCCTCAATAGTTGAAGAAGAAGCAATCGCGCGCCAAAAATAGGGTTGCGCGCCAATTAAATGTTCACCGATCAACTCCATATATTTTCCTTCAGCAAATGGCACAGGACCGGAAACAGGATCAATTTTACAAATTCCCGGACCGGGACTGCCAGTCTGAGCTTGAAAATAAGCACCGATTGGACTCAAAGCATTATCTGTTGAACGTTGAACTTGAACTGAATATTCACCAGGTATTTCAATCGCCGCTTGCGGAAATTTAACTATTATTTTAGTGTCTGTCCAAAAATTACTACCACATTCATCTGGAAAATTAAAATCTCCCAAAATTCCACTTTGATCACCATTTAATTTAAAATAAACTTTTCCTTTATTGCTACCAAAATTTTTCCCGATAATTGTAATATACTGTCCCTTAGCTCCTTTGTTAGGAGTGATTTCAAAAATAATCGGAGTGTCTAAATTAATATCTTCAGTGACGGTAAAAGCCATACCATTACTTGACACTTCTTCTCCTCCTCCTTGCATTGCTATCACTTTAACTCCAACTGTTCCCGGAGCCATCCCCGGAACTTTAGCGTTAATAAGGGCATTTGACCAATTTTTAATTAAAGCGTTAAATGCACCGGTACCTGCTCCAAATACAACCCTATTTTCCGTTCCGCCAAAATTAATACCTGTTAAAGTAACATTAGTTGTATATGGAGCGCCGGATTTTGGTTGTAAATTACATAATCCTGGACGCTGTTGATTATTAACATCAAAATAATATATCCCTCCCCAATTATCGCTTCCATCTGTCACATCTACAAAACTGTCATGCAAAGGAGTGGTGGCGGTTTCAACTTTAATTGCGCCGTCAGCCGCATTATTTGGTACAGAAACAATTAATTGTGACTGTGTCCAATTATCTATACCTGAACCACAACTGACAATTGGCGCCTCAGCCCAACCGCCGCCAATTTTTGTAAAATAAACATGTCCTCCGTTTTCACCAAAATATCTGCCGGAAATTGTTACATAAGTAGTGCCGGTAGCACCAGCCATCGGATCAATATTGGTAATTATCATTTTATTAACACAAACTCCAGGTGGAATTTCACAATATCCGCTGGCACATTCTCCGTCACTTGAACAAGCAGAGCCTCCACATAAACCGCATTCACCGCCACAATCAATTCCGATTTCACCAAGACTGACATCTTGAATATTATTAAAACAATGACTTGGTCTTAAATAAACAACCACACTATCCGTACCAGTGGCTGCCGACCAATCAAAACCAATCGTTTCCAAAGTGTGTGTTGTCATGACAGCTGACGCTGTCGGCCAATTTATAGTTACTGAACCGGTTGTCTCACAATTTGACACTTGAACACTATCAACATAATATTCATTATCAAATAAAGAAATATTTTGTATGCCATTATCATCCCAATAAGATACATTAACCGGCACCGTGGTTCCTTTTTCTAAATTTGAACTATCAGCCGGACTGCTAATTATTACTGTTGGTGGCTGACGATCAACACTTTCGCCTGTGGTAAACTCAGATGTTGCGCAAGTTGCATCTAAACTGCAATTTAATGTTAAATTAGTTTGACTTTTAATGGCGCTAGCATTGGCAAAATATAATTCATAAAGAGTACTGGCCTCTAAACAATCATTGGGTGGACTTCCACAATCCCCTTCCGGAACAAATTTAACTATGTTCTGAATTGTCTCAGAAGCAAATTGCCAAGTACCGACGGCTTGTTCTTGATTATCTTGCCGGCGGACAATTAAATTATTTTCCAAAGTGGATAAATTAACCGGATGATTAAATACTACTAACGGATAATAATTTCTTATACAAGTAAATCCGCTCGGTTTTTGTTTGACATAAAATACATTGCTCGGACCATAAGGAGTTGTTCCTCCACCACAAGCCGGACATTCGCCGCCACAATCCACTCCCTCTTCACCCGCATCAATCACTCCGTTTGAACAATGAGCCGGCAATCCGGTTGTAGCTGATATTAAATTACTGATAACAAAACTGACAATGGCAAAAGCTGATAAAATTATTACCAAACCGATGGCGGCATTAAAAAGAATTTTTTTAGCAGTAGCAATTTTATCTTCATTGCCACCGGCCGTCATCCATGTAAATCCGGCATAAAGTGTCAAACCTAAAGCCACTATTCCTAATAAACCCAAAGCCGCCCGAATAATTCTGGCAACAATCAAACGAATATCTGTTGCGGGCAATCCTATTCCTTCACCAACTTGCGCCAATCCTAAATCCGGCGTCGTTTGTGCCAAGGTAAAACCTACACCTAACCACAGCCCGCCGCAAATGACAGTCAGTAATAAACTCCAAAAAAATTTTCTTTTATCTGACGAAAGCATGTGATTAAAAAATTTATAATTTTATTTTATTTTATTTTTTATGGATATTTTAAACCAGCATAACAAGACGAACTGGCGGTTTCATGTAAACCGACTTCAATTCCGTTGCAACAAAAATCTTCAGTTTCGTTTTCAGGTTTAATACAACAATTATTTGTTCCATCGCAAATACTAGAATAATCGGTATTATCATCAGTCGTCCCACCTTCAATAACATTATGTTCAGGTCCTTGTCCGGGATATAGACAATTAAAATGCGCATCTTCCACTCGTGAATTGATGTAAGGCACATAAATTTGTGCTAATCCATCAAGGAATGGACCGTGATCCATAATTGTTAAGGTAGAATCATCTTCGTTAAACACAACATTTGGCACTCGCCAAAGAGAATCTAAAATACAAGCGGCTCCGGAAAGACCTAAGAGATTGCAACGTTCAGCCGGTGTCGGAGATTCCTGGATACTAATTGAATACAATGAACCGACACGCATTCGCTTATCAAACAACATTGTCCATTCTTTTTCCGGTTCCACCCAAGTTGCTTCCGGTCCCGGTAAAGTTTGGTTGATAATCGGCGGAGTTAAATCCAGTTTATCCTCCAACATAAATCCCCAATAATAGTTATCAGGAACTTTTTGACTGTCAAACACCGGTTCAGTTCGAGGCGCTTTTTGAATTACCTTATCATTATTTCCATCTAAAGCATTGCCGGCCATATCAGAAATTCCTGAAAAAGGAATTGCTTCAAAAGTACTACTACTGTTTGTCCAAGCGGCACGCAACAATACCTTATAATTATCTGTTTTTGGATCACCACAAACAACACCCGATTTATCGCAGACCGGCAAACAATAAATATTATTACCGCAAGCATTTTTTCCGCAAGCGACATTGGAAGAAAATTCCAAAGTGGTATAACTGTTTAATAAATCAAAATTTCCTTCAGGCTTAACACTATAATTACTGGTTAAAAAAATATAGCCGCTATTTTGTAAAACAAAAAGATTTTCATCGGCAGTTTCATCAAAACCGCCTTGCACCCCCATAGGATCAACCGCTTCATCAAAAACAACTTGAATAACAGTATTTTTCACTTCTTTGTAACCGTTACGCGGATAAACATCAATAACATGCGGTGGGGATAAATCTAACAAAGTACTACAAGTAAAATACCATGAATAATATTTAGTCGGGCTGCTGGCGAACAATGCCGGATAATTATTTTGTGAATCGTCTATTTTGATATTATTGGTCAAATAAACTCTATACTGAACGTCTTCTGTTTCTTCACCCAAATAATCATAAGGACGAAGAACTAATGTATAAACTATCTGATGATCAAACTCAGTTGACGAAACATAACTAGCTAAAATTGCCGCGCCGCTGATTGGCACAAAAACTTCCTGAGTTGACGAGGTAATTATATCAATCACAGTATTCACTCTTTCAATTTTTATACTGGATGTATTTAAAGCGTCACAATCGGTGGCCCAATCCATTGTTCCAACAGTCGGTATTACACAATCACCTGCTATACCGTTTCCGTTTTTATCAATAACTAAAGCTGTATCATTAATTTTAATCGGTTTAAAAAAAGTAATAGCAATTTTTGTATTGCGTGGCACGCCTTTTTGATTGCGAGCCGGATAATGATCTTTAATTACCTGTCCCAATGCTCCACTGCCTTGAAAATTTTGCGTACCCGGCGGAGACAAAGTTCCTCCCCCTCCCGGACCGCCTGAACCGACTCCAAGCATATTCATTATAAACGAAACAATAGCGTAAGCGCTTAAAATAATAACTAACCCGATTACAGCATTAAACAAAACTTTTTTAGCTTTGCCGATTTGGTCTTCATTGCCGCCGGCTGTCATCCAAAGATAACCGCCATAAATAATTATTACCAAAACCACAATTCCAATTAAACTCAAAGCTACACGAATAATACGAGCGATTATCAAACGAATATCTGTCGCCGGCAAACCCAACGGTTCTTGAATGATATTGACACCCTGTTGCAACTGACTATTTGGATCAGCCACACTGATAATATTGGCCGTTTCCTGAGCGCCAACCGCCTCAGCGGCAAATAAAAATATTAAAAAAACCGCCACTAATATCACCCCTGTGATTACAATGGCGGTTTTGCTGATTCTTTTATTTTGATTATTTATCCATTGAAGCATGGGAGCAATGAAATAAATAAAATTCTTTCTTTATCTTCTTTGTTTGGTTTCTTCCGGTAATCTGCCAATTTTTTGGAGATACTCCATTTTAGAAGAAACATCCATACGGTGTAGAGCGCTTTTTTTGCGCATATTTTTATTCTTATCTTTACTGTGATATTGTATTTTCTTAACCTGAAGAACTTTGCCGGATTGCTTCCAGCGTTTCTTCACACGTCGCATAAATCCTTCAAATGATTCGTTTTTTCTTCGTTTTATTTCCGACACAAAATTCACCTCCGTTTCTAAAAATTTTTAGTTAATTAAGCCGTTTAACTACAATATATTATATATCTACTTGACAGAAACGTCAAATTTCTTCAATTTTCGCTTTATTGCGCTTTCCAGCTTCTTTTGATCAACAATTTCCTGAATTCCCGATTCCATATCGCGAATGATAATAGTCCCTTCTTGAACTTCTTTTTGACCAAGAATCAAAGTGTAAGGAACTTTTAAATCATTGGCTAATTCTAATTGGCTTTTCAAAGAATTCTTATAAAAATTAAAACCAATGGAAATTCCGGTATGCCGCAATGTATCAATCATTCTAAAAGCGCGAGCTTTAGCTCGATCTCCCAATTGAGCGAAAAATACATCATACTCGCGGCGAGGAATTTTAATTTGTCCTGTCTCAGCCATCTGTTTCATTAAAATTACAGCCCTATCAACTCCCAAAGCAAAGCCGGCCGCAGATGTTGGTCTGCCACCCATATCTTCAATCAATAAATCGTACCGTCCACCACCACCTAAAGCGCTTTGCGCATTTTGGTTACCACTTGAATTCTGACTGTTTTCTTGCTCACACTCATTTTCAATTGAAACCGCAGCAGGATAAACTTCAAAAACAGTATGAGTATAATAATCTAAGCCACGAACTAAGGTTGGACGTAAAATATAAGGAATTTCCAATTCATCTAAATATTCCAAAACTTTCATAAAATAATTTTTAGAATTTTCAGATAACCAATCAATAATCTGAGGCGCTTCATCTTTTATTGGCTGGCATTGATCTTCTTTACAGTCCAAAAGACGCAACGGATTTTTTGTTAAACGATGACGGCAATCCTCACACAAACAACTTCTTTTGGTACGATAATAATTTGTCAATTCAGTTTTAAATCTGTCGCGTTCTTCAAGTAGTCCGATACTGTTAACATGAATTTCAACCGGAATACCCAAATCTTTGTAAAAATTATAAGCTAATAAAATCAACTCAGCATCAACCGCCGGTTCCATCACTCCAATGGTTTCAAAACCTACCTGATGAAATTGACGATAACGTCCAGCTTGTGGACGGTCATGTCGGAACATTGGTCCCCAATACCACATCTTTACCGGTTGCGGATAATTTAACATTCCATTAACAATAAAAGCGCGCGCCACCGATGGTGTGGCTTCCGGACGAAGACAAATTTTTGTTCCATCCTGATCGTCAAAAATATACATTTCCTTATCAACAATATCCGTCCCTTTGCCGATTGAACGAATAAACATATTAGCCTCTTCTAAAATCGGAGTGTCAATTCTGCCAAACTGAAAAGTTTCCGCTAAATCTTCGGCGGTATGATAAAGAACTTTCCAATATTTTTCCTCTCTTGGTAAAATATCATGCATTCCCCGCAATACATTCCAAGATTTTTTACTTTTTTCAGAAACTAACGCGCCAGCTGATTCAGAATTTTTTTTCTTAGGCTGTTCTTTTGTTTTTTTGGCGGAAAAATTTTTACTCTTTATCTTTTCCTTTTTTTTATTTGGCATAATATTTTTTAATTTAAATATTTTCGTTTAAATGTTTTTTTATTTTAATCAAATATCGGGGTGTCTAGGGTTTCCATTCTAGAAAAAGGCCAACCACGAAACCATGCCCGACCGATAATTAAATTCCGTTCAACCGGACCAAACCGTCGTGAATCATAACTATTCGGACGATTATCACCCATCATAAAATATTGATTTTCGTTTAAAGCAATTGTTCTCTCTCCTTCAGTTTTTAAATTTTTTGGCAAATAAGTTTCATTAATAACAAAACCTTCCGGATGCTGAGCATTATAAAGCATCACTCTATTATTGCTGATTTTTACCGTTTCACCCGGTAAACCAATAATTCTTTTTAAAAAATATTCTTTAGGATTTTCCGGATAACGAAAAACTACCACTTCACCTCTTTCCGGTTCACGAAATCTATAAGACAGTTCATCAATTATTAAATATTCTTTTTCATAAAAGTTTGGTTCCATGGATGCGCCTTTTACATAAAAAGGTTTAAACAAATAATAACGTATCAAGGCGATAGTTACGCCCGCCAATACCGCAATCTTAAATAGTTCCAAAAGAAATAACCCGGCCGATGCCAAGTAATGCAATGCTTTTTTACCCACCAATGGGATTTTTGGTTGTTTTCCGAACATATTTATAAATATAAACTTCCGTTCGCTTATAAAAAAATACTTGTTAAAAACCAGTAAATTTATTGTGTATTATAACAGATTATTTTAGATTTGGCAAATATCTGAAATGCGTCTTATTTTATATAAAAAAGCCCCATCGGATGATGAGGCAGAAAAATTAACAAAGAACAAGGTATCGTATATTTTCCCCACACCTAAATTAGATTATGGTGATATCGGGAAGAATCGGAATTAGCAAAGCACCCACACTGACACCGTACAAAAAATTTAGACCGCAATACATCAAACGCTTAAATTTGGAATCGCGAGACCAGTCCACTCCCGGCGCAATTGTTGCTCCGACAATCAACACTCCGGCAGCGACGACTGCAATCAACGGATGTTGAATGTGAAACATGCACGCAGTAACGCACAGTCCGGCGAATGTATAAAGAGCGCCGTGCAATGGCATTTTCCAGCTGGTATCCTCCACTCCTTTCAACTGCAAAAGAGTGACCAAAAATTTGAATAGAATACAAACCGGCAGAATCAGCAAAATGGCGACAACTGGATGTGAAGACAAAAATTCCATTTTATTACTCCTTTTTATACAACCTAAAACAGGTTGAGTGCATTCCCAAAATTAGCCAAACAATAACCCCACACAAAACAAGAACCACAATAGATAAATTGTCTGAATTTTGAATTACCTTCCCAACTAACAGGAAGATAACGTTCCACCAGACGAACAGCCAACCACATAATAAACATGGTAATGACAAGTGCCACTGGGCCAATCATCTGAGTGGTGACCAGTAAAATGCCCCAAAACGCATAAGTCAAATTGATGACCATGCGTTTCCATGACGGATAGTTATCTGGCCAACGAATGATTTTGAAAAAAGGCATCGTCAACACCCAAAGGGTCAGTATAATCAAAATCGCCAATTTCATTTATTTTTCTCCTTTTGTAAAGAACTGTCTGTTGTTTATAATCTAAAGGCAACTTACCATATTTTTATGATTTTGTCAACCATACAAATCAATCCATTTAAAAAAATAAAAACCCCAGCTTAAAAGCCGGGGTTGAACAAAAAGAACTAACTTATTGAACCAAAGATTCCATGGCCAAAACCACGGCCTCGTTTGAAATCAACATAATGAAAACAAAAATATAAAAAGCAATCAAACCAAGGTAAGCGGAAAAATAGCCGATCATTTTACCAGCCCTCATCCGAATGCGACCGGTTTCATGGCGAGACAGGTATTCATAGCGGAGTTCATTGATACTCAAGAACACCATGAATATTCCCAATGCCCACCAAAGCGGTTGATTTACAGTCACAACCAGCCAACAAAGAGCGCCGAGTCCCAACACGAGAACGGCCATACCTAGCCAATTATTAATAGAAAATGCAATAGCTCTGATAATTCGACCGCCATCTAACGAAGCGAATGGCAGAAGATTGAACACATTCAAAACAATATTGAATAAGGCGATGGCGCCCCAAATTACGTTTCCGCTAATAAGATAGATGGCGGTCGGTATCAGTGTGCTAACCACACCCCAAAGCGGACCCATAATGGCAATAAAAGCTTCATCTCTACGATCGCCGAAACCACCCTTCTTATCATTTCCACCGACAGCCGCGCAACCGATGATAATAAAATAAACACCTTTCACTTCAAAACCACAATGCTTCATAGCCCAAATATGTCCGTACTCATGACAAAGAATCAGGACAATCAGGATAAGAGCGCATGTCACATTAGTCAAAAATGCCCACACGACAATCGTCGTGATAAACAACACAGTCTTGATGACCAGCTGTTTCGGATTATCAATCAACTTGAAAAAAAATGAATAGATCTTATCCCAAACCACTGTAAACATGGCAACATCTCCTTTTTTTGTGTTTGCCTTAATCTATTGGTGTTATCAAAGAACCTGTCAATCGTTTAATAATATTAAACATAACAAAATGATACATATGTGTCAATAATAAATCTTAGTTTTTATTTCTCTTGTGTTAATCAACAATAAAAAACCCCGGCTTTTAAGCCGGGGCTGAATTGAATGAACGTTATTAAAACGAAATCAAATAAATAATTCCACAAAAAATAACTATAGACACAAGATAAGCAAAAGTAAAAATGACAATCATTTTTCGAGACATTAGAGGACGATTATCAGGACATTTTCGCAAAATATATTCATTGCGAAGATCATTTATTGCCATCAATAAAATAATACTGACTACCAGCCAACCAACCCATCCTTGTATAAACACACAAGAAAGAACAAAGGCGGCCAATATAAATATTCCCATTAGGACAAGTCCGAACCAACGCTTAACAGAAAAACCAATCGCCTTTACCACACCTCCACCATCCATAGGCATTAATGGCACAAGGTTGAAGAGGTTAAGAAAGACAGACCAAAAAGCAATATCAGCAAACAGCCTGATATCTGTCAAAATATAAACACCGGTGGCAATAACACCCAAAATCAATCCCCATATCGGTCCCATAAAATAAATAAATGCTTCGGCAGTATGTGACGTATTCTGCTCAAAATCTGTTTTGGAATCAGTTTGAGACATGGTAACGGCACCCAAAAACGGGATAAAGAAAATCCCCTTAACGGAAATACCGCATTTTTTAAATGCCCAAGCGTGACCCTGTTCATGAACATATATCAACACTATAAGCATAATTCCCAGTTTGCCGCTGGTTAGCAAATCAAACGGAAAACAAATCTTGAAAAAAAATGCAAATGAAATCATAGACAGAACAGCCAATGTAATTTTTAAAATTACAGGATGTCTGTCATTGCACTTGGCTAAAAAAATTTTGGTTTCAGACCAAAACTTCTTAACCAAACTCATCACTTTTTTTCCGAACTTGTCCAGATACATAAGCACGTACAGACTGACCAGTAAAATTTTGGAAATTACAGGTTGTCTATTACTGCGCCTAGCCAAACACATTTGAATTTTGAACTGAAAATACTGAATCAAACTTATTGATCGACGCTTCTTCATTTTTACTTTTCCTTTGTCAAAGAGCTATGGCTATGTAATCACCCGCAAGGTAATTAATTTTGCCAATCATTTACTAAAACTAACATAACAAAGTAATCAGTATAAGTCAATATAAAAAACATCCGATTTTATATCAGGATGTTTTTAAATAATAAATATTTCTTTATCTACTCTTTATCAGTAAATACCACCAGCCGTTTGTCATAACTTTTGGAATCTTTATTCCAATCTCCTTCGCAGGTAATAAGATTAAGATGCGACTTGCCGTCATTTGAATTAAACACATTTGAAGCATCTGCTTCCGGGTCATATCGTCGGTTTTCGCGTACCACGAAAGAAACAGTCACTCCTTTATCATCTTCAATATATAATTTATCACCTTTGCGTAATTTATATAAATTATCAAACACTGATGCTTTCCCGCCATAATGTCCGGCAATAACAGCACTGCCATTCTCCCCCGGGCGCTGTCCAAGTTCATACCAAACTACATTATCCTGACTTTTCGGCGTATCCATTGCTCCATCAGAATCCAACCCAACATATTCAACGGCAGAATCAACATTAATTTCGGGAATTTTAAGACGGACCGGCAATCCAAAACTTATCTGCTCTTCTTTGGGAAGAACGACGGCATTTTCAACGAGCGATTCCGAAATATTCTGACTCTGACCGCTAGCAGATAAATTAGAATCCGATTGAATAAAACTAAACAAAAGCGCCAAAGAAAGTCCGGAACCTATCAGAACTGTTTTTATCAATGCTCTTATTAGTAATGTTTTGGGCAACATAAATTTTCAGAATATTCATAGCGTAATGGCCCCGCCAAGGCGAGGCCATTACTTGACACTTTTATAATTTTACTTAACATCCGGACTAAATCACGCGTTTTTTCAGAACCAAAACAAGTGAGATTGAAATTAATATAAGGGCGCCGGAAAATATGATAATAGTCCAAAGAATATTTTTTTCCGCCGGAGGAAACCCCGTGGTCGGCAATTTCGGAACAGCCGAAGACACAGCAACATCCGACACAACCACAGTGACAATTGCAAAATCTGTCGCTGTTAAACCATTGGCGCTTCCGACGGCCGTACCAACATTTGTTGTTGTCTTGGTAAGTTCTGTTTTACAAGTGAAAGACCATTTTTCATTACTTTCAAGCAAATTATTTTTATTAATATCTCCCGGATGTCCCGTAACACGACCGAGCAGTCCGGTACATTTATCATCAGTAATACTAACATTACTTAACGGCGCCGTGCCCGGATTGGTTACAGTGTAAGTATAGGTAACTGCTCCGCCTCCGGCCGACAATGCCAATGGATTTGGAACTTTTGTTACATGAATCAATGGCGGTACGACCGGCAATCCGACAACAACCGTGGCATTTGCAACATCTGTCACACTTATACCATTGGCCCATCCGGTTGCGACAACATTATTTGTATGGGTTTTAAAAAGAGTCGCGGAACATTTGTAAATCCATGTTTCATCCATATCAAGTCTGGTGTCAGCATTGGTATCGCCGGAAATAAAAATTGTGGAACTGCAGGAATCATCAAATATCGTTATATTCGTCACAGGAACCGTTCCAATATTACGAAGGGTATAATTGTAAACCACCGGACCTGGACCGGCTGGCAAAGCCAAAGGACTTGGTACTTTTATCACATCAATCAAAGGCGGCACAATCACAGTTGGTGTCCATTGCGCGCCGCCACTCGGCGGCGCCGCAATGTCATCATTAGTAATAGTACATAATTTAACATCACCAATCGCAAGAGTAATAGTACCATCCGTGGCGCAATCACCTCCAATAACAGATGTATAGCCGGCATCGGCAGTTTCGGAAACAGTATGTAATCCGA
>PFBV01000006.1:38102-48371 GCA_002778465.1 Candidatus Magasanikbacteria bacterium CG10_big_fil_rev_8_21_14_0_10_36_32 | reverse complement strand
GATCTTGATCTTAGCAGTCTCCAATCAGCTGATATAGAGAAATTAAAAAAACAATATCCTGAATTAACAATTATTTAATCATTAGCTATTTATTGTTTAGTTTTTTAGTTTATTGGGTATGAAACTTTTAGTTTGCGGCGGCGCCGGTTTTATCGGTTCAAATTTTATACATCACATCATGGAAAACTACTCGCATTATGAGATAGTGAATTTTGATAAGCTGACTTACGCCGGTAATCTGGATAATTTAAAAGATCTGGAAGAAAAATTAGAATATAAATCACGATATACTTTTATTAAGGGTGATATTTGTGATTATAAACTTTTGGCCGAAGTGGTAAAAAAATATAATATTACCCATTTGATTAATTTTGCCGCTGAAACTCATGTTGATCGCTCTATCGCCGGCGATGCGACGGAGTTTATGATGTCTAATGCTTTCGGTGTTTTAAACTTGTTGAATATTTGTCGTTTTTTCGGTTTGCAAAAATTTGTTAATGTTTCCACTGATGAAGTTTATGGTTCGTTGAAATTAGATGAAGACAGAAGATTTACAGAGGAAACTCCGATTGAACCAAACTTGCCTTATGCGGCGGCCAAGGCCGGAGGCGATATGATGTGTCGGGCTTATTTTAATACTCATAAAATTCCGGTTATAGTGACACATTGTTCTAATAACTATGGTCCATATCAATATCCGGAAAAACTAATTCCTTCATCTGTTTTTCGTTTATTGAAAGATCAGCCAATTTTGATGCATGGCAATGGCTTGAATATTCGTGATTGGATTCATGTTCGCGATCATTGTAGCGCTTTAGATTTAATGTTACACAAAGGTTTGCCTGGTCAGATTTATAATGTTGGCGCCGACAATGAACATAATAATATTGAAATTGCCAAAATGATTTTGAATTTGATGAATAAATCGGAAGATATGATTCAATTTGTGGAAGATCGTCCGGGCAATGATTTGCGTTATGCCATTGACGCCTCAAAATTAGAAAGATTGGGATGGAAGCCTGTTTATACACGGGAACAATTTGAAGTTGGAATGTCTGAAACTATAAATTGGTATTTAACTCATCGTGATTGGGTGGAGAATTTGTGGCAAAAACATGAGGATGCGTATCAGATAAATCACGCGCCGACAGCAGCCAAGAAACGCGCCGAAGAAAATAAAAAAATTTCAATTTAATTTTATGGAGTTGAAATTTTTAAAAATGAATTTAAAAGTGATTGATAATGACAAGGGAATATATGGTTTTGCCGAGTTGAAAGATTATATTGATTTTGATGTTAAGCGAGTTTATTTTATTCAAAATTGTAAACAGTCTACAGGTCAGCATTGTCACAAAGAAGAAAAAGAAATGTTTATTATGGTTAAAGGAAATTGTACGGCGATTATTGACAAGGGAGACGGCAAAGAGGATATTTTGTTGAATTCACCGGGGGATGCTATTTATATCGGAAGTTATATTTGGCACGGATTTAAAGATTTTTCTTCGGATGCTATTTTATTGGCGTTATCTTCCACGAATTACCGTGAGGACAGAAGCGATTATGTTGAAAATTATGATGAATACCAAAAATTAATCGCAGCATAAATTACATTTTTATTGATAAAAGAAAAAATCCGTTTCAAAATATTGGAACGGATTTTAAATTGTCGGGGTGACAGGACTTGAACCTGCGGCCTCGTCGTCCCGAACGACGCGCTCTAGCCAACTGAGCTACACCCCGAATATATTAATAATATTAAAATTTGTAAGGAAATTATATATTAAAAAATTTAAAATGTCAACCTCAATAACAAAATAATGGGCTTGACAAAACTCCAAAAATGTGCTATAATTACTTTTGTAATTAACTTTTAAAAGCTAAAAATATGGTTAATAACGCTGAAAGTTACACTAAAAGAGTCGTGGAGGAAACACAGTCGGAGAAAGAAAAACAATTAGATGGTGTCAGAAGGGCTTTTCAAGTGGCTTTTGATGAATATGCTGAGAAACAAGATGGTAATTTACCGGATTTAACTGAAAGTTCAGTAGAAATGTTTGTGAAGATGCGTCCCGCGTTAGATCGCGCGCTCGGTACTTGTAAATTAATTAATTCAACTGATTGGGCGGTTATCGCTTTGAGTGTGTTACAAGAGAGAATGTTGGAAAAGAAAAATAAAACTGAAGAATAATAAATAAATTAAAAACCTCCGATTTCAGTCGGAGGTTTTTTGATATTTTTATTTTTTCCACTTTCGAAGTTTTGGACTGCGGTCAACAAACCATTTATCTGCTTCATCAAAATACCACGCATCCGGATGAGTTGTTAACATCATTTTACCCAAAGCTTTGGCTTGCGGCGTTTTTAATCTTTTTATGGCTGCTTTTAGCCATGAGGATGCTTTGGTGTTGCCTTTGGCAGCTTGGTCGCGTAAAGTTGATATCCATTCTAACTGATCGGCATCTTTTGCAATTTTAGCTTCAATGGTTTTTTTGTTTTCAAATTCAGTAAACGCTTTTACTATTTCGTCGCCAAACGGCAAGCTGGACGCGATGTCATCAATCGCTTGCGCTTCTGCCAGTTTACCATATTTTTGGTGGACATAATTTAAATCTGAAGTTCGGCCTTCACCCAAGTCATGAATTAGACAAAGAAAGATGGCTTTTTTATGATCAGCTCCAGGAATAAGATGAGCCAAGACCCAAGCAATCAATGAAGCGCGAAATACATGTTCGGCCACTGATTGTTTGCCGGTGCCCAAAAACCACAAACCGGATCGAGGAGTTTTTGTCAGCATGTCAGTTTCATAAATAAAGTTGACCAGCGGTTTCAAATTATTTTTTTTGGATTTTGATTTATTTTTTTTCATAAAATAAATTTAAACAAATTAATTTTATCGTATTGAACGATGACATTTTATTATAATGGAATTTTATTAAAAAAGCAATCTTTAATCGTGCTTGCTAACAGTAAATTTTTTTGCTATATTTTATAGGTAAAAATATTAAATTTATGGATTTAAAAAACCAAATTCGTGAAATTCAAGATTGGCCTAAAAAAGGGGTATCTTTTAAAGACATTACCACTCTTCTTCAGGATAAAGAATCTTTTCGGCAAACGATTGATTCATTGTCTAAATTTTGTGTTGATAAAAAAGTTGATAAAATTGTCGGAATTGATGCCAGGGGATTTTTGGTTGCCGCACCCGTTGCTTATAAAATTGGCGCCGGACTTTCAATTGTTCGCAAACCGGGTAAATTACCTTATGAAACAATTGAACAATCCTACACTTTGGAATATGCCAGCAATATTATCCAGATGCACACGGACGCTGTAACAAAAGGAGAAAATGTGGTTTTGGTTGACGACTTGATTGCCACCGGCGGTACGGCTTTGGCTGCTTGCGATTTAACGGAAAAACTCGGCGGAACTATTGTTGGTGTTTATGCTGTTATTGATTTATTATTTTTGGGAGGTTCTGATAAATTAAAGAAGAGAGGATATGAAGTTAAAAGTTTAATTAATTATGAATATGAATAATAAAATTAAAATTGGTATTATCGGCGGAAGCGGTTTAGACGACCCGAAAATTTTAGAAAATTTTGAAGAATTTGAAATTGACACGCCATATGGTAAGCCTTCAAGCGTGTTAACTGCCGGAAAAATTTCCGGACGAGACGTGGTAATTTTGGCTCGTCATGGCAAGGGGCATACTATTGCGCCG
Organism: Candidatus Magasanikbacteria bacterium CG10_big_fil_rev_8_21_14_0_10_36_32; assembly: GCA_002778465.1. GTDB lineage: Bacteria > Patescibacteriota > Patescibacteriia > Magasanikbacterales > GWA2-37-8 > 1-14-0-10-36-32. The sequence goes on along the minus strand of PFBV01000006.1, from coordinate 44,650 downwards.
ACCAAAGTTCCTTTTCGCGCTAATATTTGGGCACTGAAAGAGGCGGGTTGTACTCATATTTTAGCCACTACAGCTTGTGGATCTTTGCGTGAGGAAATAAAACCTCGCCACATTGTTTTTCCAGATCAGTTTATTGATTTTACCAAACTTCGCACCCTAACTTTTTTTGAGGATAAAGTCGTGCACACTTCTATGGCCGATCCGTTTTGTGAAGATTTGAGAAAAAAATTAATTGAGACAGCGGAAGAGTTGAATATGGAACATCATAAGCAGGGGACGTTGATTACAATTGAAGGTCCGCGTTTTTCAACTCGAGCAGAAAGTTTAATGTTACAAAAACTTGGTGCTGATGTGATAAACATGTCTACGGTGCCGGAAGTAACTTTGGCTAGAGAATTAGGTTTAAATTATGCCAGTATTGCCATGAGTACTGATTATGATTGCTGGAAAGCCGGTGAAGAACCTGTGACATTTGAAATGGTTTTGAAAGTGATGGAACATAATGCGATCAATGTTAAAAAATTACTTTTGAAGGTCATTCCGAAAATTTAAATTAAAAAAATATTTTTTTAATTTAAAATCGTCCCGTATATCAAGGGACGATTTTTTGTCGGGGTTAATTGACTATTTTATAAATTTTATCAATTAATTTTTCATTGAGGTTACTCTTTCTAAAACTTTATTCATTAACTCTTTTTCTTCTTTTTTTAATACGGCCAAGGCTATTTTAACTTTACCAAAGTTCAATTTTTTACTTTCTTTTGCCGCTATGGCTACGGCTGTAGCCCGATGATGCCCTTCCAAACAAATGATTTTTCCATCTTCCTCTCTTATGAAACCCATTATTTCCGTGTCCAATGGAAAACTTTCAAGCATGGAAACAACTTTGCCGTGTTTTTTAAAATGTTCATACTGTTCAGGAATGTTTATTAAATCTATAAATGCGCTTTTATTCTTTTCGGGTAACCGTGATTGCCAACCAGTAAAAGGCCCTATTAACATTTCCGGAATTTCTTTCATCGGATCATCCAACTCATAAATTTTCCAATCGCGCTGTTCGGCACCAATTTGTTTTGCACCAAAATTACGCCAAGATTCCCAATCTGGCCAGCCTTTAACTTTTGTTGCAAAATTGATCCAGCTAGGGTCACTGCCTTCCTCTTTTTTCCACGTTGCAAAAACTTCCTGCCAAGTTGTGTCTTTTAAATATTTCATAAAATAATCCAATTAAAATTATTTTTATAATACTCTTTTTTTCAACAAGATGACAACCTAAGGAAGTCTCGTGGTGTGTCGGGGTGACAGGACTTGAACCTGCGGCCTCATGCACCCCATGCATGCGCTCTAGCCAACTGAGCTACACCCCGTTTTTAAAGTATTTTGACTTATATTAGCATGTATTTAATAACTTTTCAAGTCTGAATAATCGTGTTATAATATATAAAATTTTAATTCTTAATAATCATATTAATAATATGGAAATAGATAAATATTTTAATGAGGCAATTAAACAAAAAGCTTCAGATGTTCATTTGGTTGGCGAGGAAGTGCCAATGTTGCGCTTGTCAGGTGTTTTGAAAGAGTTGAGCGATAAAAAATTGGATAATGAAGAATTAAAGAAAGGTCTCTATACTCTTTTGAGTAAAGATCAGCAGGTTCGTTTTGAAGAAGAAATGGAATTGGATTTTGCCCATAAAGTAGGTAATGATCGTTTTCGTGTCAATTTGCACCTGCAAGATGACAAAATTGGCATGGCCGCTAGATTAATTCCAGAAAATATTCCGTCTCCGGAAGAGTTGAAATTTGAGTCGGCTTTATTGGATATGACAGGTTTAATGGACGGGTTGGTTTTGATTACTGGGCCGACCGGAAGTGGAAAATCAACTACCTTAGCTTGTATGATTGAAGAAATTAATAAAACTAGAAAAGCGCACATTGTAACAGTTGAAGATCCGGTGGAATTTATGTTTAAAGATAAAGAAAGTTTGATTGAACAGCGAGAGGTAGGAAAAGATACAAAATCTTTTGCTGCCGCATTAAAACATGTTTTAAGACAAGATCCGAACGTGATTTTAGTAGGTGAAATGCGTGACCCCGAAACTATTTCCACAGTTTTAACAGCGGCAGAAACAGGACATTTAGTTTTTTCCACATTACACACTCCAACCGCTGCCGAAGCGGTGGAAAGAATCGTAGATGTGTTTGAAGGCGCAAAACAAAAGCAGGTATTAATACAATTTTCCTCGGTTTTAAGAGGAATTGTAGCTCAACAATTAATGCCAGCTAAAGATGGCGGACGCGTTCCAGCCAGAGAAATTTTAATAAATACACCGGCTGTATCAAATCTGATAAGAGAAAACAATATTAGTCAAATTAAGTCAGCTATTCAAACCGGTCTCAAAGAAGGAATGCAAAGTATGGAAAATTCTGTTAAACAATTATTAAAAGATGGATTGATTGATGAAGAGATGGCTGAAAAACGCAGCGGCCGAAGTAAAAAAGTATAATTCAGTTATGGATTTAAAGAAAATTTTTAAAAAAATTGCATTAGTAGCAAAGCAAGAAAATATCCCTGTTTATGTGGTGGGTGGTTTTGTTAGAGATTTTTTAATGGATATTCCACAAAAACAGGATATTGATTTTGTAGTTGTTGGCAGAGGTTTGGATTTTGCCAAAAAATTGGATGTAGTTATGAAACAAGAGGGGAGTTTGGTGGAGTTTCCCGAGTTTGATACCGCCAGGTATGTTTTAGGTGAAGAAGAGAAACAAATGATAATTGAATTTGCCGGCGCGCGAAGTGAAAAATATCATACTGAATCACGCAAACCAAAAGTGACTGGTAGCAGTTTAGAAGAAGATTTGTCACGCCGCGACTTTACAGTTAATGCTATGGCGGTACCAGTACAATGTTTTGGTGGTTTGAAGTGGCCGACAAAAATTAAAATAAAAAAAGAATTAGTGGATAGTTTTGATGGGCAAGTTGATTTAAAAAATAAAATTTTACGTACACCATTATCTCCTGATCAAACTTTTGTTGATGATCCGTTGAGGATGATGCGGGCTGTAAGATTTGCCGCACAATTGAATTTTGGTATTGAAGAAAAAACTTTAGAGGGAATTCATAGAAATCGCAAGCGTTTAAGTATTGTGTCCGCCGAGCGCATTAAAGAAGAATTATTTAAACTTTTAGCATGTCCCCAACCGTCAATCGGCTGTATTTTGATGTTTCAAACTAGTTTGTTAGATGTAATTTTACCGGAAGTATCAGCCTTGGATGGAGTAGAGGAAATATATGGACATCAACATAAGAATAATTTAATACACACTTTTAAAGTGGTGGATAACATTGCTGAAAGATCCGATAAAACCTTATTAAGGTTGGCGGGCTTGTTGCATGATATTGGAAAGTCATCAACTAAAAAATTTATTCCAAAAGTTGGTTGGTCTTTTTATCAACATGAACATGTCGGACGTAAATTAACCAATCAAATTGGACGGCGCTTACGTTTTTCCAACGCGGAAACAACATACTTATCCAAATTAGTTCGGTGGCATCAACAGCCGATAAGTTTAATGGATGAGGGTATTACTGATTCGGCGGTCAGACGTTTGATTTTTAATTTGGGAGATGAACTTGATGATTTGTTAATTTTAGGCCGGAGCGATATTACAACCGGCAATCCAACTAAAAAAGTTCAGCGTTTAAAAAATTATGACCATTTAGAAAAACGAGTGGATGAAGTGATGGAAAAAGATAAAATGAGAGCGTTTCAATCTCCGCTACGCGGTGACGAAATAATGAAGATATGCAGTTTGAAACCCGGACCGACGGTTGGTCGAATAAAAACCGCGATTGAGGAAGCAATTTTAGACGGTATAATTCCCAACGAATATGATGCGGCCAAAGATTATTTTAATAAGATAAAGGATGAATTTTTGGGGAAAGTTGTAAGTTGGGAAAAGGTTGTGGATAAGTAAACTGACAAGATTTAGTTTTTATGATATGATAAGTATGATAATTCATACTTATTTTATTTTATATGAAAAAAATTCACCATGAGCATCCTTTTGGAAATATTTGCGGTTCAACCAGTATTGGTATACGGGGGCAGATTGTTATCCCGAAAAAAGCCCGTGATTTGATGCGGGTCAAAACAGGGGATCAGTTTTTAGTTTTGGAACATGACGGTTGTTTAGTGATAGTGCCGGAAAAAGTCGTGTCGCATATGTTAAAACATATTTCTAAAGCGTTAGTTAAAAAATAATTTTTTTAAAAATAAATTAGCATATTTATGAAAATATTTAAAACAAAAAAATTCTATATTATCTTAGTGGTCATATTGATTGTAGTGGCAATTGGATATAACCAATATAAAAAAGCCAATCAGCCAATACAATATGAAACAGCTAAAGTTAAACTTGGAGATGTGATTCAAACAGTTGAAGCAACCGGCAAGGTTGAATCTTCAACTGAGTTATCTTTACGATTTGAAATTTCAGGTACATTGGATTCGGTAAATGTTAAGGAAGGGGATGTTATAAAATCGGGTAAAGTATTGGCCAGTTTAAAAGCCGGTGAATTAAGCGCTGCTGTTGCTCAGGCTCGAGCTAATTTAAATCAAAAAATTGCCGGTGCTACCGATGCGGAAATTGAGTATTACCGTGCTGTAGCTCAAGCTGCCAAAGCTGATTGGGATAAAACGATTGTTGATACTGCCAATTCTATAAGTGTAGCTGAAAGAGCTGTAGAAACAGCAGAAAATAATTTAAAATTGGTTGAAGGAGGAAATGATAATCAAATTGTTAGTCAGGCTTATGAAAGCGCGGTGGCTGTTTTGCATGCAACATTATCTAAGGTGGACGATGGATTGACGCAGGCTGATAATATTTTGGGTGTAGATAATAATTTTGCCAATGATAGTTTTGAACAGTATTTATCAATTACAGATATAAATAAATTAACTACCGCCAAAGCGTTGTATGTTGAAGCTAAAATGGCTAGGTATAATGCGCGGACAGTTATTGATATGTTAACAACCGTGAGTGCTCACGAAGCAATTGATAATGCTTTACCGTTAGCTGAAACTGCTTTGTCAAAAACTAATTCTGTTTTGTCGGCCACGGTTGATGCGTTAAACGCTACTTTACCAAGCGGTACTTTTACGCAAGCTACTTTAGAAAGTAAAAAAACTACTGTAGAAACTTCTCGCGCCGCCGTGACTGCTCAGTATACTGCTCAAATCGATCAAAAACAGGCGATTGTTAATGCTAAGAATAGTTTTACCACTTACACCATCGCTTACAGTAAAGCGGTCAGTGATTTAAATAATGTTAAAGCTACCGCCTCCGGTTCAATTGCTATTAAAGAATCCGTTTATAATCAAGCGGCGGCTAATTTAAAAAACAAAGAAAATCCGTCGCGTGAAGTTGATTTGGCGCCACTGCGTGCCGCCTTAGCTCAAGCTGAAGCTAATTGGTCTAAAGCATTTTTATACGCGCCGATTGACGGTATGATTACCAAAATAAATAAAAAACGCGGTGAATTTGTGTCTGCTACGGAAGTGGCGGTTCAAATGCTGTCTCCTCATTATGAGATAAGCGTTGATATTCCCGAAACCGATGTTATTAAGTTAAAACTGAATGATGCGGCGGTTATTACTTTGGATGCATTTGGCGACGAAACAAAATTTTCCGGAAAAATTATCAGCATAGACCCTGCTTCTACGGAAATTCAAGATGTTGTATATTATCGTGTAAAAGTGGCGATTGACGATACCGATAAACAAATTAAATCCGGTATGACCGCCAATATCACAATCAGCACTGATAAACGAGAAAATGTTTTGACTATTCCATTTAGAGCTACTCGAACTGGTGAAGAGGGTAAAATTGTGCGTGTTTTAAAAAATGGAGAAGTTCAAGAAGTGATGATTGTGTTAGGTTTGAGGGGTGATGATGGAAGAGTGGAGATTGTTAATGGACTTGATGAGGGTGATGAAATAATTATTAGCACATTACAAAGTAACTAAATATGTCATTAATTGAAGTACAAAATTTAGGCAAGGAATATATTAACGAAGAAGTAAAAACACTTGTTTTGCAAGGAGTTAATTTTAAAATAGAAAAAGGGGAGTTTGTTGCAATTATGGGACCGTCCGGTTCTGGCAAATCAACTCTTATGCACATTTTGGGTTTTTTAGATAAACCAACTGAGGGAAAGTTTATTTTTAACGGACAAGATGTTAGCACTTTGTCCGATGACGAATTAGCGGAAATGAGAAGTAAAGAAGTCGGATTTGTTTTTCAAGCTTTTAATTTGCTACCCCGGACGAGTATTTTGGACAATGTCGCCCTGCCTTTAGTGTATGCCGGGTTGTCTGAAAAAGAACAGAAACAAAAAGCAAAAGACGCATTGATGTCAGTTGGATTAGGTCATCGTTTAGAGTATATGTCTAATCAATTATCGGGCGGAGAAAAACAGCGCGTGGCAATTGCTCGGGCATTGGTTAATAATCCGGCGGTTATTTTTGCTGATGAGCCGACCGGCA
>PFBV01000006.1:0-38092 GCA_002778465.1 Candidatus Magasanikbacteria bacterium CG10_big_fil_rev_8_21_14_0_10_36_32 | reverse complement strand
TTTTAGTTACTCATGAGCGTTATACTGCTGAACATGCTCAGAGAATCCTGCGCATTAGAGATGGTGAAGTGGTTGGTGATGAAAAAGTTTCAAATAGAATAATCGCCGATGGCGTAGATGAATTAATAAAGTAAAATCAAATCATGAATATTTTTAAAAGTATTCATAACGTTTGGCATATTATTGGCCGAAATAAAATCCGGTCGTTTTTGACTATGCTCGGAATTATTATTGGCGTGATGTCGGTGATTATTATAATGTCTGCCGGAGCTGGTGCACAAAGTTTGATTTTAAATCAAGTCAAAAGCATGGGTTCAAATTTAATTGGTGTATTACCAGGACAATCAGATGATAAAGGACCGCCGGCTTCAGTTATGGGAGTGGAAATTACATCATTAAAATATGATGATATCAGAGAAATAATGAGAGGACAATTTCCTCATTTGGTTGGTGCCGCTGTTTATGTCAAAGGAACAGATACGGTTAATTGGAGTGACCAAAAAACAGATACTACTTTTGTTGGTACCAGCGCTGATTTATTAACAGTGGAAGATACACAAGTTTCCGCTGGCCGATTTTTTACCGCCGAAGAAGAACGCAGTATGGCGCGGGTGGCAGTTTTGGGCAGTGAAGTTGTAAAAAATTTATTTCAGGATATTGATCCAATTGGCAAACAAATTAAAATCAAGAAAACAAATTTTAATATTATTGGTGTGATGCGTGAACGTGGCACGGTTGGTTTTCAAAATCAAGACAATCAAATTTTTGTACCCATCAGTACGGCTCAAAAACTTTTGTTAGGCATTAATTATATAAGCCAAGCCCGCGTGAAAGTTGATGATGCAAAAAATATTGATGTAGGTATGGAATATATCAGAATGATTTTACGGGAAAGACACGGTATTGACAATCCCGAAGATGATGATTTTAGTGTCCGTTCAATGGCGCAAAGTGTTGAAGCTATCACCTCAATTACTGACGCTTTAAAATTATTTTTAGCCGCGGTGGCTGCCATTGCTTTGGTAGTGGGCGGAATTGGCATTATGAATATTATGTTAGCCGCTGTACAGGAAAGAACTCGTGAGATTGGTTTGCGTAAAGCTGTTGGTGCTAAAAATCATCATATTGTAATTCATTTTTTATTAGAAACAGTAATGATAACTCTCATTGGAGGTATCATTGGAATACTATTGGGAATTATTATTTCTACCCTTGTTGCGCAGGTGGCCAAAGGTTTAGGTTATGATTGGAAATTAATAATTTCTTTATCTTCAATTTTATTATCCTGTGTTGTTTCAGTTGGAATTGGTTTAATTTTTGGTATTGTTCCGGCGCGTCGTGCTAGTCGGCTGAATCCGATAGAAGCATTAAGATACGAATAATATGTTAATTAAAACAAGTTTAAAAATTGCGTTTAAATCTTTGTGCGCTCAAAAAACTCGCACAATTTTGACAATTCTTGGAATTAGTATCGGCATTGCTATCGTGATTACTATTATGGCCGCTGGTCGCGGATTAGATAGAATGATTTTAGGACAATTAGAAATTTTTTCGGCGGATACCGTTACTGTGGAAGTTAAAGTTCCTTCTGTTAAGAAAACAAGTACTGAAAATGCTATGGGACAGGCAACTGGCATAAAAATCACAACACTGCGGGATAAAGATTTAAAATCAGTTATGAAACATCCAAACATTGCCGCCGCCTATGGCATGGTTGTTGGACAGGCAGTAGTGAAATATCAAAGTGAAAAAAACACCACTTTACTTTTGGGCGAAGGATATAATGTGCAGGAAGTGGAAAAATTAGTAATTTCCACCGGCCGGTTATTTACAAAATCAGAAGAAGAGTCTTTGGCTCAGGTGGCAGTTTTGGGTTCGGTAGCTAAAGATAAATTATTTGGTGAAAATGATGCGATAGATAAGATTGTTTATATCAAGAGTAAACCGTTTCGGGTGGTAGGGGTGATTGCTAAACGAGGCGCGGTGATGGGGATGGATTTTGATAATATAGTTTTATTACCGACAAAAACAATGCAAAAAAGAATTTTAGGTGTTGATTATTTACAGGAGATTGTGGCGAAAGTTAAAGATAGATCTAAACTGAAAGAGACAGTGGCGGATTTGGAAGCGATTATCCGCGATAATCATAATATTACCGATCCCAATAAGGATGATTTTGCTGTTAATACTATGGACGAAGCGATAGCTATGTTGCGTACAGTAGTTGATGGGATTACTTTTTTGTTGGTGGCGCTGGTTTGTATTTCTTTAATTGTTGGTGGAGTTGGTATTATGAACATAATGTATGTCTCGGTAACTGAGAGGACTTTTGAAATTGGTTTACGAAAAGCTATTGGCGCAAAAAAACAGGATATTCTTTTTGGATTTTTAACTGAAGCTGTAATGCTTACTTTGGGCGGGGGATTGTTAGGTATCGTATTGGGCGCAATTCTTGCTTTGGCGGTTTATTTTATTGCAATTTCTTATGGGTTTATGTGGGTTTATTCAATATCAATCGCTTCTATAATTTTAGCGGTTGGTTTTTCCGCTTTTATTGGTTTGTTATTTGGAGTGTATCCTGCCAAAAAGGCGGCTGCTTTAGACCCAATTGAGGCGCTGAGAAGAGAGTAGTAAAAATAAAAAAATTGACTTCTACGCAGCAGGTTGCTTTTTCGTGCGCAGGATGTTAAAATATTGACATTGGGAATTTGTGTCAAATCCCTTAATTTTGATTTTAATTTATGTCCGATATTCAGACAATTAAAGATAAGATTGATATTGTCCAGCTTTTACAGGAATATTTGCCTTTAAAAAAAGCCGGTGCTAATTGGCGGGCAAATTGTCCGTTTCATCACGAAAAAACACCATCATTCATGGTTCATAAAGAAAAGCAGATTTGGCATTGTTTCGGTTGTGGCAAGGGTGGAGATATTTTTACGTTTATTCAGGAAACGGAGGGAATAGATTTTGCTGAGGCGTTGAAAATATTGGCCGAACGAGCCGGAGTAAAACTTGAAACCAGTCATCAAAGTGAAATTAGTAAAAGTCAAAAAAATCGCTTATTGGAAGTTAATGCTAAGGCGGCATATTTTTTTCATAATTTTTTGATGGATATGCCAGCTGCGAAAATGGCGCGGGAATATCTTGTGGACAAAAGAAAATTACAAGAGCAAACAATTAAGGATTGGCAGATCGGTTTTATTCCTGAACAATGGGATTTGTTGACACAATATTTAATAAAAAAAGGTTTTGGTATTGATGATTTGATTGCATCAGGTTTAGTAATCAAAAATGCTGAAAGAAAAAGCAATTATGATAGATTTCGTGGTCGGATAATGTTTCCGATTGCCGATGTGTATGGTAACATAGTTGGTTTTACCGGACGGATTCTTGTGGAAAAAGAAAATTCCGGCGGAAAATATGTTAACACTCCACAAACTATGGTTTACGATAAATCGCGAGTGATTTATGGTTTAAATAAAGCCAAAGCGGAGATAAAAGCCAAAGATTTAGCGATAGTGGTTGAGGGTCAGATGGATGTAATAGCTTGTCATGAGGCTGGAATGACTAATGTGGTAGCTGCTTCAGGTACGGCTTTAACCGAGGGTCAAATTCGTTTATTAAAAAGATATACCACCAATGTAGCAATGGCGTTTGATGCCGACATGGCTGGGCAAACCGCAGCTAAAAGAGGTATTGATGTAGCTTTAACAGAAGGAATGAATATAAAAGTTATTCAAATCCCAAAAGATAAAGGCAAAGACGCTGACGAATGTTTAAAACAGAATCCGAAAGTTTGGTTTGATGCAGTAGAAAACGCTAAAGGAATTATGGATTGGTATTTTGAGATAACTTTGATTGGTTCTGATTTGACCAATCCCAAGAAAAAACAATCGGTTGCTGAAATTTTATTGGTTGAAATTAATAAAATTCCACATTCTGTTGAACGTGATGAATGGATTAAAAAATTAGCTGACAGGTTAGGAGTTGAGGAGATAGCTTTGCGCGAGACAAGTGCTAAAATTAAAAAGAATAATTTTAAAGGAATTGTAATTAAAAAACCGGCAGTGGAAACGGCAGTGGAAATGCCAACGGGAAGATTATTCATGGATTTAAATAAGCTTTGGGCATTAATTCTTAAATTTCCAGAAATTTTTAATACTATTAATCATGAATTACAAAAAGAATATTTTTTGTCGGCGCCGTTTTTTGAGCTTTACGAAAGTTGTCAAAAGCAATATAATAGTAATGATAAGGTCAATCCGGCGGAATTGCCTGTTTTGAAGACTGACAAAAATGAAAATTGGCGTGATATATTGCAGATGCAGGCTGAATGTGATTATCCGGATTATAATCGGGTGGAAGCGGAGAAGGAAGCAAGAAAGATTTTGTTGGATATTAAGAAAAATTGGATAAAAAATCAGAGAGAGGAATTAAATCAACAATTAAAAAAGGAACAAGACAAAGATAAACAAAATGCAATTTTAAAAAAAATAATGGAATTGAGTTAATTTTATTTATATACGGGATATGGTTAAAAAAACAAAAATTAAGAAGAAAAAAATTAGTCCGGCAAAAAAACCGGTGAAAGTTTTGAAAAAGAAAAAACCGGTGAAAGTTTTGAAAAAGAAAAAACCGGTGAAAAATAAAGTTGTAAAAAATAAAAAAGTTGCTAAACCAAAATCGGCAAAACGTTTTTCAGTTGTCAAAAAATCAATCAAGCCAAAAAAACAAGTAGTAGTGCCACAATGGGAATTGGAAGATGTTGCGGAACCGACCGAGGAACAAATTTACCATTTGGTCAACAAAGGACGAAGTCGCGGTTTTATTACAGAAGTAGAAATGATTGGTTTAATGTCTCGCCCCGAACGTTATATGGATTTATATGAGGGATTGCTTGACTTGTTGGAGAAAAACGGGGTGTCTGTTTTGGAAGGACAAACCGGTTTGCTTGGCAATCGCGACGAAAGAAAAGGTGTAATGAAAGATTTTCAAGGTACGCAGCCGGATATGGATATTCCTTTTGATTTGGGACAAATTTCTTCCGATTCAATTCAGATGTATTTGCGTGAAATTGGCAAGATTCCTTTGTTATCTGCCGATGATGAGGTTTCTTTGGCTAAACGAAAAGAGCGTGGTGACAAGGCGGCGGAAAAAAAGATTATTGAAGCTAATTTACGTTTGGTAGTATCTATTGCTAAAAAATTTGTTGGTAAAAGTTTAACTTTACTTGATTTAATTCAGGAAGGAAATATCGGTTTGTTTAGAGCTGTTAAAAAATTTGATTATAGAAAAGGTTATAAATTTTCTACCTATGCCACTTGGTGGATAAGACAAGCAATAACTAGGGCGTTAGCCGACCAATCGCGCACTATTCGTATTCCCGTACATATGGTTGAAACAATTAATCGTTTTCAACAGGTTCAGCGTCGGTTATTGCAAGATTTAGGTCGCGATCCGACTCCGGAAGAATTATCGTCAGAAATGGGAGAAGAAGTTGATAAAATTAATCATATTATTAAAATTTCTCAGGATACAGTTTCGTTGGAGGTTTCGGTTGGAGACGATGATGACGATTCTTCTTTGCAAGATTTTATTGAGGATGTCAAAAATCTTTCACCGGATCGTGTGGCTGGTCTGCAAATTTTGCGTGATTATGTTAAGTTGGCCATTAAAGATTTGGCTGCTCGTGAACAGAAAATCGTTGAAATGCGTTTTGGTTTAAACGATGGCGTGACGCATACTTTAGAAGAAGTAGGGCAAGAATTTGGGGTTACCCGCGAACGCATTAGGCAAATTGAAGCAAAAGCTTTAGAAAAAATTAAAGAAATGAATATTGTGGACAAACTTAAAGATTATTAAAAAAAATCCTTATGAAAATTGTTTTATCCGGTGGTGGAACTTTGGGGCCGGTAGTGCCATTGTTGGCAATAGCCGGCGCTTATCAAAAAGTTAATCCAGACGCGCAATTTGTTTGGGTTGGAACTAAGGATGGTCCGGAAAAAGAATTGGTGGAAAAGATGCAAATTCCTTTTTATACAATTACGGCTGGGAAATTTCGTCGATATTTGTCTTTTTGGAATATAGTTGATTTTTTTAGAATATTAGCCGCCTTTGTGCAGTCGGTAGTTTTTTTGTATCATGAAAAGCCTGATTTATTGATTTCAGCCGGTGGATTCGTAAGTGTGCCGTTGCATTGGGCCGGTTGGTTAATGAGAATTCCGTCGTGGGTTCACCAGCAGGATATCCGTCCCGGGTTGGCTAATAAATTAATGGCGAGAGGAGCTAATCAAATTACCACAGCTATTCAAGATTCTGTTAATTTTTTTGATAAAAACAAAACAGAGTGGATAGGTAATCCGACCCGCAATTTAAAAGTTGCTGATATTCAAGCGTCTAAAAAACGTTTTGGAATTGAAGATGATGAGCCGGTAATTTTTGCTTTAGGTGGTGGCACTGGTTCAGCTCACATTAATAAGATGGTTTTAGAAGCTTTGTCTGTCTGGCCGGACAGTTGGCATGTCATACATTTAGTTGGGCGAGAGCGTTCAAGTAAATTACCTGAGTATGCCGCCGGATTATTTAAAAACTATCAGGTTTATAAATTTTTTACTGAAGAAATGAAAGATGCTTATGCTGTAGCGGATATTGTTATTGCCCGCGCCGGTTTTGGTACTATTACTGAGTTGGCTTCATTATCAAAAGCCGCTGTTTTGTTACCAATCAGTGATTCACACCAGGAAGATAATGTTAAATATTTAGTTGATCGTGATGCGGCAGTTATTTTGGAAGAAGTTGCGGACACGGGATTGAAATTGGCTCAAGTAGCTAAAGATTTAATGGCTGATTCTGAACAAAGAAAAAAACTCGGGCAAAAGTTGCGCGAGGTTTTACCTCCGGCCACAGAGGAAGATATGGTTAGAATGGTTGACCGCTTGGCAATGTATTAAATTTTTATTATTTTAATTTGGTTTTTTAGATTTTTTACAGAGCAATAACCAACGCGTAAATATTCTGGAGAATAGCCATACCATCGGTTGGCTATTTTTTGTTCAAATAATATTGGACGTTTTAATCCTATGATTTTTTTTCTGTATTCGTCGGCTGTTTTTTGAGCTAAATCGGTTAAAATTTTTACACGCTCAGTTTTTATTTTGTCTTGCAAATGATTTTTCATTGTTTCTGCCAATGTGTTAGGACGAATTGAATAAGGAAAGATATGTATTTTAGTGAAGCCGATTTTTTTGACAAAAGCGCAAGTTTCATTAAATTCTTTGTCGGTTTCACCAGGAAAACCAACAATAATATCGGTGGTAAAAGAAAATAAAGGATTAATTTTTCTAATTTTTTCAATTATTTTTGAATATTGTTTGGTGTTGTATCCGCGATTCATTCTTTTTAATGTTGAATCTGAGCCGGACTGTAAAGATAAATGCCAATGAGGCATTAACCGTTCATTTTTTAATGTTTTTATTAGTTGGTCAGAAATTAACCGTGGATCTAATGAACCAAGACGAAGACGCGGAATGTTAGTTTTTAATAATATTTTTTTCAACAAGGTATGTAGTTTTAGTCCGTTGTTATTATATTGACATATATTAACACCTGTTAAAACAATTTCTTTGTATTTTCCTTTTTCTAGTTCTTTTATTTTGTTTATAATTTCATCATTTGGAATACTGGATGAGCGTCCGCGAAACGAGGGTATGGCACAGTAAGCGCAATTAAAATTACAGCCGGTTTGGATTTTTATCAGAGCCCTTGTTTTTTTTGATAAAGTATTTTTTGTCACTAAAGTTTTATTGGGTTTACATAAATACTTTTTGTTTAATTGTTGCAGATGTTGAATAATTTCATTGTTATTTTTTGCAATAAAATTTATTTCTGGCAAATTTTTATTTTCCAAACAACCTACAGTAATCGTATAAGTTCCGCGGCGTTTAACTTGGCGTATGATTTCCCGTGTTGTTTGACTGGCGTTACACGTCACCGCACAGGCGCGGATTACACAAACATCTTCTTTTCCAAATGGCACGGTTGAAAAACCTTGTTGTTGCAAAGTTTTTTTTAATTCTTCTGTTTCGGCTTGATTAAGTTTACAGCCGATTGTATAGAAAGATATTTTCATATTATGAAATACGGTTTTCATCCTATCAAAAATTACTGAAAAAATCAAACCAAATTCAAAATTAAATCACAGTTTGTTTGTTGTTGATAAACAATAAAACTACCCAGAAAGGGTAGTTTTATTTTGTGACCCGGCTGGGATTCGGACCCAGGACCTCTTCCTTAAAAGGGAATTGCTCTACCAGCTGAGCTACCGGGCCGGCAATAGACAATTTACTTGCTGAATGATACACTATATTTAGAAAAAAATCAAGGCTTAACTCTTAAAAAAGTGGATAAATCACTCAATTTTTATGTTAGACAGAAAGTTTTTTGCCAAAATAAAACAAATTTTGCTTGATTATGCGGAAAAAAGGCGTGATGTGATAAAACTTGCGAGTGACGCTCAACATCTCTCTAAACAGGCGATTTTTGCCCTTCAGCGCGATTCTGAGGGTGAAGCTGATAAGCTGTTGTCTGAAGCCGAAAATATTATTAGCAAATTAGAAAAAAAATATCAAAAAGATGAAAGTTTGTTTGATGAGGGCTCCTATCGTGCCGGTTTGGAAGAGTTTGTTGAAGCTTATTTATTTAGACAATGTTTAAAAAATAAAAAATTAAGTGCTATTGGTGATTTAAATGTTGAACCAAATATTTATATTGGCGGCATAGCTGATGTTCCGGGAGAGCTGGCTCGGTACGCTGTTAAGTCGGCGACTGAAAGAAAATTTGATATCGTTAAACAGTGTTTGATGCAAGCGGAAGAAATTATTGGTGTAATGATTAAAATGAATCTGACTGGCTATAATCGACAGAAATTTGATCAGGCTAAACAATCCTTGGGAAAAATTCAACAGATTTATTACGAGATAAGCATTAGAAAATGATTATGCTCGGTTTAATAAAAAAAATAAAAAAATTAGGGCACCTGTTGTTGGCATGGTTTTTTTATTGGTTTTATGGACGACCAGCCCGACGTTTAATTGTTGTTGGAGTCACGGGTACTAAGGGAAAGTCCACCACTTGTCGGTTAATTGCTTCGGTTTTAGAATCGGCCGGACACAAAGTCGGTTTATTAAGTACGGTTGAATTTCAAATTGGCGAACAGCGCTGGTTGAATGAAAGAAAAATGACTATGTTGGGACGCGGCGAAATTCAAAAAATGCTAAAACAAATGGTTAAAGCCGGGTGTCAATATGCAGTAGTAGAAACTTCGTCTGAAGGAATATTGCAATACCGTCATTATGGTTTATTGTATGATATTGCGGTATTTACCAATTTGTCTCCGGAACATGTGGAAGCGCACGGTGGGTTTGTAAATTTAAAAAACGATAAGAGTAAAATTTTTGCCGGTTTAAAAAAATATCCGAATAAAATTATTAATGGAAAATATATTAATAAAATTATTATAGCCAATATTGATGATCCAAGTTCGGATTTTTATTTGAATTTTTCGGCGGATGAAAAATGGGTGTACACGATGAAAAATACCAAAACAGATATACAAAATAATGTTGAAGGAAAAATTGTTAAATCAGATGAATTTGGTACGGAATTTTTAGCTAACGGAGAAAATAACAAGATAAATCTTGTTGGACATTTTAATGTTTATAATGCATTGGCAGCTGTTGCGGTTGGACAATCGCAAAAAGTGAACAACGAAGCTATTGCTGCGGGTTTGGAAAATATACAGACCGTTGAAGGTAGGATGGAATTTATTGATCAAGGACAAAAATTTAAAGTGGTGGTTGATTATGCTCACGAACCGGTAAGCTTATCCGCTTTGTTTAAAACTTTACGGCAGATAATTTTGTCCGGGAAGAAAATAGTAGCTATTATTGGATCTGATGGCGGAGGACGAGATAAACAAAAACGTTTTAAAATGGGTGAATTGTCCGGTCGTGAAGCAGATATTGTGGTTGTAACCGATGTTAATTGTTTTGACGAAGATCCTTGGGACATTGCTCAAATGATTGCTGATGGAGTTCGACAAGCTGGAAAAAAAGATAACGAAGATTTATTTGTTGAGATAGATCGCCGTAAGGCGATTACTAAAGCTTTTAATTTGGCCGGAAACGGTGATGTGGTAGCTATTACAGCCAAAGGCACTGAGCCGTGTATCGTTATTTCTGGCGGACAAAAAATATCTTGGGACGACAGAAAGGTAGCTCGTGAGGAATTAGACAAATTATTAACCGCATAATTATGAGTTTAATAAATAAAAAATTTAATTTAGGAGTTGGTGAGGAAATTGTAGATATTATTCGCTCTACCCCATTGTTTATTTGGTGTAAATATTTTTTTGGACTTTTGATTTTAGGAGTTACTTCATTTTTTTTATTTTGGTTATTGACTAAAGAAATTTGGGGTTATGTCGCGATAGGTTTGAGTTACATGATTGGTTTGGTGATTATTTTCAGAACATGGTTTTTTTACCATTTTAATTGTTTGGTGGTGACTACGGAGAAAATTGTAGACATAGACCGACCTAAAATTTTTGAAGAAACGATATCCACGGTTAATTATTTAGACATTCAAGATATTTATGTTATTAAAAAAGGTTTTCTGCAAAATGTTTTGAATTATGGTTCCGTCATGGTGGAAACAAAAAAACAACAATTTATTCTAGAAATTAAAAAAGTTCGATTACCGCAACGGTTGGCTAATTGGTTGTTGGAAGTTAAGGATAACTATTATAAAAAGCAGAAATTAACCGATCGGCAAGCGGTAATGAATGATTTTTTACAGATTATGCCGAAATTGTCTCCGGAAGATTTGCAGACTGTTTATTTGAAAGTTGCAGAACAAATTAAAAAAAATAATAATCAAGAATCAGAATAAATATGGCATCGGAAAAAAGTCAATGGGCAAAATTTTTTTATTCCAAATGGTTTTTTATTATAATTATTATTTTGATAATTTTAGTTATTTTTGCATTTTTACGCTCCTATTATCAGGATTATCAGGTGCGGCAGGAGATACAATATCTTAAAGACGAAGCGGAACGCTTAGAAGCAAAAAAAATTCAATCATTGGAAATTTTAAAATATGTTCAGTCCAAAAATTTTGTAGAAGATAAAGCTCGCACTGATTTTAATATGGCAAAATTAGGTGAACAAGAAGCGATCATTACTTCTCCACAACAAGCAGTAGAAAAAGATGGACAGGCAGAAAATAAAGTGTTAGAATGGAAAGGTATTTCTAATCCTATAAAATGGTGGAAATTATTTTTTAACAAATAAATAAAATTTAATTTTTTAAGTATGGAAAAACAGGAATCCAACATTACACCGGTGCAAGAACCGGTCAGTCAAAGTGTTACCAAAGCCGAAATGATCAATGTAAAAATGTTTGCTTTGGGAATTATCGGAATTATAGTTTTAGCAATCTTGATTTCTGCCGGAATTGGCATTTATCGAGTTTATGCCAAAGTATCAACCGATACTTTTACTTATACGGTGGCCAAAATTTTACGTTTGCCGGCAGCCAAAATTAATGGCACAACGATTATGTATTCAGATTTTGTGGATGATTTAAAAGCAATCAATATTTTGCGAGCTTACGATATTGCCAATAGTGGAGCCAGTGCAAATTTGACTGCTGAACAAATGTCTGATCAGGTGTTGTGGAGATTGTTGAATAATATTTTAATTTCAGACGCGGCCAAAAATTTTGATATTAAAGCGGAACAGGTTGATGCTGATGAAATCAAAGCTCAAATTATGAAGCAATTTAAAAACGAAGAAGAAGCATCTGTCGCGCTAAAAGAAAGATATGGTTGGACCATGTCAGAATATGAAAATAAAGTTATAAAATATTATATTTTGCAACAGAAATTATCTGATGTGATTTCAACTGATAAAAAATCTCGTGACGAAGTGTTTATGCAGGCGGATGAAGTGTTGAAAAAAATACAAGCCGGGGCTAATTTTGAAGATATGGCTAAACAGTATAGCCAAGACGGGACTGCTGACAGTGGAGGGGATTTGGGTTGGTTTGGTCAAGGAGATATGGTTCCTCAATTTGAAGCAGCGGTATTTACTTTGGAAAAAGGTGAATTGGGTCCGGAGGTAATAGAGTCTCCTTACGGTTTTCACATAGTTAGAGTTGATGATAAAAAAGTGGAAGACAAAGCGGAGCAAATCAAGGCTAGACATATTTTTTTCCGTTTGCCATCATTAGAAACCTATTTAGAAAATACGACTAAAAAAGCGCAGATACATTTATATATAAAAGCGCATAATCCGTTTGATGCTTTAGTTGTGGAACAATAGACAGAAAGAATAATAATAGTTTAAGAAATTACGCCCCGTCCCGCAAAAGCGAGGCGGGGCGATTTTAAATGCGGGATTAGTACAGTGGTAGTATGCTTGCTTCCCAAGCAAGAGATGCGAGTTCGATTCTCGTATCCCGCTCGTAATAAAATTTTATGCGTATTTGGGATATTTCACCAAAATGCTTGTGTCGGAAACACTTATTAGGCGAACATAGAGAATTGCATGCAATTTGGATTATTTTGAGTCAGAATAAAAAAGGTTATAGTCGTCATCCTGAAACTCTGCGTTGGCAGGGAAAAACTAAAGCGCTTTTCGCGCGACATGAAGCGTTGGTGGCGGAATTAATCAGACGCGACTATAAACATTTGTCGCCTTTAGATAAAAAATTTGCCAGAGGAAAAAAAGTACAAGATGTTTTTCTACATTCAATGCGTCAGCAGAGAAAAATTTTAAAGGCCAAACTGTGTCAATGTCCACTGGACTAGTTGACTAAATTTTAAAATGGTGATATAAAATAATTCCAAAAAGTTCTTTGCCAACATATAGGAGTGTAAGAATGAAAAAAATTAGTGACACCCAGACATTTTCTGAAATTCCCATTATTAATTTAGCTTTGCGAGCAGTTTATTCTGCCTTGAAAAAAATTAAAGCCAGGCCGAAGTTTTCTCTTAATGGAGTTTGCTATAATATGATTATTAGCAATGGCCGAGAAGTTTATATGGAAATTTCAACTCAAAAAGGTTCGCGTTTACACGTACGCTGTCAGTTTGCAACCGAGGGAGACAGGGGTAAGTTGTTTATTACCATTTTTTCCAACACCGAGCATAATCTGTGCGCTGACATAAATGGTCGATTTGAATTTTCATGGTCCGCCAGAGGACGACTTTGGCAAAACGCCGAAGGAGTGAATTATAGGAGAGTGTATGTGAGACGTTGTTTTAATTAAAAATTTACATTTTTATATATTTAACCCGCTCAATTTAGAGTGGGTTTTTTAATTTAAAAATCCCGATGGAATTCGGGATTTCTTAGAGCCACCTCGGGGGATCGAACCCCGGACCTACACGTTACGAATGTGTCGCTCTGCCAACTGAGCTAAGGTGGCAATTTAAGCAAAATTATAATGTTTTTTAAGCGAAATGTCAAATTGTTGACTTAAATTTAAGATGCCAGATATACCTGTGATTTGCATATTGGGATTTTTATTATTTTGTGTTATAATATATATGGTAAAATTATTGTTATTTATTGATTTTTATTGGAAATTTTTTTTAGAATATGATTAAACTTCACGGGGTTACAAAAGTTTACAATCCCGAGTCCATTGGCGTGAGAAATCTTAATCTGCATATAGAAGCGGGAGAATTTGTGTCTATTGTAGGACAAAGTGGAACCGGCAAAACAACTTTAGTTCGCCTGCTCATAGCCGAGGAACATCCGACCAAAGGTAAAATAACAATAGGCGATTGGGATATTACAAATATTGATTCAAGTAATATTCCTTTTTTACGCCGTCAGATCGGTGTAATTTTTCAAGATTTTAAACTTTTACCAAAGAAAACAGTTTACGAAAATATTTCTTTTGCTTTAGAAGTGGCTGGAGAAAACAGTTCTCGCATTCGCAAAGTTGTACCTCAAGTTTTAGAAATTGTGGGTTTAAAAGATAAAATGCATCGTTATCCACAGCAACTGTCTGGTGGAGAACAACAGAGAGTGGCCATTGCTCGCTCTTTGGTTCATCGTCCAAAAATTATTATTGGCGACGAACCGACTGGTAATTTGGACTCATTGAATACTGTAGAAATTATTGAGATATTGAAAAAAATAAATGAATTTGGCACCACCGTATTGTTAGCGACGCACAATCGTGAAATTGTAAACAGTTTACGTCGACGGGTTATCACTTTGCGTGGCGGTGAAATTGTCAGTGACGAACGTGAAGGTAAATACCGTTTATAATTTTTTTATATGATTTCTTTTATTCGGGTTATAAAATTTGCTTTTCAGGAAATAGGAAGAAATGCCGGGTTGTCTTTTATGACAGTTGTTATTTTAGTTTTGATGTTGTTGTCGGTAAATGTGTTATGGACGGTTGATGTGGTTACCAAAGAGGCGGTCGGTTTAGTAAAGGAACAAATAAATGTCAGTTTGTATTTTAAAGCCGAAGCTTCTGATCAAGAAGTATCCGAAGTTAAAAGAACACTCAATTCTTTTCCGGAGGTATTAGAAATCAAAACTCAATCACGCGAAGAAGTGTTGGAAAGTTTTCAAAGTAGGCATCAGCTTAGTCCAGAAGTATTAGAAGCGTTAAATGAATTAGGTGACAATCCGTTTGGTCCGACATTAGTTATAAAAACTAGAGAGCCGGAGGATTATAAGAAAATTTTACAAGCGATGGATGTTCCAGAATATGATAATTTAGTCGAAGCAAAAAGTTACGAGGGCAATGAGGAGGGTATCGAGAAAATTCAGAATATTACTAATCGAATTGAGCGACTTGGTTTTTGGTTGTCATTAATATTTTTAATTATAGCTTTTTTAATTATTTTTAATACGGTCCGGGTGGCTATTTATACTCATAGGATTGAAATTAGCATTAAACGTTTAGTTGGCGCCAGTAATTGGTTTATACGAGGACCTTATTTGGTAGAGTCTTTTTTGTTCACTGTGCTTAGTATTGCCATTACCGCTGGTTTAATATATTTAGCACTACATTGGCTTGATCCGTATTTGTTATTGGTCTTTCCGAATGGTTTCTCCTTGACAAATTATTATAATTCGCATATATTCTTGATATTCGGTTTGCAAGCGTTGGCTGTACTTTTATTAACCTCTTTATCCAGTTTATTGGCCATGCGCCGTCAATTAAAGATATAAGTGTTATATCGGGGGGGTTATTTGTTTGCCTGACGTCAGGAGGGACTTTATAATAAATAATTCTACATTGCGCTCGGGGATCGTCTAAAGGCAGGACAGCAGCCTTTGAAGCTGCTTATCTTGGTTCGAATCCAAGTCCCCGAGCACAGTGCGGAATAATTCAAAAAATCCCGACGAAAACGGGATTTTTATGTTGACAAAACCCTAATTTTAGTGTATAATCGAAAAACTCTAATTAACATATGGAAATACGAAATATTGCAATTATCGCTCATGTAGATCACGGGAAAACAAAGTTGACCGATGCTTTGATGCGTCAAACCGGTATGGTGAAAGATGATTCCGTGAGTATGGATTCTAACGCGCTTGAACAAGAGCGTGGAATTACTATTTATTCAAAAAATACCTCGGTTTTTTATAAGGGTACAAAAATTAATATTGTGGACACTCCCGGACATGCCGATTTTGGTTCTGAAGTGGAACGGGTTTTGCGTTCTATTGATTCAGTATTATTGGTAGTGGATGCTCAAGAAGGTCCAATGCCACAAACTAAATTTGTTTTAAAAAAATCTCTAGAACTTGGCTTAAAACCGATTGTGGTTATTAATAAAATTGATAAGCCGGCCGCTCGACCTGAATGGACCCAAGAAAAAGTTTTAGAACTTTTTATGGATTTGGGCGCCAATGACGAACAACTTGGTTTCAGCACGGTTTTTGCTATTGCTAAAAATGGAATCGCTAAGATTAATCTACAAGATGAATCAAATGATCTAATGCCACTATTAGATTTGATTTTAGAAAAAATTCCTCCGGTTAAAGTTGATGCCGATTTGCCTTTTGCTTTTCAGCCGTTTAATTTAGCTTATGATAATTATTTGGGTCGGTTGGGTATTGGACGTGTATATCAAGGTGTAATCAAAACAGGCGCTAAAGTTTTTATTAAAAAACAAACCGGTGAAATTATTCCTGGTAATATTACTAAATTGTTTACTTTTGAAGGGATTTTCAGAAAAGAAACACCAGAAGCCGTCGCCGGGGATATTGTGATGATTGCTGGATTGCCGGATATTTATATTGGAGACACAATATGTGTTTTGGAAAATCAGGATTTATTGCCGGCGATTAAAATTGACGAACCGACAATCTCACTTAATTTTTTGGTTAATAATTCACCTTTTGCCGGACAAGACGGAAGATATGTCACCAGTCGGCAAATTAAAGAGCGTTTGGAAAAAGAATTGGAAGTTAATGTTGGTTTGAAGATTGATTTTTCACCGGTTGATTATTTTAAGGTGTATGGACGTGGCGAATTGCATATTGCTATTTTATTGGAAAATATGCGGCGAGAAGGCTTTGAATTGCAAGTTTCTCAACCACAAGTCATTATTAAAGATATTGATGGGATAATGTGTGAACCGTTTGAAGAAGTAACTATTGATATTCCTTCCACAGGTTGCGGTAATGTTATTGAAAAATTAGCCAAGCGAAAGGGTACTATGCTGGAAATGAGACCAGAACAAAATCATACTCGATTAATTTATGAAATTCCGACCCGTGGTTTGTTGGGTTATCGTAATGAATTTGTAGTAGATACGCGTGGCGAAGGAATTTTATGTAGTGAATTGATTGGTTTTAAACCACATGTCGGTTTAATTGACAAAGGTGAGTTTGGTTCAATTGTGTCTGGTGAAACAGGAAAAGTATTATCATATTCTTTGTCTAACATACAAGAACGCGGTATTTTGTTTGTTGGTCCGAATGTTGAGGTATATGAAGGACAAGTTATCGGGGCTACGCCTAAGGAAAAAGATATGGTGGTTAATCCTATTAAAGGAAAACATTTAACTAATATGCGTTCATCTAATTCAGATATGTCCATTCAACTTATTCCGCCAATGGAGTTAACATTGGAAAGGGGATTGGAAATTATGGCTGAGGATGAATTTTTAGAAATCACTCCAAAAAGCATTCGTTTGCGTAAACATATTTTGACCGAAACGGGACGAGTCCAAGCATCTCGCAAAAAGGAATAAAAAATAAAAATTTTGACTCGTGATAAGTTATATGTTAAGATGTGTATCTATGAAGGTAATCAACCGCTACAATGATAATAACAATAATAATCCCTTTTAAGCGGGTGAGTTTGTTATAGATTAAACAAATTGAACTCGCGTAAAAGCGGGTTTTTAAATTCTGGGGTAGTTTAATGGTAAAACGCCTCGCTGTTAACGAGGTTAGTGTAGGTTCGATTCCTACCCCCAGAGCAAAATAAAATGTTTTTTTAGAAGGCGTTATTGACAATGATATTTAGTTGTTATATAATTGATTTGTTCAGTATTAATCAATTAAATTATGTCTAAAACAAGTCCTTTGGTAAAATTTTTAATAAATTTAGCTAAAACGCAAACGATTTTAAATAGTAGGTTTGATAGGGGGTTGGGCGGTTTGGGTTTTAATGAATTTTTAATTTTACATAGTTTAAGTCAAGCTGACAATCAGACTATGCGTAGAGTGGATATTGCTGACAAAATAGGTATGACCGCTTCCGGAGTAACAAGGTTGCTTTTGCCGATGGAAAAAGTGCATTTGATTAAGAGCGGTCCGAACGAACAAGATGCTAGAGTACGTTGTGTACTATTGGCTTCTGGCGGAAAACAAAGATTATTTGAGGCTTTGGAAAGGATGGAGTTGTTATCCGAGGAAATAATAATGCCGAATCAGCTCGACAAAATAAGTGAATTGTCTGACTTGGTGGTTGAAATTGGTGGGCGAGCATTAATGGTTTAGAAGTTTAATTAAAAAAATAACCCCCCGATGTAAAATCGGGGGTATTTTTGTAAAAAAGAACTATTTTTTATTCGCCGGTAAATTTTTACCAGAATCGCGAATTTGTTTGTTTAAATATTCTACCAGCACTTCATCCTCACAATAACATTTGTCGCACTTACCATTGACAATGCTACGATTGTTTAAGGGTTTAATGTAGCGTACTATTTTACCGCAAACTGTGCAAATTATTATCATTTTAAGTCCCCGGTAGTTTGTTGTGTAAAAAATTAATTGTTAATTAAAAGAGCGTAATTTATTTGTACCATTGTTGCAATATTTTGTCAATATTTAGCTAAATATGTTATAATATTAGTAGATTTTAATTTTTTTGTATGCTAAAAAGATCAATATTTTTCATTAGTCTCGTAGTTTTTGTTTTCGTATCTTGTTTGAGCGTGTTTGTTTACCGTAAATACCAAACAGATAAAAGTTTAAAAAATTATGAGCAGGCAAAATTGTTGTTTGAACTTTCAATCAATACGGATAATGTTGATTTAAAGAATAAATACAGAACAACAATTTCTAAAATTGCGCCCAATTCAGATGTTGGTTATTTTGCCACTGCTTTTTTATTGGAAAATCAAGAAGATTTTGATTTAAATAAAGCAATGGTTTGTTATAATAAAGCCATTGAAATTAATCCGCAATTTGTTCAAGCTTACGTAAATCGCGCCCGACTTTATTTAAATAAGGGCGATTACGAATTGGCGATTATGGACACAACCAGGGCCATTGCTTTGGATGAATTTTTAGCGGAAGCGTATATAAATCGTGCTGAGGCTTATCGGGTGTTGGGTAGAATAGTGGAGGCTGAGGCAGATTTATTAAAAGCCGGTGAATTGCAAGATAAAAAATTTAATGAGAACAGCGCGCAAATGGCAAATCCCGCATCAGCCAACTGTATAAATTTAGGCGGCAGATTAGATATTCGAAAAAATAGCGGCGGTGAGTACGGTATTTGTATTTTTGAAAATGGAAAGGAATGTGAAGAGTGGGCATTGTTTCGCGGCGAATGTGGTATTGAATAATAATTTATTATGAATTTTTTTAAATTAAGGATTTCGTTACTGCTATTATTGGGGGTGATTTTGTTATATTTAATTTTATTATTTTTAAAGGTAAGCGGGTATGTTTCAACTCCTATTTTTTTAATAGATTTAGATGAACGGGTGATGGAAACAATGTCGTTGTGGAGGACTTCAGAATTGATAAAAATTTTTATGGGAGCGACTTTTTTGGGTGCAGCTAAATTTGTTGTGGCGTTGGCAGCAGTTTTAACTGTGTGTTTGAGTTTGTGGAAACGTTCTCATTTTATTGTGCCATTTTGGATTGTTTTGGTCGGAACGGAGGCGTGTGTGTTTTTGGGTAAAATTTCTTTAATGCGAACTAGACCGGATATTGCCGTTTATTTGGAAACCTCAGCATCTTTTCCTAGCGGACATGCGGCAATTTCTTTAGCACTTTATGGTTTTTTAGCTTATTTATTAACTCTACGTTTTAAAAAAATAGTTCATAAAATATTACTCTATTCATTAGCTATAATTTTAATTTTAGCCGTTGGTTTCAGCCGTTTATATTTAGGAGTGCATTATCTGAGTGATGTAATAGCAGGGTATGCTTTGGGTATCCTGTGGTTGATAGTCGGGATGATTGTGGTTAAATTTATAATGTTACAAAGAAAAAAAATTCCACCCAGTTCAGAAAAATATTTGATTTAATATATGAATAGGCTGGAATTAAAATTACACAATAAAATATTATCAGTTTTGACGCGTGATGATGTGGATCAAAGTGTGGCGGCGGAAATTTTTAGATGGCGGGAATATCGGTCAGCCGAAGATGTTATAATTAAGGCCATAGATCCAATCGTAGATGTTGGGGCGCATATTGGTTTGTTTACATTATATTGTCGTTTGTTGAATGAAAAAGTGCCAATTTATGCGTTGGAACCGGTGAAAGAAAATGAATATTTATTAAAAAAAAATATTTTGGAAAATAATTTTAGTAATATTGAAACAGTTCTCGCGGCTTTGAGTGTAACGAGCGGGGAGGGAAACATGATTATTTCAACTGATAATCACCGTCATTGTTTGTCACATTCTGAAAAAATACAAAAAAATTCACAAAAAGTAAAAACAATCAGCTTATCCGATTTATTAATAAAATTCAAAATTAAGAAAATTTCTTTACTTAAAATGGATATTGAAGGCGAAGAAAATGAATTGTTACCAAACTGGAGCGACGAAGATTTTAAATGCGTCGGAGCCATAATTATGGAATATCATAATATTAAAAAAGATGATTGTAAAAAGATTGAAAATATTTTGCGGCAACGTGGTTATGGTGTTCAAAATTTTCCTTCGCGATTTGATAAAAAATTAGGCTTTATGTATGCGGCGAAGCGAGGTAAGAACAAAATTATTTAATCAAATAAATTTAATTAATTCATTTATCTGTTTTGAATATGGAAAAAAAAGCTTGGGTAGTCTCTGTTGATATGGGTTATGGACATCAGCGGGCGGCCTATCCGTTAAAACACCTTTCTCCAACTGGACATGTCATCAATGCCAATAATTATCCGGGTATTCCAAAAAATGATTTAACCATTTGGAAAAGTTCTCGTAGAATATATGAATTTATTTCTCGCTTAACTAGAATTCCGTTGGTAGGACAGTTTATTTTCAATACCTATGATAAATTTCAGGCTATACCCAAATTTTATCCGCGCAGAAATTTATCGAAGCCAAATTTTCAATTGAAACAAATGTATGCGCTGATTCATTCTGGTTGGGGTAAAGATTTAATAGATTATCTAAATCAAAAGGATATTCCTTTAATTACCACTTTTTTCGCTGTTGCTTTTTTTGCCGAAGAACATGATTTTAAAAATGATATTTATTGCGTGTTGTGCGATGCTGATATTAGTCGTACTTGGGTAGCATTAAATCCAGCAAAAAGCAGAATTAAGTATCTGGCGCCATGTCGTCGTGTAGTGGAACGCTTGAAATTATACGGTGTACTTTCTAATAGAATTTTTTTAACCGGTTTTCCATTGCCTGAAGAAAATCTTGGTGGAAATAAGTTGGAACGATTAAAAGCTGACCTAGCTGATAGAATTATTAATTTGGATCCGGAAAAACATTATCGCAAAAAATATTCAGAAACCGTCAAACAGTTTTTAAAAAATATTAAGATTGATGAGAGACATGATCATCCCCCAACACTTACTTTCGCAGTGGGCGGTGCTGGAGCACAAAAAGATCTTGCTAAAAATATTCTATGGAGTTTAAAGAAATCATTAATAAATGAAGAAATTAATTTTAATTTAGTTGCAGGTAGTCGCAATGATGTTTATCTTTATTTTCGTCGTCAAATTAAAAAAGCCGGTTTGGAAAAAATACTCGGTAAAAATTTAAAAATTATTTTTGATATTCATAAAGAAGATTATTTCAAGTCTTTTAGTGAAGCGTTGCGTACCACCGATGTGTTATGGACTAAGCCGAGTGAGCTTGTTTTTTATGCCGCTCTAGGTTTGCCAGTTATTACAGCTCCACCGATAGGATCGCAAGAAATTTATAATAAACTATGGTTAAAAACAATTGGTGCGGGAATCGGACAGGATGATCCGAAAGCCGCTTGTGAATGGTTATGTGATTGGATAAACAGTGGTTGGTTGGCTGAGGCGGCCATGTCTGGGTTTTTAGATGGGCGGCAATTTGGAGTTTCAAATATAATGGATGTTGTTTTTAAAGGCGTGACCGAACCAACTAGTAATAATTTGTTGTTATAATTTGTTTGACAGGTACAATTTTTTTTGTTAACCTTAAAAAATCACCTAATTTATTAATTAGAATTGTTCTTTAATAATCGCCAAATATAAAATCATAAATAACCCAACAAGGAGGGACCATGAAACAGAAAAGAAGTTTCGGAATGGACCACGTGTGTCCCTGATGCCGTAAGAGTAGTTTTTTTTCGGTAGATTTTTGTAGAGAACCCTTGATTGAAGGAAGTTTGTTGTTAGTTTTTATTAACTGTGAATATTGTGGTCGTTTGTTGCACTGGAGAATGACCGCTCGCAAATGGTCTGATATGAAGAACAAATACGAGAGTGAAAAAGCGTTAGGGTTGCACAATGAAAAGAATTAAGGCTTGGCTGAAAAATTTGTTTGGACGAAGGTTTATTAAAGTTCGAGCAATTGTATGGAGACGATGTTCAAACGGAGCTACTGTGGCTGTGGGAGAACCTTGGTTAATACGTTGGCCTAAAGCCATACCCATTCCAAATATTGGTGACTTGGCCATGCTACCTTCTCCTCATTTTTTCATTTCTTCATCCGAACATTATATCCCGGTGGTAATTGCCGGACGGGCAATTTATACGCATGATCGTTCAGTGGATTTGTATGTTTATGACGTAAAACCAGGAGAAGACTGGCGGAAAAAAGCTCGGTCGATTTTAAAAGGCGATTAATGATTGTGTCCACCCCCGATTTTATCGGGGGTTTTTAAATAAAAAACTTGCTGAATAGCAAGATGATTAATTTTGTTATTTAAAAAATTATTGTAGAGTAATTACTACAATTTCAGAGTGAGAATTGGTTCGCATGGCCGGACCCCAAGTGCCCGCGCCGCTGGTGGTATATAGAGTATAATCATCCGAATGCCACAAACCGATAGCACTTCTCTTGTAGATTAAGCGGACTATATAGTTAAAAGGAAATAATTGACCCTCATGTGTGTGACCGGATAATTGTAAATTAACACCTAAATTTTTAAATTCATCAATATTAGTTGGTGAATGGTAGAGCAGAATGTTGGGATTATCAGCAAATTCTTTTTGTAAAGATTGTGCTATTGCCACCGCTGTATTTTTTTCATCTTTTTCCGGATAACTGATGCCAATAAATTTTAAACCATCAACATCCACAACTTCATTTTTTAAAACATTGATTTGAGTATTTGCCAAATTAGAAAAAACTTCTTTAACACCAGCATATGTTTCGTGATTGCCAGTGACAAAATAAACACCTTTTTCTGTTTGTAAACGGTTTAACGCGTCAGTTAAAAAAGAGAATTGTCCGTCTAAGCCGTCTAATAAATCTCCAGTGATAACCATGGCGGCTGGTTTTATGTTATTAACCTCTTTAATTATTTTATTCATCAAACCGATTCGGTGAACAATGCCGAAATGCGTATCCGATATTTGAACGATTTGTTTGTTTGTCCACGATTGCGGTAAATTTGGAATTTTTACCGTAACATATGTGATTTTTAAATGAAAAGCATTCCAAACCCCGCATATAGATATAATTATGGTTAATGAAAATAGTATGCTGGCCAGCATTGTTTTATTAAGATGTTGTTTAGTTAATCTAAATAATCCAATAATGATCCAAATTATTATTGATACTAGTAGTAAATTAAATAGGATACCAAGCCAAATGCCTGAGAGAAGGTAAAATGTTCGATAAAAAAGATTTCCGTCTAAACGTGACATTGCCATTGCCGCGATAAAACTTAATGATAATAAAATCAACGCCAATAAAATTATTCGGTGCGTTTTTTTATTAATTGAGAAAAAATGAATTATGGAAAAATAAACAAAATAATTAGCGCTCAGTATAATCGCCAAAGATAGAAAAATTAAAATACTAACCCAAGCGATTGTCATTTATTTTTTATTATTAATCGTAATAAATTTTTCGGTTATCATTTTAATATATTTTACTGCTTCGTTGCAATTTTCTGTAGTGAAAGCTCCAAATCGCCATCCGTCTGAAGTGTAGAGTACAGCCATTTTTAAATTGGGATCAAATAGTGAATTCTCATTGAATTCATGACACAACACGGTGCCCAAAGGCAAGGTTGTTGTTTTGAGTTTACTCATTTCAATCGTTTCTGTTATTTTTGTATTTTTTTTGTCAACCGTTTTTTTGGTTAATGGTTTTGAGTGAGTTTCTCTGTACATATCAAATCTAGCTTGATCTGTTATTTGTTCAGCTTTTATCTGTGGCGATTCCTTACCCTGTTTTTCTCCAAACCAAAATTGTGGATTTTCTAGTATTAGTGGACTGATTGTCCAATAAGAACCACCATCAGTTGTTTTTCCTTGATACAATGGCCATTTAGTTTCCGTGGAAATCTGATCCATTATAATATTGACATATTCAGAAGTGATGGGGTTTAGTAAATCAATAGTCAGTGGCGTGCTGGTACTGACCCCTTCAATCGGAGCTTGTTTCCACTTAATCCTGTCACATCCCGCGCCGGCAAAAATTAATATTATAAAAATTAAGAATAAATATTTATAATTCATATACTTGTTTTAAAGTTAAATAATTTTTTATTAATTTTATTTTTTTTAATTTAGGTAATTTTTTAATGAGATTTTCAGCTTTTGACGCTGTTGAGCGATTGCGGAATTTTTTTGAATAGACCAGTTTAACTGGCCGCCGAGTTTTTGTGTATTTCGCTCCAAGTTTAGTTGAATTATGTTCTTTTATCCGGCGAAACAAATCAACGGTAATGCCGGTATATAAAGTTTCGTCCGCACATTTTAGGATATATAGATAATACATATTTATAGTATATATTATATGTAAAGAGGGGAGGAAAGTCAATTTAAAAATCACGATTAAGAATATAAATAATAAAAAACACCCCTTAACTTAAGAGGTGTTTTTTTGAAGATGTTTATTTTTTCTTTTTCTTTAATATTTTTTTAGCCGGGGTTTTTGTTTGTGCCGGAGTTTTTTTGGCGGTTTTTTTCGGTTTTTCTTCTTTGACAAGTTCTTGGACTTTTTCAGTAGAAACTGAAATTTTCAGTGCCTTCATAATTTTATCCAATTTGGCGTTTATCTCATCAAATTGTTCTTTAAATTGCAAAGTATTTTTTCCGCCTTTTTCAAAACACTGAGTGCAATAAACCGGTTTCCCAATCATTGGTTTAAAAGGAACTTCGCAGGTTTCTCCGCATTTAGCACAAACTGCTTCGTGCATTTGTTTGTCGTCAGAATTAGATCGGCGATCATTAAAATTTGGTTTTCTGTCGTTGAAACGTGGACGGTCAAAGCTTTTTCCGCCACCTTGAGTTTCAAAACATGTGCTACAAAAAACTGGGCGACTACCTGTCGGTTTGAATGGAATTTCACATTCATTGCCGCATTGGTTACATGTGGCTTTGTGCATTTGGGGTCTGCCCATATTTCTGCCACCGCCAAAACTTCGTCCGCCGCCACCGCCACCGCCAAAACTTCGTCCGCCACCGGATCGATTGTCTCGATTAAAATTTCCCATGTGATTTAGGTTAACTATTAAGTTAATCGGGATTCTACACCATTTTCATATAAAAGTCAATAGTTCGGCTTTTTGTTTGTCAAAATGGCTAATTGTTTGTATAATGCGTAGATGCAAATACCAAAAAGAAAACCTGGAAAGTACACCCATCTGGAACTTGATCCGCATTTGACTGAGGATAAATTTTGCGAACTGGAAAAAAAATTAGAGAAACTAAAAAAAATAAGCCGTCCGAGAGCAGCGGCGGAAGTTGGAAGATTGGCAGAATTGGGAGATTTTTCGGAAAATGTTGAATATCAACTGGCCAAAGGAAGATTGCGCGGAATAAATAATAATATTCTTATTTTGGAAAACCAGTTAATTCGGGCGGTTATTATAAAACCGCAAAAACAAATTAGCACGGTTCAACTTGGTCACAAAGTGACAGTTGAAAATAATAAGGGGCAAAAAACTTACCAGATACTTGGTTCTGAAGAAACTCGTCCGCAACAAGGTGTTATTTCTCACAACTCTCCAATTGGCGCTGCATTAATTGGGCGGAGAGAAGGTGATATTGTTAAAATTAAAATTGCTGACAATGAATTAAAGTACAAGATTATTAAAATAATGTAAATTAAAAAACAGACAGGGCGGTCTGTTTTTTAATTTGCTTAATTTTTTATACTTATTCGGTTCCTATTAATATGTGACCGCATTTGTCTTCCGACATCTCTGCGATTGTGATAATATCATCAATTTTTGGTTCAACGACTGTTAGTTGGTTTTCATTTCTTAATTTTAAAGTTACAAGCCGATTATGTGATTGAAAAATTTTTTCTACCTCACAATTGGTAACGGCTTGTATGGCCATTTCCCAAGTACTATTAGTTTCGTCGGTGAAATTTTTTCCGTCAGGTGTTAAACATTGAGGCGGATTTGATTTCATTATAGAAAAACCGGCGTTTACACAATCGTCAAAATTTTTTATTTGATCCATCAGTTGTTTGCATTGTTCCCAGCTGCCCATGTCGCTTTTTGGGAGACATTCTTTAAGTTGCTCAGCCAAATTATCGTTTGTTTTTGTTTCTAATTCAGTACTTGGGAATTTCCAAATGCTGTAGTATTGCGTATATTGACGACGGGTGATAACGAAACTTTTATTAGTTGGAGTTTGAAATAAATATCCGGAACCCAGTTGTTCAACAAATTGATAATTTTTATTTTCCATTAATTTTATTATCTCATCGCGTCCGGTTTTGTTTTTAGTTATGTATTTGTTTTCCTTTGTGTCTAACTTAATTATTTTTTCCGATCCAAAATTTAACCGGATTATTCCGTTTAGTTGGGGAAGGGGATTGCCTTCCTGAAAAATAATCGGTCCGTAAAAAATTAAAGATGCTGACAACAAAATAGTCAATGTTAGAATTGGAATTACGATCAACAGTTTTTTAGTCATGGAAAAATATTATATTATTTTTTCCAGATGTATCTGATTAATTTCCAACCATATTTTACTACGATTAGAACAATGAAGAAGTAAATGATATATTGAAGAACAATAAACATTAAGGCAATCAGATTAATGGTAATATCCTGTAAAACTTTATTAATGTCGCGAACAAACGATTTAATAGCTTCTTTCCAGGAATCTTTTAGGTTTCGTATATCAACAAACTTATCTTCTGCGGCATAAACATTGAAATACGTATAATTTAATCTATCAAGTTGGTCGGCTTTGGCGCGGTCTAATCGCTCTAATTGAGCGTTTATATTGATGCGCTCTTGAGTTAATCTTTCAATAATATTGATTTTACTGTCAATAATTTTTGCTAAACTTTCTACATTTTGAGTTTGGGCGGCCAAAGCGGTAACATTGTCATGGGCCTTCACCGCGCTAGTTAATGTTTCTTCAATGGATTTTATTTTTTTGTTTAGAATGTCCACCTCACTGGTATAGTCATCAACCAGACGTTTAATGGTATATGTATTTTCATTTAATTCTTTCGGATTTAACGCCTCAATAATTGCCAGTATTTCGTCTACATTTTCGCGTTTAACTTTAAAACCATAATTACAGCTTCGTTCGTATTCGTTGGCATTTTCAAATATTACATCAGCGCGTGATTTCAAAGAGGCAATTTGTCCGCAGGTGTCTTGTAAATGGCGAGTTTCAATATTAGCGTTGTATTCGGTTACTTCAAATTCTTCGGCATTATCACCGGTTGTTGATTCAGAGTGAGTAATTGGTGTGGAAACAGAAACCGCATTGCGAGAAGACAAGCCGATTGTAATACTATCTTGTCCATAGGTCATATTGGCGCTTTTTTCGTATGCCATTCCGCCGGCATCATAACTTGGTGCAGTTTGATACATCGCGTTGCCGATACTAATTTTTTGAGTTTGAGTTTTAAGCGAAGACCCGATTAATCGGAAAGCCAAAGTAATTACAACAGCAGACACTAATACCAAACCAGCAATTTTTAAAATATTTGTCGGTTTTAAATTTAAGTTATTTAAAAATTGCATATATTTTTTTATTTAAATATTTACTATATGTTTAGTCACAAAAGCCGATTAACATATCTTCTGGAAAAGTATACTCCTGTTTAATTCTTTCACAATCAATACTGCCATTTCCATCAAAAACAATTTCCCATCCGGCTTCTGTTTTTGTAGCCAAGAAAACTCCGCCTTCGCCACCTCTTTGATCGTACCAAACCTGTCCGGCGGCATACTCCGTATTTTCTTTGATGATTTCAATAAATACTTCAGAAGTTAATTTGCGGTGTTTCGTTGCCAAAACAGAAGTAATTCCTTCTATAGACAGACAATCTTCTTCAAAAATACGCAGACATTTTTGTTTGGCTTCGCACCATGAATATCCGGCGGCAATCAAACATCCTCCTTCATCTTTGTCGCCCCCGATTATTATGGAGTTTTCTTCCTGTGAAGTAGACCAAAAACGATAAGCTATCGCGCTGGCGACGATCACAACCAATAAAATTAAGGTTACGATGATTTTTTTCTTCATATTTAATAATTAATAAATTATGTTTTATATTATATCATATTTTACATTGTCCGTAAAAAAAGCAGTTAAATTTTTGTATAGTTGTAATCTTTTTTAAACAACCATTTGGCAATGTGGTATATGCCATAAGTGATGAAAAATGCGGAGAAGACGTCAATTGAGTAATGATAATGTCCTAAAAGCACGACCGTGCCAAATAATAACGAAAAAATTAAAAAGACAGAACGTAGATATTTATTTTTTAAAAAAATAAGCGCCATCAGGAATGGGAGTCCTGTGTGCGCTGAGAAAAATAAATCACCAGTGAAAGTAAAAAGATTGGCGATGCTCCCGGAAGGAATAAAAGTCATTTGTGGTTGAGGTCCGATGTGAGTCAGACAAATAAAAAATGAACGGATAATAATGAATAGACTTAGACTTTTAAGAATGAATGGTGTTAAACGTGGTTTCCAAAACATTAAGACCACTACAAATATAAAAAATATTGCAAAACCGTAAATAAAAATCCCGCTGACATTAATAGTGGGGATATTGTCTAATATAATATCGCGGACGTGATTTCCGGCTCGAGCGGTAGCATAACTTCCAGCAAAATGATTTATCACCAGACTCACAATAAATAATAAGACTGCTGAAATTATAGACAGAGCCAATTCTTTGTGTGGCCATTTACGTAAAAGAGATGATTGCTTTTCGGGAATAGGTGTTATGTCTGTAAATGTCATAGAGTTCTGTTGGTTATTTATGCATATTTATTATATCACATAAAAAACAATTTGTAGCAAGTTGAATAAGTATATTGACAAAAACGTTTATTTATGGTATATTTTGGGGTAACAATTTGTTCTTTAACAATAAAAACATTGATTCATAATCGTGCCGGTATGGCCGTGAAAGGCGGTAGTGAGCATGAAAAAGGTGACGAATTTTCTTATTTTTTTGACGGTTTTATCGTGTTCCGAATGTTTAGTTTCATTCAATGAAGAAAGTACTGTTAAAAAGACTAAACAATTTCAAGCGATTGCCAATTCAGGGAGAATGTCACTCAAGATGGAAAATATCGTTGATGAAATTACAGTTTTGCAAGCGGAGTTTAATCAAAATGTTTCTTCTTTGAAAATTGATGAACCGGATTATTTGTCCGCAGTGTTTCATTTTATCAACGATAAAATGAATGAAACTTCTCGCGCACAAGAACTTCAATATTTCGTATTCGTAGACAGAAATGAAAATAGGCAGAATATAATGGTTGGATTTTTTAAAACCGATGGTACAATTTCGGTAATTGGATGGGATAAAGTTTCCACCGGTAATCCGATGAGGGCAAAACATTATATTACGCCGACTGGTATTTTCGAAAATTCAGTCAAACACATGAGTTATCGCGCTCAAGGAACGAGAAACAGTAAGGGTTGGATGGGACTTGGTGTGAAGAATTCAAGAGTGTGGGATTTTGGCTGGCAAAAGTCGATTAAAAAGGGTTTTCCTTTTGACATAAGAATGATGATGCACGCGACTGATCCGAATTTCGGTGAGCCGCGGTTGGGCAAAAGAGATTCAAAAGGATGCATCCGCGTTTCAGCTAAGATGAATAATTTTTTGGATTTGTATGGAATTATAGATAGTGATTACGAAGATCATCCGAAGCAGGGGAAAAGAATTTTCAGAAAAGACAGGAAGATAGTTTCTTTTTCCGGAAGGTATTTAATTATCGGCGATTTTGAATAAAATTGTGTGAGTTTTTTAAACCCGGAGAATTTTTTCCGGGTTTTTGTTTTAAGATCTCAAGACATTATCTTGCTCGTGTGAATTTTTAGTGATAGTATAGTTAAGTTAATAAATTATTTTTAAATATGGAAAATTATAATGAAAAAATAAAAGGAGAGACGGTAAAAATTAAAACAGCTATCAAATCAAAAGTGGCCGGATATATTTTGGCAGGTTTTGGATTAGTTGCCAGTTTGGCTTGGAATGACGCGATTAAAGCTTCTATAGACCATTTTTTTCCGGTAGTCAGTGATGGTTTGGTGGCAAAAATATTTTATGCTTTAATTATAACTACTGTGGTGGTTGTAGTGTCTGTTTATATAGTAAAAGATAGTTCAAAATAAATGATACATTAAAATTTAAACCCGGAGATTTTTCTCCGGGTTTTTGTTTTATAAAATATCTAAAACAGATTATATTATCCAATTAAATAAATACCCAATGAGTATTATGCCAGCAGTAACTATTCCGAAGAAAGTTGCCAAAAGCGGCCATTTTAATATTTTTTTAAGAATCATTGCTTCGGGTAGGGATAATCCGACAGTAGACATCATAAAAGCTAAGCCTGTGCCGATAGGCACGCCCTTGGTGATGAGAGATTGAATAATTGGAATAATTCCACTGGCGTTTGAGTAGAGTGGTACAGCCACAATTACAGCGATGGGAACACCCCAAATACCCCACTGCTGCAAATATTGTTCAAAAAAACCTTGAGGCACATAACCGTGAATAAATGCTCCCAAGCCCACACCCAATGTGATGTAAGGTAAAACCTTTTTAACAATATTGAAAGCTTCCGCTACTATTTTTGTTATTACTTGTTGAGGTGTTAAAATAATTTTTTTATTACAACATGAGCATTGATTTGTTTCTTCCAAGTTAATAATATATTTTTCCATTTTTAATTTTTGCAAAATAATTCCGCCAATAACCCCGATTAAAATTCCAGCCGCAATATATAATATTGTTATTTTCCAACCGAACAGGCCGATGAATAAAGCAATAGCTACCTCGTTAATTAACGGAGATGTAATCAAAAAAGAAAAAGTTACGCCTATTGGAATTTTTGCCTGTATTAATCCTATAAACAATGGTATAGATGAACAGGAACAAAATGGTGTTATGGCGCCAAATCCTGAAGCTAGAAAATAATCCATTCCATACAGTTTATGATTAAGTAAAAAATTTCTAAATTTTTTAATTGGCAAATAATGACGGATCAAACTCATTAGGTGTGTAATTATAATTAGCAATATTATAATTTTAAGATAATCGTAGACAAAAAAACGCAACACTCCGGAAAAAGTGTTACTCGGATTTATTTTTAACAAATTATACACAAACCAATCGGAAAACAAATTAATCGGATAAAAAAGATTATTCATGTCATTTATTATTTTAATTTTTTGGCACAATGAAAATTAAGTAGAAACTAATTGGTATTAAAAAAAATCCAAAATAGATTAAAAGGCTTGGTACGGAAAATCATTTGGTTAAATAAGAAATCAAAATGGAAAAAGTATCTTTATTTTATCATTGTATGGTTTTATCAACAAGTTAAAATATGGTTGAGCAATTATGTTTTTTTGTTGTGTTTCGTCAAGAAAGTTTACATTCCAAATTTTACATAAAAAAAGAACCCCCTTATTTATTCTCGTTGGGGGTTTGTTGCGAGTTCTAATATATTATTGGCGCATAACGATTGGACCAAAGTCTGGGTCAATCGCGATTGTCCCTTCGGGCAATGTATCACCAGCCCGATAGATAGCGGGGCCACCGACGCTGAGGATGTGTCCCTTGAGCTCGCCTGTGAGTTCATGGACCGCGTTGAGCGCTCGCTGGTAGCTGTCGGCGTCGCCTAGGTGTAGGACATTCGCGCGTCCACCGCTATAATGCCAGTCGACCTTCGTGTTTGCCTTCTTTGCCACCGATTGTACCCAACACTCTACAGCGTTGGAACTGCCATCGACGACACACAGGCCCGTGCCATTCTTGAAGATTTCAGGGTCACAGGGAGGCGGGGTGGGTCCATCTGTTGCCATTGTTTTTCTCCTTTTGCCAGTTTTCAAGACCACACATAAAATAGTATATTACTATGTTATTGTCAAGATTTGCTCCAATCATTCTATAGAGATAAAATAAAACGCCCTTATTAGAGGGTGTTTTATTTTTGCTCGCCCTGCTCAACGATTTCCGAACTTTTGACTGGGCAAGTGAATACAAATATCCGACGGTAGTTTTAGACCAAATGAAAGAAATTCTGGCCAAGTACGAGAATGTATAACCCGTTCTTACCCCGTGTTTGCCCGTGTGGCGAGCGGTTCGACCGAAGTAAGAGATTTGCACCAATCTGGAAACCGGAAACGATTGTGAACGAGTTTTGAGACTTTAAAACGATTTACTTAACTTAAGCAATGTTAAGCAAATATGACTCTTACAAAAGTTCCTCGAGTTCTACAGCATCATCCTCGTCCACACCCAAATCTTCCATAATCTCTTGAACACGCTCAGCCGTGTCTTTATCAAGATCGTGACTTTCCATAAGCTCGGCGACTTCCTCGTCCGGAGCTTCTTCGGCTGGTTCGTCTTTAATTGGCTCATTGTCGTCTGACATAAATTATTGCTTTTTATTTTGATTGTACTCAAACAACTTTTCAGCTGGCGAGATGCCACCGAGCACCTTGTGCGGAAAATAATTCCAGGCGTCATTTGTTATTTCAAGAATATTACTTAATTCCGAAGCGTCTCCGCCCCGATCAAACATAGCCACGACTTTCATCATGTCGTCGCTATCTTCCTCGTTATAAATAGTGTCTCGGACATGATCCAAGGTAAAATCGCTCTCAGTTTCTTTGAGCATTTCCACGAGCTCCTGTTCAATCTCTTTCCGGCGTTCTAAAATTTGTTGTTTTGATTCTATTTCCATTGTATTCGAATTATGTCTTTAATTTCTTAATCAGAAGCTCTCCGATTTTTTCAATTCCTTTTTTGAGAGGCACATAACCAACCGTAGGTGGCATACCGTCAAGCTCTGTCTCATCAACTTTAATCGGCAAAATATATTCGTTACCTTTTTCATTTAAGGCACGTGCCTGGGCACTTTGTCTTTCGTGATTAGTCCAAACCCTCTCCTTATAGTCCTTTGAAATAAAGATTACGCAATAGCGAGAACGTTTTCTAAAAATCTCATCAAATGTATCCACCAAATTTTTACCCCAAAGATACTCCGGATAAAATTCATCATAAAATACAGAAAAGCCGGCATCCTTTATTGTTGTGGCTAATTTTTCTGCGTGCTCTCGTTCAGTTCCGGCAAATGAAATTGCTACATCGAATTTAGTAGTATCCTCTGGCTTGGTAGAGGACTTTGGTCTAGTAACCCTTTTCTCAATATCGATATTTAAGCGTTCTGATGGTTTTTGAAACGGCAAAAAAGTAAGACCTGATTTTTCTATCTCTGCGTTGGCAGATAATAGCTTTTGAATACCGGCGGAAAAATGTTGTGCGTGAGAGTCAAACCAGCTGTGTGCAGTATTCGCATTACTATCAAACATTCTATCTCCTCTTTCTTCGAAAGCGATTGAATACCAATAGCATGGTTCAAATTCGTATTCCGGACATTGTTCAAAATTGTGTATTCCTAAAAATTGAAAAACGCTTCGAAGCTCAGATGATAATGGCAGATGCTTTGGGCGATAATGTATTACCCATCCTTTATCTTGGCTAGATTCAAGCCAAGTAAATTTGTACTGAAAGGCATCGTCTTCGCTTTGCTTCATTGCCTTTACTGACATGGCGGTATGCCCATCTCCAGACATTTGAAAATCATGCCGTCTACTACGGGATTGGCCACCAAGAAAATATCCCAAACCCTCCGGTTTATCAAAAAAGAAGCCGCATTTTTCTAAATCCTTTTGTGCGTCAGTTAGGTTTTGGTAAGCCTTATCAAAAAAACCAGCAAAAGCATTCACGTCAAAATTAGCATCTACCCATCGGACATAACACTGCCGACTATCAATAAACGAGCATCCACTTCGTTGGAACCCCAAATGGCTTAAAAAATCTGTTATCTGATAACCGCCCGAGATACTGAATGTGTTTGGGGACACATGTAAGCTATAACCAATATCGTCTTTACTCCATTGTAATTTTGCCAAGACCAAATCAGTTGTCCCTGACCGGACTTTTCCTATAACTTCACTTTTTAATGCTTGATGCGGATCTCTGTTGTACATAATAATTATTTGCTATTTATTGCCTGAACATAATTGCAGTAATCGCAATTAGGGTCAGCGTTGGGAATTTTATTGCCATTCAAACACTTGTGGGCTTCCGTGATAGTTTTTTCAACCCAAGAATCATCGCCTTTATAAGCGATTAAGGTGATATCAAATTCGAGCTTGGCGTCAAAAGCTTTTCGGTCCGTCTGGCCGTTGCAATAAACAAAATATCCAGTGTTTGAAACATTGTAACCGTTTTGGCGAAGTAGCCACTGATAGATTTCCATCTGTCGCTTATATCCAATCTGCCAATCTTTATTAAGTTCAGTAATATCTTCATCTTTTGAAGTGGATTTATAATCCACGACAATATATTCGCCTTGGGAGTTTTGCCAGAGATCGTCAATAGCACCGAATACAAGAAAATTGGTCGGCTGGTGCAAATACTGAATGCCAGTAAAGTTATGTCGCCATTTATCCAAGTCTTCGTGAGCAACCGGACGAGCGTCAACGCCGTATTTTTCAATTAGGGGATGCTTTGTACCGGCGACACGATGAATATCAAACTCGAGTTTTAAAAGATGATCGACGGCCGAGTTTAAAGCAAATGGAAAGCCGGGCGGACGACCGACACCAAGTTTGCGGTCATAATAAAAACATCTTGGGCAATTCAAGAATAGATCGATCTTTGATCGTGATAATTTAAAAGGCTCGGCCGATGCCGGATCGTATAGACTTCTCGTTCGTTGTGGATTGTAATATTCAGACATATTTTTTAATAATTATAAGGACTAAATATCTGCACTTCTTTGTTTTCAATTTTAGCTTTGGTTTTAGCAATTATTTTCTTATCAATACAAACATTACTATCAATGATAGTTTTAATCTTCGTATCTTTAATCCAACCTGTTTCAAATATCTGCTGTGTATCACCGTAAACGCTCTTGCACAATTTCTCATTCAAATTAAGTTTAAATTTTAAGCCTAAAGACATTCTTTGCGTCCATATTTCTAAAAGGCCGATATTGGCTAGCGTGCATATTTTTGACTGGATCAGTGACACCATCTCTTTTTGTCTTTTATTTGGCAATTTAGCGATGCAGTTTGAAATTAAACCGGCGATAACCGGAAAAGAGTTGGGATTATTGTGTGCAATATCTGTAAGCAGACTAGAAATGATTCTTTCCTGAGCATAAAAATCTTTTGGTTTAACTACATCCAGTATCTTTGAAAGCCGGTTTTTAAGCGTTCCGGAATTTGGAAATTGTTTGCCAATTTGCTGGACTATAAGTAACTGCCTCAGCAATTCCTTTCTTGATAATTTTTTAGGGACATACTCAAACTTCAAGGCTTCGATCTTATCTTTTTTAATTGAACCGGAAACGACATCCTCGTCAAAATAGGTCTTGTTGGTATTTAATCGAAACCCTAAATTTAATAAAACCTCTCCTAGGCATTTCAAGATTGTGTCACCGTCACTTACATCATTTACAAAAATTCTATAGTCATCCCGATACCTTAAAATATGAAATTTTCTACCTTTCAAAGTTAAATCAAGTTTTTTGGATAATTCATGGTCTGCATAGCCAAGAACAATCTCTGCTATAAAATCCATTAATATACTACCCTGAGGGATTCCATTTGTTTGCCCAAAGGACATGGCTTGAATATGGTGATCGATTTTATTCCCAAAAAGATCACCATAGTTTCTTTTATTTTTTGATACTGCTTTAGTATGGATTGCCCACGACAAAGAGTGCGTATAAACCGACCCGTAACAATCAGTAATATCTGTCTGGTATAAAAAATTATATTCCAGTGAAAGAGCTATGGACTTTTTCTCAATATTATTTACCCATTGTGAAATCTGAATAGCTTTTTGTTTAGACCTGCTTGTGGGCAATACTGGGATACTCTCGCATTCAATATTTTTGTCTTTTTTGAATTCCTTAAAACGATCCTGCAAGACTTTCCAATTGCTTTTTTCTGTAATGATGTTCACCAATGATATGTACAGCAATGGATTAATCAGCTCATATTTTCTCCACGCATACTTACCGTCTTTATTTCCATAAAGAATATGGTTAACTGTCTCATTTTTCTTCGCCTCATTTAAATCTTTTGGGACAAGTTCACCGGAAAAAGATTTTTCAATATCCGAGAGCACCTTATTAAACACAAAGTACGGAGGTAATTCCATATTTGAATATGCCTCCTGGCTTAGGAAGAATTTTCTAGCGTATATAGAATTTAAACTCAGTACATTTTTTATCATATTATTTACATAATCCCTTTAAACTCATATTCGGTGCGAC
Organism: Candidatus Magasanikbacteria bacterium CG10_big_fil_rev_8_21_14_0_10_36_32; assembly: GCA_002778465.1. Taxonomy (GTDB): domain Bacteria; phylum Patescibacteriota; class Patescibacteriia; order Magasanikbacterales; family GWA2-37-8; genus 1-14-0-10-36-32. Next base: position 1,392 of record PFBV01000006.1, on the reverse strand, counting down.
GGCTGTATGCGGAATAAGAACATAAGTCCACTTCTTGCCTCCGTTAGCCAGATTAAATACCGTAGCGGATTCGCAATACTTTTTGCCGGCTTCGGCTTTCTCCTGAACTTCCGAATCGTCAATGTCTTTCTCGGCTTTAATCTCGACCATAAAGATCGTGTCGGCAGTTTCTACCACGAAGTCTGGGTGATAGCGTTTTGAGTTATATTTCCAATAAAGCTCAAACTGCGAATCAGCTGGACGAAGCCACTTCAATACATCTGTATCTTTTTCCAAAATAGCGGAAAAATCCTTTTCGGATTTAGAATCAAACTTGTACAGATTGTGACAAGCTTTTTTAAATCCACTGAATACTTTTGAGGGGATGGTGTTTGTCGGTGTGATTGTTTCAGTATAGTGGTGAACGCTGTCAGCGGTGTATTTGGAAAAGTTATGTGGTTTTATCCGATCAAACGGGTAGACAAGTGGTTCTTCAAAGCCGGAACTTTCCAGATAAAAGTGCTGTTGCAATTGGGCATAAATATATTTGCCGATTTCTCGTTTATGATAAAGCACGATGTTCTCCAAATCTTCTTCGCTTCGGGCGTTACCAAGTTTAGCGATAGCTTGTTTAGCTAATTTATATAACAACTCGGACTCACGGTCATAATCCACCTCCGGGTAGTTAATCAATTCGTTCACTAAAATGTTTTCGGGGGTATCACGCTCTACTCCGGAACTTTCACTTTGCAAGATTTCGCTTTCGTTAGTACGAAGGGTGCGACGAATGATTTCCTCCGATACTGGCTGATAGTTAAGACCAGCCACATCAAGATCAAAATCTTTAAAGCCGGACTTAACATCGTGTTTTTGTTGGATAAGTACGCGTGGAATCGGGATTGTCTTATCAATTAACTCGGAAACGACTGACTCATATTCCTGTTTAGCCGCTTCAACAATGGCCGACTTAAACAAATTTTGTTGCGGGTTGCTTTCAATACTTGTGACTATTTTTTCAAAAGCCAGTTTGCGAATCTCGTCGTTATTCAAGTCATTGATATTTTTAACGCTCGCACCAAGAGCGTTCACGGCTTCCGTGATTAGTTGTTCGGCTTCTAAAACTAAGCCGGCCTTTTGTCGGTCCACTTCGTTTGTAATGGTCGCTACTTCCTGACGCTTGAGAGCAAAGGCTTCGTCCGTTACCGAGGAAGCAGTAATAACTTCCTGTGCTTCAGGCAAAGCGCTTGGGTCAATCTCAATAATATTTTCCTGCCGGATTATGGAGTTTGGATCATTAGCGGCGTCAATAATGGATTGGAAGCGATCGTGAGCGATGATAGTGAGCTTGTCCACCTTTTCAACGCCGGTCCGCACGCCATAAGGCAAACGCAAACCACGGCCGATAGTTTGTTC
>PFBV01000003.1:375052-412978 GCA_002778465.1 Candidatus Magasanikbacteria bacterium CG10_big_fil_rev_8_21_14_0_10_36_32 | reverse complement strand
CCGGTGACAACCAAAATGCCAAAGAAAAAGCGAAGGAAAGTACAACAAAAATTATTCCGGATAATATAATTATATTAGAATTTTGTTTTTTGGAATTTTTTTGCACGTCTCTATGACACAAGCTCATAGAATTATTAAACCATTAAATTTTGTACTATATTATTATATCATTTTTTTAATGATTATTGAATGTAAAAACAGCCATTTTATCCACAGGATAAGCAAAAAAACCGCCCGGTGGTGAACCGAAACGGTTTGATGTAATTTTCTATATATCTATACCAAATTTTTTTTATTTTGATGATAATTTTTTACATTATTTTTTCATTTTCTGAAAAAATAACGGTTTACAAGTATAATCAATAATTAAATTCATTTTTTGGCTAATAATAAATTAAAAACGCAATTATTTTTTACTTACTTTTTAATTTATTTTATATATTTCTACCAATTAATTCTTCTAATTTTACCTTGGACACTCCTCCAATCATCTGATCAACCACTTCTCCGCTTTTAAAAACCAAGAACGCCGGAATACTCAAAATTCCATACTTTTCAGCTAAATCAGAACTTTCATCAACATTGCATTTGCCAATTTTTATATTTTGTCCGAAATATTCTTTAAACAAATCTTCCATAATCGGACCCATCATTTGACACGGTCCACACCATGATGCCCAAAAATCCACCAACACCGGTGATTTTGATTGCAAAACTTCTTGATCAAAATTTTCTGAAGTAAAAATATTCATAATTATTTAAAAAATAAAAATTTAAGTATTATTTAAAAAATTATTTATTAATTCAACACAAATTTTTTATTTTTTTCTTCTTCTCTGTATGCTTCTAAAATATCTCCAACTTCAACTTTTAATTTTCCTTCATATTGCAGTCCGCATTCGCTTCCTTCCGGCACTTCGCTAATATTTTGTTTACCCATTTGCACTTGAGAAATTTTTCCCAACCCGATAATTTCGCCATGTCGTTTCACTCTGGCATTTGCCCCTTTTTGAATTTTTCCATTTTCCACTCTTCCACCCAAAATCATAGAAGCTTTATCAGTTCTGAAAATCGCCACCACTTTAAAATTTCCCAATTCAGTAACAATCCGCTCCGGATTTAAAAGTTTCTCCAATTCCTTCTTTACAAAATCCAACAAATCATAAATTATTTTATACTGTAAAAATTTAATTCCTTTGTCGCGTATCATCTGTTCGGCAATAGTTTGTACACCGGTATTAAATCCAAAAATTACCGCGCCAGTCGTTTCAGCCAAAGAAACATCATCAGCGGTAATATTACCCAAACCTTTACCGACAACTTTAACCGCTACCTCATCATTTTTAATTTTTTCCAACGAACCAATAATCGCTTCCAGCGAACCAAGCATGTCAGCTTTAACTATAACGTTAAAAAACTTTTTCTGTTCTTCCTCTTCAACAGTATTGGTAGTGGAAATTAAAACTTTTTCTGCTCCGGTTTGCTGGGTGTGTTTAGCTTTTATATCAATCATTTTTGACTGTCCAACCGCGCCAACATCTAAAACATCTCCGACTTGAGGCGCTACTTTAAAACCTAAAATTCGTACCGGACAACTTGGTCCGGCCTCTAAAATATTAACCCCGCGATAGTCCTTCATTGCCCTAACCTTACCGTAAATTTCACCATTTACTACTAATGGATCATTCAACTTTAAAGTGCCGGTTTGAATCAAAACAGTCGCCACCGGACCTTCTCCTTTATCTACATGGGCTTCAATTACCGTACCGGCAGCGGGACGATTTATCACTGCTGTAATATGTTCTGAATTTATATCGGCAATCAATAATAATGTATCTAACAATTTATCAATATTAACTTTATTTTTTGCTGAAATTTCCACCATTGGTATTTCACCACCCCATTCGTCTGAAACTAATCCGTGCTGAACCAATTCGGTACGGGTTTTTTGAGGATCAGCCCCCTGCTTATCAATTTTATTAATCACCACCAACAAAGGCAGCTTTGCCGCTTTGGCAATATTAATTGCTTCTACTGTCTGCGGCTTAACTCCATCATCTGCTGCCACCACCAAAATAGCAATATCAGCAACTTTTGCTCCGCGTCCGCGCATAACAGTAAAGGCTTCATGTCCGGGAGTGTCAATAAAAGTAATCGGAGTTTTATCTTTAGTTTTTGGATCATTCCAAATTACCTGATACGCTCCGATATGCTGAGTAATTCCACCAGCCTCTTGATCAACAACATTAGTGGTTCTAATAGCATCTAATAATTTTGTCTTACCGTGGTCAACATGTCCCATAATAACTATCACGGGCGGACGGCGCTCCCCTTCTCCTTTTTCACCGGTTAATATTTTTTCCAAAGTTTTTTCATGTTCAGTATCTAATGTTTCTGTTTTTTTTCGTTCACTGACATTAAATCCTAATTCGCTGACTAAAATAGCAGCCGTCTCATAATCTAAATGTTCATTTTGAGTGGCTAAAATTCCATTTTTCATTAATTCCAAAATCAGCTGGTTTAATGGCAAACCCAGCAAAGCGGACAATTCTTTAACAGTCACCTTGTCTGGAATATCAACAGTCGCGCCAGTCAATCGGCGCTGTTCTTTTTCCAATTCACGCTGTTTTTCAGCCTCTTTTTTCTCTCGTTCCTGTAAAACAAATTTAATTCTGCGCCATTCTTTTTGAATTCTTTCAGCCACTCTATCATCAACCTTCACCGCTTTGGCTCCAATATCAAAACCAAACTCAGGCAAAATTTGCAAAAGTTTCTGCGGATGAACCTTCAAATGTCTAGCTAAATCAGTAACATTCATAAATCATTTTTAAATCTTAAATATCTTAAAAAGTATATCTGAAAACCGGTAAAAAGTCAAGTTAAATAACTGTCGGCTGGCTATTGTTTAATTAATAACAATGTATTATGATGAACATAAATACAAATATATGGATATAAAAATCGGAAAATTTATTTTGATTGACAAACCGATTGATTGGACCAGTTTTGACGCGGTTGCTTTTTTGCGACGGCAAGCGCGACAGCAATTTCCCGACCAAAAAAACATCCGCGTCGGACACGCCGGCACACTTGACCCTTTCGCTACCGGATTATTAATTATCGGCGTCGGACGGCAAGCTACCAAACAATTGGATAAAATAAAAAACTTGGAAAAAACTTATGAGGCCGTCATTAGACTGGGTGCCACATCAGACACGGATGATTGCACAGGAAAAATTCAACCTGTAAAATCCGACAAAAAAGACTCGCCGACAGTAGAATTAAAAAATATTAAAAAAATACTTAAAACTTTTGTCGGGGAGCAAGAACAAATTCCGCCGATGTATTCAGCAAAAAGTATAGGTGGACAACGGCTCTACAAATTGGCGCGACAAGGAAAAACTGTTGAACGACCGCCGTCAAAAATTAAAATTTATAAAATAAAATTACTGGATTTTAATTGGCCAAATTTATCAATTGAAGTAAAATGTTCTTCTGGAACATACATCCGCACTCTGGCTCATGACATTGGACAAAAACTTGATGTTGGCGGGTATTGTTTAGAATTGCGTCGGACAAAAATTGGAAATTATTCAATTAAACGAGCGCAAAAAATAAAAGACTAAGACGGTTTGACAAAACTTATTTTTTGTGATATATTATTTCCATAATTAATTTAAAACGCTTTTTGAGGTATTTTTTCGGAGAATAAATATAATTTAGCCAAACTAAAGATATTCGGTAGAAATGGCTAAAATATGCTAAAAAAACACAGTTGCTATGTCAATAAAATTCTGTTCAGTGATGTCGAAACAACTAATCACAAACAAAAGGTTTGACGAACAGCCAGTCGGATTTTTGGTATATAAAAAATAATATTTTTTTCTTCTTAAAAAATTGGTCATAATCCGCCTAACGGCGTTTGGTTGCCAATTGCACCCTCAAAAATCTTTGAGGTTTTTTAAATATATAAATATATGAATACAGTAATCTGGGTCGCTCTAATTGGTTTAGGCGCGGCTATCGGCATCGCTTTGGGTTATGTGGCGCGAAAAAAAATCGCTCGCTCCAATATTAATTCCATTGAGGCTAAGGCAGAAAGAATGCTTCAGGAAACAAAAAACAAATGTCAAGAATTTGTTTTACAGGCAAAAGAAAAATCATCACAAATTACCGATGAAGCTAAAAAAGAGGAAAGAAAAATCCGTCAAGATTTATTAAATACACAAGTGCGTTTAGAAAAACGCGAATCAATGTTTGACCAAAAACTTTTAGAACTTCAAGAAAAACAACAGAAGTTACAGGATAAAGTAGACCACGTCAACAAAATCAAAGGCGACATTGAACAATTGCGCGAACAGGAAATGGTTAAACTTCAAAATATTTCCGGTTTGAATCAAGAACAAGCAAAAAATATCCTATTAGAAAAAGTTGAACGCGAAGCGCATGAGGATTTATATGGCCGCGTAATGAAATTAGAAAAAGAATCTTCCGAACATTTTGAGGATAAAGCGCGAGATATTATCGTCAACGCCATTCAACGTTGCGCATCTTCTCATGCCGCCGAAACAACTTCAACTTCAGTTTCTTTACCCAGTGAAGAAATGAAAGGACGTATTATTGGCAAAGAAGGTCGCAATATTAAAGCGATTGAAAAATTAACCGGCTGCGAATTAATCGTTGATGATACTCCGGAAGCAATCACTGTTTCGGGTTTTTCGCCAATCCGCCGGCAAATCGCCAAATTGGCATTGGAAAAATTAATGGAAGATGGACGCATTCAACCGGCAAGAATTGAAGAATTTGTAGATAAAGCCAAACAAGATTTGGCTTTGGATATTAAAAAAGCCGGCGAAGAATCTTTATATAAAATGGGTATCACCGGCATTGATCCAAAATTAGTTGGAATTGTCGGTCGTTTAAAATATCGTACCAGTTTTGGACAAAATATTTTAAATCACTCAATGGAAGTGGGTTATCTTTCAGCTTTAATCGCCTCAGAATTAGGTTTGGATCCGGCCAAAGCAAAGAAATGCGGCTTCTTCCATGATATTGGAAAATCCATTGATCAAGAAACTCAAGGTTCGCATCCGGAAATCGGCTATACCATAATGAAAAAATTTAATATGGATGAAGACATAGCTCAAGCGGCCATGACTCACCACTTAGACAAAGCATTTAACATTTATGCCACTATAGTCAAAGCGGCTGATGCTATTTCCGGCGCTCGCGTCGGCGCTCGTAAGGATACTTACGAACAATTCGTCGCCCGTTTGGAAGAATTAGAAAAAGCCGCCGGCGGATTTCCAGGAATTGAAAAAGTTTATGCTATTCAAGCCGGACGCGAAGTGCGTGTCTTTGTTAAACCAAGTGAAATTGATGATTATGCTGCCTATCAATTAGCCAAAGATATTGCCAGAAAAATAGAACAAGAATTGCAATATCCGGGTGAAATTAAAATTACATTAATTCGTGAAACTCGCGTTATTGAATACGCTAAATAATAAATTAACAATTAACCGCTCCGTGTCTTCGGGGCGGTTTTTTATTTTATAAACTTATTAATTGTTTAATTTAATAAATTATCAAACGGCTTGTGGACAACTTTCTTCGCATAATATAGCCAAAAAAAGGCTGTCGTGGTATACTATAAATAATAAAATTAAAAAATACTTTCTCAAAGAAAGGGGGTGACATTATGAATAAAGCAGGATTAGCTCAAGTTTTGGCGGAAAAATTAAAAATCTCAAAAAGAGAAGCGGAAGAAATGGTCAACACTACAGTTGATACCATTATTGACATTTTAAAAAACGGTGACGAAGTTATTCTAACCGGCTTCGGCGCTTTCAGTGTAAAACAACGCGCTGCTCGCGTTGGTGTCAACCCGCAAAATCCGTCTGAAAAAATAAATATCCCGGCCGTAAAAGTTCCAAAATTCAAAGCCGGCAAAGCGCTTAAAGATGCCTTAAAAGCGTAAAAATCTGTTTAAAAATAAAATTCTCCGCCACTTGGCGGAGAATTTTTTATTTAATAAAAATATTGACAATTACAATTGTTTAATGTTAATATGTTAAAAGTTCTTTCAAATTATAAATCAACAAACAACAAAAGGAGAAAAAATGTTGAAACAAAAAGGCGTAGATCTTTTTTATCTTATCCTCAGTTTTTTGATTATATTGACTTTGGCTATAGTGCCAATGATAATTTTCCATAAGACATCTCCGGTCAACGGCCACAATCAAATCGACACGACCAACGAATCGTCTTACATTGTACCGAATGACGCCACCCCTTTGAACAAAACATTCAATCTGATAAATGTTCGTCAATCGCTTGAGTGGAAAAAAATTCACCGAGCCAAAGAATTTTGGACAACTATTTATGATCAGCCAAAAAACATCGTTTTGTTCGGAACTGAAAATTGCGGCTGGTGTCGCACTACCGAAAATTGGTGGAATCAAAACGGCGGCATAGAAGGCTGGCAATTTGTGGATTGGAATTTGATGAATACGGACAACGAAAAAACCGAGGAAGAATTTGATAAAACGCTTCAAGACATTTATTACACTCTGAATCCCAAAGATTCTCCAATTGCTTTTCCGACTTGCGCCATGTTAACCAACGCCGCTCCTGGAAAATTACTAACCGAAATTGTTGTTTATACCGGTCGCGGATTCAACAAATGTTCCCAGTTGATGAAAGAATTCGCGGAATCAATTAAATAAGCTCTTTATTAAAAAACCACCAGTTCGCTGGTGGTTTTTATTTATAGTTCAGTCGCAATATTTATTTTGATTTCTCAATAATTTTATTGACTTTTAAAATCTTCTTTTCAACACGATTAACAAATTCTTTCAAATGACTCAATTTGGTCAATGCCAAATAATAAAAATTTAATTATTAATTTTAAAGTAACTATGCAAAAAAGAAAATTACTAATGAAATTTTTGATTTTAATATTTTTAATATTTTTAATTACCACCCCTCAAGTGGTCGACGCTCTAGACAGCAATGATCTCGGTCTTCAATATGGCGCTCCCACCGGTTTAGGCACCGCCGGTGTCAGAACCACAGTCGCCAGAATTATTCGCGTAGTCTTAGGTTTACTGGGTATTGTGACGGTAGTTGGAGTGGTTGCTGGAGGTTTTATGTATATGACTGCTGGAGGCAATGAACAAAAAACCAGTGGTGGCATGAAAGTGACGGCCGGAGAAGTTATTGGTTTAATTATAATCTTACGCGCTTACGCCATCACCGGTTTTGTTATTTCTAATCTTGTGGCGGCAACAACTCAATAAATTATTTTATAAAACCATAACAAAAATTACTACATTAAAATAATTATGGTTTAATCCACTTATCTTCCGCCTCTTTATATTCTAAAACTATTTCCGCCCAATCTACTTCATTTGGTGTTTCTATTGTTGAATCCGCCTTCATAATAAGAGTGGCTTCACTGGCGCCCATTGGTCCGTGTTCCCCTTTAATCATATACAAATACCAAATATTTCCACACTTTTTTTCGCGCGCGCGTTCTTGTGTAACTTGCATTGATAAATATAATAAATTTCCTTCACTATCATATTTTTCGGTTTCTGACTCTAATTGTAAATCACCGGATTCAATTCCATTAGTTTGAGCGATTGATTCAATCTTTTTAATAATTTCCTCTTTTAAAAAATATTTTTCTTTTTTCAATGATGATTCATTGTCCGGACTTATTTTATATTTTTCTCCAGTCATAATATTTACTTTAATAATTAATATGCTACATAACAATACTACATTGTTATTGATTATTCTACAAGGAGTTAAACTTTTCTTGTTAGGTATATAAAAAACCCCGCTATTTAAGCAGAGTTTTTAGAGTAGAACATCTCGGTCTAGAACCAAATGAGGTCGGGCTATTAGGGGCTTTTAAGGCGGTCTCTCCCACTTCTATATAATCCCTCTCGGTCGGGGTTAATTTAAACAATTTTAAAAAAAATGCGACAAACGCGACAGTACTTCAAGTTGTTTGATACACCCTCTTGGTTTCCATTTCAATCAAAGTATCTACAAGAAATTGTGCCTCATTGACTTTATCGTGGCCCAAATAATCAACATCTGAATCAAAACCAAATTTGCTTTTGAGTTGAAAAAAAATATCAATAATTTTATCATTAATTTCCTTAATTTTTTTACTCTCATCAAGAGAATACGTGGCATAAGTGACAGTAGGGTCAATGCCCCCAGACCTACTGGAATGGGCTATTCGTTCGTGTCTGGCTTTAAAAATAAAATCCATTTCACTCTTTATTGATTTTGCTTGTCTTTGATAAAAATCTCGCTCTGCTAGATCGGTCAATTGACTATCCACATAAAAAATATTATTAGTGTCTCCTGTGGTTTCAAATATTTTACACAAGCTTAACATTGCTAAATAAGCATAGTGATTACTAAAATCGCGTAAAATAACTTGATATCTTCGTAAAATATCCAAATGAGATTTATCAAAAAAATATTCCGCCAAGAAAAAATCTGTTACGGCTTTATGTAATTCAAGCTTTATTACTGAAATAATATCTTTGTTAATAATATTTTTCATAGTTTATTCAGTTTTAATATTTTTATTATATTAATTATCAAAATAAAGAGGATTATTTAACATATCAAAATTTTTCACCTTGGGATGTCTAACTAATTGGGAACAAAGTATGTATATAATTGAAATTGCACTAGAAAAATGTGGCATATAGAACCAAAACAATTCATTGCGATAATTAATATTATCATCTTTTGCTTTCCACACACCATCCTTATCAATCCGGCCTACACAAAGATGGGCAGGGTAATTTGGGTGACCAAAATTGCATATATCTGAATAATAAGAAGATGCAATACTATTTTTGTCTCCAGCTACACCAGATATCTTATCCATTTCATACATAATTTTATTGAGCTTTTCAAACATTGTTAAAATACTTACTTGTTGATTGTCTGGACGATGGGGTATCATAACAATCTCATTTTCTTTTGTTCTAGTTCCCATTGATATCTTGCTAATTATTGTACACATTTCCTTTTCATCTTTCCCATCAAAAAGAGATTCAGCTACATAAGCCATCAAAGCTGGAATTTCTAAAAAAGATTTTAGAATTGCGTAGTATGATGGAAAATTAATACTGTTAAGAGCCTGAGCTGCTCCATTTTTTAACTTGATAGAACGCAGTAAGGTGGCGCTGATAAATTCTTGTAATCTTGATTGAAAGGCCTTTTGTATACTTTCGGTATGATCAGTCAATTTAATGTTAGTATAAATATATGGAGAAATCATTTTTTTATATCCATCAATTAAATCAAAGTCTTTTTGTGGAGCATCTCCACGTTTAACATGATCCTCTATATCATACCTCTCTATTAGGACATCATTATACATACATATTTATTATTCGAAGTAATATCTTATTTTTTATTTTAATTGTTCATATCAATATCTTTGTAAAAAATCTTAATATCTTTCTCATCCATTTGGGTCTTCCGAAAAGTAAATATAAAGATAATAAAATAACAATAAATATTATTTCTTTCCACGGTCCAAAATATATCAGAAAATCCCATGTCCATGTCCAAATTCCCAAAAACATTTCCTTTAAACTTGGTAATTGTACTAAATGTGTCTGTGGCATATTGCGAATTATTTTCTATAAGCTTATAATAAACTCAGTTTAAAGTAAAGTATAAATATATGAAAATTTTACCACATCAATTAAGGGCATTAAAAATATATAAACAAGTGCATCAAATAAAGAAAGATGCTTTTGAAAACCTTAAAAAACAAGGGTTTTTCGAAAAATTAGATGAAGCCTATCAAGATTTGTTTAAAAAAAATAAAATTGATCTGAAAACGGCGCATATTTTAAAAATGCTCTTCAAAAATTCTTCTGACATGCGAGTTGACAATCCGATGTTTAACGGAGCCATGTTAACTCTAGACAAAATTATTCAAATATTAGAAACTGATGGAAAAAACAATGAAGATAATCGCACATTATTAACACTTTCAACTGACGGCGATTTATACCGCAATCCAAAAAATAAATATTGCTACTCCATGAAAAGCGAAGGCAAACGCTTAAAAATCTTGGAAACCTTAGGTGATGACTATATAAAAACTAACAAAATTAAAGAAAAAATAGAATCAACAAGTAACGAAGCGGTGAGGAAGGCTGTTGGTATTATAAATAAAAAAAGTAAGTATCGTTTAAAATTAAAACAACCATTAATTGAATCTAAATTGGGTTGTGGTTATCGCATTAATGGTTTATATAAATTAAAAAAATAGAAGTACCTCCCAAGTAGAGTTAATAAGTCAAAAAATAAGGGCTAATTTTAGCTCTTATTTGTTTTCCAAAATCTATGGACGAGGGACGGGTTCATAATGAGACAATTAAAGCGTACAAGGTCGAGAATAATCAATCAAGATAAATTAATTAAAAAAATATAAACATATGAACAACCAAAAATTAAATATCGTCGAAGTTCCGATTAATGAACTTCGGGCTTCGGAGTATAACCCGAGAAAACACTCCAAAGAGCAAACCGATCAGCTAAAAGAATCAATCAAGCGATTCGGTATGGTTGATCCGGTGATATGTAATAATGCGCCGGAAAGGAAGAATATCATAATTGGTGGCCATTTTAGAGCCGAGGTGGCCAAAGAACTCGGTATGACAACGGTGCCAGTAGTATATATTCAAATAACAGACATTGCCAAAGAAAAAGAGTTAAATCTTCGGCTTAATAAAAACACCGGAGAATTTGACCTGGAATTATTAGCCGAATTTGACGAAGCATTTCTTGCTGATGTCGGTTTTGACAGTCAAGATTTGGACAACATCTTCCCAGTAGAAGAGAGTACGGAACAATTTGATCTTGAAAAAGAATTAGAAAAATTAAACATTCAAAATATCACTGTTCAGAAAGGAGATATTTATGAACTAGACGGATCAAAAATCCTTTGTGGCGATTCAACTATAGAGGCAGATATGCTTAAACTTATGAATGGGGAAAAAGCCGACATGGTTTTCACTGACCCTCCGTACATACTTGATTATCTAAAAGGTAAAACCAAACAAAAAGATGGCGTAACTACCGGCTTCGGCGCCAAGAAAAACAGACGCTATCTTGAAACCGATATGTTGCCAGATAACTTCACTGAATTATGGATGGATAACATCAGTAAAATCGCCAAAGAAAACTTTGCGATTGTTTGCTACGAAAATTGGAAGAACATCCGTACCATTTGGAATGAAATGGAAAAATATTGGAAAGTGAAAAATATGATTGTCTGGCATCTGCCAAACCGGGTTCAAGGATTCTCAGCTAAATATAGATTCTTCAACAAGCACGACATCGCCATGGTCGGTGCGACTGAAAATAAAGAGATTAGTATTGAGGATGAGGGCGAACTGCTTGAAAACGAATATGAAACGGCTTTATACGCCATAGGTGGTAAACCACACTGGGAATCATATGAAAAAGGCAAAAAGATTTGCCCGACAGATTTTATAGAATTTAAAGCAGCGGATGAAAAATCATCGGGGCAAGGAGTAATCTTCGGAACTAAACCAACTGAGATATTGATCCCGTATATCAAGGTGCTTACTAAGCGTGGTGACCTCATTGTTGAACCGTTTGGTGGTAGCGGATCCACCTTGATGGCGACAATTAAAATGAACCGCCGATGCTACTTGATGGAAAAATGTCCAACTTATGTGGAAGTAATATTGAAACGTTGGGAAAAAGAAACGGGTAAAAAACCGATAAAAATAAATTAGTATGATTGATACTGAGACAAGACAAAAACTTCTTAATGAAATCCGAAAATTCGGAAATGTATATTTGTCTTGTCTAAAAATTGGAGTGGATAAAGCCACTTATTACCGCTGGAAACAAAAGAATAAAAATTTCAAAGATAAAGCCGACGAGGCCGAAAACATGGGACGGGAAAATATATGCGATGTGGCCGAGCATGCCCTTTTGCAGAACATAAAAGACAAAAATCAAAGATCAATAGAATTTGTGCTAAACCACAATTCGGAAAGATATAAACAAAAGCAAACAAGTAATGTCGTTATCTTGCACAAAACAGAACCAAAAGATATGCCCGGCAAACATGAGCTTTGCATTGAGGACATATTGATGAGAGAAACAGAAGAGTATGAAAAGGACTTGGTAAGATTCAAAGAACAATATAAAGATGTAGAAATACCTCTCAAAGCCGACGGTTCTCCTATAGCAGAAGACGAATTATTACACTATGAAGCATATATCGAGGAATGGTACAAAAAGAAAAAAATCGATGAGGCAAAGATGCCTAATAACACCACGGATTCAAAGCCCCAAACAAATAAACCACCTGCAATACCTCAAGAGAATAAAAAAGTTTAAAATGTTTTTATTGTTCTCTCTGACAACGCGGACATCGTGTGGCTTCCTTATTAATTAATTCCTTACAGTATGGACAATTTTTCCTGTTGCCTTTACATAAAATAGCAAATACTATTCCGAATGGTCCAAAGAAAAATGCTATAACAAACGACAAGAGTCCTTCGCCTTTTTTCGCGCCAATTGTCGCGGCTGTAATGCCGCAAAATAACCATAGTAAAATAAACATAATTTTAAACTAAAAAAGTAAAATGAAACTCCACGGCCTTACGGCCGTGGTTTCTTAACACTTCAAGCTACGCTTATCCGTTGTTCTAAAAGGAACAACGGACATGCCCTCTATCCACGGCCTAAACGGCCGTGGTTTTAGCAAGGTAACTTGGCATATAAAAAATGTATCCATTTGTTTAATTATAGGCATCAATAATACCATCATTATTATCATCATAAAAACAAGATGGATTATAATCATACCAACACCATTGCCAACGTGTTCCATCTCCGTAATTCGAAAGATGAGCCGAATCTGGTTTGCTTCCAGAAGATTCTACTAACATGTCATATGTCATCCCAATCCAAAGTTTTCTATTTGCGATGTTTTCACAATCTTCTTTTGTCCACAGCGGATATTTTGTACATAATTTTCCAGCTTTGGATTGTTCCCATGTTTTTTGTTCTGCCAACTCTTTTGCCTTTCTTTCCTCCTCGGCTTTTTCCTGTGCCTCAAGAACGGCTTTCTTTTGCACTTCCAAAGCAATCTTTTCTTCCTCGGTCATAATTCGGTTAATATTTAAAACCGATTCAATTGTTTTGTTGCTGTTTTCGTTGGTAGCAACTAAATGTAAGATATTTTTTTCTTCGGTAAGGAACCATTTATAATTAAACTTGCCACGTTTAATTTCAACCATATGATTATTAACGAGAAGTTTGGTGGTAGCGAGATTAACTGTTCCTTTTACCATGATAGTGGTTGTTTGCACGGAAGAATCATTTTGCGGTTCCAAAATTGTTATTGTTGGTGTTTTAAAATATAAAATCACAACAATTATCAAAAACGTAGCAATGGCAGTACTTAAGATAATCCCGAACATTTTTAAAAATATTTCTTTTTTTGTGATTTTGTTTATCTTTTCTTTGAAACCGGCGATGCAAATGTGATTTATTTTCATAGTAAATATTTTTTATATATAAATTCATTCTTTATTATTATTTAAAATATGTGAAATCATCATACATGGGACGTCATAATCATCCAAACCTACAATATAAGGAATTTCCTTACCTTCCTTGGAAAACAACAGTCCCACTTGTGTTAATTCAAAAACATGAATTTTTGAATAAGGAAAAGAAAAGTTCTTTCTGTTTCCCTTGAATCCTACTCTCTGATTTGTGAGCCAAAAAATTCCAACATCTTCGGTAATCAAATGTTCATTCGATGCTGTTGAATATCCAATTGACCCAACTCTATATCTGAGCCCCTTCATAATTTTTATAGAACCGGTAAGACCACCATAATTTATTCTATTTGCAATTCTTTTATATTTTTTTATTACAGCAGGGCAACCCCAGTGTAATACCTCACCTTTTTTAAAAATAATATCAACATCATGTTGTTGAATTTCCAGCATGATGCCCTTATCAATAAGACCCAGTGCATAAAATTTGTTGAAAGCTTTTTGATCAAAGTCAAAATCTTTTTGGCTTATACCAAAATAATTCATCAATTCTTCTAGAGACTTTCTTTCGTCTTCAGTAATTTTACTGTCACTAATTATATTTTTGAATGTTAAAGAACTTGCTTTTTTGTGAGCACTTAACAATTCTTGTGCTTCAAGACCATATTCCTTGGATAACTTTTTAAGTTCCTCTTTTTCTCTGTCGTCTAATTTTCCATCAGACAAAAAATCTACGAGCATTTTACCATATTTATTTTTACCTTCCCGTTTTGTTAAAAAATTTTTAACGAAATTGAACATATTTTTTAAATAATAATAAAAAACAACCTCTGTGAGGTTGGTATTCAAACACTAAACCCCACGCCAGCCGAGCCTTGCGGCCCCATACTCGTTTCCAAGTATGACTCAAAGAAGAATAGCTGATCGTGGGGATCAGTGTCTTCTTTGAGTTTTTTGACCATGCCCCAGCAAAAGCCGAGGTTTAGGCCTTAAATTGTCAATTACATTTTAACCCAAGAATGGCTAAAAGTCCAGTCCATAGTAGCTTAGAATGGGATTTGTGCGAAGCTGAGTTATCAACAGTTTACCTACAGAGCGTCTTGGACTCCCTAGAGGGGTTGCGTCATTAATGTTGTAAGGATAATAACAATTAATTTACAACAATATGGAGCAATTTAGAGCAAATCAAACGGTTATTGAAAGACCACTATCAGCCATGAATGCCAAGCCAATTGAAGTGATACCAACACGTTACTGCCTTTATGCGAGAAAATCATTAGAGGCGGACGAAAAACAGGCCTTATCTATAGATAGCCAAATTAAAGAAATGATCAGGATAGCCGAAAGAGACAGTCTGCCAATAGCAGAGATTCGGCGGGAAAGCCATTCGGCAAAGGCCTCCGGACAAAGACCTGTCTATAATCATCTTATTGAGGACATCCGCAAAGGGGTATTCACAGGGATATTAACCTGGGCACCAGATCGATTAAGCAGAAATGCCGGTGATCTTGGAGTGTTGGTAGATTTGATGGATCAAGGACTGCTCCACGAAATTAGAACTTACGGTCAAAAATTTACCAACTCTCCGAACGAAAAATTTTTACTGATGATTTTGGGCAGCCAAGCCAAACTGGAAAATGATAATCGTGGAATGAACATCAAACGAGGAATGCGTAATAGAGTAGAGATGGGTCTCTGGCCAGGCATCGCTCCAGTGGGTTATCTAAATGAAAAACGAATAGATCGCAAATGTCAGGTGATATTAGACCCTATCCGCGCGCCGATAATAAAAAAGATATTTGAAAAAGTGGCCTATGAAGGATGGAGCGGAAGACAAATTTATGGCTGGCTTAAAAATGATCTGAAATTCAAAACCAGAACGGACAAATTTCTTTCATTAAGTAATATATATCTGGTACTTAGAAACAGCTTTTTCTACGGCGCGTTTGAATATCCGAGAAAAAGCGGCAATTGGTACACGGGGGTGCATGAACCGCTTATTAGCAAAGAACTTTTTGAACAAGTGCAAAAAAGAATGTTGGACTACCAAACAGGCAAAACACAGGGTAAGGAATTCGCCTTCACCAAACTTATTACCTGCGGCCTCTGTGGATCGGGAATTACTGCCGATGAAAAATTTAAAAGACAAAAAAACGGCAATGTGCACCGTTATGTTTACTATGGATGTTGCAAGGGAAAAGATAAAAATTGTAAGGCCGAATATATCAGAGAAGACAACCTGATAGAACAAATATTGGGGCTTGTTGACACTCTGTCTTTAGACGAACTCGGAATGAAAGAAAAAGTTGAGAAGGAAATTGAACGCTATCATAAATTTAGAATGGGCGTACTTGGGTTGAATGACACTGAACAGGAACAACAAAAACAGATTGACATGAAAAATTATGCGAAGTATATATTAAAAGAAGGGCAGTTGTTTGAGAAACGAGAATTGTTAGCTAATTTAAAAAGTCTCCTCAAACTCAAAGACAAAATTATATATTTAAACAACAGATAAAACCATTTACGGAGTCAGATTAAGATTTTTTAGTCGCCACATCATCGCTTCGCGACTAACTTGATAGAGTTCTGCCAAAGCCACAAGTTGATCTTCTAAGAACAACTTTCCACCAGATATTCGATGAAAATCTTTAGATAAAAATGATCGGGGCATTAATAAGTTAGCGGCAAAGTCATCTGCATTTTTTTCCGATGCTGGTTTATCTGATCCATGGTAATTACCTCTATAATCTATAGATACCTTATTTTTTTCTAGATGAAAATGTCCTAATTCGTGTGCAATTGTAAAACGTCGTCTTGTGGGGCTTTCGTCACTGCTAACTCCCATCAGAACTTCTCCACTTTCAGTACGAATAAGCATACCAGAATATTCGGTACTGGGTGCATAGCTAACTTGAATACCTAATTGTTGGGCAATTTGTTCAACAGGTACAGGAGCCCGAGACACATCAAAATCAGTAAGCAATTTTCGAACCTTTGCCTGAATAATAATGCTTGACATAGTTACTTTTTTATAGTTCCAAAGAGTTTAACAGCCCAATCAAGAGCGTGCTTGTCTTTTGCTCCAATAGCTTGAGTGTCTTTCTGACTAAGAGCAAAACCTTGCGGAATGGTGGGGAAAAAATCTTTGAAGTCGCAACCAAAAATTGTTGCCAACTTCCAAAGTGTAACGGCAGTAACATGATTTTGACCATTTTCAATTTGAGTAAATGCGACACGGCTTATTCCTAATTTCTTTGCAATGACTTCTGCACTAAGGAATGTACGCAAACTTCTCCTAATCCGTTTGATGTTTTCGCCAATTTCTTTTTTAATTTCATTTTCGGTACTTTTATTTTTCATATTTATTATAACCTACTAAGTGCAATTAAACAATGTGGACGGAGTGTAAGCATAACTTACAATTTGTTACTGGAAGCAACATGTGTAAGTACAGCTTACATAATGTAATCATAACCTAGGCTTTACAATAAGTCAATGCCGGCGTATCCTTAAAGGACTAAAAGGTCAGAATATATTCAAAATTTATTTCTAACAGAAATATCCCCGCCAATCGGGGTTATGTTAAACAAAGCTCAAAAATATGACAAAGAATCAACAACATGTTGTCCGACGTGACGACGGGTGGGCAGTGCGGGGTGCTGGTAATAATAGAGATACGGCACACACACAAACGCAAGGTGAAGCAATTGAAATTGCTCGAGAAATTGCAATCAATCAACGTGCCGAAGTTGTTATCCATGATCGACACGGAAAAATTCGTGACTCGGACTCTTACGGGAACGATCCGCACAACACCAAGGATACCAGATTTTAATATATTAGTGCACATATTAAAAAACTGTTCATAAAATAATAAACTTAAACCTTAAATTATTAAACTATGCCTATTCATAATATTCCATCTGACTTAATCGAACCCCTTGTCAAAGGACCATCACCAACGAAGACTACTCAGGTTGCGAATCTTCAAAATTATATCCAGGAATTGCTTAGTAATACCCATCACACTTTTCTTCAAGGTTCCTACAAAAATGATACGGCAATTTCAGATATAAATGACGTCGATATTGTTGCTGTTCGTTTGACTACTTATAGCGGAACTTTTTCTTCCATGCATTTTGAACAATCAATACCTTGGGAGGATATTTTTTCAGAGATTGAACGAAAATTAAGAAGCCAAACAAGATATACTTGGACTGTTACACGCGGTGATAAGTGTATAAAAATACGAGGCACTTTTAATGCCGACGTCGTTCCTGCTGTCCAGATCGGCCAAGATCATCTTGTTGATCCGATTGCTGTTTATTCTTTTCGGGATGGACGAGAAAAAATAAATTATCCCCGCGATCATTATGAGAATGGCATCCAAAAAAATGATCTTACCGACGGAAAATACAAACCCGTAGTGCGTATGTTTAAAAATTGGGTGAAAAACCATTTTCCGGATAATAACATAATATCTTCCTTCAAGACCGAGGCCCTGGTTCATGATGTTGAAACAAGCAATTTTAGAGATGACTACGGGATTGGTTTTTATATTATTGCTGACGCAATAATACAAAAACTTTGCCAGTGTAATGTTTTACCAATGCGTTTGCCAAGTGTTTGTCGTCAGGAAGATATCGGAGCAAATTGGGGTACCTCTGAGAGAAATCAATTTTTGCAGCGGCTTCAAGAGTCTAATAATTATGTCCTGCATGCGTTAAGAGAGACCACGGTGATTGGAGCTACTGAAAACTGGAAAAGAGCATTTAACATTTAAAGTATGAAAATTAATTTTAAATTTTATATTTACTTTGTACTCGTCGCCTTGATACCTGCAGTCTGGTTGGCCAACCTGCTGCAATCAGGTCTTGAACAAGCATCTTGGTCCGCAATAAAACAACTGGCAGTGTGGGGCGTAATTCAAGCACCCACTACTATTGTTATCATAGTATTTCTCTTTTTTATCTACGAGTCTGCACTTTGGCGAATCTGGCCATTTAAATTTATTCACCGGGTACCCAACATAAATGGTCGCTATCGTGGCGAAATCGAATCAAGCGTTAATGGTGGACAAAAATATCCGACAGTGATCGAAATAAGACAGACACTGTTGAATGTTTCCTTGAGTCTATTTACAGAGAGATCATCTTCATACAGTGCGCTGGCTAATCTGATAAAAAATGAACACGGTGGGTGGACGTTAAATTATATATACAGAAATACTCCTCGCACAATGTCTACGGATATTGACATGAGAATGCATGAAGGTTGTGCAATGCTTAATTTGCTTAAAGATGATATTCAAAGGCTGGAAGGATCATATTATAATGATTCGCGAGAGAGAGGAACTTACGGTAAAATAGTGTGTGCTCTTGAAAACAAAGACAGAATAGGACACTTCTAAACTAGAGTAAAATGGTAACATAAATTTAATCAAAAAGACGGCCAGAAGCCGTCTTTTTGATGACCAAACGTTCAAGAACCCTCTCGGTCACTTGAACCTGTCCAATTGTGTAGCCCCAACGGGAATCGAACCCGTATTACCACATTGAAAGCGTGGTGTCCTAACCATTAGACGATGGGGCCAAGTTCTATTAATTTTTCTATCATTTTTTTACTTTTCCAATTTTTTATTTTATATTCTTTCTTTTGGGCTTCTGATTTTGTATGATAGTATTCCTTAAAAACTAATCTGATCGGCAATTTACTTTTGGTGCTTTTTACTTTTCCAGCATTGTGTGCCTTTAATCTTTGTGTTATATCATCTGTACTTCCTATATAATAATCGTCACAAGAAGTTTTTAAGATGTAAGTAAAAGACATATTTAATATGGTGTCTCCCGACGCAAGGTCGGGATGCCGATTTTACATCGGCACTAACCATTAGACGATGGGGCCATTAAAACTTTACTGACGCATTGTACTATATTTCAGAGAAAAAGTCAAGACTTCTGTGCCCTCGGCGCGAATCGAACGCGCATCTTCTCCTTCGGAGGGAGATATTCTATCCATTGGACTACGAGGACGGTTTAAAATATTCTTCTGATTTTTCTCATTAATTTATATATTTTGTATTTCGTTGGCAATAAAATCATATCTATTGTTCCGGCGCTTTCTTTTGGTAAACCGCCAAATCCTAACTTAAATCTAGTTACACCGGCATACTGATGTTTTTTGTCATATTTAAATTCTCCATCTGCTTCTTTGGTTGGAGCGATACCAAAAAAATCATAAAAATCATACCCGGATTCCCGTCCTATTTTTATTCCCTGCCACTGTATTAAATATGGCGCCATCAACTGACGACTATCATAGTCAGAAGCGCCGTACAAATATGTAAAGGTATTGCCAAAACCGACAAACACACCCACCGCAATCGCCTGTTCGTCATTATAAATTGTAATTTGTTTTGTCAGCGGCGAAGCTAACACTTTTTTATAATGTTCCATTTGATGCAAACGGAAATCGTCGCGTTTAGCCGTGTCTGACATTAATTTTATAAAAACTAAAAAATTTTTTTCTTCGCTCACCCGCAAATTTTTACGCTCCGCTAAATTAATATTATAGCGGGTTTTGGAATGCATTTTTGCAAGCAATTCTTCGTCGCTCTGTTTTAAATTTAAAATCACTGTCGCTCGCGGATTAATATCTGGCGCTTTTTTAAGCAATAAATCAGAAACAGTAAATTTAAAATCATTATCTAATTCAAATCTAAAAAATAAACATTTTTTATCTTTTAAATAACTACCTGCAGACTGAAAAACTTTTAAAATTTCAGTTTTTAATTTTTCACTTACCACCGGCCCTTTCGGACAAAACGCATAACGCCAACCAAACGGCAAATTATGATACTCAATCAAAACTGCCGCAACAATTTCTCCATTATCCACCAAAACTAATCTTTCCACTTCTTTTCCTTCTTGCAACAAAATATCACCCCACTCAAATGATTGGGTAAAAGACGGCTGAGAAATTTTTTTCAACCAATTATTCCAAGTCTCTTTATTATCTATTTTTTTAATTTCCATAAGTATAATCTACCGTATTTTACCGTAAAACAATGAATAAATCAATGGTAAACTTCAAATTTAACGAGTAACAAAAAGGCGCGCTTGTTTCCAAAAACGCGCCATAATTTTATGTAAAATGGGGTTTAAAAAATTTTTTACCGATTTTTTTCCATATCAACCAAGCCAACCAAAGATTAAATACTCCCATCACGATTGATTCAATCACAAGAAAAATTTGCATTGTATCCGCATTAGACATCGGAAAATAAAGAGACGGATAAATGTCGCTAATTACTGAAACAGCTTTTTGATACAAACCGGAAGAAATAATGGTAATGACAGTTTCTTGATAAAAAAAACAAATAATGCCGGCTATAATATTAACAATTCCGTAAACGACTGAAATGGCAGCTGAAACTATTTGTCCCCAAATCCATATTTTTTTGAAAGAACGCATTATGGACTCCTTTGTTCGCTTGTCTTTATCCAGAATTAACAATGAATCCACCTTGAACTATACATCTTTTGCGGCAACTTGTAAAGATACACAGAGAAACCAACCTTGAAAAATAATTTTTGAATAAAAAAAAGACCGGGGTTCATGCGCCCGGTCATCGCATCTCAATTACGTTGAGAATTCGGATCGTACACGATCATAGTGCCACGGGTTATGTGGCCGGTGATGTAAAGAACGTCAGAGGAAAGGCACTAACACACCTCATTCAATCTCTTTTTGCGAGAGCTACACACTCTTTCGTCAAGAGATTCTTGAATACCGACCGTTTCCGCCGCGCGCGCCCTTGTGGAATAGAACTACTCCTGGCCGTCGTTGGTGTCGTCGCCGCACTCTTCCGCGCGGTCGACCTTCACCTTCTTCTTGCCGGTGAAGCGGCCCTTGTTCCGTTCCTGGCTGAGTTCGAGGTTGTAGAGCTGGCCGATCTTGACCTTCGCTGCCTCGCGCTCTGCCACGGAATTCGCCTCCGCCCTCGCCCGACGCTTTTCCTCGGCCTTGACCTTGCGCTCGACCACGATCTTCATGGTGGCCGAGAGCCTGTAGGTCTTGCCGCCCGTTTCGCGCACCAGGTGGCCGCACTGGCCGCACATGGCGTGCTTCTTCAGGTCCTCCGGTCTGGCCCAGCGCTCGAAACCCTCGACCTTGCGGATGGACTGCTCGATGACCGAGAGCGGCATCAGCCACATCCGGTCGGGGTCGCCGTCGAACGACTTCCCGCAAGCGACACAGGTCACCTGCTCGAACTTCGACTTCTCGGAACCCTGAACATTCTGCTTCTCGGTAGACATGGTATCCTCCAAAAAATCCCGCCTTACCCTGCGGGTCAGGGAAAATGATTGAGCAATGCGCTCAAAAAAGGACTGGTACTTTAAAACTTTTCAATAGATTCAGCCAAAAACTGGAATCTCTAGCACATTCAGCCCTTTTTTGAACGCAAAACCCTTATTTTTAATGAGCAAAAACTGTTATTTTGTCTAATTTAAGCCATTATTCCTCTTTCGTTCATTATTTCATAACAAAGTAGTATACCACATTTTCAAACTTTTGTCAAGCCCTTCATTAACCTCTTGCCAAAACCATTTTTTTATGTTATAATGAACCCAATTCTAATTTAATATTTAATATCTAAATCATATGGGTTTACCAGGACATCGCAGAACTTCATCTCACAAAAGACGACGGGCTGCGCACTTTGCATTGGACGAAGCGTCTCATAATACTTGTCCAAAATGCAAAAAGCCGGTTAAAGCGCATCATGTTTGTAATTTTTGCGGCACTTATAAAGGCCGTCAAGTATTAAAAGTTAAAACAAAAGGCAAAAAATAATAAAATTTGTCACGGGTTAACTTTTTAATTTTTGCATTTTAAATTTTTTTCTATGTCCAATCGTCATTTAGCAAGAAGCATCGCTTTACAAACTTTGTTTGAATGGGATTTTCGCGGCCGACAAATTGATCAGCTGTCCGGCATTATGGAACACAATTTAAATGAATTCGGCGACGGTTTGCAAGAAAAAGATTTTACCATAAAATTGGTAAATGGCGTGATTGACAATTCAGAAAAAATAGACGCAATCATTTCAGAATATGCGCCAGATTGGCCAATTGAACAAATTACCAATGTGGATCGCAACATTTTACGACTTGGTTTGTATGAATTGATTTTTGCCAAAGAAGTGCCACCAAAAGTCGCCATTAATGAAGCGATTGAGTTGGCTAAAAGTTACGGCGGACATTCATCTGGAAAATTTGTAAATGGCGTGCTTGGTTCGGTTTTTAAAAATTTAGAACCGCAAGATGAAGAACCAATGGAAAAACATGATAAATAATATATGAACATCATTGATAAACCTGAAGTGCAAAAGAAAAATTTTTCTTCTTTAGAAGAAAAATTGGGTTTAAAATTTAAAAATATTAATTTTTTAATTCAAGCTTTTGTTCACCGTTCTTTTTTAAATGAACATCATGATTTCCCTTTGGGCAATAATGAGCGTTTGGAATTTTTAGGCGATGCGGTGGTAGAGTTGGTGGTAACCGAATATCTTTTTAATGAATTTGGAAATCCGGAAGGCGAATTAACCAATTGGCGCGCCGCCTTAGTCAATGCAAAATTGTTGTCCGGAATTGCTTATGAATTAGGTTTAGAACCTTATTTATTTATGAGTCGGGGAGAAGAAAAAGATGCCGGCACCAAAGCTCGGGATATTATTATGGCAAACGCTTTTGAATCATTAACCGGAGCTATTTATTTAGATGGCGGTTATGAAGCTTCCAAAAAATTCATCAGCCAATGTGTATTGACAAAATTGCCTTATATTTTAGAAAATGGTCTATATATGGATGCAAAAAGCCGTTTACAAGAAGCGGCTCAGGAATTAATCGGTTTCACACCTAACTACAAAGTGTTAAGTGAGGAGGGTCCTGATCATGCGAAAATTTTTAAAGTTGGAGTTTATTTTGACAACGAATTAATCGCTGTTGGCGAAGGCAGCAGTAAACAAGAAGCGCAAACAGAAGCGGCGGAAATGGGTTTAAAAATTAAAAATTGGAAAAGTACCAGTAAGCATATTATTAAAAGAAAAGAAGGAGATCCGATATAATGGGTCGCTAGCTCAGTTGGTAGAGCAGGTCCCTCTTAAGGACAAGGTCCAGGGTCCGAATCCCTGGCGACCCACAAAACCCTGAACTGGAATAAAACGGTTCAGGGTTTTAAATGCCCCTATAGTTTAATGGATAAAATATCAGGCTTCGAACCTGAGGATGGGAGTTCGATTCTCTCTGGGGGCACAAATTAAAAAATTATGCTGTTAATAAAAACAAAAATCGGATCAAATAAAATAGTTGGATTTTGATTGTAAGATGAAAAATTAATTTATCTTAAGAAACCGCCATGTGTTTACATAGCGGTTTTTAAAATAAAAAAGGCGGTGACTTGTGTCACCGCCAATCCTCCAAAGAACATTTTGTGTTTCTCAGTGTTTTTCGTGTGTTATTGCGCTTATTTATGTTACCACGCCAGCGCTTGGCGTTTTAGTTGAGAGCTTTCAGCTGCATTTTTTCTCCTGTGTTTGAGGTTGACCATGTTGCGCCGTTTTATAAGGCACTTACTGGTCGATTTCGCCGATTTGGTTTGTCCGAGTATTTCAGCTCGAACGGGCGTCTATTACCCAGCAATGATTTTTGTTATTGCGTCATTGCTAAACGCTCACTTTTTCAGCCGACGAAACATTCTTCCTCCATTTTTGGCGCCTATTTGTTGAAACACAACTACACAAAAGGGACTACAAAAAACATTATAGCATATTTGAAATAATTTGTCAAGAGGGGTGTCGTCCACAACTAAAATTAAATATTTAATTAAAAAACAGCCAAAATGGCCGCAAAAAATACTTAACTTAATTTTATTTGTTTCCCAAAATAATAACTGCTTCAGCTTTTGAATTTTTTTCGCCAACCGGCGTAGTGGTGACAGCAGAAACACCCAATATACTCTCCAATTTTTTAATTAAATCTTTTTTAGAGCCACCGCTTAAATCAATCAAAATATTTTTCTGATAATTTCTTTTTTCCGCATAACTGATACTTAACACATCGAAACTGGAATCGATTTTTAACTGTCCGGATAATTTTTCCGCCAAACCAGAAATTTTTGTTCCATTCCTTATTTCCACAACCAACACTTCCTGTATCACTTCTTCATCAATTAATGGTCCGACATTAACAATTTTATCAGCGATCGGATTATAAATAATTGCCAATTGGGAATTAACATAAACAATAATTTTATCTCCATTTTGCGCATTTTTATAAAAAGCGTTTGATTGAGCCAATACCTTAGCATCAACAATTGAAGCTACTACCGGTTTTTCATCAACCGGTAAAAACATATGCCGTCCCAAACGTTCCAATAGATTACCTGTTTCTTTTTGTATAACTTGCGCTTGAGGAGATAAATTAGCTTGCTGAATTTCTAATTCTTTTTCCGCGTATTTATAATTCAACCATGACCACACAAAAACAATCGCCACGCCTAAAAGCAAAACTATCAATAGACGCGCGGCGGCATTAGACAAAAGAAACAACAAAACTCTCTTAAGACGAGGGCGTCCATAAGCAATTGACGGCAAAATCGTTACTTGAAAATCATCTGTTTTTATTTTTTTATTCTGCGACAATGCCGGTTGTTCCAAAAAATTAATTTCTTCATTTAAAATAGTCGTATAATTGGGGTTAATTTGATTCTGAATTAATTATACCATATTTTAACATTTTTTTCTTAATCAAAATATCTTAAAAAATCAAATTATGACTAGGGTGTGAATAACTTTTCCCTTTTGCCCTTTATCTTTTTAAAAATATGTTCTATAATACAAATAGGTTGACAAAAGGTTTGTGTGACAATGCTTGTTTTCATAAATCTCTTGAGCATTTTTTCCATCATCATGATTGGAAAAAATAAAAACTATCTGCTTTAAGCAGATTTGAAAGGAGGTGCTTTATGGCTAAGAAAAAAACCGCCAAGAAAAAAGTGGCCAAAAAGAAAGTTGTAAAAAAAGTGGCAAAAAAGAAAGTAGCCAAAAAGAAAGTTGCTAAAAAAAGAAAAGTTGCCAAAAAGAAAAAAAGATAAGATTTTTAAAACTCCCCGTTAATAGCGGGGGGTTTTTATTTAAATTTAAAATAGATTTATTTGCCTGATTTTATGGGAAACTTTTGCTAAAACATCTATTTGTCCGAATTTTCCATCATAACCCGGCCGAGCTGTAACTTTACCGGAGCGCATATTACTTATGGCCAAAACAATATTTTTATCACTGGAAAATTTATTAATTTCCGCAATATCTGATTCTAATAAAATTTTAAACTCACTGCCTAAATTTTTAATCAAACTTTGATATTCAATGTTTACTTTTTTGCTTTTTACACCAACTTCAAAAACTTTGGCAATAATTTCTCTCAAAGGAACAATATAACGATGTGGAATAAATTTATTTTTCTGTATTTTATTTTCTTCACGATCAGCTAAATCATCAACTCGGTGCAAAACGCCAACTGTCAATTTTTTTTTACACTTCGGGCAAAGATATTTTTGTTTTTTTGTTTCTTTTGGAGATAAGCAAACTTCACAAACTAAATGGCCGTCATAATGGTATTTTCCTTCCTCTGGATAAAATTCAATAGTTGATAAAAATTTTTTTCTGTCGCCAGAAATAATTATTCGTTTGATTTCATCAAAAGAAATATCTTTTTCGTTTTCAAATGATAAAATATTCGCTTCACGTCCCAAATTTTCCAAACTGTGAGCATCTGAATTTGACACTAAAATAATGTTATCCAATTTAGACAAGCGGTGATTCATTGTCGGATCACTGGATAAACCGGTTTCAATGGCGCGAATATGCGGGGTTAATTCTTCAAAACAATCTTCTAATGTATCATAACCTGATTTTGATCCAAAAACAGAAAACCATGGTGTCCAAGCGTGCGCCGGAATCATAAGAAACCGTTCATCAATCGCCAAAATTATTTTCAACACTTCTTTGGCCGACAAACCCATAATCGGCCGTCCGTCTGATTTCAAATTCACTCCACGATTAATCAATTCAATATTAAATTTTTCCACCGCGGCGATATTTGGCGCCAAAATAACCAAATGTAATCGCCGGCACTTATCCTTATGTTTATAAATACAGGCTACTTCAGTAGATAAAATAAATTTAACCATTTTTAATTTGAAATTTTCCGTTCCATTTTTTAATTGATATAATCCGCTTTTACCAATTTCTTCCAAACTGTCCTTAATGTGATTGAACCATAGCGGATGAGTAAAATCTCCAGTGGCGCAAATATTTATTCCTTTAACAAGACAACTGGCAGCAATTTTTGGTAATTCCAACTCAGGCGAACAAGCTCGCGAATATTTGGAATGAATATGTAAATCAATAATCTTTTTTATCATATCTTGCGTTCAAAACAAATTAAGTTTATACTAATTTTAGATTTTACACCAAACATAAATAAAACGCAACATGACCGTAAAAATAATAGAAAAAGAAATGAGGCGGCTGTCAAATAAAGAAAAAGCCAAAATTTTGGCCAATTTTTTTAAAACAAAAAAGGGGCAATACGGCGCCGGTGATAAATTTCTGGGTATCACCGTGCCACAACAGCGGATAATGGCAAAAAAATATTATCAATCGACAAATCTAAAAGATATACAAAAATTTTTAGACAATCCTCATCATGAATTACGTCTGCTTGGTTTAATTATCTTAACCATGCAATTTGTCAAAGCGAATAAAAATGAACAAAAAAATATTTATAATTTTTATCTCAAAAATATAATACATATTAATAATTGGGACTTGGTGGATTTATCCGCGCCGAATATTGCCGGAAAGTGGCTTTTAAATCACGACCGGAAAATATTATACAAACTGGCGCAGTCAAAAAACATTTGGAAACGGCGAATTGCTATCATCTCAACTTTTGCTTTCATTCGCACCGGACAATTTAACGACACAATTAAACTTGCTGAAATATTATTAACTGACAAACATGATTTGATACACAAAGCGGTTGGTTGGATGCTGAGGGAAGTTGGAAAAAAAAATTTAACAACTTTAGAACGATTTCTCAAAATTCATTATAAAAAAATACCGCGCACCACATTGAGATACGCGATTGAGAAATTTTCAAAAAAGAAAAGAAAAAAATATCTTAAAATGACGGCTCGGTAGTAATAGTTTTGGTCTCGCCTCCGGTAGCGGTTTGGAAAGTCAATGAAACAGCGCAAAGAGCGATTTGTCCTTCTTGATATGGCGTTTTAGCGCCATATTTTTTATCTCCAACAATCGGATGTCCAATCTGTGACAATTGGATGCGAATTTGGTGATGCCGTCCGGTTTTCAGATTGATTTTAAGCAAAGTATTCTTTTTACGTTTTTCCAATACTTCATAATCTAACTCTGCATATTGTGCGCCTGTTTTCTCTTTGTTTAAAACTTGCGTCTTGTTTGTTTTTTCATCATGTAAAAGATAATTTATCAATATATCTTTTGATTTTTTCAAATTTCCTTCCACTAACGCTTGATATTCTTTTTTAATTTTATGATTACGAATTTGTTCAGATAACCGCGAAGCGCCCTTGCTGGTTTTGGAAAACAAAATTATTCCCGATACCGGCCTGTCCAACCGGTGCAATAAACCAAGAAAAACATTACCCTGTTTTTTATATTTTTCTTTCAAATATTCTTTAACCTCATCCATTAAACAAACATCGCCGGTCTTATCGCCTTGAACTAAAACACCAGATGGCTTAAACACCGCAATTAAATGATTATCTTCGTATAAAACTTTTACTGACATATTATATGATAATACTAACTAAAATCATTTTATACGAAAAAGCCCCCTTGCGCAAGACGCAAGGGGGCGAAGATTTAAAGAGCGAAGGAAAAGGGTTAGATAACTGCGGAACGCGAACGCAAGTTGTCGCGGCAGTAGCCGAGGCTGCCCCAGCAGACCCCGAACTCGTCGAAGCGCCAGCAGCACCTCGGAACATCGCCATCGGAGTCGCGCGAACCGGAGCAGAGGGTGATGTTCTGGATGTCCAGGTGTTTGCCGGTCTTCCAGAAGTGGAACAGCTCCAGGACGATGCGCTCCAGTAGGGTCACGGTGACCATGTTGCGCGACTTGACAGTGTTGGCCGAAAGATTCTTGTTCTCCTCGTCGGCTTCCACTCTGTCCCTGACGCGGATGGCGTAGGAACCGTCGCGTCGGGGGTCGCGGTCGTTGGTCGGGACGGACTTGTCCATGTCGTCGGCGTACTGCCAGACCTTGTTTCCGAACAGCTTCCGGCAAGCGGCCATGGCCGTGTTGATCGGGTTGTCGCCGAGCTCCTTGGCGATGGCCAGCGTCCAGCCGAAACCTTCGGTTTCGGGCGGAAGGACGACATCCGCCAGGTTCACCTTGAGACCGAAGACTTCCTGATAGAAGCGGGTCCACTCGTCGGACCAGGCGATGTCGCTGTCCTCGGTCGCGCCGATGAACAGCTCGCGGAACTTCTTCTGCAAGACCTTCTTCTTGCCGATCCAGGTCTGCATCTGCTCGGGTGTGAGCTCGGGCAGAGCGATAATGACGGTTGAGTGAAACTCTGCCGTCTGCTTCTGACTCGGGGGGACCGTTCCACGCTTTGACATGGACTTTTCCTCCTTTTTATTTCTGCCACTGTTCCCAGTGGCCGGGTTTTTCCGCAAAATGCGGAGTTTGTTAAAGAACGGTGTATTAAATCATATTTTGATGATTTTGTCAATGGTTTAATTTGGCTAAAATTAACTAAATTAAAAAACCAAAAAACGGTCTTGCGACCGTTTTTTTTCGTATATAAATAATTTGTTTATTTGCTTAATCTGCCCATTACTAACAATGCCATCTTGCAAATATACCACAAGGCAACAACCGGTCATTTTTTTCTTCAGCAATAGTCAAAGCGCCAATTTCTAATTCACCACCCGAAATAATTCCTCTCAAAGCATTCTCATAAGCGATAGCTGAATAACCTGCCGCATAACCATTAATCAGAAAAAAAGCCGGCTTATCTGATAAAATTTTCTTGCACAAATCCAACAAATCCAAAAGATTTTCTTCAATTTTCCACATCTCCCCTTCCGGACCATGCCCAAACGCCGGCGGGTCCAAAATTATTCCATCATATTTATGTCCGCGTTTTATTTCTCTTTTAACAAAAGCCACCACATCATCTAAAATCCATCTAATCGGTTTTTCACCTAAACCTGATAATTCGGCATTTTCTCTCGCCCAACTAATGGCTGATTTTGAACCGTCCACATGGCAAACTTTCGCCCCGGCCTGAGCAGCCGCTAAAGTAGCGCCGCCAGTGTAAGCAAACAGGTTAAGGACTGATAATTCTCTTTTTGATTTTTTTATAGTTTCACCCAACCAATCCCAATTGCTGATTTGTTCCGGAAATAATCCGGTATGTTTAAAAGCGGTCGGTTTAATCCATAATTGCAAACCGCCAAATTTAATCGGCCATTTTGCCGGCGTATTGGGTTTTAATTTCCATTCGGTTGAGCGGCCGTCGCGTAAAAAAACCGCATCGGCTTTCAGCCATTCTTTTTCCGACAAATGTTTTCTCCACAAAGCTTGTGGATCGGGGCGAGACAAAACATATCGGCCATAACGCTCTAATTTTTCTCCTTCGCCGGCATCCAATAAAGCATAATCTTCATCAGGACAGGCGGTTAAAATATTTGGCTGAACTTTTTTAATATATCCGCAAAGCATATTTTTTTATAATTATATAAATATAAATCTAACAAATTAAAATTTTAATTTTCAATTAATCATTCTAAAACGAAAAAATCAAAACGAAATTCAAAACCATATTTTTTAAAACCTTCCTTTTCGTACCAAGTGTGAACTTTCGCACGTTCATATCGGCTGTCGGCAATCAATTTATAACATTTGCGCTCTTTGGCTTCGGATATAATCTGATGAAGCAGTTGCGAACCTAAACCACGACCGCGAAATTTTTCTTCAACAAAAACATCTTCCAATAAACCATACGGCTTATCGTGTAAATCATTATAAATAATATAAAGATAAGCCCGTCCGGCTGTTTCACCATTTTCTTTAGCTATAATTTTAATAGCATAACAATCTTTCTTGATTTCTTTTGTAAAATTTATTTCCGACATATCTTTTTAAAAATTTTACTAAGTTTAATTGAACATAATCCACCGCCTAATTTTTCAAAATCACAACTTAAAATTTTTTTCGGCAAAAGATTTTCCACATCATATCCCAACAAACTCCAACGTCTTATTTTATAAAATTTTTTCTCTTGTTTGTCTAATTTATGATTATTATAAATTACAGTATCAATCGGACGAGGCAAATATTGTTCCAGATGTTTAATTACTTCGCTTAACTTTTCCGGACCGGTTTCTCCGTCTGTCCGATAAGTATTGCCTGCCACATAAATAATTTTTGCTTTTGATTTTTTAATTGCTTCCTTCATGCCATGTGGCAACAAAGAAGCAATGATACTGGTATACAAACTGCCCGGACTAAGAATGATATAATCAGATTTTTTGATTGTTCTTGCGGCATTTAGATAAATAGAACAATATGGTTCCAGCCAAACTTTTTTGATTTTCCAACCTCTATTATACCTTGGCTTATCAATAAAAGCTTCTGTTTTAACAATCTTACCATTCATTAATTCAGCCACTAAATCTACTGATTTTAAAGTGACAGGATAAACTTTTCCAACTGCATCAACACTTTGTGACAATGCATTCAAAGCTTTTAAAAAATCTCCGCAGTATTGCGTTGCTAATGTTAAAAATAAATTACCCAAATTGTGAGTGTCTAATTTTCCAGTACCCAAAAAACGTGGTTGATAAAAAATTTTACGTAATGACGCGTAATCATATTTTGATAAAGCTAAAACTGCTCTCATAATATCGCCCGGTGGCAAAGTTTTAAATTGACGGCGCAAACGGCCGGATGAACCGCCCGAATCACTCATGGAAATAACCGCCGATAAATCAAAATTTTTTAAATTACATTTCAGGGCAGATAATGTAATAGCGCTGCCATTGCCGCCGCCGATTACCACAATTTTTGTTTTAATCATATATCCTCCAAAAATTTATTAATCCTTTCATCGGACAAAGATTCAACAATTAAGTCGGCCTGTGAAAAATCTCCAAAACTCCAACGTTTATCTGGAATAGCGATACAAGTCATACCTGCTTTTTTGGCTGCAATTACTCCATTTTCCGCATCTTCAAAAACTAAACAATCTTCCGGCGCAACCTGCAAACATTCAGCGGCATACAAATAAACGCGCGGATCCGGTTTTCCGATAAAATCAACCAAATCCGGCGAAACTAAAGCTTGAAAATAATCATGCCAACCAAATCTTTGCACTACTTTTTCTATTCTTTTCATCGGCGCGCCGGAAGCAATCGCTCTTTTCAATCCAATTTTTTTTATTTTTTCCATCAATTCAAGAACTCCCGGCATCAACTGACTTTTATCAGTATAAATTTTTTCTGTAAAAACATCTCGAGCTGCTCGTAATTCCGCCAACGATTCCTTTAAACCATGGTTTTCTTTCAGCCAATTCATATTTTCTTCTTCACTCCGACCACTAAATCTTTTTATAATTTCTTCAGTTAAAATAATATTTCTGGTTCGTAAAAATTCACCATCTTGCTCAATCCAATAAAGCATACTGTCTATCAGCACTCCATCCATATCAAAAATTATAGCTTTGGGTTTTTTATCCATATTTAAATTATTCAACCGTCACCGACTTGGCCAAATTTCTTGGACGATCCACATCTCGTCCAAGCGATACTGCTGTATGATAAGCAAAAAGCTGCAGTGGAATAGTATTTAGCAACGGTTCCAACAACTCCATTGTCGGCGGAACATAAATTACATCTTCAGTTATTTTTTTTGCCATTTCATCTCCTTCGGTGGCAACTAAAATCACCGGCGCCTTACGAGCGCGAACTTCTTCAATGTTACTGCGCATTTTTTCATAAAGCTGATTTTTTGTCATAATGGCAAAAACCGGAAAATCCGGTGACAATAAAGCAATCGGACCGTGTTTCATTTCTCCACCCGGATAAGCTTCGCTGTGAACATAAGATATTTCTTTCAATTTTAAAGATCCTTCCAATGCAACAGGAACATTTACTCCGCGTCCAAGAAAAAAGAAATTTTTATTATCTTTATATTTTTCCGCGATTGTTTTTATTTTATCACTTTGTTTTAAAATAATTTCCATTTTTTCAGGAATTTCTAACAAAGCAGCCAGTAAACGTTGTCCAGTGGCCACACTCGTTCTATTTAACCTGCCAAATTGTAAAGCATACAAAAACATTATTGCTGCCATATTAGTATAGGCTTTAGTTGAAGCGACAGCTAATTCCGGTCCGGCATGAATATATGTCCCACCATCAGTTTCTCGGGCAATAGTTGATCCGACAACATTAACGATGCCGCGAATATAGGCACCTTTTCTTTTAGCTTCGCGTAAAGCCGCTAAAGTATCAGCTGTTTCGCCTGATTGTGTAATACCAAAAACTAAAGTATCTCGTCCAACAATCGGATCACTATAACGAAATTCACTGGCTATTTCCACTTCTGTAGAAATACCAGCCAAACGTTCAAAAGCATACTTTCCAATCATAGCGGCGTAGGAAGCGGTTCCACAAGCTAAAAGAATAATTTTTTTAATAGAGTGCATCTCATCAATTGTCATATTTAAACCACCCAAATGCGCCGTACCCCCATCTAAATCATACCTGCCTCTAATAGCATCCTGAAAAACAATTGGCTGATCATAAATTTCCTTTAACATAAAATTAGGAAAACCAAATTTTTGAGCTTGCGCTTCATCCCAATCAACTTGCTCCACATTTTTATTAATAGCTTCAGATTGTAAATTAAAAATTTGCAAATTTTCCGGTGTAATTTCCGCCACTTCTCCATCATCTAAAAAAATCACATTTTTTGTATAAGCTAACATTGGCGATGTATCTGAAGCAATATAATATTCTTTATCGCCAACACCAATAACAAGTGGGCTGCCTAATCGCGCCGCCACCAACTTGTTTGGTTCTTTAGTGTGCATGGCAACCAAACCGTAAGTACCACGAACACGCGACAAAGCTTCGGTCACCGCTTCTTTCAAATTCCCCTGATAATATTTTTCAATCAAGTGCGCCAATACTTCGGTATCAGTTTCGGAAACAAAATTATGTTCAGTTAATAATTCATTTTTTAGTTCACGATAATTTTCAATAATACCGTTATGAACAATAACCAAATCATCATCACAAGAAAAATGCGGATGAGCATTAACTTCAGAGACACCGCCATGCGTTGCCCAACGAGTATGAGCAATACCAATATTACCTGACAAATCTTGATTTTTAATTTTTTCCGCCAAATTATCAATTTTACCAACTGACCTGATACGCTTAATGTTTTTATCTAAAATCGCCACTCCGGCTGAATCATAGCCACGGTATTCCAAACGTCTTAAACCGCCGATCAAAATCGGTGATGCTTGTTTTTTACCAATATAAGCAACGATTCCACACATATAAACAAATTAAAAAACAAAAGGTAAAAATTAAAAATTAATAAAAAATGCCAATATAATAAAATAAAAAATTAATAATTTTTTTTATTCGCTTTACGCCGACGAGCTTCTTCCAATTCTTCCGGAGTATTAATACCAAACCATTGTGATGAATCTTGTAATTTAATAACTTGAACCGACAAATTTTGCTCATTGGCCATTTCCAAAACAGTCGGCAATCCATATTCACCCAACTTTTTCATTGGTGGCATATCAGGAAAAATTTTAACAAACCAATTTTTATCTAAACAAAAAGTACCCGAGCTTGTTTCTCTTATTTTTTTTTGGTCTTCGTTTAAACTTTCCTTTTCAATAATAATTATTCGGCCTTTTTCATCTTTAGTAATACGCCCGTATAATTCAAACTTATCCGGAATTACCGATAATAAAGAAACGGTTGCACCATAATTAATGTGTTGTTCAATAAAATTCTGTAGGGTCTGCTCGGTATAAAAAGCTCCATCATCGCCATTAATAATCAATACTTGTTCTACTTCAGGAGGTAAGGCCATCGCACCAACATAAGCGGCATGCGCTGTACCTTTGGGAATATCTTGAATGGCATAGGTTACAGTATCCCCAAAATAATTCATAATTTTATCCCGATTTTTACCAACTACAACGCAAATTCTGTCTGAATTAAAATTTATTTTTTTTAAAGTTTCTATCAAATAACTGACAATCGGACGACCAGATAATTCCAACATCGCTTTGGGTGTATTGGCGCATTTAAGACGGGCGCCCCGTCCCCCGGCCAAAATAACCACACCGATTTTATTAAAGTTGATTAACATAATTTTTAATTTCAAATAAAGTTTTAAAATACGGCAAACCGCTTTGTTTCATTTCATCTTCTGAATATTTTTTAGGATTAAATTTACAAATTACATTCAACTCTGGGTACATCAATTTAATAGCCTCATTTTCTTTTAAATTATCATTAATAAATAAGGCTTTATTTGCTTGACCTTTGAAATGCCGAGAAAAATATTCAACTTTTTGTATTTCAGAAACCATAATTTCATCAAAAATCTTTTCAGCTCCACAACCAATAATTTTACTCATTTGAAAATGAGTATCGCCAGCTGTTAATAAAATCACCTGCTTACTGTGTTCTTTTAAGAAATTAATGAAGTTTTCACTTTCTGGAAATAAATAATTATTATTAACCAATGAATTTAATTCATTCAAAAATTCATCTTCAATATCATATCCAATTTTTTTTAAAAAATTTAAATGTTCTTCAAAACTATAATCGTATTGAATTTCGTTAACAGTATGCAAGGATTCCATAAAAGCTTTGTCGTAATCAGAACGTTTAATATTATAATTTTGCGCCACCGCCCACATATCATCTAGCAAGCGATCAGTATCATAAATTGTTTTATCTAAATCAACGAAACAATATTGCATCATATTTTTTTCCATAGTTCATCAAAAATTTCTTGCTGCATTTTGTAAATTCCTTCATTTTCAATCACCACGCCAATCGGTTCATCTTTTGCATCTAAAGAAATATACGCTGTCTTGCCAGAATACATAATAATGTAAGTCGGTTTATCAATTGGTAAATTGAGCCATTTACGTTCATCCAAACCACGCAACACTCCTCCGGCGCCAATAGCAATTGCTTTAACTTTAATTCCTTTTACCACACGAGCATCACTAAAACTCGGAAAATCATCATAAAGACACTCACGAATGCCGGCCACCGAATAAATCCTATATAATTTTTCTTCACTTCGTTCAACCACTGTTAACACATCTTCCAAAATTAAATGGATTTCGGTTTGACTATAATAACGAGAAACAGGTCGCTCACCGCCTTTATAATACACTGATTTCAATTCAGGAATAATAGCTTGTAATTTTTTATCAGCTTCTTTGAGTTTTTCAGATTGGCGTGTTACTAAATCTTGCAACCTACTTGGATCCTCAGCTACAAAAAACTGTTTAGCATCTTTTTCATAAAAATTAACCAAACCTTGTTCGCGCAGGGTTTTTAAAGCCTCATAAACTACACCGCGATTCATATCCACTTTTTCCGCTAATTTACGCACTGAAGTCGGCCCCAATCTTAATAACTCTAAATAGGTAAGTGCTGTTTTGTCAGAGAAGCCTAATTTTTTAAGTAATTCTATATGCATACGTCTATTTTGTCATAATTTTACCAACAACCTTATTTAATTTACTTATTATTGACTAATTTTAGTGTATCATAATAAAAAAAACTGTCAATTTTTTTATGACAGCTTTGTGTGGATAACTTAATTTCTTAGTTATTTTAACGCAATTTTAGTCAATTCTTTAAAACGTTTTGTGATTGTTTTGGCAAACTTCTGTCTAACAACTGTTGTCTTAAAATCACCTATCTCCTGCCAAACCGCTCGTCCAGCTAAAAATCCGACTGCGCCAGCGGCAATAGCGTTTTTTAACTGCTTTTTAAAAACATTAAAGGTTTCTCCGCGGGTTAATATAATCCACGGTGTCGGACTAATTAATTTAGTTATTTTTTTACAGGCTTCACTACTGCCCGGATATTCCAACTTAAAAATATCAGGATTTATTTTTGCTTTGGTAAACGCCTGCAAAGATTTTAAAACCCATTCGGCGCGAGTTTTTTTCAATTCTTCATTTCCGTAAGTAACAATTTCCAAAAATAATGGCAAATTATTTTTGTGGGCATCGGTCAACGCTTTTTTAGCCACGCTTAATTGTTTGGCAGTAGCGGTTTTTAATGCCGGATTAAAATATAACAAAATTTTTGCTCCGCTGGCTCCCCATTTTTTTAATTGTTTACCGGTATATTGAAGCTTAGTCAGACGGGCGCCTTTAGTTTCCATATAACCGGTTTTTTCCAGACACAATAAATATGGTTTTTTGACTTTTGATTTTTTATAAGCCGGCAAACCCCAAACCGGATCAATCAAAAATCCGCTCATAGCGTTGTCGCACGCTTTGATAATTAAAGATTTCACATCGGCAATTTCTTTATTACCGGCCGCTTCCGGATTTTTCTTGTTTACATATTTCTTAAAACTTCCACGATGATCCAAAGCCAACATTAAATATTTTCCTTTTTTAGTAAAGTTTGATAGTTTCATAAAATAATTTATATGTGGCTATTATAACAAAAAAATTACAATTAAAAAAGAGACATTGTCCTGGCGGCGGCCTACTTTTGCGTTTCCGCTATCATCGGCGCTGGTGAGCTTAACTGCTGTGTTCGGGATGGGAACAGGTGTGACCCCACCGCTTGTGCCACCAAGACAATGTCTCTTTTTTTATATTTTATATTTGAAAATTTTCCCGACGCAAGGTCGGGATCCCGACTTTACATCGGGAAATGAAGCAAAGCACATCTTAGTGCCATCGTCATGCGCTTAACCGATTAGTACACCTCGGCTCAATTCCTTAACGGAACTTACACCTAGTGCCTATCAACCTCATAATCTATAAGGGGTCTATAACGAATGTTAATCTTGAAGACGGCTTCACGCTTATATGCTTTCAGCATTTATCCGTACCGAACATAGCTACCCAGCGGTGCCCCTGATGGAACAACTGGTACACTAGAGGTTCGTACACTCCGGTCCTCTCG
>PFBV01000003.1:238923-375019 GCA_002778465.1 Candidatus Magasanikbacteria bacterium CG10_big_fil_rev_8_21_14_0_10_36_32 | reverse complement strand
CCGCGCCGTCTATGTGGACTATTGGGCGCGATCAGCCTGTTATCCCCGGAGTAGCTTTTATCCGTTGATCTTCCACCTTCCTATATAGGATGGTCGGTTCACTAACTTCCGCTTTCGCGACTGCTCGGATTGTAGTCCTTGCAGTAAAGCCAGCTTGTGCGTTTGCGCGTCCAACTCGGTTTCCATCCGAGCTAAGCTGACCTTTGTAAACGCCTCCGTTACATTTTAGGAGGCAACCGCCCCAGTTAAACTACCCACCAGACACTGTCTTCTCTCCCTGATTCAAGGGAGAAAATTAGGCATAAAATTAGGTAAGGGTGGTGTCTCATTGGCGCCCGAAGGCTCCCACCTACGCTGAACATACCTAACCTTATGTCAATATCAAGTTATAGTAAAGCTTCACGGGGTCTTTTCGTCTAGTTGCGGGTAGGGGGCATCTTCACCTCCCTTGCAATTTCACCGAGTCCTTCGTTGAGACAGTCGCACCATCGTTATGCCATTCGTGCAGGTCGGAACTCACCCGACAAGGAATTTCGCTACCTTAGGACGGTTATAGTTACCGCCGGCGTTCATCAGCGCTTCGGATCAAGGCTTTCACCTCTCCCCTTAACGTTCTGACACTGGCCAGGCATCACCCCCTATACTTCAGCTTACGCTTTTGCAGGGAGCTGTGTTTTTGTTAAACAGTCGCAGTGCGTCTTTTGTTGAAGCCCCGCAGATGCGGGGCGGGCCTTATCCCTAAGTTACGGCCGCTATATTGCCTAGTTCCTTAACGAAGGTTCTCTCGTACGCCTTAGTCTACTCGACTCACCCACCTGTGTCGGTTTACGGTACGATTTCACACAACTTAACGGCTATTCGCCTTTTCTAGACACCTCCTCCCCTTAAGTTGACTCCGCCCGAAGGCTTTGTCTTCATCTTGCGAAACGTGTGTATTCAAAACACGCTTAAAGCTTGAAAATGTGCAACGATAACCAAATTGTGTGAAGTGCAGGAATATTAACCTGCTCTTCCATCGACTACGCCTTTCGGCCTCGCCTTAGGATCGACTAACCCTGGGACGATTCTCGTTGCCCAGGAAACCTCGGGTTTGCGGCGGGCAGGATTCTCACCTGCCTTTTTGCTACTTATGCCTGCATTCTCACTTCCCAATTCTCCACCGCGGCTCACGCCTACGGCTTCGGCGTATTGGGAACGCTCCTCTACCAATGCCGGAAGAAACTTTGTTTTCAATTTTTTCGCCAAACATCTTTCTTATAATTAAGTTACTGCCACCACACCACCTTTTCACTTAATCATTTGCAAAAAATTTATATAATAAATTTTTTGAGAAATGTTCACTTAAAATTTAAAACCAAAGTTCCTTCCGACAATTCGCGTCTTCGGCACCATGTTTGAGCCCCGGTACATTTTCGGCGCTAAAACTCTTGACCAGTGAGCTGTTACGCTTTCTTTAAAGGATAGCTGCTTCTAAGCTAACCTCCTGGTTGTTTAAGAATTAGAACCACCTTTGACACTTAACATGGATTTAGGGGCCTTAGACGGCGATCTGGGCTGTTTCCCTTTTGACAATGGCGCTTAGCCGTCACTGTCTGACTCCCGAGTTATAATTACCGGCATTCGGAGTTTGATTGAGAACGGTATCCCGAAGGACCCGGATCTCATCCAGTGCTCTACCGCCGATAGGATCACTCGAGGCTAGCCCTAGAGCTATTTCGAGGAGAACCAGCTATCACCGAGTTCGATTAGAATTTCTCTCCCATTCACAGCTCATCCCCCAGTTTTGCACAGCTGGTGGGTTCGGACCTCCTCCCGCCTTTCGGCGGGACTCATCCTGGCCATGAATAGCTCACCCGGTTTCGGGTCGTGTACGTGCCACTTATCGCCCGTTAAGACTCGCTTTCGCTACGCCTCCACCCCAGAAGGGTTTAAGCACGCGACACACACACACTCGCAGGCTCATTCTTCAATAGGAACACGGTCGTCCGATATCTTGCGATACCCAAGACTTCCGCTCTTTGTAAACACACGGTTTCAGATACTATTTCATCGCCCTCACCGGGCTGCTTTTCACCTTTCCCTCGTGGTACTTGTCCACTATCGATCATTAAAAGTATTTAGTTTTGGACCATAGTCGGCCCGGGTTCAGACGGAATTTCACGAGTTCCGCCCTACTCAAGAACATTAACTATGAACAAATCGCTTCTTTTCGCCTACGGGACTATTACCCACTTTGGTTGTTCTTTCCAGAACGATTTAGCTAAGAACCAACTGTTCACCCGGTCTTACAGGTAACCGGCATTAATGTCTTACAACCTCGCATAAACAACGGCCTGTCCTTTATTCTGTAAATCAAGATTAATCCGAAG
This sequence comes from Candidatus Magasanikbacteria bacterium CG10_big_fil_rev_8_21_14_0_10_36_32, assembly GCA_002778465.1. Taxonomy (GTDB): domain Bacteria; phylum Patescibacteriota; class Patescibacteriia; order Magasanikbacterales; family GWA2-37-8; genus 1-14-0-10-36-32. The sequence goes on along the minus strand of PFBV01000003.1, from coordinate 372,650 downwards.
ATCATCCAGTATTTACAAAAACATTTATGCGATTTGAACTTTTCCCTTTTCGCTCGCCACTACTAAGGGAATCTCTTCGATTTCTATTCCTCTGGTTACTGAGATGTTTCACTTCACCAGGTCTTCTTCATGCGCCTATGTATTCAGCGTATGATGATTCCGATAAATCGGAACCGGGTTACCCCATTCGGAAATCTCCGGGTCATAGGTTGCTTGGGACCTCACCGAAGCTTATCGCACCCTGCCACGTCCTTCATCGTCTTTTAATGTCAAGGCATCCACCGTGCGCTCTTATGAAATTGCGCACAACGAAAGCACTAAAATGTGCTTTCATGTGTTTTGTAGTTTATATACTACCTACCCTATTATTTGCTTCACTAAATTTTCAACGTGCTGACCAAACTTCCGCACTCATTCATTTCAGACAAAGTGAAAAATCTTTTTAAAAATTTTTCGCTCTGTCCGACATGTTTTTTAAAAAAAGAACCGCTGATAAGCGGCCTTCTAAAAAATGGTTTAAAAAAACCTTCAACCGCTTAGACTTTCCGAGTATTTTATATTCTTAGTGAACATTATTTTAATTTTGTTTAAGACTAAGATATTTACCCAGAGGTCCAAGCGATACACCTACCTTCCATCAATCGACGAAAGAAGAGTCATCATTAATTGGACGTGGTTTATTTTGAATTGTTTTAAATTGCAAAGCGAATTGTAGCAGTTTTGTTTAACACTGTCAAGTAATTAATTGTGGATAAGTGGTGGAAAACAAAAAGCCGGGGGATTCCCGGCTGATCGATGTAAATAAAGCTGAAAAGGTGCGATTTGACACCTCAGATTAATATGCCTTTTTATTAGGCCAATATTGGTTAATCCGGTAAAACCGGCAAAAAGGTTTTGTAGGTTAGAGCCCCATTACATCAAAGTGTAAAACGAACTACTTTTAGTATAGCATAAAATCAACCAGCGTGGGACTGACGGATGTGGATAAAAAAAAGAAATATGGTAAATTTAGACTAAATTAAGACAAATAAAGACTGATATAAAAACAGTATTTTTTGTTTGACAAAGACCAAAAATAATTTTTTTAATAAAAAACCGACTGTTTAAAACAGTCGGCTAAAAATCTTTCCCTTAAAGAACTTCAACTAAGCGACTTTGATAACCTCCGTTGAATAGGATATATTAACAAGTTTACCGGTAGACAACTTCTTAGCCATAACACGACTTTCATAAGTGCCCAACGCCCACGTTCCCAATTCAATTTTCTGGAATATGTAGTGGGTCACCTTAAACCCGCCATGTCCATCATTGTCACCAGAAACTGGCAGAATAATAAACATATCTCCTAACTCAAGTTCACCAAAAGTTAGCTTTGCTTCTTGGTCCAATTAATTTGCTCCTTTCGTTTCCGCTGATCCCCTTCTACTAACAACTTCATAACTGCCGGACGGTGTTCGTTTAACAATTGAACAATTTCAAATACATCATCTGTATTTGTCGGATTATAACTTAAATACATTTTCAAAATTTGTCGATCAGAAATCGACTTATCCAAAATATTATGTTTGAGTTCGTCAAAACTCACAGTTATTCTCCTTTGTTAATGAACTAAAATTAGAATAGTTTGTTTTTATTGTTTTATCAATTTTCATTAAAGTGTCTGAATTGGCTCCAAACTTAGTAGAATATTTAATAAAAAACTGTTCACAAATAATCAGAGCAATTTTGTGCCGGGAAGAGGACTTGAACCTCTAATCCCTTTCGGGAACATGCTCCTAAGGCATGCGTGTCTACCAATTTCACCACCCCGGCAAACTTGCCGTATTAAACCATAAAAAGAAACAAAAGTCAATCTTAAAAAACAAAAAAGCCCCAATTAGGAGCTTTTTTGTTTTAATTATTTTATCTGCCTCTTCCGCCACCATGTCCGCCACGAAATCCGCCGCCACTTCGTCCACCACCGCCAAAACTTCGTTCTCTCGGTGGTTGTTCAACATAGTCAGCCGGCTTATCAGTTAAAGCACGGATACTTAAATTGACCCGTCCAAGATTATCAATTTCTCTAACAACAACTTTAACCTTATCACCAATTTTCAAGACATCGCTCGGCTTGTCGGTTCTGGTCCAAGCAATTTCACTAACATGAACCAAACCATCTTTACCAGGCAAAATATTAACGAAAGCGCCAAAATCTTCCAAGCGGGCAACCGTACCTTCATAAATTTCTCCGGCAGTCACTTCATGAGTTAATTCTTTAATTTTGTCCAAAGCCTTTTGCAAACCAACTGCATCGCTACTGGTGACCAAAACACGTCCAGTCTGTTCAATATCAATTGTCGCTCCGGTTTCGTCAATTATCTTGTTAATAATTTTTCCACCTGGACCAATCACATCTCGAATTTTTTCTGGGTCAATCATAATCGTAACAATACGCGGAGCGTATTGTGACATTTCTTTTCTCGGTTCAGCAATAACTTTTTCCATAGCGTCTAAAATTTGCAAACGAGCTTCTTTAGAACGCTTAAAAGTTTCTTTGACTAATTCCCAATTTAAACCGTCAGTTTTAGTATCCATCTGCATAGCAGTGACTCCATCGCGAGTGCCGGTAATTTTAAAATCCATACCTCCCGGACCATCTTCAACATCCTGTAAATCAGTTAATAACTTCCAATTTCCTTTTTTGTCGCTGGCTAAACCCATTGCAATTCCTGCCACAGGTTTCTTGATGGGCACGCCGGCATCCATTAAAGACAAAGTTGAACCACAAGTTGAAGCCATAGAACTTGAACCGTTAGAACCTAACACTTCAGATACAACACGCACGGTATAAGGAAATTCCGCTTCCGACGGCAATACCGGAATTAAAGCCCTTTCCGCCAAAGCACCATGACCGATTGCTCGATTACCCGGTCCGCGTAAAGGACCGCACTCTCCATAAGTGGCTGGTGTATCATTATAATGATGCATATAGCGTTTAGTTCCATTTTCTTCCATTGTGTCCATTGTTTGAACATCACCAGGAGAACCAAGGGTAACCACTGATAAAACTTGTGTATCACCTCTCATAAATAAACCTGAACCATGAGTGCGCGGCAATAATCCAACTTCATTATATAATTCTCTGATTTCCGTCAAAGAACGACCGTCTAAACGTTGTTCTTTTTCTAAAATTCGTTCAGTAATGTGTTTTTCAATGTATAATTTAACACGACCGAGAATAATTTTTGTAATTGTTTCATCAACCTCTTTGCTTTTTAATAATTCAGCAATCGCATTACTAAATTGAACAGTCATCACCACTCTTTCCAAACGACTTTTTTTAGGAGTATCAAAAATCCAATCATTAACATGTCCGGCAACAAAAGCTTTCACTTCTTCTTCTACTTCCTTTAATTTTAATTCCTGTTCACTTGTGCTATCTAAGAGGTTAATTTTTGTTTGTCCAACTTCACTTTGAATTTTTTTAATAAAATCCAACACTGGCGCCAAATTATGCGCGCCGAATTGCATTCCTTCCAAAACTTCTCCTTCTGGAATTTCCTTACAGCCGGCCTCCACCATAATTAATTTATCTGGCGTACCGGCCACAACTAAATCAGCATCGCTCTTTTCTCTGTCTGATAAAGCAGGATTAATTACCCAAGCACCATTTAACCGTCCAACCCGCACACCAGCAATCGGTCCATTCCAAGGAATCGGAGAAACCGACAATGCAATTGAAGCGGCTACCATGGCTGGAATCTGAGAATCATTTTCTTTATCAAAAGATAAAGCGGTCAAAATAACCTGTACATCATTGCGCATTTCTTCATTAAACAAAGGACGGATTGCTCGGTCAATCAAACGACCCCACAAAACAGCTTCTTCGCTCGCTTTACCTTCGCGTTTTATGAAACGACTGCCTTTTATTTTCCCAGCGGCATATAATTTTTCTTCAAAATTAACCATCAATGGAAAAAAATCAATTCCATCACGAGTATTCGAACTCATAACCACAGTCGCTAAAATAACGGTATCACCATAGCGAACCGTACAAGAAGCCTGCGTTAATAAAGCCAACTTCCCCATTTCCACAGATAAGGTTTTTCCACCCCATTCCATGGACCAATTCTTTACATTCATATAGAATGCCTTTCTTGCCAACAAAACAACGCTGATTGAGTGTTGGCTTATGAAGATGACTTGAGAGCTACAGACCTATAAAAAAGGTCTATGTGTCCTCAAACCATCTTCGTTAAATTAATTATTAATTTTTTTTTAAAAATTTTCTGTCTGGAATTAAAAATTTATTTTTTTCTTTGCCCAAGTCAATAAAATCATCTGCCACCTCCTGCAATCTTCCTGAAGTTGTACCAGCAAAAGCGACTATTTCAACTTGCTTACCTTGATTTTGCAAATATTCTACCAATGGAATATAATCTCCGTCACCACTGACTAAAACCACCGCATCAATACTGGGCGATAACCGTATAGCATCAACAGTAATTCCAACATCCCAATCTGCTTTTTTTTCTCCACCATAAAAAATTTGCAACGGACGCTCTTTTGTTTCAATACCTAAATTATATAAAGCGTCAAAAAATGGCTGTTCCTCTTTTGTTTCAGTTCGGACAACATAAGCAATCGCTCTGATTAATTTTCTGCCGGCTGTGGCCTCGCGAACAATATTTCCAAAATTAACTTTGGCACCAAATAGATTTTTGGCGCTATAATACATATTCTGTACATCAATAAACACCCCCACGCGTTGGTCGGGATGTTTTAATGGATGATTTTTTTTATTCAAGCTTAGTTTCATCTTCGTTAATTAACACATCTTCTTCCAACAACTCTTCAGCATCATCTGCTTCTTTCTGTTGCGGACTTCTAATGGCACGCGGCTGTTTGATTTTTAATTTTTTCATCAACTCCTCATAAGACTTTTCATTTTCTTTCTTCAAATAACGCATTAAACGACGACGCCCGCTGACTTTGCGGAGCAAACCGCGACGTGAAGAATGATCCTTCGGATGCTGTTTGAGGTGTTGAATTAATTCGTCAATCTCAGCGGTCAAAATAGCAATTTGAACTTCGCTGGAACCGGTATCGCCGGCGTGAATAGCAAATTTTTTAATAATTTGCTGCTTCTTTTTTATGTCTAACATACATGCCTTATATTTTACCGAGCTAATCAAGAGCATGTTCCTGACAGTTCGGGACAAACCTTTATGTTTGCTTATTAAATTAAGTGCCTAAAAGAGAGTAAACTCATTTTATCTGCGTTTCGTTTGGAAATGAAAATAAATTTTCATTTCACTCACTTCGCTTGATAATAGTATCAAAAAAAGGCTTTTATGTCAAGGGTAATGCAAAAAACCTTTTAAATTCTATAAATTTATAGTTATTGTATTGATGGACATTTTCCCTCAAACCAAACACCACCCTCATTCAAACATTCATCATTAAGCACCCCTTCAACCGAACCTTTTGTGGTAGAGTCTTCATTATATTGAATACAACAACCTTCGGTTGTTCCACTACTCCCCAATCGGCTTAAAACAAAAGTCGTAATGGCATAAGCGGCTCCAACAATTATTAAACCAAGTATCGCCGATTCTATAATATTTTTGGCTGATTCCACTTTGTCTTCTTTTCCGCGGGCAGTCATCCAAATTATGCCGGCATATAATGTTAAAGCAAAAAATATCAAAGCAACAAATCCTAAAACTACTGTCACCACTGTTTTAACCGTGGTGGCCGGGCTGGTAGCGCCTAAATTATAACCAGCTTTTTGCGCAGTTTGTTCCAAACCAAAAGCAGCTTGAGCCGGGGTGGCGATAAACAATATTGAAAACATCAAAATAAAAACTATTAAAATTTTACGCATATTAAAAATTAAGATTTTAAGGTTTATTATATATATTATATCACACCTTGATTTTTCCAACAAAATATGATAGAATGTAAATTGTCATTTTCTAAGCGGCCTCGTAGTTCAATGGATAGAACAAGAGCCTTCTAAGCTCTGGACCTAGGTTCGATTCCTAGCGAGGTCACCAAAAGATACTTCAACTTGATTTTTTCTTTCAAACCTGTTACAATTTCTCATATTTAAGAGCATAAAAGGGTGGCCATAGTTCAACGGTAGAACAGCGGGTTGTGGTCCCGCTAGCGAGGGTTCAACTCCCTCTGGTCACCCCTTTGTGCTTTTTTTATTGTCAAAAATACTCTTTATTGTTATTATTTAAATAATAACATTTTATGTCTCAACCAAAAAAAATATTATTTCTTTCCTGCTCAGCCGGCACCGGACATGTCCGTGCTGCTGAAGCGTTATATCTAACTTGTCGGACGAAATATCCTCAAATCAAATCCGCGCATATTGATATTATGGATTATTCTGGCGGCTTATTCGGAAAAAGCATTACTTCATCGTATCATTTTTTAGCACGCCATCTGCCTAATATTTACGGGCTGCTTTATCAAATGTTTGATTTTTCAAAAAGTCCGGATGTTTTAAACAAAATAAGTTTGCTCTTAAAAATAAATTTGCGGAAATTTAATAAATTTATTAAAGAATATCAACCAGATCAAATATTTTGCACCCATTTTCTTGCCTCAGCTTTTGCTAATCAATACGCCGACAAAATACCTATTGATTTTTTGATTACCGATTATGAAATCAACAAAGTTTGTTTAGCTCCGCAAATTCGTTATTTTTTTACTCCGAGTAATGATATTTGCGATGAACTGAAACAAATGGGTCGGCAAGCTTTTTATACCGGCATTCCGATACATCCTGAATTTCTAAAAGAAAAAAATATAAATGAATTAAAAAATAAATGGCGCATTAACAATGACTGGCCGACAATTCTAATTTTAACCGGTGGCATTGGTTTGATTGATCCTGTCCCATTTGTCAAAGAAATAATAAATGATTTTAAAAATATAAACTTAATTATAGTGGTAGGAAAAAATAATAAAAAAATATTTAAAGAATTAAATAAATTTCAATTAAATTCAATAAATTATCGAGTAATTACCTATACTACCAAAATAGATGAACTAATGCGTTTGGCTGACGTGATTCTAACCAAACCAGGCGGATTAAGTGTTACTGAAACTTTATTCCTTCAAAAACCAGCTCTTCTGTCTATGCCTATTCCCGGACAAGAAGAAGCCAATGTACGATTTGTCGAAAAAAATAATTATGGACGGCAAATTCCAGAATTAAACAAAATAACCGACGCATTACAAGAAATAATCCGTCGGCCTGATATTTTTACCAAACCCAATCTTTCAAAATTGGTTAATGAAAAAATTCTGAAACAAATTTTTTCTTAATCAGTGCTTCCCCATGGGTCTTCTGATGTATCTTGAGGAAATTGTGTACTTCTGCCGCCAAAAGCCGTATATGTCAGGAACCAAGTAATTGAATATGCTGTCAGCACAATAATAAAACCAATTGCCGCCGAGGCAATTATTTTTTTTGCCGTCGCCACTTTATCTTCATTGCCGGCAGCGGTCATCCAAATAAAACCGGCATAAATCATCAAACAAACCATCACTATTCCTACCACTCCAAGTAATGAACGAATGATCACACTGGCTGTAGTGCGAGGATCTGTCGGCGCGCCATAACCAGCACCACTTTCCGCCGCGGATTTTAATTGAGCTTCCATTTCCGTACTTAAATTGGCCGAACTCGCAAAATCAGGAACAAACGCTAAAATAGTTCCTGTTATAGTCAGTATGCTTATTACGGTTAAAATAAACTTTGTCTTAGAAATATTTTTCATATTTTATAATAATTATTGTTGAGACCACGGTACATCAACATCGGTTGACGGCGCCGAACCAACTCCAAGAAAATAAAAGACTAAAGAGGTAATTCCGTAAGCGGCTCCAACAATTACCAAACCAATAAATGCGGAAATCAGAATTTTTTTGGCTTTATCAACCTTATCTTCATTACCAGCAGCTGTTCCCCATAAAATTCCGGCATATATAGTCAAAACTAAAAATATTACACCGAGAACTGACAAAACACTCCGAATTATCACACCAATGTTTTGAGATAAACTATATTCAGTTATTCCTTCGGTAGTATAACCAGCTTTTTCCGCTATACGCTCCGCCATTCCTCCATCTGCCGCCATTGTCATATTACAACATAGTATTCCGCTAATCAGCCACATAGCCAATAAAATCAAAACTTTTTTCATAAAAATAAATTTAATTACTTTAAAAAATTTTATTCTGTAGTTTCAATTCCTTGTACCCTGTTCATTACAAAATTTGTTATTGCATAAGACGCAAAAACAACGACTAATCCTATAACAGCAGCAACAATAATTTTTTTAGCGCGATTTACTTCTTCCTCTCGGCCAGCCGCTTTAATCCAAACAATACCACCATAAACTGATAATAAAAGAAAAGTTGTGCCAACCACCCAAAATATGGCCTTAACCACATTTTGCGCCGTGCCACCCAAATCACTGCTTAATCCACCTGTCTGAAACGAACCAAGTTTTCCTGCGGCATCACCCAAACCCTCAGCAGCCGACATAGCCGGCGACAACAGTAACAATATAGCGATAAATAAAACAATAAATTTCTTCATAAAAAATTTAATCAGCAAAAGTTGGTTGACAACACACTCCTGAACAAGTAGTACCTGTCAATGCTGTACCCACATCACTTGTACACGCTGTCACTGTGGAACAATAACATCCGGCGCAACTACAAGTCGTTTCTCCTGTGCCACCACCAGAAGCATTACCAACTTTTTTGGTGACAAAATAAGTAATTGTGTAAGCCGACATAACAATAAATAAACCGACGGCGGCGGCGGCCAACATTTGTTTAGCTTTAGAAATTTTATCTTCATTGCCAGCGGCGGTCATCCACATAATTCCTGCCACCACAGTCAAGATTAAAAATATCGTGCCGACCACGGTTGAAACTGTACTAATGACATTGGCCACGCTATTTTCTAAATTCTGTTCTAAACCAACACCTTGAACCGATTGACTTAATAAGCCTGAACCAAAAGTATCAGCTAATGCCATGGTCGGTATAAATAAACAAGTGACAATGAGTAATTGAACAAAAAGTTTTTTCATAAATTATTTAAAAAGAAGTTTAAAAACATTATTGTAAAAATCCGCCTATACAACAACTTAAACCGGTACCACAACCATTTTTAGAACCACTCAATACTTTGCCACTGCAAGATTCACTACCAGAAAAAAAACAACTTCCACCTTGAGATACGCAGGTTACACAACAAACTTGTCCATCTCCACAAGATTCAGCCTCTTCTTTTCCTGACGCATTACTGCATTCATTGGCACTGAGACACATACCGCCTTTTGTGCGACAACTGTTAACACAACAAGATGAAGTTTCACCTGAACAATCAGAAAAATTTCCAGGAATTTCACTATAACCAGGATATGTTCCACAACCAGCATCACCTTGCTTAATACAATAACCACCTTTAGTTGAACATGATTCAAATATCATTACTGATCCGGTATCAGATGTTCCTCCACTAACTTTGTGCACAAAATCATAATCATACTGAGGCACGCAACATTTATTATTAGTTCCGCCCGGACAAAAACCAGTTAATTCCACACCCGCACAACTGCCTGCCGCTTTGCATTTAGCATTTGTTCCATATGTATAGACACACTCCGAAACACATTTTTTATTCAAACAAAGAGAATTATCACCACAATCTTGTCCATCTGCCCCTGTTTTGCAAACATCACCACCTGTTTGTCCGGTCGGCGCGCCAGCTAAAAATTCCGTAAAAACATAACTGGTAATTGTATAAGCTGATAAAACTATTACCAAACCAATAGCGCCAGACATTAAAATCTTTTTTGCTTTATCAACCTGTTCACCAGAACCGGCGGCGGTCATCCAAATAAAACCGGCATACAAAACTAAAATAAAGAAAAAAATTCCTAATAATGAAAGCGCTATACCAACCAAATCACCCAAAACAGCGGGAATACTGCCAGCTTCGGTAATTTTATTTTTTGTCAGCCCAGAAACAGAACCGGCTTCTCCTAAACCAAAATCTGCAGCATAACAAAAAACAGAAGCTGTCATTATACCAACAGCTGCCAACAACATCGTTAATTTAACTTTAAAACCAAAACTCATAAATTTTAATGATTATTATTCTGTGGCAGTGGGAATATCTGTAGAAGTTTTGTTTACACCGGTAAATTTTTCAAAAATATAATTAGAAATCGCATAGGAAGCGGTAATAACCAACAAACCAATAATAGCTGTTTCTAAAATAGTTTTAGCAGTATTAACTTTTTCAGTGGAACCAGCAGCAGTCATCCAACTTATTCCCGCATAAAGAATCAATAAAAAGAAAATTGTTCCAACAAAAAATAAAACTCGCTTTACAATTATTTCAGCCAATGATTCTGGTGTACCTTTACTGATTGATAAAGCCGGCAAGTCAGTTCCTTGTGCGGTTTGTTCAAATCCATAATCATCCGCTCCCCTTACCATTCTGACATTCAACAAAAAACCGACACTGATGGCCGTCACAATAATGAATAAAAAAATTTTCCGGTTTAAACTCATAGGATTTAACTGGATTATGAAATCTTCATTAAAAAGTTCATAATCCAATTTTTTATCAGGGGGTTGCGCGCGCGAACCCCCTGATAAAAAAAGTTTATATCGTACTAGTAGTAGCGTTGACCAACTGATTGATAATAAAGCTGGTTAAAGCATAAGCCGACAAGATAATAGCCAAACCGATAACACCGGAGAAAATCCATTTCTTCGCTTCGGAGACCTTATCTTCATTACCACCGGCAGTCATCCAAGTGAAACCGCCGATTAAAATTATAACGACAGCCACGATACCCAATAAACCCATCGCCACTTTGATTACCTGCGCAACGGTGGTACGGATATCTTTGGTACCCAAACCTGTTTCCGCGCCATAACTTAAACCAAGATCTCCTGCAGTAATAGGATCAGCGGCTAAAACTGGCGTCAAAACAAACATAGCACAAGCTGCAACCAAAATAAACGCTATATATACTGATAATTTGCTCATATTGTCACCCCCTTTCCAGTAAAATTTATCATATTTTAACTTATATTTATTATAACAATAAACGAAACATCGCACAATCTTAATTTTTATCTGCCACCCTTTAAAAAATTCAAGAAAGTATCCACCAATAAATAACTGCTTAGAGTAAGTATCAAACCAACCACCGCCCAAAGCATAGTTTTACTACCACTATCTATCTTTTCTTTGTTGCCTGCGGCCGTCAGCCATTGAAAACCGCCATACACAGCCATAACCAAAGCCAACCCACCAACTATTCCTAAGATTGCTTTGATAAACAAACCAATTATTGACGACGGATTAGCATCAACTGTTAAAGGATTTTCTAATTTCACGGTTTCTGGTTCAGCCGCATTAACTGTGGTTGTGCTCAAAGGCATCGCTGTCCATATACAGCTAACTATTGTCAAAAATAATATTATTTTTTTCATAAAATAATAATTAACCCACTTTCTCAAGCACGGTTTTAACTATCATATAACTGGCACCCATAGCAACCGCACCTAAAGTAGTCCAAATAAGAATAGTTTTAGCTTTACCGACCCGTTCAGAATTACCAGCGGCAGACATCCACAAAAATCCAGCGTAAATATATAAAAGGATGGCGATTGAACCAATAAAGGCCATCATTAAATTTATAGCATTAGCAAACAAATCAGACGGACCAGAAATATTCAACGGATTCAAACTGGCCGCTTGTTTTTTAATATTTTTAAATTCATACACTTCTGCTTGAGTGCTTGGTTCTTGAACCGATTGTGATTCACCCAAAATATCTTGCAATTCTTGTTCAGCAGATTCAACTGACTGTCCTTCACATGATTGATAAAGAGGGTCACATTCTTCAGCTTTTACACTGGCAACCAAAAATAAACTAACCAACAAACAAATTAAAATTTTAACTCTTAAAAATTTCATAAATTTATTTTTTAGTAGCAGTATTTTGTGGAGTTAATAAAAATTCAGATTTAACTCCAACCGATTGACTAAGGAAAGTAATTAAAGCATAACCACTAAAAGCAATCACCAAACCTGTAACGGCGGCCACCATTGCTTTGGTTCCCTTGCTGACATTTTCACGATTACCTTGAGAGGTAATTAAAATTACACCACCATAAACAAAAAATAATAAAGCCAAAGCTCCAATAAACGAAAACAAATAGCGTCCAACATTAATTGCTAACCATAAAAATATATCCGCACTGTCACCGCATTGTCCCCCGCTAATATCCCCGTTTAATATACATTCCGGAAGAAAACCAGACGACTGAGCGCTTGTTTCTTGAGCAAAAACCGCATCCGACGGTAACAATAAAAACTGTAAACAAATTAAAATAACAATTAATTTTAAAATGGATTTCATACTAAAAAGTTTGATTAACTTTCGAAGCGGCGCGATTCAAAACATCTTGTTGCCACTGAGCTACTCGACTGGCATCGGTAATCGGTGTATTTAACCATTCTTCAACCATAGCGCCAAGAGCTTGCGAGGCACCATCATAATTTTTACCACGATACCAATTTTCAGCGATAAGTAATTGCCCGGCAAATGGAGACAAATCAACATCTTCTTTTTGTTTATTAATTAATGAACGCATAGCGGCAGGTCGCTTGGTGGCAGTTAAATATTCTTCAACCGCTTTTGAACTGTGAGTTAAATAATTTATCAAACCCCATGCTTCATTTTGTTTTTTTGATTTCTGCACCACCGCTTGAATCCAATAATCCGCCGCGTTAACTGGTTTTTCAGCATTAAGCTGAATCATCGGAGTAACGCCATAATTAAGTTGCGGAGCGCGAGTCTTAATTATACCATTATGATAACTATACCCAAAAAAGAAAGCGACTTTCCCTTTGGTAAAACTGTCTAAAGAATTTTCCATTTGGGAATTCCAAGTATATGTATCGCGAGCAGAATTAGCAAAATCGGTATAAAAACTCATCACTCCTGTAGACGGTGACTCGGAACTTTTTAAATTACTTGGCACAACATGAAAGGCGACCCGGCCATTTCTATCTATAAAATCCACATCGCTTTGTTTAAAAAGAATATATAAAATATCATCAAAATTTTCTATATTCGCACTACTGCCCAAAGCCGCACCGGACTGAATAAGTTGTCCTGTTTCTTTGTTGTATTTTGTAATCTTTCTAACCGCCGCCTGAAAATCGTTCCAATTTGTTGGCGGTTCCGGCACGCCGGAACGATCTAATAGATCTTTATTATAATAAATTGCCATAGTATCTAAAGACATTGGCAAACCATAAATTTTGTTATCAACAATTACATCCTTTTTAACTGTTTGAACATATTCTCTGTCAATCTGACTAACCGAGGGTAAATTTATTGAAGCGGTATTAACTATTGTTTCTGTACCAACCACATTTTTTTGAACTGTAATTGTAGTGTCTTTTACACTGGATGGCATGGTTGCCAATTTACTTTGAAAACTGCGAATATTTTTTGCCTGAACCGAAACAATATCAGGACCCTTATCTTCCGCTAAAGCTTCAATCAAACGCGGATATAACTCATCAGCTCGCAATTGTCTTATTGTTACAGTCAAATACGGTCTTTGCGCTCGATAATTATTAATTTGAGCTTGCATTGCATCAACATCATCATAAACTGTCCAGTATTCCAATTCCACAGATTTTGTAGCTTGCAATTCAGTTTGTGATAATCCTTTACAGCCAAAACCTGAAAATAATAAAAAAACCACTACTAAAAATAGGGGATAAAATTTCTTTGTAATTTTAATCATACGATTTGATAATTGTATCTTAATGCCGAAGTATTATAACACAAAAAATATCATTAATCTAACAAACCTTCCTTCTTGGCAAAATACATAGCTGTTTTAAGTAATGCCAACTTATTACCTGTATCAAAATATTTTCCTTCATATTCACAAGCATAAAAAGGTTTTTCTTGAGACAACTGATTAGCTGCGTCAGCCAACCAAATTTCTCCACCGCTTCCTCTGCCTTGTTTTTCTAATAAAGGCCAAATATCCTTGGTAAAAACATATCTCATGCCACCCACAATCAAACCAAGCGGGGAAACCTCCTCAATTGAAGGTTTTTCTAAAAATTTTTCTACTTTATAAATTTTTGGCTCATCGGTTTTTGTACCATACACATTGCCATACTTAGTCATATCCGTTTTATTATCTATACTTTGTACTCCAATGACCGATGCGTTTTTTTTATAATAAATATCTAATAGTTGTTTAATAACCGGCACCTGACTGTCAATAATACTGTCGCCATCTGAAAAAACAAACGGTTCATCGCCAATAAATTCTTTGGCACACAATAAAGCGTGCCCGTTTCCCAAAGGTTCTGATTGACGAGTATAAAAAAAACGTAATTTATCAATTAATTCCACTAGCGGTTTAATACTGTCGTATTTACCTTTTTCTTTTAAAACACTTTCTAACTGTCTATCATGATCAAAATGATCTTCAATGGCACGTTTCTGCGAGCTGGTAACAAAAATAATTTCTTTTATACCACTGGCAGCCATTTCTTCCACAATATACTGTACAACTGGTTTGTCTAAAACCGGCAACATTTCTTTCGGCATAGCTTTTGTGACCGGTAAAAATCTCGTTCCCAAACCCGCGACAGTAATAACTCCTTTTGTAACTATTTGTTTTGTCATAAAAATTAAAAAATTAACTGCCTTATTTTAAAAATAGTATATCAAACCGCCTTTTTTTTCGCAACATTCAGCAAGATTTTTAATTAAGGCTTGATTTCTTCCCAGCTGATAATATTGTATTCCGAACCTACCGGAAAACCGGGTGGCGGGCTATAAGTTAGATTAGCATCATAAGTAGAATTGGTATATTCATAACCGGAAACAATTGAACCGCCACCAGACACCCAACTCCAAGTCCATGTTCCGTTAGAAATAACACAACCATAAATCAACAAACTGTCTTTTGTATTACCTGAATAATAATAACGTTTAGCCGCGCCATTTTGCGCCAAAATTGCCGCATCAACTTCTAAATCTTCCGGGGAATGATAAGGTAATAAAATATTTTGTTCTGAAATTAAACCCAAAACATGATTACCGTCTTTGGCAACATAAATAATATCATCATTAATGATAATATCTTTGTCTTCGGCTGTGCCTATGGTAGCTCGCCCATTAACTATTCCATTAACCCAAACTGTATCATCAACATATATATAACCATTAGTCGGCATATTATAAGTTGTGGTGGTGTCAAAAGTTTTGGCATCAATGCAAAAAAGTGTCTTATGACTGGCGTCTACATCATAACCATCATGACAATCAGTGGTTAAAACTTTATTAACATTAATTTGACCATCGGCAGTAAATTGTAAACGATAACCCTGTTGTCCGGATGAAGTTAAATACAATCCTTCATCTGAATCGGCTGTATACTTAATATTGGCCAACTTAGCAGTGACAATATTAAAATCGACTGCCGGCACAGGGTATTCCCAATACAATGTCGGACCACCCGTTCCCCAAATTCCAGGTTTTGATACCCAACCGCAACCATGATGAGCTTTACAAATATAGGTTTCCACAGCACTGGTAATTGGCGCATCACCGGTTCCATCAAATCTAATACCGCCATTAGCATGAAACTTTCCGTGAGTCACTTCCGTATCGCCAATCCAAACATCTGTTTTAGTTAAAAAAGAATAATCAGTCATGGCCGGAAAACCCAACCGTGCTTTTATGGTTCTGCGACTATTCGGCTGATCATTCACCCAACCGGTTGATTCTATTAAAATAATAGTTGAGGTTGATACTGGCGGAGTAATAACTAGAGAAAAATATCCTATTGGATTACCATCTTTATCCTGATATTCATGAACATACGGTCCGGGTGTAGAACTACTATTACCATCATAATAATCGGCTTTATCGTGAGCTAAATGCCAACGGTAATAATCAATTCCCGCCTCAGCAATTTGAAAGGCTTGTTCGCGATTATGTTTACTAAGAGAAGCACGATTTTCAAAAATTGCATAACTAGAGATGGCTATGGTCACAACTGATGTGGCAATTACACCAAAAATTACTGCAAATATCATAATATTGCCACGACAATCAAATTTAAACGAATTTTTAAAAAAACTAATTTTAATCATAACAATACAATCAATTGCTTTTTAGATTTCTAATTTGCGCTTTAGTTTCAACTTGCAATGGCGCTGGCGACATCCGCGGATTTTCCTCCAAAATTAATTTTATACCGACCACCCTAACCTCTGACAATACAATTGGCAACGTCATCGGGTTCTCCGAACCAGTGTAGTTTTCATCATAGTAATAAAAAACTGGCGTAGTGGTTCCATTAATAACATCATGTATCATCTCCGTAATAACTTCGTCGGTTGAGGTAGAGTAACCCAAAGGGGTGCCACTAGGTTTTGTAATTCCTTTTTGTAATATTCCATCTGACAAAAAATATCTAATTCGTTCTCTCCAACTATCGCTGTCTATATTGCTGTAAAAAATAATTTCATCATTTTGTGCTGATTCCAAAGAATAAGCACCGATTGACGACGCAGTCGCACTACGCAATTCATTGGTAAAATCTTGCACAATCTGACGACCTTCTTTTTGAGTAGATAATTGTTCCCAAATAATTGTTCTGGCTTGAAACACAACACTTAAAATAGAAGCTAGAGCGGCAGATACCAAAACAAAAATACCAATACTAACTAAAAGTTCTATCAAAGTTAATCCTCGTTTGTCTTGACAAAATAATTTCATAATTATTCTGGTGACATAAAAGCGGTTAAAGTATTGTTGCCCGAAATAGTTATTGTGCTACTGGACGAAGCATAACCACTACGAGTTAGTTCGCAAACATAATCATCGGCGGATAAAGAATAAAAAAATACTTGACCCGGCGGCGTACAACCGGTAGTAAAAGTAAAAGCCAATTCAGACAATGTCGGCGTATAATGGTTGTCAGTAGTAGTTAAAAACGCGCGATAACGCAAATAACGCTGGTCATCATGCATGCTATTAATCAATGTACTGGTCACCGTATAATAAGTTCCTGCCGTACCATCGGGACCAACAAAATTCCAACTGACCGGTGTACTTGAATTACTGGTAGCAATATAAAATTTTAATGAATTAACTCCGGTTTGCGCCGGTTGATTGCCGGAAATAACTATATTACTAAAATCAACCACTGTTCCCAAATCAAAAGTTGACGATTCTAACCAACCGCTGGTCGCGTAATGACTGCCTGATTTTTTTAACTTAACATCTCCAGAAGAAGCTGAAATATTTCCATTGTCAGTCCAATATTTTGTTTCATTAATAAACAAAGTTTGTCCGCTGCCACCGCCCCAATCAGTCTGTCTAACATAACCAAAACCCGTAACCAATGTTGAATCATACCCGGTTTTATATAAACGCACACTAGTGTCAGACAGCGGCAATCCGGTACCAGCATCTTTAACTTGCACCAACAAAGAATTGGTTGTGTGGGTTCGCAAAACCAATGTTGCTTCTTGATGTAAACCTGGTGTCAAATTAACAGGTAAAAGAGGAATTGAACCGGCCACATCATAGGTGGTGGTAACCACAATAAAATACTTATCCCATTCCAATGATGGAAAACTATAGTTACCGCTACCATCAGTATAGAAACCACTTGAATATTTATAAATTGACGGATCGGTTCCTAAAATTTTATCACCATACATAAAAACCTTTACACTGCCAACAGCTGCACAACCTTGATTGACTGTTGAAATATCCATTGAACTCAACCTATCAATTGAAAAACTAACATCAGTAATAGACTGACTAATCACAGTGGCTGGGGGTATTATAGGATTAGGATTGGCAACTGAAGATGTAACCGTATAATCAGAAGAATAACCATCTTTGGTAACTAAAATATTATAACTTAAAGTACCTGTTGGCGTATCAATAATACGAAGAAAACCAGTTGAATCGGTTGTGTCATCTATAATAGTATCCGGCGAAGTTGAAGTGTTTATTACATAAACATTGGCTCCTTCAACGGGTAAACCATTAGCATCAAATACTTGAATAAATAAAGCACCATTATCACTGGCACCTTCAAGTTGTTTGGGGGAAACTCTGGCACTGACAATGACAGGTTCTTTCTGCTCACAGTTTGAACAAATAGCTGAAATTTCAACCAACTTATAATCAGCCGGAGAAACATCATTGGGTTCACCACCAATCGTACCATCAAAACTATCATCAATATTTCTTACGGTCGTTATTAAATTAAAATTAATACCATTTTTAGTAACAGTTTTTTCATGTTCTAAAATTCCAGACGGTACACCACCTGAAATACCAACATCACCATATGATACATTGCGAACTATTTCTAATTCTTCACTTAATAAGGCTGTTTCCAAAATTCTAATACGTGAAACATAAACTACTTTATAAATAAATCTCACTCCTTCAAAAACCCCAAAAGAAAATAACGCAAAAATAGCTATCGCGACAATAACTTCAATTAACGTAAAACCAACCATTTGATTATTTATTGGTCTCATATAAATCATTATACCACGAATCAACCTCCTCTGCTATCTATATATAATATAATAAGCTCTTGATTTTTTATTGGAATTATGATATTATTTTTTTGTTTTAAGCCGCGATGGCGGAATTGGTAGACGCACAGGACTTAAAATCCTGCGGCTTCGGTCGTGTGGGTTCGATTCCCACTCGCGGCACAAAAATAAAAATACTCCACAATACGTGGGGTGTTTTTATTTATATATCATGAACAGAAGGAATCGAACGGGCAGAAACGACGCCCGAAGTTTTTTCGGAAGAAAAAATGAGGCGAGGAGCGTCGGAGGACTTTCAGTGAAAGTCCGACGCTGCCCAGGTCAAGGAGTTGAGCCGGTTGCGGTCGGCGAGACGACGAGGAATTCCCACTCGCGGCACAAAAACAAAACGACACAATAATTTGTGTCGTTTTGTTTATATAAAATCATCTTGCAATTCCGAGCTATCTGGAATAAAATTGAATTATACTTTATAATCTACTTATCTTAAAAAAATAAATTTAAATTATATGAAACAACACGAAACTTTCAACACATCTATCGAAAAAATAACAAATAAAAGTATTGAAGCCGGACCGTTGGATATGGGAGAAACTAGAATATTATTACAGAGACATGAAGAATTTGTCAGAGATACAAATTCTACAGAGGCAGGTCATTTAACAGCCAAAGGGAAAGAAACTGGTACCAAAGAAAGTGAACAACGAATCAAAAATTTAATTGAACGAGTTCCACCCCAAGAACGAAATAATTTATTCTTTCTGGTTTTGGCGAGCGATACTGTCTACAATGGCAATGGGGCAAGGTCAATGGAAACAGCAGATATAATAGCCAAAAAAATTAAAAAATTATTGGTAGAAAACGGCATCAGCGAAAAAAACTTACTTAATCTCTCCAGAGATTATCGCGGAGCGGAAAAAGGCGGACCCAAACCTGTTGTAAAACTTCGTGAACCTCATATGTTTGAACAATCTCCTGATTTCGTTAAATTTTTAAAAGAAAAGTATCCTGATTTTAAGGATTTTTGGGTAGCTTTTGAAACTGAGACTGAAAAAGAAACCAGAGAAAAAATGGGCGCTGAAGGACCGGAAGAAATGGCTGACCGAATAGAAAAATTTCTTGAAGTTTTAAAAAGATATTCCTCTTTGTTTCACAAAGAAAAACCAAACAGCCGACTGGCTATTTGGTGTGTTTCTCATTATGATACGATAAGTCCCTGGACAAAAAAATATGTTTTGAATAAGTCTTTACCGGAAACATATCTGCCCGTGGAATACGGAGCGGGATTATCTATAGACTTAGATTCGGATGGAAATGCAACTGTTAATACTGAAGGAAAAGAATTCAAACTGGAACTATAGTTTTTCTTTATATTTATTTTGTAAATAATTTGCGGCGTCTTCCATAGATTTAAAAATCGGAGTTTTGTGTTTCCGGGCTATTTTTTTAATATAAGCCCTGTGACCTAAAACCTGCTTAAAATCACTGCTTTTAGCTCCCCCGTCATAATTTTCTTTTTCGCGTTTAACAATGAAAGATTTGTGCGTTCTCCAATCCGGTAAAACAACAGCATCTGGTGGAAGCCAATTATTTGAAGCTCCGGTAACCCATAATCCAATTTTTTTGGCTTGCATGGTTATAATATCACTCATCTGATCTATCTCGTCCATGGAAACTGTGCTTTCAAGCCACCATTCTCTATCCGGATGCGCGTTTGTCGCTATCCAAAGATGATCGCCGTCAATCCAATGATTTTCTTTTTGGTTTTTTACAAAATGTGTTTTACCCGCTCCTGACGGCGCTAAAATAAAATAACCGACAGTATGCTCCACTGTTTTCTTTTTAAATGAAAAAAATACTTCTGTTCCATCACAAAATGCTTTTGGAACAAAACCGTTTTTATCATTCACTTTATTTATTTCAGTCATAAATTATTTTAAATTTTATTTTCTACACTTTGTATTTTATCCTAATTTATATTTTCTGAACAGTCTTGTGCGAACAATAAAAAAACCCCGACCGAAGTCGGGGTAAAAAATAACAAAAAATAATTTTAGCCGGTGTAGGCACGCCAATTATTATTTCGTCGAATAATAACGCCTTTGACGTGAGCGCGCCAACCATCCCACTGCCCACAGTAAAGCAGTTTGTTTCCGTCTAAACGAAAATAATCATCACAACGAATTACCAATCCCCTGCGAGACACATCCCAGCCGTCCCATGGACCAGCGTAAATTTCATCTTCGTCATTAAAAAACCGAAATCCCAAACGGATATATATATTACCTGTGTAGGGTTGTACATCCCACTCATCCCAAAGACCTCTGTAAAGTTCATCTTTTCCATTCAAAAGAAATTGGTTATTCAGACGAATTACCACGCCATTTGGATGCGGACGCCAATCGTCCCATGGACCATTATAAAATACTCGCCGAGCGTTAGGAAGGAAAAAATAATTACCAATGCGAATTACCAACGAATGTTCATAATGCGGACGCCAATCGTCGTAATAACCATGGTATAATTTTGTCACACCATTCAAAGTAAACAACCGACCACGCCGCAAAATAACATTACCATTTGGGTGTACCGCCCAATCGTCCCACTCGGGATCAATCCAATTTTTATTTAACGTACAAATTAATGAACCTTTGCCAATTTGAGGTGTGGATTGGGGATTAATATGCGAACCCCTTTTCCGACGTGAAATTCCCATGACCGTGTCCCTTCTGTATTTGCTAAAATACTTTTGATTTTAAGGATCTATTTGATATTAAAAAACAAAAAAGCCTTATTGTCAAGGCAATTTTTATTTTATCTGTGTAAATTATTTTTCAATCAATTATCATCGCCAAAAACATTCTTCCACCAATGTTTTTAACTTCAAACAAAAATCATCAAATTCTTCGTCGGTATAAGTTTCCGCTTTCATAAAATCTTCATTCAAAGTTTTTCTGGGAATAAATTTTTGCAAAATATATCTTTTTGAACCGGACAAAGTTTGACCGATGGCAAACAAATCTTCCGGCGACAATTGTTCTTTGACCACCGTGGTGCGGAATTCATAATCCAATCCGGAATTTTTCACCATTTCAATACTTTTTTTTATATGTTCTTCATTTATGTTTGAATTGGTATGAGCCTTGTACTTAAACAGCGGTGATTTAATATCCATTGCTACATAATCAACCAAATGATGCTTAATCAAATATTCTAAATTATCCGGACAACTTCCATTGGTGTCTATTTTAACCAAAAAACCTAATTTTTTTATTTGACTAATAAAATCCGGCAAATCCGAATGTACTGTCGGTTCACCCCCACTAATTACAATTCCATCTAACTGATTTTTTCTTGAATTAAGAAAATTTAAAACTTCTTCAATTGAAACCGACTCGGTAAATTTTTCCGGCACAACTAATTCCGGATTATGACAAAATGGACAACGAAACCGGCAGCCCTGAGTAAAAATTACAGCGCTAACTTTGCCCGGATAATCAATTAGAGAAAATTTTTGCCAACCGCCTATTATCATATCTCGTAAAAATAAATTTATTTTATTTTTTCTTGGAAATTTTATCTCCAGAACACGCTTGCAGATTTGGCAAATTAAACATCTTGCGATTATTAAACTCCTCGCGTTTTCCTTTGTGCCACTGTCTAACCGGACTTAAATAACCAACCACCCGAGCGTAAACTTCACATTGATCACCACACTTGGGACACTCAAAATGTTCACCTGATAAATATCCATGCGTTCGGCAAACGCTAAATGTCGGAGAAAAAGTAAAATATGGCAAACGATATCCTTCACAAATTTTTTTAACCATTTGTTTAGCCGATTGTGGATTATCTATTCGTTCTCCTAAAAATAAGTGCACCACGGTACCGCCCGTATATTTAACTTGTAACTCCTCTTGTAAATCAAGCGCTTCAAACATATCATCGGTATAATTAACCGGTAATTGCGTGGAATTTGTATAATAAGGCGCGGCTTTTAATTTTTTATAATCTTTTTCATTGGCACAAATAATCTTCGGATATAATTCCTTATCTTTCAAAGCCAGGCGGTAAGCAGTACCTTCAGCCGGTGTTGCTTCCAAATTATAATTATTTCCTGTTTCCTTTTGAAATTTTACTAATTTATCACGCATAAAATCCATAACTTTCAAAGAAAACTCTCGGCCTTTTTTACTTCCAATATCTTCACCCAATAAATTTAACAACGCTTCATTCATTCCAACAATGCCAACGGTGGCAAAATGATTTTTCCAATATTGACCATGCCGCGCTTTCATGTTGCGCAAATAATATTTAGCGTAAGGATATAAATTTTTATCAGTAAATTTTTCTAACACTTTACGTTTTATTTCCAAACTATTTTTTGCCAACACCATCAAATTTTCTAATCGAGCAAAAAAATCTTTTTCATTTTTGGCTAAATAACCAATTCTTGGCAAATTAATTGTCACCACCCCCACTGAACCAGTCAATGGATTTGCGCCAAATAAACCGCCACCACGTTTTTCCAATTGACGATTATCAATCCGTAACCGGCAACACATAGATCGAGCGTCTTCCGGTTTCATGTCAGAATTTATAAAATTAGAAAAATAAGGAATACCATATTTAGCCGCCATTTCCCAAATTCCATCAAATCGTTTATTGTTCCAATCAAAACCTTTATAGATATTATAAGTCGGAATCGGCCAAGAAAAAACTCTTCCCTTTGCGTCTCCTTCAGTCACCACTTCAAAAAACGCTTTATTTAATATATCCATTTCTTTCTGAAACTCGCCGTATGTTTCTTTTTGTTGTTTACCGCCAATTATCACCGGCTGATCTTTAAAAGTGCTGGGCACCATTAAATCAAAAGTAACGTTGGTAAACGGAGTTTGAAAACCAACTCGAGTCGGCACATTCATATTAAACATAAATTCCTGAAGCGCCAATTTTACTTCTTCGTAAGTTAATTTTGAATATCTGATAAATGGCGCCAACAATGTATCAAAATTAGAAAAAGCTTGGGCACCGGCCGCTTCGCCTGCCATTGTATAAAAAAAGTTTGTAATTTGTCCCAAAGCGCTACGAAATCGTTTTGGCGGACGACTTTCTATTTTACTGGATACACCGCCCCAGCCGACAGTTAGTAAATCCTGTAAATCCCAACCAACACAATAAACCGACAAACTAAATAAATCATGAATGTGAAAATCACCTTCCAAATAAGCTTGGCGAATATCTTTTGGATAAATTTTATTCAACCAATATACTTTGCTGATTTCTGATGAAACATAATGATTCAATCCTTGCAAAGAAAAAGTCATATTGCTATTTTCATTCACTTGCCAATCCAACTTATCTAAATATTGATCCATTAAACCCACGTTGGCCGTGTCATTCAAATCACGAATTTGATTATGCTGATCACGATAAACAACAAAAGCTTTGGCGGTTTTTTTATACATTGAATTTAGTAAAACATCTTCAACAATATCTTGAATTTCTTCCACTTCCGGAACTTTATTTCCCAAAATATTTTCTGCCAACATCAATACTTTGCTAGCTAATTTTTTAGCCATTTTATCATCAAATTCACCGGTAGCTTGCCCAGCCTTAGTTATGGCTTGGCAAATTTTTTCCAAATCAAATTTAACTATTTTACCATCACGCTTTTTTATTTTTTTGAACATAAAATATAAAAAATTAATAAATTATTGTTTTAGCAAATAATACAACCAGTAGTTATGCAATTCTTATCAAGCCACAATATCTTGTATTATAACTATTTATATTATACCATTTAACCAAGTCCTCGCCAACAGTCATTATTTTGCCTTAAATAACAGCTTTTAAAAACCTTATCCACAACTTAATCCCAACTAATAATTTAATTGTCTAAATATCAATGGACTTTAACGCTTATTTATAGTAAAATATAAGCATATGGCTAAGAATACACTAAAAAATCAACGTTTAACTGCGCCGGAAAATGAAAACATGGTTGAGGAAGCGGTTTTAGAAAATACTCTGCGTCCACAGCAACTGTCTGATTTTGTTGGACAAGAACCGCTAAAACAAAATCTAAATATTTCCATTAAGGCGGCCAAACAACGTTCTGAACCATTAGAACATGTTTTGTTGTATGGTAACCCGGGTTTGGGCAAAACTACTCTGGCACACATCATTGCTAAAGAAATGAACGCTAATATTAAAATTACTTCGGGTCCAGCGTTGGAAAAAATTGGTGATTTGGCGGCTATTCTTTCCAACTTGGAAGAAAACGAGGTTCTCTTCATTGATGAAATTCATCGGTTAAATAAAAGTATTGAGGAAATTTTGTATCCAGCACTGGAAGATTATTCTTTAGATATTATTATTGGCAGTGGTCCAGCCGCTCGAACTATCCGTATGCCACTTAATAAATTTACTTTGATCGGCGCCACCACTAAAATGAGCTTATTATCAGGACCGTTACGTGATCGTTTTGGGCACAGTTTCCATTTAAACTTTTACGAAAACGAAGACATTGAAAAAATTTTAGCGCGAAGCGCAAAAATTCTTGGTGTTCAATTTCACCAGGAGGCGGGTTCAATTATTGCACAACGAGCACGCCGAACGCCGCGCATCGCCAACCGATTATTAAAGCGGGTTCGTGATTTTGCGGAAGTGCATCATGGCGGACAAATTGATACATCAGTTGCAAAACAGGCTTTATCAATGTTAATGATTGATGAATTCGGATTAGACGATATTGACCGCCGATTATTAGAAACAATGATTACTAAATTCAATGGCGGACCAGTCGGTTTAAATACTCTAGCGGCAGCTATTTCAGAGGAAATGGACACAATAGAAACAATTTACGAACCATTTTTAATGCAAACTGGATTTTTAGAACGCACTCCGCGAGGCCGACGTGCCACCAATAACGCTTATCTGCATCTTGGTTTTGAAAAACCAAAAGATCAAACATTATTATAATGTTTTTATGATAGCTATTCCTTTATATACATTTCTCGGACTTTACCTGCTCTTGTTAGGAATTTTTACATTATTTTTTATTATTAATATCGCTCACTTGGTACAAACGAGTTCATTAACTTTTGTCAGTTTTGTAGTTACTTTTATTTTCTTTGCTTCGGTTACGCTTTTAATCTACGCCACCATGAATTTATTAGAAGGAACACAATGGCAATACGAAGTTATTATTTTTAATAAAGAATGGTTTGTTGGTTTATTTATTCCAAGACAATTAATGTAATATGGGTATTATTAAATTAATCCGCCAAAAAATTTATGAAAGGGTTGTTTATAAATTAAGACAACATCCTTTTACTTTTGTTCCCGCATTGATTTTGATGTTTTTTGTTATGACATTGCCATTGGGATTATATTGGATCATCAATAGAAATTTTACACCATGGTTGGAAAGTCCGGTTGGTTTACCTTTGTTAATTCTTTTTGCCAGCATCTACTACTTATTTGTAGTTTTATATTTTTATACTTATTTTGTCACATTTTATTTAAATTTAACTATAATTACCAACGACCGATTGGTTGATATTAATCAAAATGGATTATTTTCTCGCACTATCGCTGAGGTAGACTTATATTTAATACAAGATGCCACATCTGAAATAAAAGGGTTTTTTCCTTCAATATTTGACTATGGAAATGTGATGGTGCAAACAGCTGGGTCTATGCCACGCTGTACGCTTCACAATGTGGCTCACCCTCATGAACTAAGAAAAAAACTTTTGGATTTAGCGCTTGAAGACAGAAAATATCATGAAAAAAATTAAATAAAAAAGGCCCAACGCATTCAAAAAGAAAAACAGAAGGGCCCAATAAATAAAGGAGTAAAAAAAATATAGCTAATTCCTTACAAAATAATTTGATAAACATCACATATCCTGCCGCCAAAAACGGTCGGACACATTAATATCAAAAAAATAATTATCTAAGAATCAAGAAAAAAAACACGACTGCCAACGTTCCATCTAATCGGATAATCGGTCTGACTGGCAACTACCGCCCAACCATACCGACACCAGCTGAGGCTTACCGCACGCAAAACACCGCTAATGTCACGAATATAAAAAATATTCGCAAAACCATCTACAAGCAAAATACCCTCTTCGCCTTTTCTCTGGTTTCTCATCAGTTTATATATGCCGACCAGAGTTGTTTCAACTTGGATTTTATTACCAAGATTAGTAATAATTTCATTGTCCGACGCTTCCTGGCGCAAATCGTGGTAAGATTGCGGAATCGTCGCATCTTTCACTTTCTCAATTTTACCATAAAACCATGTTTTGAATTTTTCGCTAATGCAAGAAAATTTCACTTTGGAATTATCTGTCCGAAAATTGACAAAGGCTACAAACTTCTCTTGGTCAACACGCTCTGTATAAAGACGAATCAAAGTCAAAACCACCCAAAACAACACATAGGATAACCAACTTAACACCACAACCACATCTATCAATGTCACTGTCCATCCAAAAACAACTATGCCTGATACGGTGGTAAAAAAAATCGGCAAAATCATCTTACTCATTTCTCTTCTCCTTTTTTAGGGGGGACGCTTAGCATCCACTCATTTTTTCAAAGAACACAACATTTTAACATGTTTAGTGTGATTTGTCAAGAAAATCATTTTGACCATCTCTTAAATAATAAAAAAAAGCCGCCAGGCCTTTTTTTATATTACTTTTCAAACTAATAAATTTTATCAACTTGCACTCCAGTATAATAATATTTTAATAATTGATCATATGTCCAACCGTCTTTGTCAGCTCGACTGGCCGCGTCCCCAGCACTCATACCAACTCCGTGTCCAAACATTGCGCCAGAATCATATTTACAAACAACACTTTGTAGCCAAGGCTTATCCGCCCCTCCCCAAACCTGACTCCATATTCTTGTCCTACCATCAGAATGTCCAAAATAAGGTGTCACCACTGGTTGATTATTATAAGTTACCATTTCACCGCGAGTTGCCCGTTCTGCCTGTACAATCCGCGGACCGATTACTTCAGAATTATATCCCAAATAAAGTTGGTCAGCGGTAGTGGCATAAACATCAAAAGTTCTCTGATCGGCTGGAACACCATTATTAATATGATAATAAGCATAAGAACGAGCCGCCACTAAAATTGCTTTAATATATTCCATAGCTGCCCCATTTGAAGTTTCACCAATGCCAGCAATATAATCATCCAGTTGTAATTCATTTACCACCCACGGCACGTCGCTTTTGGGAGAATATTTATACTCCATCACACCGCGATATAAATTAAAATTTTTACTGCCTTTCCAACTAACCTTTCGACTGTAATTAACCAATTCAAAATAATTATCAGTTTCTAAAGGAACCATCCGAATAGCTTCACGAACATTAAAATCCAAATTACCTCCTAAAAAAGCATAGAGACCATCAGCGTATTGAAGAGTTACTAATTCATTTGGAAACAAAACCCCTTTTAAAATTTCACCGGCATAAACCTGATAAGCAAAGGATGATCGGAACTCCACAGGAACATCCGCTTTATATAAACCGACGCGTATTCTCGGTTCATCAATTAATTTTCGAGCTGAAGAAAAAATCGGCATTTGATAACCGGCAGGCGCATCAATTAAAACCTCTACCGGCAATTCTAATGTACCGCCATCCAAAGTATGTCCGTTAGCAGTCAACTGAAATCTAACTGTATACTTTCCTTTTGTAATCGGCGCGCGAAAATAAAAATCAACTTGCATGGGTTGTTTCGGTAACACTGCTTCATTTTTTGTAAAAATTTTATTTTCAGTTAACCAAGATGGATCAGCCACAATTATTTTTTCAGAAGAAGTTGAACTATCATCTTTGGAACTACCGGCTTCTTGCCACAAATAATTATTCCAAGTTTCTGTACCATCATTGATATAACGAACAGAAAAACGTATTAAATCACCACCATTTGTTTGTATATTACGTGCCGACATTACTGCTAAATTAGCTTGATATTCAGTATTAATTTCTTGAGCCACATCCTGACCGCCCAAAGCTGAATTGCCGACTGGATTTTCTTCACTTTCCGACACAACTGTTACGGGAGTGGCTATTTTTTTGTTAACCATGTTTCTTGTTAGGGGACCAAAATATCCAATAGCTGGAGAAATTTTATTAGCTATTTGAAATTTTATGAGAGCATTTTTAGTTAGAGCACCAAACAAAGTTGTTTCTTTACCGACCGAACCTACACCGGAAACGGAAACAATAAATCCATTATTATTCAGGTATTTTTGTAATTCTTTAACATCGTTTCCTACGATGCCCGCTTCAAGATCTCGAGTAAATTTATAAACACTGGGCTGCGCTTGAACAACAGAAACACCAACATCAATCACTTTAATTTTTAAATAAAAATAACTGGATTTAATCCAAGTTAAATTTTCCGCTGCCAAATAAAATTTTTCAACATAATCACCGGTTTTGCTTGGAGCGGTCAAATTAATTTTTATTTCTGCAATATCACTTGGCTTAGTTACAGCCGTAATTTTTGCCGGTTGATTTTTTTTAATCCAATTAGCGGAAACAAAAACACTTTCGCGATAATTCGGATCAACCGTGTAAGCGGAAACAAAATTAACACCGGTCGGATACCAAATTGTCTTACCCGTATTTTTTATTTTAACAATTACTTCTTTGGTTTCACCGACTTTAATAGTAATTGGATCGTTAACTGATTGGGAAACGTAAGATCCAAGATAATTTAAATCACGAAATGGAGGAATGGTAAAATCCAACGCTTTTACCGGCATTAAAAAAAACAAAACACCGCCAATAATGGCGAAAAATGAAATAATTTTAGAATACCTGCAAAATTTTATCATAAATAGTATTGTTTATATTATATCACATAAAATAAAAAAGACCCCGCATTTATGCGGGGTCGAAAAGTCAAAGGAACACGAAGATTTAAATAACAAATTTAAAAAATTACAGTCCGAGCGCGATAATAAGTATCATAATTACCTGCAACACGGCTTGTAATTTGAAATACCGCACCAGACAAATAACCGCAAACAGGGACATCATCCCACAGATCGCGTGAACCGCAACACAAAGTAAATGTCTTTTCATCCAAATGTTTATTGCGGCTCCAAAAAATAAAAACTTCCACAATCAAACGTTCCAAAAGAGTCATGGTTATAATACTGCGTAATTTAATTTCATTGGCTGAAAGATTAAGATTTTCAATATCTGCCATGAGATTGGCGCGCGGATAAACAGCGTAAGAACCAATAACTTGCGGGTCACGATCATTAAAAGTTACAACTGACTGCAAATTATCATTACGAATATAGGTCCGAACCAAAAACATTTTTTTACAGACTTCAATAACCGTATTAAGCGTTTTATCACCAAGCTCTTCGGCCACCACCACTGTCCAGCCGAAATGTTCCACTCTAACCGGAAACTTAACTTTTGACATATTAACTGTCAAACCAAACACTTCTTTATAAAATCTGCTCCAAATATTAATCAAACCGATTGGAACAAACGGTAAATTCGTCTGACTGTTAGGTTTATTAGCCGAATTAATCGCTGGTGGAATTTCAATATTTGGAATAACATTGTTTTGTCCCGGCCACGGTGTTAAAAGTGCCTTTTGAACATTGGCCATAATTCCACAGGCGGAAGCCAAACTTCTCAACTTCATCAATTCCGCTTGAGTTATTTTTGCTCCCGGTCCAACTCGCTTAACTACTCCAAATGCCCTAAGTTCACAACCGATTTTTAACAACAACTTTTTTAAAGTCGCAAATTCAACAATATCCAAATAATCTTCCGCTGCCATTTTTCCTCTTTTGTTTTATCCATTAAAAATGGAAATCTTGTTAAAGAACAATAATAAAAGGCGAGTCCACTTTATCTGCGCTCGTTCGGAAATAAAAACAAGTTTTTATTTCACTCACTTCGCTTAATAATAGAAATAACACATTTTACCTGATTTGTCAAACCTTACTGTTTTGTCTGAATTTATAAAAATATGATATAATTCGCCTATATCTGTTTAATTTTGATTACAGGTATCGGCTGACTTTTTTATGTCTCAAACTAAACAAATCGCTCACAATACTTTTGCTCAAATTGCTGGCAAAGCCATCAGTACAATTTTGGGTTTAGTGGCCATAGCTATAATGACCCGCTCACTCGGTGTTGAACAATTCGGCTGGTATGCCACTGCTATTGGTTTTTTACAATTCATTGGAATCTTAAGCGATTTTGGTTTTACTGTCACTTCAGCCAAAATGCTTTCTGAGCCGGCTTTTGATAAAAAAAAACTTTTGAACAATTTATTTACTTGGCGGTTTGTTACCACTATAATATTTCAAGGAATTGGACCTCTTACTATTTTACTTTTTCCTTATCCGCCGCAAATTAAATTAGCGGTGGCTATTTTATCCATATCTTATATCAGCGCTTCTCTTAATCAGATTTTTATCGCTTTTTATCAAACTCGACTACAAACACATATCCAAGCTATCGCTGAAGTTATCAGTCGGATGGTATTAGTGACAGGTATTGCTTTAATGTCAGTCGGACATTTAGGATTTTTACCAATAATGGGGGCTGTCGCTTTAGCGGCATTTTTTAATACCGGATACTTATGGTGGAAAAGTGAACCAATTCGTTTACAAACTAACAAGGATATTACTTTCGCTATTTTAAAAAAAATATGGCCAACGGCTTTGGCAGTAATTTTTAATTGTATTTATTTACAAGGTGACCGCTTTATTTTACCTCTTTTTGTTTCTCAAACCGATGTCGGTTTTTATGGCGCAGCTTATCGTGTATTAGATATTGCTATTCAAGTAGCGGCTATGATTATGGGTATTATGATGCCTCTGATTACTTTTGGCTGGTCAAGAAATCTTAAACCAGAATTTGAAAAACAATGCCAACGCAGTTTTGATTTAATGTCACTTCTTTTAATCCCAATGATTGCCGGTATTTTTGTTTTAGCTGTACCACTTATGAATTTCATTGCCGGAGAAAATTTTGCCATATCCGGAAATATCCTGCGTATTTTAATTATCTCCGTTATCGGAGTCAGTTTCGGTATGGTATTCGGACACATGGCTTTGTCTATTGACCGACAAAAAAATGCTCTGTGGATTTATATTACCGATGCTATTTTAAGTTTAGCCGGCTATTTAATTTTCATTCCCCGTTACGGAATTTATGGCGCAGCTTATGTAACAATTTTTTCTGAACTTTACGCTGGTTTTTTTCTGGCATGGCTGGTTATACACTATTCCGGGTTTCGCCCGCAATTGTTTACACTGTTTAAAATATTAATATCAAGTTTGGTTATGGCTTTAGTTGTTTATTGGTTACAACCGCTTAATATTATTTTGTCTATTTTTGTCGGTACTTTTATTTATGCCATTTTAGCCATTGTTTTACGGTTTTTTTCTCCTCAAACTTTAAAAGAAATTTTTTCATCAAACAAAAACAAAATTGCTGAAAACCGGCAAAACTGATATAATATTCATAATCAATATTTATTAATCTATTAATATATGGATTTTGCAAAAATTCGCTATATACTTTTCTTTGCCCTATTAGCCATTGTAACAATCGGGTTTTTTTATGTTATTAAACCGTTCGCGTATCCAATCTTTTGGGCAGCGGTAATTGCTGGCATCTGTTACCCGATTTATAAATGGCTGAATCAAAAACTTAAATCACGCAATCTCAGCTCTTTAATTGTGCTGATTGGTGTGGTTATTTGTATTATTATTCCGATAGGCTTAATTGGAACATTGTTGGTTAAACAATCAGTTGACTTGTACTCTTCCTTAGACAATAACCAAACTAAAATCGGAGAAGCGGTACGCCAAACTTCCGACTGGATTAAACATAATTCAGTTGTAGTAAAATTAAATATAGACGAAGCTTTTTGGACGGCAAAAATTTCTGAGGTTACACAGTCTGTATCCGGTTTTGTTTTTAAAGGAATCAAATCCGTTACTCAAAACTCTTTAACTTTCGTAGTGATGTTTATCATCATGCTTTACACACTATTCTATTTTATCAGAGACGGAGAAAAACTTTTAAAAAAATTAATGCACCTTTGTCCGTTAGGCGACCAAAAAGAAAAAACTCTTTATAATAAATTTACAAAAACAACTTACGCTACACTGAAAGGAATTTTAATTATTGGGGCAATCCAAGCCAGTTTGGGCACAATTCTTTTTCTCTTAACTGGTGTGCAAGGCGCTTTAATTTGGGGTGTGGTAATGTTGGTTTTAAGTGTCATTCCCAGTTTCAGCTCGGCTATTGTTTGGTTTCCAACCGGCATTATTATGTTGGTCACAGGACATATTTGGCAAGGTATTGTAATAATTTTAGTTGGTTTAATTTTAATCAGTACAATTGATAATTTTCTTAGACCAATTATCATCGGAAATGATACCCAACTCCATCCACTGTTAATTTTATTTTCAATGCTTGGTGGTTTTATTTTATTTGGAATTTCAGGATTTATCATCGGCCCCATTATTTCCGCTCTTCTTGTTTCCTTTTGGGAAATGTATGATCAGTATTACCAAACCGAATTGGAACATAATGAATAAACAAATCAAATTTAAAACCCCCCGATTTAATCGGGGGGTTTTAAATTATTTTCAATCAATTGTCTTTTTTATAAAAAATAATTACTCTCATGACAAAAGAAAAAAACGACCACTTTGGCCGTCCTTTTCAACTTTGTTGCGGGGCTCGGACTTGAACCGAGAACCTCCAGGTTATGGGCCTGGCGAGCTGCCAATTGCTCTACCCCGCTATATACAATCAGAAGACTAAACAGAGCGGTAGACCGGATTCGAACCGGCGACCTTCTCCTTGGCAAGGAGACGTTCTAGCCAACTGAACTACTACCGCAATTTACAGCACTCATTGTATCAAAACCGTCAGAGGCTGTCAAGTTTATATTGTTAAAAACCCCCGCATACAGCGAGGGTAAAATTTATCTTCACGAATCACAATTATCCATATCTGATAAAAAATCTTTCCAAAACTTTTTAAATTGGCTGATTGGCAAAGTAATTGCCGCTTTTTCCCAATAAGAATTACCAACCAAAATTGCCACAATACCGCCCGCACTTCCACTGACCACAGACGAACCGGATGATCCTTTTTGTGCAGACCCTTCACTTAATGCGATTAATGTCGCACTTTGCCAATTTGCGCCTCTGGTAGAAAAAATCGTCCGATAAAAGTTAGTTGTTTTAATTACACCGCGATATAATTGCTTATCCCTAAATTTAGGGGCAGCAACATTAATCACATTGTCGCCGACTGTTGGGTCAGAAGATGCCAACGGCATAGTAGGTAAATTTACCCCGATTAATTTTGACGCAACTACAGCTAAATCTTGTCCCAAATATTGATTACCCACCACCAACGGCGTAACGGTAAACAATTTTTTTTCGTCAGGCTTTTTCAGTGGCGCCATTTCGTCCAAAGACAAACACCAAACATTGGCATAGTCAGGATTGAAACAATGGGCAGCGGTAACAAAAAAATAATCATCGCCTCTACGTTCAAAGGCGGTGGCTGTACAGACATCGTAACCTTCTACTTCATATTTGTTTTGTATATCTTTAACTCGAACACCATAAATAACTACTGTGGCGGACATTAAGTCCTTTTCCAATTGAATTTGAGGTGTTAACGGAGAAAAACCAGGTAGAAAAACAATGTTTCCGCAACCAAACATAAACATAAACGAGATAAAGACCAAACAATAACAAACTACCTTTTTCATCTATTTTTTCCTTGTATTATGGAATATAAATTCCGGAAAGTTGTTAAAGAACAATTATTGTTAGAATAAGGATAAATTTGATTTTTGTCAACCCAGTGTGATTGTTTAATAAATCCCTTTAATTTTTAGATAAAAAAATTCACCCACCACACATTGTGGCGGATGAATTTCAAACAGTTTAGGCTTGAGGAGCTTCTTCTGCAGGAGCTTCTGTAGCAGCTTCTGTAGGAGCCTCTTCTTGTGTGGCTTCTTCTGTAGGAGCTTCTGTAGCAGCTTCTTCTTGAGGAGCGACTTCGTTGCCCTCGGCTGGGATTACCACGTTTTCATCGGTAGCAGGAATCTGTGTGGCGTTCTGATCCCCTGTTAAATCGTTGGACATCATAGTGTCTAACATTTAAGAATAGTTGCCAACTATGGGTAGCCGACATTGTGTTGCAGTATATCACAAAATTAAAATTTTGTCAAGGTTATCAAATAATTTTAATTTTTTAATCAAATACACTTTTGTCTTACCAAAAAATCCAGACTATATATAGTCTGGATTTAGAGCGAATAATAGGAACCAAAGACACCAAGGTGTTTATCAAACCATTTTAATAAACGCCACATAATGTGCTCATCATAGCTCAGTATAGAAAAAAATTCATAGAGCGGTAGTTTCTCATTCGTTATCATCTATTATCAATTTTACTCAATTTTTATCACTTTTTGGACACAGGGCGAACAAAAAATTTAATTGTCCGCAGCAACATAGAAAAATCGGTAAAGGTGTACAAAATAATATTACTATGTGATAAGTAGTATATTTTTTATATTTGACAAATACTTGAATCAAAAACCGTTAATTTTTTAATGAAACGATTTTTAAAAAATTACTACATTAATAATTTATCCTCTTTGGTGATGAATACTAAAAAAAGTTTTAAATTCGTCCTTTATTGACAACTTTAATCCACACAAACAATAATAAATAATCCTGCTCTTAAAACAAAACCAATATCATATGTTCCTATTATTTCTTAACCAAATCGTAGCTAAAAAAGTTGATATGGGCATAGATAAAGCCACACCAATACTACCAACAAGCGCGCGTACAATTTCTGTGGCGATTATTTCATTATTTATAACTTGAGTAAAACTTATTACTCCCATCGGATTGAAATAAAAAAGTAAAAGAAGTGGCAAGCTGGCACCGGTATAAGTCAAAAACAAAGTATTTACTATCGCGCCCAAATGAGAATTTCCTACTTCGTAGACTGCTTTATACACCTGAACATTAGTAAGATGTGGATTAGCTTTTCTGATTTGTCTAACTGATTCTACTTGTCCAACAACGACATCGTCTAAAACACCAATCGTGCCGATTAAAATTCCAGTTAAAAGTAGGCCTCTAAAATCTATTGCGCCGTTATTCGCACTAAGCAAAAAAGTCGTTTCTTCTTGTGCCAAACCAGTGAGACGAGTTAAATGAGTAAAAATCCAAGATAAAATAAAAGTGGCAACCAAAGAAAGAAAAACGCTAACTACGGCAATATGTGATTTTCTATTCCAACCCTCAGTTAAATAGATAATAATTGCCAAAATTATCAATGCACCTAATACCCCAACAAATAATGGACTACTACCACTTATTATTTTAGGAACAATGAATTTAATGATTACAAAAAAACTCACCATTAAACTTATTAAGGACTTAATGCCTTTCTTTTTTCCAATAATTATAGTGACAGTGGCAAAAATTAATGCTAACCAAAATAAATAACCGCTACGGACTAAATCAATTACATAATAATCAATTACACCATCAATATTTTTTACCTCACTAACTAAAACCTTATCACCAACTTTATAAGTATTAGCACTGGCCACATCAATTTCAGAGATTCCTTTGTGTTCAAATTCTTTGTTTTTCCATTCTTTTTCTAAACCAAGTAAACGCAAATCCTGCTGCAAAGCTTCTGAACCATTTTCTCTTTCTATTATTTTTTCTTCTATAACCTGTATTACTTTGGCCTTAAAAACACGATCATTGTTTGGCTGCAAATTGATATCTTCTTGAGCACAAACTAAAATTGGAAAAAACAGCAACAAAGAAAAAACTGTTATTATTGTTTTTTTTATCATACTTAATATAATAAATATAAACTAAAAATTATTGGGGATGTGTCATAGACTGAATCAAACAAACTATTTCTTTACATAAATCAATTATCAAAACATCAACCACTCCGGTTTAAAAATGAGTAAAATACTAACTATTACCATTATTATTCCGCCGATCAATTTGGAATAACGAGAATACTTAGTGGAAATTCCAGTCATTTGCAATGTAAGCATTGCAACAAAAAATATAAACAAATCATCAATCATAAAGAAAAGAATGTAAAGCAAAATATACATGTAGTATTGCCAACCACTAAGATTATTAAGTGCCAATATTTGTACATAAACGGCCGGCAACCCAGCACTACAAACTAATTCAACTAAATTTATCGCAAAAGCTAAAAGAATAATTCCCAAAAAAGAAATTAAGAAACTCTTTCTTTGGATTATTTGTTTTAAACGAGCAAATACTTTTTGTCTTTTTTCATCATTAGCTACTTTGCATCCACTATTTGGATTAAAGAAAAATTCTTTCAAATTATACGAGCCGCCCAAAAAAGCGATGCCGCCAATTAAAAACCTAACCCAAATTACAAAACCAATAAATAAAATAAAATTTAACCAAGCAGCCATGAATAGAAAATAAATAGAAGCGGAAGCAACAATAAAAGCACTGCCTAAAATCCACATCCGTTTTTTGTTTTTCATTCCCAAAAGCAAACTAATCAAAAACAAAAGCGTCCACAAAGCACACGGATTAAATCCGTCCAAAATTCCCATGACAGTTGCAACTAAGGGGAGGGAAACATTAACAGCATTAATTTCTCCCAAACCTGGAATCTTGATAATTTTTTTATTTTCTTCTGATTCTTTTAATTTTGAGACATCTACAACAGGATTATTTAATCCAATTTGAAAAAATTGAGATAAACTATCAGAACAATTATTTTTATAACAATACTCTATCCTTTCCAAAATTTGATCAGGTGATACAGCTTCTGAATATCCAGAAAAATATTTATCTCCAATAACTGTAAAGGGAATACCATCCACTCTAATATTTAAAATTGAAGCCACCTCTGACAAAATTTGACCATTTGAATAATTATGATACAATTCAAAATCAAAAATCTGAACATATGGATATTTACTGGTGTAGTAATCCAAAAGTTCTTTTTCCTTGGCACAATGAGGACATCCTTCACCCCAGAAAAAATACACATTTATCTTATTTTCCGCTTGCACTGGATAGAAAAATAAAAAACAAGCAGAGAATAAAAAAATAATAAAAAAATTTATTTTAGTCACAAAACTTTATTTATCTTTATTTTCATTAATAATTTTAAGTAATTCTTCTTTGGACATTTCGCCATTAAAACGCAAAAATTCTTTATCATCTTTATCTAAAAAAATAAAAACTGGCAAAATGTTGTCAATTTGATATTTATTTACAATTTCTTTTTCATTGTCAAAATCATGATATTCGGTTTGCAACCATGAATTTTCTGTTTCAATTTCTTCCCACCTTGGTTTCATAATTAAGCAACCCGGACACCAAACAGCGCCAAACTTTAATACTTTCATAATTAGAACGAATAAAAAAAATAAATAAGTGTGTTTATTTCCAAAAGAATTAAATAATATAATTTTACTGTTTAATTATTTCAATGGCTTTACCGTTTACCAGCGCATCAGTTATTTTTTTATAAGCTGACTCCAAAATCCTTTGAAGTGTACTCTGAGAAGTATTCATCATTTTCGCACATTTGCTTTGGTCTAAATCTTTAATATTATGGAGTCGCAACGCTTCTAATTCTTCAATTGTTAAATTTACAATTTCTAAAACAGACATCGGCACACCCTGCGGTTTAAAATATGTTATATTTGGATTAATTCTAATTTTTCTACAAAGTTTTGGTCTTGGCATATTATTTTATATTTAAATTAATTTTACAGTTTAAACATTAAGATAGTGGTAATAATTTTATGTTCAATCCAAAAATTATATTGACTAATATTAAAAATATTACAATCTTTTTTTATTTTATTGCAATTTTTATCTGTTTAATAATTTTTTGAAACACTTCCTGATAAATTGGATTTATTTCAACTACCGGCTTCATCTTTATGTTTGAATCAACAAACTCTTTTTTATAAGGAATCTTGCCAATAATTAAAATATTATTTTTCTTAGCAAATTTTTCTATTTTTAAACAAAAATTTTTCGACAAATCATATTTATTAATGATAATACCATGTTTTATTTTAAAATGATTCGCCAAATATAATACTCGTTTTAAATCATGCAAAGCAGCGGGTGTTGGTTCGGTTACAGCTACAACATAATCAGTCCCTACCAATGAAGCTATTACAGGACAACCAACTCCAGCTGCGGAATCTATCAAGATTATATCCGCCTTTAACCGCGCATTAATTTTTTCCGCATATTTTCTTACCTCAGTCACCACCTCGCCAGATGCCAATTCTCCGAGTTTAAGTTCTCCAGAAATTAAATTAACTTGATAATTTTTTCCGGTATAAATTTTACCAATTTCTTTTTTATCTTCAGATATTGCCCCCACAGGACAAGTGGCAACACATGCTTTACAGCCAATACAAATATCTTTTACAAAAACAGGATATTTGCCTTTGACGAAAATAATAGCATTTTTCTGACAAACCAAAGCACATTGACCACATTTAACACATTTCCTAAAATTCCATTTAGGAATTGATTGGGTAACTATTGAAGATTTTTTTATTATAACGGAAAGCAAAAGATGATCATTGGGACATTCAGTATCAACATCAATCAAAAGTGTTTTTTTGTTTCGAGCAAATTCAACAGCCAACGAAGTTGCCACCATTGATTTACCTGTACCGCCCTTACCGCCGGTAATTGCTATTTTTAATTTTGAACAATTTATCTGTTTCATATTTTATGTTCTTCACAGACATCTTTCAAATCTGCTTTTTTAATTTTATTATTTTTCCACATCTCAAAAATCTCTTTAACTGTTTCCGTTTGACAAACATATATTTCTATTCCCAATTCTTTACACAAATTAAGAGCTCTTGGACCAAGACCTTTACAAAGCAAAACATTCGCTTCATGTTTCTTCATTAATTCCGGGGGTAAACCTATACCACCCATATGTTCACTGATATTATCTATAATTTCAATAACTTCGCCTTTTTCATTAAGAAAGGTATAAGTCAAACAACGGCCAAAATGTTCTGCAACTTTATCTTCCAATCCCTTTTTATCATTTGTTGGAATAACTATTTTCATATAATTTATTGTTTAAATTTTTTATTAATAAATTCTTGCAAAATACTTTTGACCACACCTTTTTCATTATACACATCAATATTAAACTGTTTTAAAATATCCACAGCTCTCGGCCCTACATTACCTGTTATTACCGCATTAACATTTTTTTCCGCCAATAATTGCGCGACAAAAATACCGGCTCCACTTACATGATCAGCGTTATTATTTTTTATTACCTCAACCTTTCCTGTTTTTCCGTTTTTAATTTCAACAATAATAAAATATGGGCATCTGCCAAAAATATCTGAAATATTGCTATCAATATTTTTTCCGGTAGAACTTATTGCTATTTTCATATTTTTATTAATTATTTTAAATTAAAAAAATCAAGATTATCTTAATGTCCATCCGCCATCAACTATGATAGTCTGGCCGGTAATATAACCAGCTTGATCAGAAGCCAAAAAAATAACTGCTCCAACAATGTCTTCCGGCTGTCCCATGCGCAATAACGGTATCATAGCTATGGTTTGTTTTTTTGATTCATCAGTTATGAATTGACTGGCACCCGGAGTTTCAATCGCGCCTGGAGCAACGGCATTAACCGTAATTCTTCTATCTGCCAACTCCAAAGCTAATGCTCTAATCATAGCACTGATTCCGCCTTTTGAAGCGCAGTAATGAACTAAACCGGCAAAACCAACAAAGGACGCAATTGAAGAAATATTAATTATTCTTCCACCTTCCGGCATTGCTTTAATTGCGGCTTGAGAACATAAAAAAATGCTTTTTAAATTAACAGACATGACCCGATCCCAATCAACTTCAGTCATTTTCACAAAAGAAACAAAGGGATAAATACCAGCATTATTAACTAATATATCCAACTGTCCAAAATGTGTAACGGCTTGATTGATTAAATTATCAACTTCTTCTTTTTTGGATACGTCGCATTTTACAAATATGGCATTTTTCCCAAATTTTGAAACTAAAGAATCATCGCCATTTATATCGGAAAAAACAACTTTTGCGCCGGCATCAATAAATTTTTCGGCAATTCCTTTGCCAATACCCAATGTCGATCCGGTTACAATAACAACTTTGTTATTTAAACTCATAATTTATTATTAAATTTTAATTATAAAAAATATATTTTAATTTATTCACCAACCTCTTTTTTAACTTCCTCTTTACCGGTTTCCATTTCAATGGTTTGTTCTTTGTCTCTATTCAACAACAATGTCTGAAACTCTCCTACATGAGTTTTTTCCTCTTTAGCAATATTCAAAAGCATTATTTTAATATTTTTATCTTGCGCCATTACAGCCATTTGCTCATACAAATTTATTGCATCTAATTCCGCTATTATTCCAACTCTTAATATTTCTATGTCTAAAATTTTTTTATCAATACCATCTAAATTTATTGGTATTTTTGACAACATATTATTATTTTTATTAATATTAAATTAAATATCACTTATACCAAATGATACGAGTGACACTTAACTTTTTATTTTTGATCCTTAATTTCGGCTAAGCGAGATTTGATATTCTTCAGTTCTTCTTCCAATATTTTCGTTTCTTCTGAAAGCATTTCAGTTTCATCTTTTTTGGAAAGAATCGGAGTAAAATCATATCCCCAAAATTTTCTCCAGCCTAATCCACAGCCACTTCTCCGACGGACACAAGTCATTCCTCCGCCGCAGGGACCTAAACCACGACCAGTCATAGCACCCCGCCCCATTGGACCTGTTTTATTCATACTCGGCATATATTTATTCATCATTATTTTAATAATAACTGGTAATCCGACCTTTTTCATATTACCTGTTATGAGTATACACCCATAACTATATCTTGTCAAATTATCATTTATCTGCGGATATATCTTCGTTAATCTAAAATACAAAAAACAGAGTATGAACTCTGCTTTTAAAACTTGAGCGGGTAACGGGAGTCGAACCCGTGTCACCAGTTTGGAAAACTGGGATAATAGCCGTTATATGATACCCGCAGTGAGCGAAAAGGGAGAGTAAAACTATCACTTTTCCGAACGAGGGGTATTATATGCCATGCCATATGTAATACCCGTAATTGAATATATGATATCCACAAAACAATAAACATTGTAATAGGTTTTTATAAAAAAGTCAATGGCTGTTGAGATTTATTTTGTATTTTAGTATACTTAATCTATATGGAATATCTTAAAGAGTTATATCAACAACACATCGTTTTGGCTTGGTATTTGCTAGTAATTAATTTTCTGACTTTCTTTTTTTACGGTGTGGATAAAGCAAAATCTGCCGCCAAAGCTTGGCGAATTAGCGAACGAACACTTTTGATAATGGCTTTGGTCGGAGGATCAATCGGCGCCATGACTGGAATCAAACTTTTTCGGCACAAAACACAAAAGAATAGTTTTTTGGCTTGGCTGGCGATAATTTTAATTTTACAAATAACTTTAGTATATTTTTTAATCACACATTATGCAATTTAATGATGACCCAACGAATTCCAACGATAACTTTGAAGATGAAAAAGAAGAAGAAAATGAAATGGAAGGTTTTCATTTGGTTAACGATGAGGAAGAAAATCCTGACAAAGACAATTCTGAGGATGAATAAAAAAATCCCGACACAAAGTCGGGATTTTTTTACGCTCTAGTGGAATAATCTCCCGTTTCCGTATTAACCAAGATTTCTTCTCCT
The DNA here is from genome assembly GCA_002778465.1 of Candidatus Magasanikbacteria bacterium CG10_big_fil_rev_8_21_14_0_10_36_32. Classification (GTDB taxonomy): domain Bacteria; phylum Patescibacteriota; class Patescibacteriia; order Magasanikbacterales; family GWA2-37-8; genus 1-14-0-10-36-32. Next base: position 330,057 of record PFBV01000003.1, on the reverse strand, counting down.
TCTTTAATAAATATCGGTGCTTGAATATGCAACCCATTTTCTAAAACAATTTCCTTGGTTACATTGCCGGAAGCGCTGTCACCTTTTACGGCCGGTGGAGCTTCCACTACTTTATACTGAATTTTTTTCGGTAATTGCACACTGACTGGACGTTCTCCATATAAACCAACAACCAATTCTAACCCTTCTTTTAAATATTTTGCATCATCACCAATTAAATCGGCATCCATTTCAATCTGTTCATAGGTTTGGTTATTCATAAAAGCATAGCGTCCATCGGTTTTGTATAAATATTGCATAGTCTGAAACTGAACACTAACAATATCTAAACTTTCTCCGCTTTTATAAGTATTTTCAATTACTTTTCCATTGGCTAAAGATTTCATACGAGTACGAACAAAAGCCGCGCCCTTGCCCGGATTTACATGTTGAAAATCAACCACTACATATAAATCATTTTGATTTTTTATCACCGCTCCTTTGCGGATATCAGATGTAGAAGCCATAAATAAAAATTTTAAATAATAAAGCAATATGATTTTAACGAATTTTAATTTCCTTGTCAAGAATATCCGTATCAATATTTTTACGCAGACGCATTAAAAAAACTTTTACTATTTTTTCTACCGGCGGATGAATGAACTTAATAAAACTCCAGCCAAGAAATGTCCAGGCAATAGCATAAAATAAATTAGTGTGCCCGTGTAAATTTAAAAAACTCCCGCTGTAATCCCATGCGCGATGTCCAAATAAAGCAACCGTTATTATTCCTCCAAAATATTCTACCGCCGTCGCTATAATCCCGGCCAACGGAACGGATAATATTAAAGATTTATTCCATAACCGCTTGGTCAGATAAATAATTGCCAAAGCACCAAAGCCGTAAATCGGGGCAAATGGAATCGGCAGCCGGAAACTTTGGAACATTCCACCGGGTAACAATTGGTCAAAAATCATTGATTCAAAAACAGTGTCAATCAGCCAGCCGATTAAACCGTAAATAAAAAAATACATAACTCCTTCTTCCACAACGGACAAATTAAGCCCGCTGATTTTTTCGCGCAAATTTACCATAGATAAAATTAATGAACAGACTGCTATTATACTCCGCAAAAATGAAATAAAAAAGGATCCTAAGCGCCAAAACGCCAAGGACCCAAGAACTAACAAAAAGAACTAAGCGACCTAGAAACCCAGCTCCACCCCCAAAGGAAAGACCCCGAGACTAACGCCGCAGCCGTCACCCCAGCGGCAGTGGTCGCAGTAGAGCCCGTCCTCATCAAAGTCGCCGAGACCGAGCCGGTAGTCATCCGTGCGCAGGGTATCGGTGCGAACCCAATTTCTGTTGAACGGAGCGCGCTCGCCCGTGCGCTTGAAATGCGCCAGAATAAGACCGGAAACCAAGGCAGCCGAACCGAACGAGGACAGATGGCTCTCGGGCAGGCCGTACTTCTTGCGAAGCTTAGCCAGCGCCTGCTTCTGTTCTTCGGTGTTCTTCTCCGTCGCGACGATGCGCGGGATATAGAATACCATAGAGCCAACCGTCGGCTCGTCGTTCTGAAGCGACCAGCAGTTCTGCAGATAGCCGAACCGCTTATAGCAAGGACCGGCAAGCGGGGCGTGCTTCTTCAGAGTGAATCCTGCCTTCACCTGCCAGAGCACCGGGCCGGTGTAGCCGAGGTCGCTGGCGAGCTTGCGCCACTTGGCGACTGCGTCGGCGAAACGAGCCGGAGCGTCCTTGTCCGAGATGGCGGTGAAAAACGTGTTCTCCACGGCCGCGCGAACCAAACCGGCCACAAAGTCCTTCTCCCAAAAAGGGAGTACTTCCAACCGCTCCGCGGACAGAAGGAAGACGGGACAATTCCCGGCCTTCGTTGGAATCTGTTTCTAACAAAACCCAACGAAGGCCGGGAATATATTTTAATGAACTATGTTTAATAGATAACATTTTTTAATGATTCTGTCAACGCTGAAATGAACGAAGTTCTACTTTATAGGGTCAAGCTGGTCCCCGACTGCCTGAAAAATCACCTCATTAATATCTTTTGCGCCGGTAAAAAGCATTACTAAACGATCAACACCCAAAGCTATTCCTCCGGCTTTTGGAATTCCAGATTCTAAAGCAAAAATAAAATCAGAATCAACTGGCCAAATTTCTTTATTCAATTGTTTTCTTTTTTCTTTATCGGCTTCTAAACGCTTCTTTTGTTCAGCAGCATCAGTTAACTCGCCAAAAGCATTGGCCAATTCCAATCCGCCAATATATAATTCAAAACGCTCGGCATAACGCGAATCTTCTTCTGATAAACAAGAAAGTGAAGTCATCTGTTCCGGATAATCATAAATCATTACCGGTTTTTCAAAACCCAACTTTGGTTCAATTTCATTTAAAAATATTTTATAAAACAAATCTTCATATGCGTCATTTTCAGAAATTTGCCAATCTCGACTTTGAACCAATTTTAAAATTGATTCAATGGTTAAATAATTATTTAATTCCACATTTAAAAATTTTTGCCAAACTTCGCGCATAGACAATCTCTCCCATTCGCCAATTACATTTATTTTTTTATTTTTATATTCAACTTCTTGTATATTCAATTGACCGGCAATAAATTTAAAAAGTTTTTCAATGTCATTCATAATATCTTCTAATTTCCCTGGCGACCTATACCATTCAATCATAGTAAACTCGGTATTATGAATTCCGCCAAAAGATTCAAAATCACGAAAACATTTACAGATTTGAAAAATTTTTGTCCAACCGGCCGCTAATAATTTTTTCATAGCAAACTCTGGTGAAGTTTGTAAATAAAACTTATGCTTTTTGCCGAGCGGATTATGAAATAAAGTTGTAATAGGATTTAAATATGGCTCCTGACCCGGTTTTTTAAGAGCAATTGGAGTTTCCACTTCTTGAAAATTTTGCGCCCAAAAAAATTCGCGAATTAAACGCGTTATTTGCAATCTTTTTTCATAAATCTCACGCAAGCGTGAATTTTTTTTAAAATCCAACCATTGAGACATATAAATTCCTTGTTTAAACAACACACGATACACCTTTCGGTGTACCGCGTTTGATTTTATTTGCAATTAAACCACAAATTACTTTGGTATAAATGGCATTAAAGCCGCTTGTCTGGCTCGTTTAATGGCCGAAGACACTTGACGTTGATGTTTGGCACACAAGCCGCTGCGGCGACGCGGCGCAATCTTCATATATGAAGAAACAAATCGACGCAAACTATTAATGTCTTTATAATCAACTGCCACTTTATTATTAATGCAATAATGACAGCCTTTTGCTTTTGTATTTTTTGTTTTGTTTAACATAGATAATTATTTTTTTAAAAAGGTATATCTTCAACTTTTATTTCTTCTTCAATCACTTCCTGTGGGCCACTTTCACTTGTGGTGGCAGATTGAATTTGTCCGTTTGAATCGACAGTGGAACCGACCGCACCACTCGGGCGACCGCCCAACATAATCATATTTTCTCCGATAATTTCAGTTCGTGTTCTTTTGGTTCCGTCTTGCGCCGTCCATTCACGAGTTCTTAAGCGTCCTTCAATATAAATTTTATTGCCTTTGTGTAAATATTGTCCTGCTACATCAGCCAACTTAGTCCATAACACGACATTGTGAAATTCGGTTTCTTTTTGTTTTTGTCCATTTTGGTCTGTCCAATAACGATTGGTGGCGACAGAAAAAGAAGCAACAGATTTTCCATTTGGAGTGGTACGAACTTCCGGGTCACGTGTCATGTTGCCAATTATTGTGATACGATTTAAATCCATAGATAAAAATTATTTTTTTAATTAAATATCCAACGAACTGGAATCTGATAAAATTTCGTCCAATTTTTTATCAATTTCTTTTAAATCAACTTGTTTTTCGTTGGCCGCAACCTTTGGAAATTTCACTTCTTCCACAACAACTTCTTGAGCGGTATTTTCTTCTTTTGTCGGAACAACAACCTGTTCTTCGACCTGTTCCAATGCTACTGCTCTATCCATAATAACTCTTGGTTTTCTTTCTTCATCGTCACGGCGAGTTATTCCACCCTCTTCCATAAAATAAGTGATTTTTTGATTACCAACCGCTTTAGTATTAAAATGTGTCACCATTGCTCGCAACAATTCTCTCATTAAATTTAATTTTTCATAAATAACCGACAATTTATCAATTTCAGCATTAAAAATCGCGGTATAAAAATATCCATACCTAATTTGTCTAATTGGATAAGCTAAACGATTCTTGCCCAAAGAATTAATTTCCACATCTTGAGCATATTCTTTTAACATATTAACAATTTCTTCAACCTTATTTTTGGCCTCTTGTTCATCAAAAGTGCCCGGTAAAATAAGCAATAATTCGTATTTCTTCATAGATAAATTTAATTACTTTTGGTTATTATTATTTAAGATATGCATATAATAGCACAAAGTAAAAATAAGTCAAGGCCATTTAATCCGCTATTGTCGCCAAAAACCTAAGGTTATGATATAATTATAGTAAGAGTCTTAATAATCCCTAAGTCAATTTTTTGCGTATGATTCCGAATAAAATACTGGAAAAAATAGTCACAAAATTTAAAATTTGCCCAGATGCGGAAAAATGGAAGGCTATTCAAGACGAAGTACAAAAAACTGGCGTCAATTTATCTCAATTGCTAATAAATAAAAACATTATTGACGAAACATCGCTTTATCAAAAAATCGGCGAATTTCTAGATACTGAATTTGTGGCTTTAAAAGGAAAGGATATCCGTCATGATATTTTTGATTTAATCCCCAACCCGGTGGCAGTTACTCATAATGTGGTAGCTTTTGATAAAAATAACTCAGAAATAATGTTGGCCATGATTGATCCGACCGATATGGAAACAACTGAATTTATCCGACGTAAAACCGGTTTAGAACCAAAAATTTTTATTACTACTCCGGCTGATTTAAGCGACACCCTTCATCATTACCGTGTCGGTTTAGAAGAAGAATTAAAAATAATTCAAGAAAAATCCGGCGGAAGCGGCGGTGATGATTTAAAAAAAGTTGCTGAAGAATTACCAATTGTTAATGTGGTTAACAGTATTTTAGAACACGCGATTTTTGAAGGCGCTTCTGATATTCATATTGAACCCGTAGAAAAAGAATTAAATATTCGATACCGAATTGATGGAATTTTACGACCAGTAATGACTCTGCCAAAAAATCTACAAAACGGCATTGTGGCCAGAATCAAAGTCTTGTCCAACCTAAAACTTGATGAACATATGATTCCCCAAGACGGACGCTTTAAAATCCAAGTTCAGGAAGACAAAGTGGCTTTCCGTGTCTCTATTATCCCTGTATTTGATGGAGAAAAAATAGTTATGCGTCTTTTGCCAGAAGGGGCAAAACCTTTAACTTTAGAACAACTGGGTTTCCAACCGGCTGTTCAACCAATTATTGAATCAGCTATTAAAAAACCAACAGGAATGATTCTTGTTACTGGTCCGACCGGTTCAGGTAAAACCACTACCTTATATTCAATTTTGGGTATGGTTAACCAGCCGGGTGTAAATATTTCAACCATTGAAGATCCAATTGAATATCATATTGCCGGCATCAATCAAAGCCAAATTAATCCAAAAGTTGGATTTACTTTTGCTTCCGGACTGCGCGCTTTTCTACGCCAAGATCCAAATATTATCATGGTCGGAGAAATCCGCGATCAAGAAACCGCTGAAATTGCCATCCATGCCGCCATGACTGGACACTTGGTACTTTCCACTCTTCACACCAACGACGCACCAACTACTCTGCCGCGTTTAACTGATATGGGTGTACCGCCATTTTTAGTTGCTTATACAGTAAATATCATTATTGCTCAGCGTCTCGTCAGAAAAATCTGTCAAAACTGCAAAAAAGAGTTTAATTTAGACAAAGCTTCAGCTGATGAGTTGGCCAAAGTTTTTGATATTGAAAAAATATTGCCACTGTTTAAACAATATGCGAATTTAAGTGTCAAAGAAAAAAAGTTTGACCAAATTACCTTTTATAAAGGCGAAGGTTGTTCACAATGTAAACAAACTGGATTTAAAGGCCGTATGGGTATTTATGAGGTTTTAGAAATGGACCAAGAATTAATCAAAAAAGTTAACGAACATGCAACTGCCAACGATATCAAAGCTCACGCTCGCTCAAAAGGCATGCTGACAATGTCAGAAGATGGTTTAATAAAAGCCAAAATGGGTATCACTTCTATTAGTGAGATTCTAAGAGTAACTAAAGATTAGTTATGCCCGATGAACAAAATACAATTTCCACCACAACAGAACCAACAACGGCACCAGCCGCTTCTGTTAGTTCTATACAAAAACTAAATACTTGGATAGAAAATCACCTAACCAGGGTGCCTTTCATGCAAAAATATCTTTTCATTCATCATTTACAAATAATGACTAAGGCCGGCTTGTCTATTGTTGCGTCTCTGAATATTTTAGCTCATGAAGTAGAAAATAAAAAATTACGAAATGTCATTGAACAAGTAAAAAATGATATTGAGTCCGGTCAACAATTTAGCGATGTTTTAGCAAAATATCCAAGTATTTTTCCACCAATTTATGTCAGTATGATTGCTGCCGGTGAATCGGCTGGTAAAATGGAGGATGCGCTCACACAAGTAGCTAATCAAATGAACAAAAGTCAGCGCTTAACTTCAAAAATCCGCGGTGCCATGATTTATCCATCGGTGATTTTAACCGCTATGGTAGGTATCGCCATCTTTGTGGTTTTTTATATTTTACCAAAAATCATGGTAATGTTTGAAGAAGTTAAAGTTGATCTGCCGCTTTCCACCAGAGTTTTAATGGGAGTAACAAAATTTGGTCAACATTATTGGTGGTTGGTAATTATAATTATTGCTGGATTAATTATTTTGGGCAACCGTTTAATGAAGCTTGCTAAATTTAAAAAATTTATTCATTCTTTAAATTTAAAAATTCCAATTTTTGGACCAGTGGCTAAAAAAATAAACTTAGCAAGATTTACCTTGACCCTGTCTTCTTTGTTGGCTAGTACTATTCCAATCATTGAAGCCACCCGCATTGCCGCACAAGTTCTCGGCAATGTAATCTTTAAAGAAAATGTAATGGCAACTGCTGAATCTCTGAAACAAGGCGAATCATTGTCGACTATCTTAATGCGTTATCCGGAAACTTTTCCACCGATGGTAACTGAAATGATTATGGTTGGTGAACAGTCGGGAAATACTGAAAAAATGTTAAGCGAACTAGCTGAATATTTTAATAATGAGGTGGAAAATACAATGAACAATTTCACTACCATTATTGAGCCGGTAATCATCTTGGCTCTCGGTCTAGGTGTAGCTGGCATCGCTGTGGCAGTTATAATGCCGATGTATTCATTGGCACAAAACGTTTAATTTTATGCCTTTTTTACAAAATCCATTCTCTGGCGCTTTTGGTCTGCATTTGTGCGATTCAGTAATTAAACTGGTGCGCCTTCAAAAAAAATGGCACCCAAAAAATGGTGATTATTTTGATGTGGTTGATATAAGAAAAACTTCATTGCCGACCGGTTGTATTGCTAATGGAGAAATTCAACAAAAAGAGCTAGTCAGTCAAAAAATTAAACTGCTAATTTCTAAGGAGGGTGGAAAAAAACCAATCAAATCTCCTTGGGTAGTGGTAAATTTACCTGTTTCCAAAACTTTTCTTAAATTAATTCGCATTAAATCTCAACCAGAATTAATCACCACTGAAGCCGTATATTTTGAAGCAGCCAAACATTTGCCTTTTGACACAAAAGATGTGGCTATTGATTGGCAAATAATTACTGATAACGAAAAACCAAACGGTTTTACAAAAGTATTAATCGGTGCCGCACCAAAAAATATTGCCGATTCTTATCTGTCTGTAATTGAAGACGCTGGACTTTATCCTTTAGCTCTAGAAATTGAAGATCTATCAATTGCCCGCTCTATGATTACCGCAAAAAAAACTTATCAAAATGAAGCTCGAGCAATTTTAGACATCGGGTCTTCCCGTTCCAGCATTATAATTTATGATAAGGGTAGTATACAATTCAGCTCTTTAATTAATGTTTGCGGTGACTTAATAGACACAACCCTTACTCAACGGCTTAAAATTGATCGTGAAACCGCCACAAAACTAAAAGATAAAAATGGATTAACTTATGATTTAAATCACCCTCTTTATTTAAAAGTCGTAAACGACGCGATTGATAATTTAATTGAAGAAATAAAAAATATTTTAATTTTTTATAAAAATCATTTTAACAATCCTAACCCGGTAACTCACATTACTATGTCAGGCGGGTTATCCGCTATGAAAAATTTAGACAAACTGCTAAGCAAAAAATTACGGGTTGAGACGGCGCCCGGCAATGCTTGGAAAAATTTATTTAATAAAAAATTTAATGAAGATGACCGAGTTAAAGGACTGCCCTTTGCCGCGGCCATCGGATTGGCCTTACGCGCCACCGAAGCCGGTTGGTTTAAAAAGGGATAAAAAATTATGATGATATTAAATCTCAATTTACTTTCGGAATCCAGAAAAAAAGAAATATGCCTTTTTGCGCGATTAGGTGTTTTAAAAACTCTTTTGATTTATGCCGCCTTAATTCTTATTTTGCTGTTATTGTTCTTACCGCTAATTAATCTCCTATTGTCTGAACAACTAAATAATTTAGTCGGTAATTCCTCATTAATTGGCAGTGGACACGGAACTTATAATCATCGCGTTTTAGAAATCAATACAAAAATCAAAAACATTAACTTGGCCGGTGGACAATTCAGTTTACTAACCCCGCGGCTTTTAGAAATTATCAATACCACCCCGCCGGACATTCAACTTAAATATATAACTTTAAATTTAACCAGCACTGAATTAGCATTACCTGGCACCGCCCTAACCAGAGAAGCGCTGTTAAACTATGAACAAATTCTTAAAAAAACTACTTGGGTAGAAAATATTGACTTACCCAAATCTCAATTATTACAAAAAAAGGATGTGCCTTTTCAAATCAAATTAAAAATTACATTGCCAAAAATTGAAGAAAACTGCCAGTAAATATGAAAACAAATATCAGAAAAAAAATATTAATCACTCTTTTGTCACTTGTGACAGTGGTTGTCTTACTAATAATTGGCATAGTTTTACTAAATTTAAAAATAAAAAACACGGAAAAACAAATTAATGAATTTTTATTATCTTTAGAAAACAAAAGTTGCCGAAATGAGGATTTGCGCTCGGCCCTAGCAAAAATTCGCGATACACAAAAAAAAGTAGAACAATATAATTCGTTCTTATTTAAAAAAGGCAATGAACTTCAATTAATTACTGATTTAGAAAATATTGCCCTAAAAAATAATGTCTCACAAAACATCATTAATTCAAACCTAGACAGCGCTTCCGGCGATTCGCTTCAAATGACATTGGATATTAGCGGCACATATGAAAATGCGCTAAAATATCTTCTGGCCGTGGAACGTCACCCTTATTTTCTATCAGTAGAAAATCTTGAACTTTATCCAACAGGAGAACCAACTAAAGAAATGGGATTGTCTTCACCTGTTAATTTAAGGATACATATTAATTTATATGCAATTCAATAATTTTTTAAAAATTAATATTGGATCCTGGATAAAAAAACGGTGCGAATATTTTATTTGGGAAATAATAATTATTATAATTTTGATAGCCATGCTGATTGGGGCTAATATTTATGCCTTAAAGAAATTTGATGAAACCAGTGAAATCTTAAACACCACCAGTGAAATAATGTTGACAAAAACAGGTATTGTAATTGATAATGTCGACATTGAATCTTTTCAAAAAGCTGAGATGATTATTACTTACAAACAAAAAGCTGTTCAATTACCAAAACCGTTGCGCAACCCTTTCTTGTTTAACGCTTTCCTTGGCGGGGAACAAATACAGTCTAAAACAGGAGAAAAACTATGATGACACACTGGTTTATTTTGGGAAATTTTCCCATTCTTTCAGCCGCCGAGGTTTTGGCGGTTTTGTCTTTGTCCGAACAAACAAGTAAATGGCAATTGGAAACTCCCATATTAAAGGTACGGGAAAATTTTGAAGCAAAAAAAATTATTAAACAAATTGGTGGTACAATCAAAATTGGACAAGAATTAAAATCTAAACTGACCGAAAAACAAATGTTAGAAACAGCGATCGCAGAATTATTAGAAAAAACAGGCAAAATTCATTTCGGACTAAGTGTTTACGGCAACATAGACTTAAATAAAATAAAAAATTGGGCGAAAGAAATAAAAAAAGAAATGACTGCGGTCGGACGATCCGTTCGTTTTGTCTTTAAAAATGAATCGGTTTTATCATCAGTAACAGTAGATAAAAATAATTTAATAGAAAAAGGTGCTGAATTTTTGATAATTAAAAATACCGACAATCTTTATTCTATTGCTAAAACCCTAACGGTTCAGCCGTTTGAAGAGCTTGGACGGCGAGATTTTGGACGACCAGGTCGTAACAGTCGCAGTGGAATGTTACCTCCCAAACTAGCAATGATGCTGATTAATTTATCAAATATGTCTGCTAACAAAACACTTCTAGATCCGTTTTGCGGTTCAGGAACAATTGTTACTGAGGCGTTGTTAATGGATTACAAAAAAATTATCGGCTCAGATATCTCAAATCAAGCCATAATTGATACACATAAAAATATCGCTTGGTTAAAACCAAATAATGAAACAAAAATCTTTGTGGCTGATGTTAATGATTTGACTAAGCATATTAAGCCAGCCTCGGTAGACACAATTGTTACCGAACCGTACTTGGGACAACCTCTTCGAGGAAATGAGGTAAAACAAATTTTAGAAAAACAAACGGATGAACTGAAAAAAATATATTTATCAGCTTTTGAAATTTTTAAAAAAATATTAAAACAAAACGGAACAATAATTTTTATCATTCCCCGATTTAAATTTAGAAATGAATGGATTAAAATTGATTGTCAAAAAGAAATTGAAAAAATTGGTTTTTCAACCGAATCATTAATTAAGTTTAAAAATGAAAAATATTTCTCTCTGCTTTATTGGCGCGACAATCAACATCTTGGTCGAGAAATTTGGAAATTTAAAAAAAATTAAAATTATAAAAACTCGCTTTCCTGCGAGTTTTTTTGTTTTAATAAAAACACCCGCCCTTTGGGGCGGGTGAAAAAAGAACAAATTAGAAAATTAAACAATCACGGAACGAGCGCGAAAATCGCCAATTGCATTGGCAGAATTATACCAAAATATCCAAAATATATTTTTGTACCAATAACAGCATGGAATTTGCCCTGCCTTGTTGCGTGGGCCGGAACAAAGAGTCCAATGTTGATTATCTAGATGTTGTCCTGTCTTCCAAAAATAAAACAACTCTAAAATAATGCGTTCCAACAAAGTCATTGTAATCATACTTTGAGATCTAATATCATCAGCCGAAAGATTTTTGTTCTCCTCATCAGCTTCTATTCCGTCACGAACACGAATGGCATAGGAACCTTTATATCGCGGGTTACGATTAGTAACTGAAATTAGTTCATCTGGATTATCACCAATATAACTGATGTAAGAAAATAATCTTTGACAAGTAACCATTGTCATTTCCAACGGAGAATCACCAATCTCACGAGCAATAATCATTGGTCGGTTGAAACCTTTGATTTTGGGCGGAATAAAAATGTTTGAAACATTAATAGCCAAGCCAAAAATTTCTTTATAAAATTTAATCCATTCCTTAACCCAGACAGAATTTTTATTTAATTTTTGATTATGGGACATTTTATGTCTCCGTCCGTTTGGTCTGTTTCTCTTATTGATACAATTTTATTGTTTTGTAAAGAACACTATAAACTATAGCAAATTTTAAACAAAATATCAAGGGTATAAAATCAAAAAAAGGCCACGTGGCCTTTTAATGATTAATTTAAAAAAATTAAATACAATTGTTTTACGTACTAACATGAAAATAAACCACATCCCCGTCTCTTACCACATAATCTTTTCCTTCCATCCGCATCTTGCCGGTTTCTTTTATTTTGTTCCAACCGCCACAAGTAATAAAATCCTCACAATTAACCACGTCAGCCTTGATAAACCCCTTAACAAAATCCGTATGAATTACTCCAGCCGCTTCCGGCGCCTTTGCTCCACAACGAACGGTCCAAGCTCGTGTTTCTGGTTCACCACTAGTTAAAAAAGTTATTAAATTTAAAAGTTTGTAACCTGATTTAATTAATTTATCTAATCCTGATTCTTTAATTCCTAATTCTTTTAAATAAGCAACAGCTTCTTCTGATGATAATTCAGCCAATTCTTCTTCCAATTTGGCGCAAATAACTATTTGACTGGCATCTGGAGAAACTTGCTCTAACATTTCTTCTTCCGATTTTTCATCCACATTAATCACATACAACATTGGCTTCATTGTCAACAAATGTAAATCTTCCAAATTAACTAATTCTTCCTGGGTATATTCCAAACTTCTAGCCAGACGCCCTGATTCCAGTTGATTATAAATCTTATCTAATAATTCAATGGTTTTTTTTGAATCTTTGACCGCCAATCCCTTGGCATTCTTTTTAACAGTTTCTAATCTTTTTGTCACAGTTTGTAAATCAGCTAAAACCAATTCTAAATTTATAACCGCTGCGTCGTCTTTTGGATCAACACGGTTGTTGACGTGAATAACATTACTATCTTTAAAAGCCCGAACTACCTGCACAATAGCATCTACTTCACGAATATGGGACAAAAATTGATTTCCCAAACCTTCTCCTTTCGAAGCTCCCGCTACTAAACCAGCAATATCAACAAATTTTATTGTGGTTGGAATAATTTTTTGTGACTTTGAAACCTCGGCTAACTTTATCAGCCGATCATCGGGGACTTCAACCACACCAACATTGGGATCAATAGTACAAAAAGGATAATTCTGCGCATTAGCTTGCTTGCTTCTGGTTAAAGCATTAAACAATGTTGATTTGCCGACATTTGGTAAACCGACAATTCCAATTGATAATGACATAAAAAATAATAAATTCAAAAATCAAAAATAAGAATACAAATATTTATTTTTTAATTTATCTAATATTAACCTATCTAATTTTTTTTTTCAAGGCTAATCTGATAAAAAAATAAAAACCCCGGCTAAAAGCCGGGGCAAATGAACTTTTTTGCTAAAAATAAGCTAAAATTTCCTTGATGTCCTTCAATTCAATAACAAATCTGCAATAAGTCTCGGGGTCGTTACAAACCCAATTTTCATAATCCCAGTTGACACTAGGAATATAAAATGCTTTAACTTTGGCTTTAATGGCTTTTGATATGTCTGACTTCTTAGAATCACCCACCATCCAAACATTGTTATAACCGAACTGGGAAGCCAGACTTTCCAACTCTTTGGTCTTATCAGTACCAACGATTTTTATTTCATTAAAATATTTCTTAATATCGTTGGCTTGTATCTTCATTTGCTGAACTTCTGGGTCTCCGCCAGTGAGCAGTACCAAATAAAAACCGAGGGCCTTAAGTTTCCGCAAAACCATTCGCGCCTTCTTCTTCATCGGAAATGGCGGTTGCCAAAATTTACTTGCTTCTATATACAGAAGCTTTTCTGTCCGTCGCAAAGGAATTTTACCAACCTTCTGGCAAAATTCTTGGTAGGTTTGTACCCAGCTAGAAGGAAACCTTTCCTTTCCGAAACCAAACTGTTTGACACCGGCCTGATCAATTTCATCAAACCTTTTAAGAATATCCAAATAATATGGAGATTCTTCCTTGAATTCTTTACAAATGATTTCCGCACATTTGAGCGCTGGTTCGTTGTATTTATGACTATTATACCAAAGTGTATTGTCACCATCAAAAACTACGCAACCCAAGTATTTTTTAGGCATGTTATCTCCTTGATTTTTTTGTTTAAAGAACTGTTTAAAACTTAACAATTTTTATAAAAAATGTCAAGAACTAATATATAATAAAAGAATTCCTGTTTAAAGAATTCTTTGGTGGACCTTAAGGGATTTGAACCCTTGACCTCTTCCATGCCATGGAAGCGCTCTAGCCAGCTGAGCTAAAGGCCCTTAAAACAAAAATTATTATGCCTGAAAAAAAAATTATTGTCAAGCGTCTTTTTTAAAATTTAAAAAATATTTCTATTTTTTCTTCAAAACAACTAATGCTCGAGTAGCAAATACAGCCGGTAAAAAATCAAAAACTTTATCAAATGAATGCGCTAACGGATATAAACAATTCGGATATATTTGAGGTCCCGAATAGCCCCCACTGGCAACATAAGAAAAGGCTGACAAACGCGACCGAGAAATTACACTCCAATTTTGTAATAATGTTTGAAATTTATTTCCAAAAAAAATACGTGTAACATTACCTTGAGCGGCATAATAATCAATCTGTTCGGCATTCCAATTTTCTGATGCATTCCAAACGATTTTATTTCTCCAGGCAATCGGTTCCGAATGAAAAAAACCATAAACAATTCTACCCAACAAACTAATATATGGATCAAAAATAATTACCCGTCCGTTAGGACGCAAAACCCGCTCAAATTCTTTCAAGGCCGTGCCCGGATAACGCAAGTGATGAAATACATCAAATAAAATAAGGTCGCTTACAGTTTCATCGTCAAAACTAAGCCGATAAGCATTTTCGGTTTGATCAAGCCATGGATTAGGAAACAAATCCGTCCGAAGACAATTTGGAATAATTTCTTTAATATTGCCAATTCCAGAACCTAATTCAACTATTTTTTTATCCGGCAGATTAGATACATGTTTGGCAATTTCTACATAAAAATCACGATAGATTTTCTGTAAAATAGGTTTTTTTGCCAACAAACCCTGATTGCGAATAATTTCTTGCTGATGCCGCAATATGTCCATAAATTAATTTTAATCTTTTAATCAGATAACCAATTTAAAATTTAAACTAAGAAAATTTAATTTTTAACCGGCGGAACAGGATTAGAAGTGGTTGAAATTGGTTTTGATGATTCATCTCGATCCATAGCAACATTGACTTTAATAATTTCATTCCGTTCTTTAATTTTAATATCAGGTGTAGTTTTTTTCTGGTAACCTGTTTTTTCAAAAGTTATATAATAATCATTTGGTCCAACCATGAAAGCATAACGACCGTTATTATCAGTCAATTCAGAAGCAACTAATTTATTAAATTGCTTACTAAATAATCTTGCCATCGCTCGGTCGACTGGTTGATTATTCGTTTTTTCATAAACAATACCCCAACTCTTTGGTTTTTTAGCAGATGATAAACGTTTGAATAAATAATAAATTGCGATTTGGAAAACAAATAATCCAATTGTCCACCAAGTTGGTGAAATTATTAAAGCAACCAAACCAGCAACAATACTCAATGAAGCAATAAAACTTTGTAAATCTCTCAAACGCTGACTCCAAATAATGCGACGTGGTGTTTTTTCTTCCACACCTACCGGATCCATGGGGATGTTAGCGGCAATGGCAGTGTATTTTTCATCCACATGAATCGCCTCACCATGATAAATATCCAAAAATGTCGTATCTTCTTTAAAATCCTGTAAAATTTTAGTCGGGAACATCAAACTTTGTTTAACCACTTCAAGACGGTACAAACCGGGATCAACAAAAAATGCATAACGACCTTCTGTGTCGGTAACACGAGATTGAATTACTTTGTTTGTCTTAACATCTAACAGTCTAATCAACGCCAAATCAATCGGCATTTTGGTAAGCGCATTATAAACAATTCCCCATTTCTTTCTTTTTTTGCGCCCAAACAAGAAAACTGGCTGTAAAAATAAAAATCTTAAATAAGAAATTAAATTTAAAAATGACAAAGCCGGAACAGTGGCTGCCACGGCCGCGCCCAAAGCTATTGGGGCAACGGTTGTTTTGGCTGTTTGTTCAACTATTGGATCATTAACACTCTCAATAATTTTATTCGTTTGCTCCCCCGCAACATCTCCTATATAAGTAATTTTCTCACCCAAAGAAACATCTGGCGAAAGCAAATCTACCTTTGGGAACATTACGAAAAACCGATTAATAATGTGGTTGGTAATTGTAAAACCACTGGTAATTTGATTTTTATATCCTTCAGAATCAATTTTTAATCGATAACTGCCATTTGGCAAAACAAATCCATATTCTCCGCGATTATTAGTTATGGCTGTTTTAATTTGTATATATTTATTAGCAGAAGATAATTGTTCTAAAACAACTGTTGCACCGGGCAAAGGATTGATTTTTCCATCTTGATCTTTACTGCTAACAATGCCTGATGTTAAAACAGATAAAACAAACTGTGCGGTATCTTCTTGATTGGTTCCATGTTTAACACTAACAATACCGTTTAAAATTTCCACCTCGTTTAAATCTAACACATCCGCGACATACATTTTTAAACCATTATCAAAATACATTGAATAAGTTTTTCCGCCCAAAACTAAATAAACTCCGGTAATTGGACCTTGTACATCTTTAATGTTAGCTCCTACCGCAAAACTCATCCCCACTAAATCTTCAACCACACTTAAATTACTGGCTTTTGTTTCTACTGTTCGGCTAGCCAAGAAAAATTTTAAATCACCCACATCAAAAATCTGTTGGGTGGTGGTTGGTGAAATAAATGGAGGAGTAATGGTTGGAGTGGTAATTATAGATGGGCAAATTGGACATTTAACTTCACCGAAAACATACTCATTGTTATCATCTCCGCTATCACAACCTGGATCGGCCATGTCAATCAAATTATCATTGTCATTGTCTACACCATCATTACATTGTGACGATATGCCGGAAACACAAATCGGTGATGGACAAACCGGCGAAGTGGATGTTGAAATAACTTGTGTACAAACTATGTCACCCAACACATATTCACTATTATCATCAACACTATCACAACCAGAATCGCTAGGAAAATCAACACTTCCATCTCCCTCATTATCAATACCATCATTACACTGAGCTACCGCTCCCCCAACCGCGCAACCCAATTGTGAGCAAGTTAGATCATTAAAATAATAGGAACGGGATAAAGCATTGCCGGCATTATCTGAGACATTTACTGTCACAACCACTTTTAATTCTGGGATTAAGTTATTAATCGGATCAATATCAACTGAATACCAACCTTGTGTTGTGCTTTTTAAAACAGTGGATATATTAAAAGGAACATCTGTTTCGTTTTGTTGTACCGTAACCACCAACGAAGATATATTCACTCCGGAACCATCATCTTTAATGTCAAACTTTATATTTTCATCAATCGGATGATTCGGCGTTCCTGGTGCCGGAATCAAATTAACCAAATACGGCGGAGCCGTTTCACAATAACCATTGACTATGGTATATGAACCAGAAACAACACTGGTAAGTATATTTTCACTGGTAGGATAAGCTGCGACTTTACTAACAAGACTGTCTGTGCCTCCAAAACGAATAGTTAAACCAACTGTGCCCAGTGCGCCAGCAGTAAAATTAATGCGACCAAAATTTAAAGATGCCCCAGAAACCACTCCTCCATAACCATACAAACCAGCTGTGCCGGCCGGCAAGCCCGGCGGTAAACCGTAACTCGTAAATAAACCCGTGCCTGACATGTTGGCACTGCTCACACCAGTATAATCAACATAAATTTGAGCGCCGTTTGACGACTGGCTACCAGTATTTAATTTAACATTAATAGAAGCCGGACATCCTTTAATTAAAGTTCCAGAAGCCGGTTCTAAAGAAAAAGTAGCCGCCTGAACAATGCTGACTGTTGCCAACAATGCCGCTGCCGCTAAAAAAAATACAATTGTACGAAATGCTTTAGTCATAATTTTATGAAGGAATCAGAACACCGGCTAAATTAAAATTGGTTAATACAATACTCATATCCAAAATATCCACTACGCCATCACGATTTAAATCTTCATTCAATCCTATATTATTATAATTAACATTCTCGGCTGAAACATCGAGAATGTCTACAAAATTATCTTTTAATCCAGTTCCTTGCACATCTCCAGCCAATAATTCCACCGAATCAGCTTCACTAAAATCCAAAAAAATATCTTGTCCATTTTGAATATTTACGCCAATAATTTTCCTGGCTAAATGAGACTGGCCTTTTATTACTGCCTCTAAATTAGTTCCGTTTGGGACTATGACATTATACAAAGTAGACGAACCGGTTTTATCCAAAGAAACATTTAAACTGTAAGGCAAATAAAAACCTGATGGATCATACAAAATGACCGTCGTAAACAAAGCCAGATTTCCTCCGATCTTGGGAACTCGTTTTTCTGCTTTCGCATATATTTTCAAACTTTTAACGGAATCAAGGGAAGTTTTAAGTGTCCCGGCGTATTCAGTTACATTAGAGGCAATATCTGTGGCGACTATTTTAAAATAATAAATTGTATCTTCCGTCAAATTACTTAAATTAACTTGGTAGGCTCCAATAGTAGTGGTTGTTAAACCATAAGACATGTCCGCGCTATAATAAAAATTTACACTACTTAAACCTTTGTCGTCGGTTACTATCCAAGTAATAACAGCGCTGTTGGCCGAAGTGCTTGTTACAACATTTGAAATTACCGGTGCCGAATCACTGCCTCCGGGGCCAGGATCGCCAGGTTCCACCACTGGCGTTGGCACGGTCATTTGTATATTTATATTACTACTTTCACTACTGCCATAAACAAAATTTGAAAAACTAAACAAGCCCAACATCAACAAAACAACCATTATTAATTTTTTAAATCCTATTCTCATACTTTATGCTTGAAAATTTTCAATATATTTTTTTAATTTAACAACCATTCTCTTTTTTATTCTATATAATAAAGTTATTATTCCAACTGCAACTACACTTAAAATTATTATCCAAACAGGAGATATTCTCCAAAAATTTTTAACCAAAGTTTTTATTTGATTGGTTCGTCCATAAATTATATTTAAGGTCGCGGAATAACTTCCTGAAAAAAATGTTTGTCCGACCATGTCAATTTTTTGTTGAAAAATTCTGTCTGCCTGTGGCAACAATAATCCCAAATCATTCAACTCTCTATAAATAATTTTATTACGCCAATTTCTTATAATTAATTCTGACTGAATTGGCAATTCAACTGCAGATGTATTTTTAATTGATAGATCAAAGTTCCAAATTTTATTTATAGTTATATTTTCCGTTTGCCAATTTGTTACCGATAAATTTTCCTGCACCTGACCAGACACTTGTAATAACAATAAACAAACTAACTCTCCGGATAATCCAACCTCCCGTTCTCCTAAATCAACATTCTCCGCTGCTAAACCTAAAAAATATGAGCCAGACTCAGCCAAAGAATCAGTTTTTATAAAAAAATTAACCGTGACTTCTTCGCCAGGATCAATTTGTACAACATTTTTCTCTGGCTTAACCCAATTTTCAGCTTGATTGACACCTTCTGAAAAAATTAATTCTCCTTGATTGTTCTGTTTCGTTCCTAATACCTTTAAAACATATCTCTGGCTAACTAATTGGTCGTTTTTAATTTTTATTTCTACCTCTTCGCTTGATCGCGGAGATACGGTAACCACATATTTTAAAGGACTAATCGAAAAAGCTTCCGCTTTTCCAACCCATAAAAAACAAATTAACAAAACAAATAAAAATTTTTTAAACATAAAATTTACCAATTTGCCGAAGCAGATAATGTAACTGTTTGATTATAACTTCCAACAACTGAAGCGGCATTTATTGAAGCTTTAAAAGTAAGTTGTGTCACGCTGTTATCAATAGCTGAAATGGATTCTGCCAAAAAAGTTCCGCCCTCCACTCCCACATCACCACTAACCACACTTTCACTGCCGGAAGTAGAAACACCATACTCTTCGCTCCCGACCGTCACCTCACCATCACTTACTGCGGTCAATCCTGTGCCACTCACGCTTTGAATAGAAAGAATATAACCAGAAGCCGAATCTGTGCTGACTGTCACATTGGCAGAAGCTGAATTAACAGCAATTTGACTCAAACTGCCCAAATTCAAAGTTGAATTATCAATAGTCATAGTAATATAACCTCGCTCCATAGCTTGATAGCCGGCACGAATTTCATACCATGTACTAGTAGTAAAACCAACCGGCGATTCTCCAATCGTATCTTCCAAACTGTAAATTCCTCCCGTACTTAAATTACCGCCCGAATCTATAGCATCGGCGTAAATTGAATAATTAGTTGAAGACATCGCCCCAAAAGAATTTAGAGGAAAAAATAAATTTATAACAAGTATGACTGCAATGGCGGTTTTTTTCATAGTAACTTTTTATCTGACGACCGCCCGCTTTTAAAGAGTGGATATCCGTGGCTATTCAAAAATTTATTACTCCTTATTCACCACCAACCAAGGATTTAATTTTTGTTGTTATGTCTTTATTGTCCGGATTTAAATCCTTGACTTTATAATAATATTGCAAAGCGGCGGCTTTATCGTCTTTATTCTCATACAACAAACCTAAACTATATAGGGCGTTGGAATAATTTGGTTGTAATTTAACAGCTGCCAACCATAACTGTTCCGCATCAGAGCGATCTGAACCTTTATTTCTGTTGTATAACAACCGTCCAAAATCAAAGAGAAATGCGGAATTACTATTTCCACCGTAAGACAGTCCTTCTTTAAAAATATTTACCGCATCTTCAACTTTATTTTGTTGTTCAAAGGCGCGACCTAAACTAATATAACTATCAAGATAATCTTTTTTTAATGTAATAGCCTCTTGATAATTTTTTACTGACTCTTCCCAGTTTCCGGCGACAGCATAGTTATTGCCTAACCGCCAAGACAATATCGGATTAGTCGGTTCCAACTCTTTAGCTTTTTGCCATGTTTTTATTGCCCACTCTCCGGCCTCAGGAACTAAGACCGCGGCATTTTCATACATCACAGCTAAATTTTCCCAAATAGCTACTGATCTTGGAGAAATATCAGTGGCGGTTCTAGCCTCATTCACAGCTTGCGCCAAATAATTACTAATTGTTTGAACATCTTGCGAACCACCTTGCACCATTTCAGATGCTCTTAACAAATAAACTTGAGCCAAAGCAACATGATAAACATCGGTATTTTGCCGATGAAACAGAGCTGTTTTTAAATTACTTTCAACTGTTTCGTAGTCAGAACTTTTTAAAGCGCTGGCGTAAGCACGCTCAGCCATATATAATCGTCCTCCCCAAACACCAATCATTACTAAACCGGCTGTCACAACAATCATAACAAACGAAAAAGTTAAACTATACTGCGGGGTATCATCAACTTCCCAAACTTTAGTTTTAATTACATCAGCATTAATAAATGATACGGCTGTAATAATCAAACCGAGCAACAGCCACCACAACCACCACAACACTAAACCGTAATAAACCACACACATAACACCGCTCAAAACCAACCAAGCAACTGTTATCAAGAAAACATCAATTTTAAAATCTCCACTATCACCCAAACCGTCAACAACTTTTTGTGCCAAAGTCGGCGCGCCTTTTTTAACCCAGATATTAAAAACGTGTCCCAAACTGTAGATAATCAAAAATATCAAAGCCAAAGTAAAGACAATACCACCCTCAGCCAACAAAGAAAAGAATGAACTGGCCGGCTGACTGAATCTTAATGACCAAGCCATGGAATCTGTGTTGAAATCAACTGATCTGAATTTAGAATAATCAACATTAAAGGTGCCTAAACCACTGCCTAAAATAAAATTCTTAGCCCCAGAAAACAACGTGTCCGCAGAAATTGACCAAGACGGTTTAAAGCCTAACGAAACTTCCGCCGGTACCACCGCCTGCAAATAACGCGGTGTTCCAAAAGCAATAAATACCACTACTAAAATAGTCATGGCAAACAAAGCGGAAACCCAACCCAATCTTGAATCTTTAACAAAACTAATGCCAATCATCAACAACAATACTAAACCGGCCAATATAATCCACCAGAAAATATTAAAGCTCAACATTACCAATGATACAAAAGCTAATAAGGCGACAAAGAAATATGATAATGACTTGCCAACAGTAATATTTTTCTTAATCAATTTTCCGGCAGCTAACAAGAAAATCATTATTAACCAAATACCAAAGCCCATATTTACCTTATCAATCGTATTCATGGCTGAAGGTGCAATATAAGAAATAATATCCAATTTAAAAATCGCTTTTAACAAAAATAAAAGTGCTGTCGCTCCACCGGTATACAATAACGCATCAACCATTCCAAGCCAGCGCGATTGAGTTGTTAGAATATTAACCAACAGAAAATAAAAAGTGGCTAAGAATATAAGGAGGAAGAAATTTAAAACAAAATATTCTCCTCGTCCTAAAAATGAATCAAAAGTATTAACGGAAAAAATAGAAACCGCCAAACTAATTAGCAGAAGACCTAAAATAGGCAAGTCCATTACTGAACGGCGATATGTCAACTTTTTTGATAAAACAATTTTTACCGCAAACAAAACCACATTAATCAAAACCAAACCAATAAATACATACTGCTTTGGTATGATATAAAAATTAATTAAATTTTTATCAACGAATAGAGGAATTGCCACCACATTAACCAAAAGGATGACATAAGAAAAAACATCCAAAAACTTAAATATTTTTTGGTTGTTTACATTCGCCATGATATTGCTGAACATAAAGAATAAATTAAATTAAAATTAAATAAATTTTTATTTTAAAAATTACTATACTATATTATAGCATAAATTTGATATGCTCTGAACAATAGACTGTGTATAACTTCGGGATAACTCATCTCTTTTAAAAACCTCAAAAAATAAATGATTTTGATGGCTAAAATTAGCCAACAAAAAACCCCCTTGTGCAAGACGCAAGGGGGCGAAGAATTAAAGAACGAAGGAAAAAGGGTTAGGTCAAAACTGCTTCGCGAGCGCGGAGAGCGCCGCGGCAACTGGACGAGCCGCGCCAGCAAACCTCGAACTCGCCGCCGCGCAAGCAACAACCCGGAACACCGCCATCGAAGTTGCGCGAACCGGAGCAAAGGGTGGTGTTCTGGATGTCCAGGTGCTTGCCGGTCTTCCAGAAGCAGAATAGCTCCAGGACGATGCGCTCCAACAGTGTCAGGGTGACCATGTTGCGCGACTTGACTGTGTCGGCCGAGAGATTCTTGTTCTCCTCGTCGGCTTCCACTCTGTCTCTGACGCGGATGATGTAGGAACCGTCGCGTCGGGGGTCGCGGTCGTTGGTCGGGACGGAATTGTCCAGGTCGTCGGCGTACTGCCAGACATTGCCCTTGAACAGCTTCCGACAGGCGGCCATGACTGTGGCGAGTGGCTTGTCACCGAGCTCCTTGGCGATGGTCAGCGTCCAGCCGAAACCTTCGGTTTCGGGCGGGAGCCTCACCTTGGAGAGATCCACGGTCAGACCGAAGACTTCCTTGTAGAAGCGGGTCCGCTCGTCGGACAGAATAATAGTGGTAACATTAACATCAGCAATCTGCTTTCTGATTCGTCGCGCCAATTCATCGTCTTTGAGTATAACCTCAATTGCCTTCAAACCTCCAAGTTTATGTCCCAATGCGGCCCATCGGCCGTATGGCACATCTTTAAACTCTTCCAACGGATTCGCCATCATATTCACTTCGGGCTTGTTATCACCCGCTCCTTTTGCCCTAACTCCGGGCCAGAGACCTGTTCAAACTGAACAGGATTTTAAATTGTATAAATTATGTATAATATATTTTTGAAATTTTGTCAACCCTTCAAAACATCCTGATTTTGATCCACTTTGATTTTCCACACTACCCCCCCCGCAAATATAAGAATCAATGTTTATTTCTACCACTTTCTTAATAAAAAACAACAAAAAACACTTTTACTAAACTAAAAACACCGTTAATAACACCATGTGAATTGTGAGATTTGTATACACTGCTCTATACATCTATCCCCCTTTAGCCCAAGTTATGCACAGATTCATCCACACCTCACCATTTATTAAAAACTACTCAAAACAATAAAAAACTCCTTATTTAAAGGAGTTTTGACAATATTTTAACAAAATTAGACAAAATATTTTTTAAAAAAATATAACTACAACCAAATCTGAAATATTAACTAAAAATATAAACTTTCGCCGAAATTTTATATTGTCCTGCCTTATAAATTTCCTATCAATAACAAGAAAAAATAGTGGACCTGAGGGGACTCGAACCCCTTACCTCAGCAATGCGAATGCTGCGCTCTACCAGATGAGCTACAGGCCCATTTGAATTGTTTCACATGAAACCTTGTCTTTTTTAATCCTAATTTATTTCTTTAGTAAATAACTCTAATAAATTACGCTATTCTAACATTGTTTCACATGAAACCTTGTTTCTCATATAATTGTTTCACGTGAAACAATTATCTTTGCGGTCTAATTACTCCAAAAACTTTTTAGATTGATATCTTATCTGTTTATCAGTTAATCGTCTGTGCCCCCACCATGAGTCGAACATGGATCTAGACGTTAGGAGTGTCTTGTTCTATCCATTGAACTACAGGGGCATACAAATATCCTTGTGTCAGCCATGCGTGGCACGCTATTTAAAAACATTTAACCACCGCACACACAATATACTAATTTTTTACTTTTGGCAAGAGCAAAACTTTTTATATTTTAATTTCATTATTCTTTGACTTTCAGATTTTCAATGATATAATACCGTCATTACAATTGAAATTTTTTTATGAATCCAATTTATTATATCATCATTGCCGGTCTGGCTGCCATTATAATTTTACTGGTTATAATGATTAAAAAAATTCAAACTAAACCAAAAGATGGTGAACAAAACCTTTTCTTGATGTTGCAAAATCAAATCAATGAACTGAACAAGTCAATGGATCAAAAAATGAGCGACACACACAAACTAATGAGTGATAATCAGGACAATATTAATAAAACTATTCAAGGACAGTTCGGACAAAGCATAAAAATTATTACCGACGTAACGGAAAAACTAACCAAACTGGATGAAACTAATAAACAGGTGATGGGTTTTACCAACCAACTGCAAATTCTACAAGAAACTTTGCAAAACCCTAAACACCGTGGCATCCTCGGTGAATATTATTTGGAAACTGTTTTAAAAAACGTTCTGCCGCCGGGCAGTTATGAAATGCAATATAAATTTTCCGATGGCGACATTGTTGATGCGGTAGTAAAAGTCAAAGATAAAATCATACCAATTGACTCCAAATTCAGTTTGGAAAATTATAACCGACTAATACAAGAGAAGGATCAAACACGAAAAGAAGAATTAGAAGCAGCTTTTAAAAGCGACCTGAAAAAACGAATTGATGAAACCAGTAAATACATAAAGCCGAAGGAAGGTACGATGGATTTTGCGTTTATGTTTCTTCCGGCTGAAGGAATTTATTACGATCTATTAATTAATAAGGTTGGAGCAATAAAAACCAATACTCATGATTTAATTGAATATGCCTTTAAACAAAAACACGTGATTATTGTGTCACCAACCTCATTTTTGGCTTATTTACAAACAGTTATGCAGGGTTTGAGAGCTTTAAAAATAGAGGAGTCAGCTAAAGAAATCCGCCAAAGAGTAGAGGAGCTTGGTAAACACATTTCCGCTTATGATGAGTACTTTAAAAAACTGGGAAAGAATATTGAAACAACCGCAAAATCCTACAATGTCGCTTATAAAGAATTAAACAAAATTGATAAAGATGTGGTTAGGATTACCGATGGTGATAAAAAAATAGAACCAATGCTGATTGATGGACCAAATTTAGAAGAATAAATAAATCTTATGAAAAAAACTGTTTATAAAAAATTAAATCAAATTCAAAAAAAACTAGTGTGCAGTGCCATAAAAATGTTGCCAACCGCTTACAATCCTTATTCCCATTTTGCTGTTGGGGCAGCGCTTTTGTCTAGCAACAATAAAATCATCACCGGCTCTAATGTGGAAAACGCTTCTTACGGTTTAACTATTTGCGCCGAACGTTCCGCTTTGGTTAGAGCTAACGCTGAAGGAATTAGACTAATTAAAAAAATCGCCATTGTCGGACAAACGGCGGAAAAAATAACCGGCCCTTGCGGCGCCTGCCGACAAATGATTTTTGAAGCGGCACAAATTTCCAATCAAAATATCGAAATAATCATGTCCGACACAAAAAAAGGTAAGGTTGTTATCGCAAAAATTGAAGAACTGCTGCCTTTGGCTTTCGGTCCAAAAAATCTTAAAGTCAATTTAAAAAAATACCGTTAAATTTATCTTTTTAGTCTCGAGTGTGTGGATATATTGACTTAAAAATACAGTTGTGTTATTATAGTCGCACTCTCACATTAAAACAGTTTTGATTAATTTAAAAATACTATGCCTAATAAACCGAATGCCAAAAAGGCTCTGCGACAAAACATAAAACGCGCCGCGCAAAATTTAGCGCGTAAAAAAAATTTTCGCGAAGCAATAAAAAAAGCTAATAAAGCCGAGGATGCTAAAAAAGCCGCGGAATACGCGCGTGAAGCGCAAAAAGCTTTAGATAAAGCCGCTAAAACAGGTGTAATCAAAAAAAATACAGCTGCCAGAAAACTTTCCCGATTGATGAAAAAAATCCATGCGAAAAAAAAGTAAAATAATTAAAAACAGGTCATAAGGCCTGTTTTTTTGTTTTTAATTTCTAACTAACCAAACCAACTTGACAATTCATAATTATTTTGTTAAATTTCTTTGCGGGGTTCTTTAAATAAAAAAGGAGAAAAAATGAGCGTAAGGTATGGCAAATCTGATTGTGAAC
Source organism: Candidatus Magasanikbacteria bacterium CG10_big_fil_rev_8_21_14_0_10_36_32 (assembly GCA_002778465.1). GTDB lineage: Bacteria > Patescibacteriota > Patescibacteriia > Magasanikbacterales > GWA2-37-8 > 1-14-0-10-36-32. The sequence goes on along the minus strand of PFBV01000003.1, from coordinate 303,190 downwards.
ATGATTGGGTTTTTCGCCAAGATGGTTACGAAGAGGGTTGCGTCCCAATCATCTGTCTCAAATGTGGCGCTTTCGGATGTTTGTGCAACTTTCCTGGTCCCAGACCGCCAGCAGAAGAATTTTTCGATCGCGGAGTAAAAAGCAACACCAATTCCAATGGCAACTGGGAAAACCCTTACGTCAAAAAGTAACCTTTTAAAAATTAAAATCCCCGTTTAAACAGGGATTTTTTTATTTTAAAATTTATTTTATCTTCCCCACAAAACAATCAATCAAAATATCCTGCGCAGCTAAACCTGTTTTTGTTTTAATATCAACTTCAAACAATTCTGTGTAATAATTTTTTAATTGTATCATTGAATAACGCTTAACCAATGGCAAACTTTTTTTGACAACAAACGGATGTAAACCTAAAAGTTTTGCCATACTATCGCTGGTCGTTTGATCTTCCCGTTCCCATAAATCTCGTAATTGCAACAAGATTCTAAACTGACGTAAAATCATTCCAAATAAATAAGTATCGGATTGCCCTAAACGGCGCTGCTCATTTAAAAGTTTAAAGGCTGTTTTTTTATCACCTGACACGATTGATTCAACCGCCTGAAAAATATTATCAACAACTTTTTCATCTAAAAAAAGACGCACGTCGGACAACTTTATTTCATTATCATTTTTAAAAGCAATCAATTGATCAATTAATGAGTTGAGCAACCACATATCCTGATTAATGTTTTCACCAAGATAACTTGCGGCCGAATGCTCAATTATCCCACCTCGCGCTTTAACTTCTTTTATTATCCAACTACGCAATTCGCTTGGCAAAAAATATTTAAATTCATAAAAATTATAAACATGCTTTTTATTTTGTAATAATTTTGCCAACTCTTTAATCTCATTAGTTTTACCAAAACTTTCACCTTGCCAAAACATAACCACATTGCTTTCTGGTATTTTATTATTTTTAATCAAATCAATAATCCTATTTAATAAATCTTTATCATTTGAACTCAATAAATTTTCAATCACGATCATCCGTCGTTCAGACAAAAAAGGAAACGCCACAATTTCTCCAATGATCTTATCTTCATTTTCTTTGAGACCATTCAAAAAAATCGTGTTAAATCCTTGCGGATCACGAGTTTTTTTAAATTTCATCACTTGTTCTTTTAAAAATTGCCGGCTTAAAAAAGTATCTTCGCCAAAAATATAAATTATCATAAACGAATCTTATGGTAATACAAATATATTAACTAAACTGATATCTGTTCGGTGTTCTCTATTTTTCAATATCAGACAAATCCATTGTAATATGTTTTTCCTTCTTCGGCAAATCAAATATTGACAATTGTTTAAACTGTGATATAGTGTCTAAACACTAAATGATGCCGTTCTTTAAAAAATATCGTTGGAAAAGACTCACAACCGGGAGAAACAATGGACATCAAAAGATCTGTGCCGCACAAAAACTGGCCGGAAATTTGCCAACTTCAAGACACGGGTATGCGCATTGTTATTTCGCTTTGCCAAGAAGAAGCTGTTTTGTCAAAATTGGCCGTCATGTTTCCGTCGTGTTTTTCTAAAATAAAAATCCGTCCAAAGGTTCCGCAATCAGCCATCGTTTGGCTGTCACGCCAAATAGCCAAGGATTTAGATTTTAATCCTGTTTACCAAGAATTCTATTCCAAATTCATGTGGCTACAAGCCTGCAACAAATTGAAACTGCAACTGGAAAGATATCGTCGGCCGACAAATTTGGGAAACGACCAAAACGAAAAAACTGCTTATCAACAGCTTCATGGTCAGATTCCAAAACCGGGTATGAAAATTACTTGGAACAACAAACTTTACGTCGTTGTGCAAATAGAAATTCGCCTTGAAGATATCAACAAACCTTTGCCTCTCTCGTGGCAACCAAACAACTTGATGTTGTTGCTGTCCGAGTATATCGACTGCAACAGTTAATTTTGTTCTTTCCAATCAAAAAATCCCCAACTGGGGATTTTTTTCTTTTTTACTTTTTTATTATTTCATTTCTCCCCAATTATTTCCAATATTAATATCTACTTCAATCGGCACGCGCAACGTCACCACTGTTTCCATTTCTTCTTTAACTATTTTGCCCAATTTTTCAGCTAAATCTTTTTTTACCTCAAATACCAACTCATCATGAGCTTGTAAAATCATTTTAACTTGACCGTCATTAAAAAGACTTTGCGATTTAATTTTGTTATCAACCGATATCATAGCCATTTTTATCAAATCAGCAGCCGTGCCTTGTACAGGATGATTAACAGCCATTCGTTCAGCGGCACTGCGCAATTGATAATTGGCGACATTTAATTCAGGAATATAACGCCGCCGACCAAACAATGTTTCACAATAACCAATTTGCTTTGCGGAAGAAATAGTTTCTTCAAGATATTTTTTAATACCGCTGAATTTTTCAAAATATTTATCTATAAATTGTTTGGCCGCACCAGCAGTTAAATCTGTTCGCCAGCTTAATCCATAGGCGCCCATTCCATATAAAACACCGAAATTAACTTCTTTGGCTGCTCGGCGCATTTCTTTGGTTACTTTATCCAACGACACACCGTTAATAATGGCGGCTGTGGCTCGGTGAATATCTTCACCATGATTAAAAATTTCTATCATTTTTTTATCATCAGACAAAGAGGCGACAATGCGTAATTCGATTTGCGAATAATCGGCGCTCAACAAAACATTCCCCGGTTCTGCCACTATTGTTTTTCTTATTTCCCTTCCTAATTCGGTACGAATTGGAATATTTTGTAAATTTGGTTCTGAGCTGGATAAACGTCCTGTAGCAGTAATAGCCTGATTATAAGTGGTGTGGACACGTCCTGTCTTTTTATTAATTAAAGTCGGCAAAACATCAACATAAGTATTTTGTAATTTCGTTAATTCTCGATAATTTTCAATTTCTTCAATAATCGGATGTAAGCCGCGCATTTTTTCCAATTCAGCGGCGGCGGTTGATAAGCCAGTTTTTCCTTTTTTTATGCCAAACACCGGAATTTCCATTTCTTCAAACAAAACTTCCCTTAACTGATTGGGAGAAGAAATATTAAATTCCATGCCGGCCATATCATAAATTGTTTTAGAAATTTTTTTGATTTTTTCTGCCAAACCGACAGAAAGTTCTTTTAACATTTTTAAGTCAACTGCCACACCGCTTAATTCCATGCCAGCTAAAATTTTTAATAATGGGATTTCTATTTTTTTCAATAAATCATAATTATTAACATTTTCCAACTCTATTTTTAATTTATTTTTTGTCGCCGCCAGCAAAAATAATTCATAAGCCGCAGTCTTAGCATCAAAACCAAACAAACTATTTTGTCCGCTGGTATTTTTTAATTCTTTTCCTAAACATTTTAAAACGACACTACTCGCATCATGTGCCCGACTTCCTGGATTTAAAATATAAGAAGCCAACATTAAATCAAATAAACTGTTTTTAACTTCTATCTTTTCGTGAACTGATAAAATTTTAAGCGTCTTTTTTAAATTATGCCCAACCATCTCAATTTTTTCATCTTGAAACCATTTTTTATCAAAAAACTTTTTTAAATAAAAACTTTTACCACCAACAACAATCAACAACCCTGAAAAAATTCCCGCAAAAACGTCATCTCCTTCAAAAACCGCCTGACAAGCAAACTCGCCCGACTCTTGAATTAATTTAGTAATTTTTTCCGCTTCATTTTTATTATTAATTTCTAAAAAATCAAATTTTTCAATGTTAGCTGGTTTAATATTTTTTTTATCTGATTTATTTTTTTCACCACCCGGCAATCTTTTCACCAATGACACAAATTCCAAATCTTGAAAAAGCTTAATTACTTTTTCGCGATCAAAATCTTTGGCTAAACAATTTTCCAACTCAAAATCAACCCCCGGAACATTTTGATCAATGGTCGCCAATTCATAGCTCATCTTAGCATTTTCTTCGCCTTCAATAAGTTTTTTTAATATGCTGGGCTTAATATCAATATTTTCAACTTTTTGTTTGTTTTTTACTGTTTTATAAATATTTTCCAAATTTCCAAATTTTTCTATTAACTCAGTGGCAGTTTTTTCACCAACACCGACCACTCCGGGAATATTGTCTGATGCATCTCCACGCAATGCTTTAAAATCAATTGTTTGCTCCGGTGTAAAATTAAAAATTTTTTTCAATTCAGCCAAATCGTAAATAACCGTATCACTCATCCCTTTGCGTAAAGTAAAAACTTTTACATTCTTATCAATCAACTGTAATGTATCCTTATCTCCGGTAACAATCATTATTTCCAAATCTTTATTTTTTTTAATTTTTTTCGCGATTGTTCCAATTACATCATCTGCTTCATAACCTTGCTTTTCATAAATGGGAATATTAAAAGCACTGACCAAATTATGAACTAACGGAATTTGATCATAAAGTTCTTGATCAGCTTTTACACGAGTGGCTTTATATTTTTCAAATTGTTTATGACGAAAAGTCGGACCAGCCATATCAAAAGTCACCGCGATATATTCGGGTTTTAAATCTTGCCAAACTTTCAACAACATAGAAGCAAATCCGTAAACCGCATTAACTGGCTGTCCTGTTTTTGTGGTCATTGGCGGCAAAGCATGATAAGCACGATGAATAATCGCATTGCCGTCTATAATTATAAGTCGTTTCATAATATTAAAGTTACTATCATTTTACTCTAAATTAACCTATTTGCGCAAGAAAAATATTTTTATTATATATAGATAATAAAAAACAATTCCGAATGAATTGTTTTTGAGGTACCGGCGGGAATTGCACCCGCGCATAAAGGTTTTGCAGACCTCTGCCTTACTGCTTGGCTACGGTACCATAACAGTCAACATCTTAACAAAAAATTATGTTTATTTCAAGAGCTGACTACCTAACATAACTTAACGGATTATATAAACTACCATTTATTCTTACTTCAAAATGCAAATGAACACCTGTCGGACCGCGAACTTTACCGGTATTTCCCATCAAACCAATGGTTTGTCCTGTAGTAACATAATCACCAACTGAAACCAGCAGTCTTGAATGGTGGCCATATAAAGTTTTTACTCCATTACCATGATTAATAATAATATAACAACCATAACCACTATTCCAACCACACTGCGATACTTCAACTGTACCGGCCTTAGCCGCATAAATAGCCGTACCCATTTTCCCACCAATATCAATAGCATGATGGAGCCAACCATAATATTGAGTTATTATTCTTGAAGCACTCGGCCAAATAAAACCGGAAGCACTTTTTGCTTGAGTTGATGCCGATGGCACTACCAGCCGACTAACCGAACTTGTTTTGCTTGGCGTAGAAACATACTGAACCTGTACTTTTACACCATTAGGAATCATAATCTTTTCTCCCACCACCAAATCAGTCCCACTTTCTTTAAGCACATTAAATTTAACAATATCTTCCACTTTTGCATTATATAATTTAGCAATTTTTGGTAATGTATCTCCTTTTTTAATTTGATGCATTATGCCGGTGGTCGGTGGAATATTTAATTTATCTCCAGGACGAATTACCGAATAAGCGGTCAATTTATTTTCCCACATAATTGTCTCCACACTAATACCAAATTTATAAGCAATACTACTCAACGAATCACCTGGTGCAACCGCATATTCCATAATAAATCTTCTTTCTGAACCGGCCACCAAAGCCCCAGGAATAATTATCGGCTTAGTAGTCGCCAAACCACCAACCACTACTGTGCCCAATTCTTGATTGATTAATTCATCAGTTTTGACCAACACGGTTTTATTGCTAACCGTACCTGACCGCCAAGGAGAAACAGTCTGTGGTAATTCAACTGGAGCGGGAGATAATTCTTCTAAACCATACTCTTCCCCTTGTCCAAGCAAATTATAAGCAATACTTTCGTGTCCAACAACATAACTTTCCGGACGAACAAATAATTTTGTTTGCGGCAAAGCGGCCAAAAGCAATAACAACAACAATACTATCTGTAAATTATCGCGTTTTAACCACCAAATCTTGTCTTTACTCCAACCAGCTCGGCGAAAAAAATAATCTATTTTATAATGAATAAAAGCAAAAACACGCCAAAAACCTTTAAACATCTTGGCAAACAGCTTGTTTATTCTTTGTCCTGTCCACCAAAATAATCGTTTAATATAGACTAAAGAATACAAAAAATTCAATAAAACCCTGTATTTCATACCCCATTAAGACTTTTTCAAATTAATTTCTCTCACAAACAATGAATTATTTTATTTAAAAAATACCATTGCAAAAGACATGGTCGTTAAAAATCTCCCTGCAAGGCACGTTTTAATTTCTTGACTGTTTTGTCCTTTTAGGTTATTATATTTATCGAATAAAGTAAACCCCCTTACTTTAGGTAATAAACAAAATAATTTAATTTAAATTAAAATAATAATTATGACACCCAGTCTAATTATCACCATTTTTGCCATAGTACCAGCTTTATTGGCGGTTATCTATGGAATTATCCTTATTAAATGGATAATGAAACAGCCGGCCGGCGACGAGCGAATGCAGGCGATTGCTCGTGCCATTCAAGAAAGTTCCAAAGCTTATTTGGGACGACAATACAAAACTATTGCCATAGTCGCGGCTGTAATTTTCTTTATTATAGGATTTGGCATGGATTGGATAACTGCGTTCGGTTTTTTGTCTGGAGCCGTTTTGTCAGGAGCAGCCGGTATTATTGGTATGAATATTTCAGTCAGAGCCAATGTCCGCACAACTGAAGCAGCCCGAAAAGGTTTAAAAGAAGCACTTAATGTAGCTGTTCGCGGAGGTTCAATCACGGGTTTGTTGGTTGCCGGTTTAGCCCTGTTGGGAGTAGCTGGTTTCTTTTTATTAACTAATGATGTTTTTGCTTTAATTGGTCTCGGATTCGGTGCCAGTTTAATTTCTGTCTTTGCTCGTATTGGCGGTGGTATTTTTACCAAAGCCGCTGATGTCGGAGCAGACTTGGTTGGCAAAGTTGAAAAAGGAATTCCTGAAGATGATCCGCGTAATCCAGCTGTCATTGCCGATAACACCGGCGACAGTGTCAGTGACTGCGCAGGAATGGCCGCCGACCTATTTGAAACTTATGCCGTCACAGCAATCGCCGCTATGGTTCTTGCTAGTTTGCTTTTTCCAGGAAATATTAAAATTCTTATTTTCCCGTTAGTTTTGGGCGGTATTTCTATGATTGCTTGCATACTTGGAACTTTATTTATCCGCTTGGGTGAAGATAAAAAAATAATGAAATCTTTATACAAAGGATTAATGGCCGCTGGTATATTAGCTTTGGTTGGCTTTTACCCAGCTACCAAATGGCTAGCTTCGGGATTAGACGAAATTAAATCATTCAATCTTTTTATCACTGCTGTCATTGGTCTTATTTTAACCGGTATTATGGTTTTGGTTACTGAATATTATACCTCCCAAAAATATGGCCCTGTTAAAGCTATCGCTAAAGCCTCTACTACAGGACATGGCACAAATATTATTTCCGGTTTAGCTATTTCTATGAAAGCAACCGCCTTGCCGGTCTTGGCAATAGTCGCTGCTATTTTGGCTTCTTATTGGTTAGCTGGTTTGTTTGGGGTTGCTATTGCAGCCGTCGCCATGCTTTCTTTAACTGGAATAATCGTCACTATTGACGCTTACGGACCAATCACCGACAACGCCGGTGGAATTGCCGAAATGGCTGAACTGCCCAAAGAAGTTCGGGACATCACTGATCCGTTGGATTCAGTCGGTAACACCACTAAGGCTGTTACAAAAGGATATGCTATTGCTTCAGCTGGTTTGGCTGCTTTAGTATTATTTGCTGATTTTACTCACAAACTTCCAGAATCAACCCAATTCTTAATCAATGATCCAAAAGTCTTGGTTGGTTTATTTATTGGCGGTCTGCTGCCTTATTTCTTTGGCGGATTATTAATGGAGTCGGTTGGAAAAGTTGCTGGAAAAGTAGTTGAAGAAGTACGACGACAATTTAGAGAAATTCCTGGAATAATGGAAGGTACTAATAAACCAGATTATGCCAAAGCTGTTGATATAGTCACCAAAGGCGCTCTTGAACAAATGATTTTACCGGCCATGATTCCGGTTCTTGCCCCAATTTTAGTAGGATTTATTCTTGGTATTCAAGCTTTGGGCGGTTTGTTAGTTGGCACTATTGTTACTGGATTATTTATTGCTATTTCAATGACTACTGGTGGTGGCGCTTGGGACAATGCAAAAAAATTCATAGAAGAGGGTAATCATGGTGGCAAAGGTTCCTTTGCTCATCAAGCCGCAGTAACAGGAGATACTGTTGGTGATCCTTATAAAGATACTGCCGGTCCGGCAATAAATCCAATGATTAAAGTTGCCAATATTGTAGCATTATTAATTGTTGGCTGGTTGCTCTAAAACTATTATATCAAAATAAAAAAGACGCTCTAACAGTTATCTAAAGAGCGTCTTTTTTTGTCCCCTTAAATTCCCTTGACAAAAATAAAAAAAGGGGGTACTTTGAAATTGGTTTCTTATCATTGGAAACCACACAACAAAGGAGTTTCAATGTCCAAACCAAACATCCCCTCGTCCTTTAAAACAACAACAGCAGAAGAAACTGTAATATATCTCGTCATAGAACAAGGTTGGTGCCCCAAATGCAAGAAGTGCATTCGTTTGCAGCGAGGCAATCTTTTTAACAAAATCACCGGAGAAAATATAAAATTCTGGGAGTGTGTCGTCTGCGACACCAGATATAACTTTTTTCCGACAAAACCATAACCATGCCAATAATTTTTTAAAACAAAGCTCCTCCAACCCCGCTTTTTGCGGGGTTTTTTATTCCCAACACAAGTATTCTCTTGACTTTTTTTATTTTTTTGTTTAAACTCTCTCTGTAATTAAAATTTAATTTAAAAAACATATGTCACATGAACTTAAAAAAATCAGCCAATCCGAAGTAGAATTTACTATTACAGTATCCCCGGCTGACTATCAAAAAGAAATGGATAGTGCTGCCGAACGCTTATCGGAACGCGCCGCCATCAAAGGCTTCCGTCCAGGAAAAGCACCTTATGATATTGTCAAAAGCCAAGTTGGAGAAATTAAAATCATGGAAGAGGCTTTAGAACAAATAATCCAAGCCGGTTTTTACAAAGCTGTTCAAGCTGAAAAATTAGAAACTGTCGGCATGCCTTTGGTTACTATAGAAAAAATGGCGCCAGGCAATGACATTGTTTACAAAGCAAAAGTTGCTCTTTTCCCAAAAATAAAACTAGCCGACTTATCAAAAATAAAAATTGAATCAAAAAAAATTGAAGTGACACAAAAACAAATTGAGGATATAATTGAAAGTTTAAAAAAAATGCAAATTAAAGAAACCGTAAAAAATGAAACGGCCACCAAAAATGATAAGGCGGTAATTAATATGGATATGTTTATTGATAAAGTGGCAGTAGAAGGCGGACAAGCAAAAGATCATCAGATTTATTTAAGTGAAGAACATTATATACCTGGTTTAGCAGAACAAATTATCGGTTTAAAAAAAGATGATGAAAAAGAATTTATGTTGCCTTTTCCAAAAGAACATTATCAAAAACATTTAGCTGGAAAAAATGTTGATTTCAAAGTTAAAATTAAAGATGTTTTTTCTTTGGAATATCCAGAGGTTAACGATGAATTTGCTAAAAAACTTGGCATAGAAAGTTTGTCCAAACTTCAAGAACTACTAAAAACAAACTTGTCCAAAGAAGCAGAGATGAAAGAGGAACAGAGAACTGAAATGGATATTCTTGAACAATTACTTACAAAAAGCGAATATGAAGAAATTCCAGAAATTTTAGTTAAATCAGAAAAACAAAAAATGTTCCACGAACTCAAACATGATTTGGAACATCGTGGAATTTCCATGGAAGATTATTTGAAAAATATAAAAAAAACCGAGGAACAAATTTCTGATGATTTTGCCGAGCAAGCAATAAAGCGGGTCAAAGCCCTATTGGCAACACGGCAAATTGCTTTAAATAACAACATTATTGCCACCCAAGAAGATATAGACAAAGAAATTGATTTGATTAAAAAAACTTATGCTGACGATCCAAAAGTTGAAGAAAACTTAAAACGAGCCGATGTTTTATCAACCATCGCCACCATGATTCAGAATCGGAAAGTAATGGAATTATTAAAAAGTAAAGTGATAAAATAATACAAAACTAAAAACAGGCCGTTAGGCCTGTTTTTAGTTTTATAAAAATATAAAATGACCCCGACGTAATGTTGGGGTCATAATTTGAAAGAACAATATTTAAGAGCCTGTGCGTGATTCCGATTTCTTTATTATATCACCAAGTTTCGGCAACCATACAGGTTTATGATTTTTAATTAGATCCAAAGGTTGAGTGCCTTCAGACAACTCTTCCATTGTAAGGCGATCACTTTTTTTCTTGTTCTTCTTGCTCATCAGAATCATCTTCTTCTTTGGGCAACAGCAAATCATCCAGTGTCAAAGGACCAACAATGCGACCCGCACGAAAATCTTCGAGCCCTTTTTTTATTGACATTTCTATATCCTTTTTTGTTGATATTTATTTTTTTAAAAGAACAATATTTTTATAACATATTTTAAAAGTTTTGTCAATATTCGCAAATTAAGTTATAATTCAAATAACTTTTATTATGGCTTAATCTGCTTATTTTAATTTATTGTTAATTACTATGTATTTTGGCGCTCATGTATCTATTGCCGGTGGAATAGTTAACGCTCCATTGAATGCTAACTTGATTGGCTGCGAAGTTTTTCAATTTTTTACACGTTCGCCACAAGGTGGCTATGTTGCTCCGTTAAATAAAAAAATTGCCGCCGAATTCAAAGCTAATTGTAAAAAAACAAAACAACGTGAGTGGTATATTCATGCGCCATATTTTATTAATTTTGCCTCAGCCAACCCACGAATTAAACACACTTCCATTCATGTTGTCCGGGAAGAATTAGAAAGAGCGTCTTTGTTGGGTGCCAAATATTTAATGACGCACATTGGCAGTTTTAAAGATTTAGGAGAAACCAAAGGCATGACACAAACTATCGCCGCTTTAAATGAAACATTAAAAAATTATAAAGGTAAAACACAATTTTTAATTGAGATTTCAGCCGGTTCAGGTAAAATTATTGGCGATACTTTTGAAGAAATTGCCAAAATAATCCATCATCCTAAATTAAAAAAATATAAAATTGGGGTTTGTTATGATACTCAACATGGTTTTGCTTCCGGTTATGATATTCGTGATCCAAAAGCTGTAAAAAATACTTTGGATAAATTTAATAAAATTGTCGGTTTAAAAAATTTAAAAATGTCCCATTGTAATGATTCTAAAACAGAATTTAACTCCCATCACGACCGCCATGCTCATATCGGAGAGGGGATGATTGGAACAAATGGTTTTCAATCACTTTTATCCGATCACCGCTTAAAAAACACCAACTTCATTTTAGAAACCGAACCAGATCAAGTAACTGACGATTTAAAAATTTTAAAAAACATTAGAAAAAAATATGTTACTTAGAGTAAGAGTTTCTCCGCGCGCTTCAAAAAACGAAATTATTGGACCAGTGGCGGACGGAACAATAAAAATAAAATTAAAAGCACCGCCGGTTGACGGCAAAGCCAACCGGGAACTTATAAAATTTTTAAGTAGGGAATACAACACGCCAAAAACAAAAATTGAAATAATAAAAGGATTAAACGGAAAAAATAAAACAATTAAAATTAACTAAAAAAATAACCCCTCGACAAAAAGTCCAAGGGGTTTTTCTATTCCCGATTAATCCAATCTATCAATTCGGCCACCGGCCCGATTTTTCTGCAATAACGCTTAGTCAACCGTTCCAAATTTACTTTGTCATTATCACGATATGCCAACAAAAGTTCATAAACGAATTCTTCTAACTGTTCAAACCACGCCCGGCTTCTAGCCTGTTCCAAATTAACTCTTATGCCTCGCTTGGTCAATTTAATGACACCGGAGCGAAAGAGGGTATTGGCTAACATAAGACATTCCCGAGTATAATCATCCGTTGTTAATTCATTAAGCGCTGATTTGTTTAAAATACTTAAAACATCTCCTAACGCTACTGCCACCAAACTTAGGCGTTTTTCAGGAGTATCTTCCATATATTCATTGGCTAAAATACTAATTGCGCTGGCTTTAGCCTCTTCAAGTTTTATGTCTTGAGCACCGCAAATCAAATGACCAAATTCATGACCTAAATAATAATACAAAATAGCATTTTGATGAAAGCAATCTTGTAAATTCTTTTTAGTTCTGAAAGTACAATTTCTGCGAATTTCTCTTGCAAAATAGATACCGGTCGACTGCAACATAGAATGCGCCAATAATATTTTTCCACCTTCTTTTTTTGAATTTGAAATCATCTCTCCGCCATTGGGAGAATTAATCGCTGCGCCAGATTGAATAGCACACTCAAACATTCCTACTTCAATTTTTTGCAACGCTAAGATTGAATTATTTATTTTTAGACATTCTGTGTCAATCAATGATTTAACACACGATTCCACTGCCATTCGAATATCTCCAAAAATAATATTTTCATTTGAAACTCTAATTTCCAAACGAAATTCCGGACTGACACAGAAAGGATGTTCATAGCCATACATCATATTATGAACAGGGAGAATTCTGCTTTCCTTATTAATTTTAAACCAAAGCTGATCAACTTTTTCCCAATACTTTTTGAGTTGATTTATTTTTTTACATCCATAAGCGCGACCCAAAGCTTTAAAATAAGCCGGAAAAACAGAACCTTGCTTAGAATTAATCTTGCTCCACTTAAAAATCTTTAATCTGCGACAAATAATATCTATTTCACGCGGAAACGCTTCCGCCCAAGTTTTCCTGTTGCTGAAAGACTCTGTGTCGGAGTCATAATCAAAAACTGTATAATCAGGTTTTGGCAAATATCCAACAGCTCTGGATTCAAGATTTTGACGCTCAAGTAAAGTCATCTTTTGAAACGGCAATACTACCGCTGCAAACCATTTCAACCACAAACGATTAACCGATTGGGCAATAATCGCACTGGTACGAAGAATTGTTTTTTCCGCCGGATTAATATCATCAATCATTTTAACAGCTGACAAAACTTGTTGGTGTCCAAAATCAACGGTTGGAACAATAATCTTCAACATAAAAGCTGCAAAAACTACCGGATCACTTCTATCTATTTCACTATTTTGACTGGAAATATATTCTTGCAAAACCGAGACTTTTGAGTTGGGACAATAAGTTCCTGGTCCTTTTGGTAAATAGGCAAGATAAGAACGAATTGATTTTGACTGCAACAAATGATCTTGTACCGCTTTTCTGACAAGACTAACTAAATAAGGAAAACTGGTATCTCTATCAATTTTTGGCAAAACAAAACCTTTTCTCAATATTGTTCGCCAATTCTGACGACGGCTCATTATTTTTATCCTTTGTTGGTCCGTTTTTAATCGGGTTTAATTTTAAAGAACAAAAAAGAGCAAAACGCCCCTCCTTCTCTATATTATGTTAATAGTGTAAACAAGTCAACAATTACGGTAAATCAATTCCACCTTTACTCCAAGGATTGCATCTTAAAATTCTCCAACCGGTTTTTAAAAAACCAACTAAAATCCCATATTTATGTATTGCTTGATAACCATACTCTGAACAAGATGGGTGAAACTTGCAATAACCATGGGGAAATATAGTTTTTGTAAAACCGTGGTCTGGAGAAAATGTTTTTTGATATAAACGTATCAAAAACAAAAATGGTAGGCGTGGTAAATATAAAATAGCATTAATAATATTCTTTAAACTCATAAAAATATCTAACTACAAATAGAGAATATGATTTTTATAATTTCTGTGTAATATAAAAATTATTTTTATAAAAAGGGAGGCGTTTTCGCCTCCCCGTAAAACTAACAAAATACACTTCTGTTAGTAAGGATCCGAGAGAAAACGGTCTACAATATCGTAATATTCGCGCTCAATCAGCTTTTTCTTTAATGGAATCAAAAGTTCCAAATTATCATGACAATCGCGGCAAATAAGCAAAATTTTTCCCTGGCCATTAAAAAAACGTTTGGGCAAACAATGGTGGCGAGTCAATTTCTTGAATTCAAGGCATTTTGGACAAACGCCTTTCTTGTGACTGCGGTGTGAACAAAATAAAATGCCACATTTCCAATGCTTTATAAACCTATTTGCTCTTACTTTTGCCTTTTTCTTTTTCAACTCTTGTCTCCTTGACCAATCTTCCTATCTGTTTTTTACTACAAAAAAACACCGTTTTTGTCTCATAAATAAAAAGGGCGTATTTTTCTACTTTAACAATTTGGCTTTACTAAGCAAAAAATTAACTTCTTTATCAATTTCAGTATAATCTTTTTTTAAAATGTCTTTCTTGGCTACTATTAAAACATAGAAACCAACCTTAATCAAATTTTCCTTTATTAATAATCTAATTACTTCACTAATCTGCCGACGTAATTTATTTCTTAAAACGGCTTTTTTGCTGACTTTCAAACTAATATTTATGGCTAATCTAAACTGTTTTTTAAAATTTTCTACATCCTCTTTTTTGGGAAAATAACTTTCATTTTTAGACAATTCTAAAACTTTCATATCTAAAAAAATACCATTTATCCAATGTCCATACTTCATTACCAAATTAAAATCTCTAACTTTCGTCAATCTATTATCTAATTTCAACATATTTTTAAAATATATTAAAGTAATTATAACAATCTTTTATAAAAAATCAAAACCCGCTCTGATTTTGAGCGGATTTTTATTATTTTTTTGATTTTTCAAATCAACAAATAACTATAGAGTGATATTCTCTATCTTGTTTTTCTTGTTCTTTTTCCCTTTCTTTCATTAGAAACTGTCAATTTTTTGCGTCCTTTGGCGCGTCTGCGTTTTAAAACTTCGCGACCGGCCTTAGTAGACATTCTCTTTCTAAATCCATGCGATTTTGCTCTTTTTCTTTTCTTTGGTTGATATGTTCTCTTTGGCATATTTTAAATTAATAAATACTCTTATAATTGCTATATCATAAAACAAAATAAAAATAAAGTCAAGTTCTACTCCCTTTCATCCACATTTTGTCCACAAAATCTTCACAAAAACAAACTTTTATTTTACTTTCATTACTGCTAAAATAAACGGAGTTAAATAATGATTTTAATACTGTATCACATTATGAATAACAATGAACTTTGGCAGGCTGTTTTGTCAGAATTAGAATTAACAATTTCTAAAGCTAATTTTATCACTTGGTTTAAAAATACTGGAATTGTCTCTATACAAGACGGTTATGTTATTTTGTGTGTCCCAAACACCTTCGCTCGTGCATGGTTAGAAAAAAAATATCACCAAATAATTATTCTCTCTTTAGAGAGAATAACCGAAAAACCAATAAAAAAGCTGGAGTATAAAATAAATAATATAAAAAACTTAACAACTCAAGAGGAAGAAGAAAATAACACTTTAGAATTTCCTCAAAATCAAACTAATGATTTCTCTGTCAGAACAAATGGAGCTTCAAGCAATGGATTTACTTTAAATCAAAAATATACCTTTGAAAGTTTTGTTGTTGGTAAAGGGGCAGAATTGGCTTTTGCCGCCGCTCAAGCGGTTGCTTCACGACCAGGTGAAGCTTATAATCCATTATTTATATATGGCGGGGTAGGTTTGGGAAAAACCCATCTTCTGCAAGCTATCGGAAATGAAATGCGAAAAAAAAATCCACAAATTGATATTATCTATGTTAATGCTGAAAAATTTTGCAATGATTTTATTCAATCTGTAAAAGAAAAAACAACAAAAGAATTTCAAAATCGTTATCGGCAAACAGATTTATTATTAATTGACGATATTCAATTTATCGCCGGAAAAGGTGAAACTCAAGAATCTTTCTTTCATACATTCAATGAATTACATCAACAAAACAAACAAGTAATTCTAACCTCGGATAGACCGCCAAAAGCTATTCCGGCCTTAGAAGACCGCTTAAAATCACGTTTTGAATGGGGAATGATTGCGGATATTACTATGCCTGATTTTGAAACAAGAGTGGCTATTTTAGAGAAAAAATGCAATGAAAAGCATTTTGAATTACCAACTAAAATTTTACAAACCATTGCAGCTTCAATTCAATCAAACATCCGTGAACTTGAAGGATTTTTAAATAAAATTATTGTTTATCATCAGCTTAAAAATATTACTCCTTCAGTTGAATCAGTTAAATCTCTCCTTTCCAGCGTGGAAACTACTTCTATGAGACAATCTCTAACCTCGAAACAACTTATTGATGCTGTCGGACAATATTATAATATTTCAAACGAAAATCTTCTTAGTCAAAGCCGAGAAAAGAAAATTTCGTACCCGCGACAAATCATTATGTTTTTAATGAGAGAAGAATTAAAAATGTCCTATCCATCAATTGGAGACGAACTTGGCGGACGTGATCATACCACCGCTATGCACGCTTATGAAAAAATTAATAAAGAAGTAGAAAATAATCTCAAGTTAAAACAAGAAATTGAATCTATTAAACAAAGACTTTATATAAATAATATTTAAACTGCTTTTAAATTGTGAATAAGTGGTTAAAAAAATAAACTTTTCTGTTGACAGTTTGTCCACAAAAATAAAGTTATTCACTTTTTAAAAATACTAATAAAATTTTATCCACTGTTTTATTACTTTCTCTTCACCGGTTATACACTTTATAAATTAATTAAAAGAACCATTAAATATAACTTTTTATTTTTTATCCCCACTATCCACTCCCTTATTATTACTATTATTTAAATATATATAAAAAAATATAAATAAAACAAATAAAAAAAGTTAATAACTTAATTTTATGAAAATAACTTGTACTAAAGAAAATCTTGCTTCTGCTCTATCATTAGTAAGCGGAGTGGCAACTAAAAATATAAATTTACCTATTTTAAACAATGTCTTAATTAAAGCTGATTCTCAAAAAGTAGAGATAATATCAACCAACCTTGAATTAGCTATTATTGTTAATATTAGATCAATCGTAGAAAAACCCGGAAGCTTTACTGTTCCAGCTAGAACTTTAACTGACTTTATTAATCTGTTACCTGATGAAAAGATTGAATTGGAACTTAAAGATAATGAGATGCAAATTACTTGTGGACATTCAGCTACTAAAATTAAAGGATCCCCGGCTGATGAATTTCCTATTATTCCTGCAGCCGATGGAAATAATGGATTTTTAGTTGAAACAGCTGAATTTAAAAAAGGATTAAGTCAAGTTTTACCGGCTGTAGCCAAAAATGATATTCGCCCTGAATTATCAGGAATATCATTTAATTTTGATGAAAATGAATTAATAATGGCTGCAACTGATAGTTATCGTTTAGCAGAGAAAAAAATAAAATTAAGCCAGGGAAAAGAAAAAATTAAAATAATTGTTCCTGGAAGAACCGCGCAAGAAATAAATCATATTTTATCGTTTAATACTTTGGAAAATGAAAAAAATGTCAGAATTTTATTAAGTGAAAATCAAATTGTTATTAATTATGACAGTGTCCAATTAATATCAAGATTGGTTGAAGGGCAATATCCTGATTATGTGCAAATTATTCCAAAAGATTTTAAAACGACAGCCGAATTTTCTTTATCAAAAATAATAAAAGAAATAAAAGCGGCTAGTTTGTTTTCAACTAGTGGAGTTAATGGAATTAATTTTGATTTGGAAAATGATAAATCAATAATTAAAATTTCTTCAATGTCTACCCAAACAGGTGAATATAATTCAGAAGCGGAAGCGAATATTAAAGGAGAAAATAATTCTATTTTAATGAATTTTAGATATATATTAGACGGATTAAATAATCTTGATGGTGATACTGGAATTTTACAAATGATTAATGGAAATAGTCCGTGCATAATATCATCAAAAGATGATGCTAAATATTTATACATTGTAATGCCAATTAGAAAATAAATATTTATTAAATAAAAAACCCCGGCTTCGGCCGGGGTTTTAAGTTTAAAGAGCGAAACAATCAACTGTTAGAGTAGTGCTGATAGAGCCAGATATCGTCAGGTGTTTCCACGGTCTCGCGCATTTGAACGATGGAAAATTTTTCCAATTCGCTGTCTTTCGGAGCGGTAATGTAAATTGTGTTCCATTCGTCGAAGGTCATTGCCCGGAAAGATTTTTCATCTTCCTCCACGATGCGTGTAATCTCGTCCATCGCGGTTTCAAATGTTGTCCGGCCGACGTAGCTGTCTTTGTTCTGTGTTGACTGAAAAAGGTCTATCCATGTGCTGAGTGAAACATTTTCGCTGTTGACCATCTGATTGAGACGGTTCAGAAAGATTTGTTCCAATTGAGGATCTTTTTCAGTTTTGAAGAACAACATGTCCATGTTCTTGGCGCCGGAAGAAACAACGGCCTGTTGTTCGGCCATTGCCTTAGCCATTGCCCGGAATGTCTTCCGGGCGGCAATCGCCCGTGATTGCTCGCGGATGGCATCATTCCGCTGTTCGGCGGAAACCGTCGCCACAAGGCGGCTGACGGGGGCGTGGTGGTCGCTCAGGAGCCACACCCAGACACAGGACAGACCCGACAGTATCGCGACAGTGATGCAAGTCATGAAAATCGTGGCCATTCTTCTGTTTTTCTTTTCCATTTTATCCTCCATCAACCATTATGGTTGGAGTTTGTTGTGTTTTAAAAGAACAGAGTATTATATCATATTTTAAGGCTTTTGTCAATACCTTAATTTAGCTAACTTTAGCTATTTTTAATAAAAATAATTATTATAATTTTTATGTTTTCAAAATAAAAACCCCGACCGAAGTCGGGGTGGAGTTTAAAAAGAGCGAATTAGATTGATTATTTCTTGCGGAGTACCAACCAGCCGAAGCTTGGGGTAAAGTCTTTACTGTCGAGACTACAGAGGCTTATAAGACGCTTACCGTAGAGTTGGCTGAATATTGGTATAAGACCATGAATTGGTTGTTTTTCTTTTCCAACAAGTAGTGAGAATCAACGGATGATTAAATTGAATGTTTGGATTATTGGCGATGAATTCCATCGCTCGACGTGGACCGCATAAACGATATCCGTTTTTTGTTAATTTTATTAAAGCGGATGTTTCTTTGATATTTTTATCAAAATGAAATTCACACACTTCCCATTCATCTTCGCCGTCATCTATTGGTTCCAATGGAAAGTTTTTTTCATTGAAGTTTATATTGTGACAGCTGGTTTGTTTGCAAATGGCGAGGAGGTCGGCGAATGAACGAGTCAAGATATTTTTTTTGATTCTTGTTTCTTTCATTGTTATTTCTCCCCAACCAATTTAATGGTTTTTTGTGGTTTTTTAAAGAGCGAATTATTTATAATACATTTTTAAAGTTTTGTCAACCTCGCAATATAAAAAATACCCCATGAGTAGTATCAAGGGGTATTTTTGATTTTTTAAATTTTATTCAATGATAATTTCCAGATTTTTAGTTATTTGTTTTCCATTTTCGTCAGTCATTACTCCTGATAGAGTCCATGAATCTTTGATTGGCGCATTCTTCCAGACAAAAGTTATTTTATCCATTACTAATTGGTCATTGTGATCAAAAGTATAAATTAATTTTTTATTTTCATTACTGGAAATTAAATAAATTTTAATATCTTTAATTTCATTCCAACGAAACGGAGTAACACTCATTGCTCTCGGAAATTCTTCAGACTTAATAGCAAGAGGTGATTGATCAAACCAATTAAATTCAGGTGAATCAAATTCAGCTTGTAAATCAAAAGCTATTTCTTTGGCGGTTGAATTTCCAATATCATCAATTGCCACAGCTGTCAGCGTGTGTGTTCCTTTGGGTAGATATTTTGCGTAGTATGAAATTGTAAAAGGAAATTCATGGCTTGAACCAATTGGATTTCCGTCTAATTTGTAATGAATTTCAGATACTCCGCGAGGAGAAGTGGCTTCAACTCTGATTTCAATTTGTCTGTCATTTAAAATTTTATCTCCGGTCGGATAAAGAAATTCTACAACTGGCGCTAATTCCGGAGAAGTTTGAAAATCATCAAGTTCTGTTGGTGGTTCAGAAAAAGTAATTCCTTTTCCTATTTGTTGCTGTCGTCCGACCCACTCATTTAAAGCATTTTCCCAATTGGTATATTGTTGATCGTCAGCCGGATTTGTTGGTGTCGGTCCCATCGGATTATCTTTAATCACATAATGCAGAATAGTGTGTGGCGGTAAATATTCTTTTTCAACGATTAAATTTTCCGGTGTGGAAGTGGTGGCGATTTTTCCGTTAAGATTATTTAATTTTAATTTTATACTGCCGACTGCGCCACGTAAAACCGGCTTAGTGGCGATATTTGGCGGAGGAATAGGAAAGGTTTCTATTGGAGTGTTTGCCAGCGATTCTTTCATAAAACGATTCCAAATTTGTCCGGCCAACATATTACCACCACCTTTCATTGGTGATGGTGTCGTGTTTCCAACCCAAACACCAGCTGCCAAAGAAGGAACATAGCCCATCGTCCAAGCGTCTTTATAATCGTTTGTGGTTCCTGTTTTGGCGGCTATCGGACGATCTGGCAGAGTCAAAGTATTGTTAATTCCGAAAATAAAAGCCCGCGCTTTATTATCGCTTAAAACACTTGAAGTTAAAGCGGCTAACTCTGGTTTTATTGCTTCTTGCGGTTGAATTTCTTGCCATTCAAAAATTGTCGTTCCTTGATTATCTATAATTTTTAAAATTGTAGAATTTGGAATATATTTTCCTTCATTAGCCAAAGTGGCGTAAGCATTAGTGTGTTCCAAAAGATTAACTTCGCCACCGCCCAAAACCAAGCTCAATCCATAATCGCCGGTTAAAGTTGTATAACCGAATTTTTTTGCATATTCTTTCATTTTTTCATCGCCAACCAGGTAAAGTGTTTTAACAGCTGGAATATTCAATGAACCTTGTAAAGCTTGGCGCATAGTCACCAGACCGTATTCTTTTCCGTCATAATTTTTTGGCGCATAAGCTGTGCCGTCACTGCGCATTTCAAAATTTGTTTCTACATCGTAAAGCACCGTTTCAGGTGTATATCCCTGTTCAAAAGCTGCTGTATAAACAAAAGGTTTAAAAGATGAACCCGGTTGTCGTTTTCCGAGTACAGCGACATTGTATTGTCCGGCAATTTCATCATTAAAATAATCACGTGAACCAATCATTGATAAAATCTGTCCTGTTTTTGGATCAATCGCCACCAAAGCGGCATTATTAGCATTGGCTTCTTTAGCAAATTTATCTCCCAATTCTTTTACCGCGGTTTCAGCTATTTTTTGTTTATCATAATCAAGAGTGGTAATTACTTTCCAGCCGCTTTGATCAATGGTTTTTTCTCCATAGCGATCCGCCAGCAATTGTTTTACATAAAGAACAAAATGCGGCGCATCCATAATTCCCGCTCGAGCCTCAATTACTAATGGAGTTTTTTCCGCTTCATTTTTTTCTTCTTCGGTAATATAATTTTGTTCCAACATTAAATTGAGAGTAATGTCGCGGCGAGTTTTCAACAAATCAAGATTATTTAAAAATCGACTCGGTTGCTGTGGTAGGGCGGCAATGGTAGCGGCTTCTGCCAATGTTAAATCTTTTGCGCTTTTTTTAAAATAACTTTGACTGGCCGCTTCAATGCCGTAGTTGGTGGAACCGTAAGGAATTTCATTTAGATACATTTTTAAAATTTGGTCTTTGCTGTATTTTCTTTCCAATCTCATGGACATTATTGCTTCTTTTATTTTTCTGAAATAAGAATGTTCATCGCCGACAACCGCATTTTTAACAAGTTGCTGAGTTAAAGTGGAAGCTCCACCGGAACCAGTTTGCCGTCCAATTAAATTATTAAAACCGGCGCGAAAAATACTGATTAGCCGGATGCCGCTATGTTCATAGAAATGTTTGTCTTCAATGGCAATGGTCGCTTTAATTGCCAATGGAGCAATTTGGTCTAATTCCACCACGGTTCTTTTTTGGTTTTGATAAACTTCATAAAGCAAATGTGTTCCGGTTCGATCGTATATTTTTGTGCTTTGCGCCACCTGTCGAGTTGAAAGTTTTTCAGGATCAGGCAAATCACGACTGGCCCAGGCAACTAAAATTGTTCCAATAATAATACCAACCGCGCCCAAAATTAAAAGATAGAACGCTATTTTTCGCATTGGTTTTCTTTTTGGCGGTCGAGGTCGACTGACGGGACGTTCTGGTTGACGATTTGGATTGATGTCACCGTAAGTTCGGCGTTGACGTCGAGGGATTAGGCTTTTAATTGGCATAGTTAAGCGAAAAAAAACAGTCTTTTTAGCTTAATAAATCAGTTGCTATTATATATGAAAACTTTAAAATTGGCAAAGGGTCTTTAAAAGAGTATAAAATGTTAGTTATATTTTGGCTTAAATTAGCTAAAAAAGTGGCAAAAGGTATTGACAAAACCGGTAAAATGTGATATAATGTTTGGTTCTTAAAGAATGAAAAATAGCTTTTTAGAACAATTAAATTATTACCGTCCCATTGAATAGATTTGGCTAAATATAGCCAAATATGACGGTAAAGTAAGTTAAAATTACTATGAATAGCAAAATTAAATATTTTTTGGCTGATACTGCTAAATCTTTATATTCTTTAGTGACCTTAGCTATTTTGATTACAGTTTTAGGTCAGCCCGTAGAGGTTAAGGCTGTTGAAAATGGTTTGGAGTCGCAATCCGACGTTTTTGAACAATATTTTGTAAACAAAGAAATGATTCAGACTAATTCTTATCTTAGCGCTTATTTTCGCGTTCAAGAGAAACTGTCTGCTGAAAAAACTTTGCGGCAAGGAGTTTTGGCTAAGAAGATTTTGTCCGCCACCACATTTAAAGAAGAAGAAAAAGTTTTTTATCAGGAATTAAAAACTGAACCGAAAGTTTTTCCGGATAAAGTAGTTGAAGTAGTGATGACTGCTT
This sequence comes from Candidatus Magasanikbacteria bacterium CG10_big_fil_rev_8_21_14_0_10_36_32, assembly GCA_002778465.1. GTDB lineage: Bacteria > Patescibacteriota > Patescibacteriia > Magasanikbacterales > GWA2-37-8 > 1-14-0-10-36-32. Next base: position 280,102 of record PFBV01000003.1, on the reverse strand, counting down.
ATACCAGCACGCCTGATCAGACCGACGATTCTCCTTTTATCGCCGCTTCAGGAAAATATGTTTACGATGGAATGTTGGCTGCCAACTGGTTGCCGTTCGGCACAAAGATAAAAATTCCGGAATTGTATGGCGATAAAATTTTTACTGTTGATGATCGGATGAATTCTCGTTACGGTTATGGACGTATGGATATTTGGTTGGATACGACTAAAATTGAAGCGAAAAAATTTGGTGTGAAACGATTGACAGTGGAAGTTTACTATCAGAATAAAGTTGAACAATTAGTATTGGTAAAATAATTATAGTTTTTAAAAAGACCTCCGAACATGGAGGTCTTTTTTGTTTTGATTGCTTTTTATTTTGTTTGATTTGGTAAAATTTCAGTCGGATGTTTTAATTTTCTTTTTTTCATCCAGCCGATGAGAAATAAAATTCCAACAAGAAACGCCGGACCGGCAATTGTTGGTATCCATGTCAGTATAGAATATTGGTGTGGATATGACATTATTACTTCCTTGGTGACCATACAGGTGTAAAAAAGTCCGGCTAAAATAAAAACAATTCCGCCGATCACTTCGCTTTTCCAAGAAATTATTATAATTGCCAATAAAAATAAAACAGGAATATTGTGCATAAATAATCCGAGCGCTATTTGTCCGGCGCTTAATCCCTCTTCAAAAACATCCAATGAAAACATGGCCAGAAATAAAATAAACAGAATAGACAAAATTCTCGGAATCCAATAGATAAATTTGTTAATTTTGTTTTCCATACGTATGTATATGTTAAAAACAATTTTATTTCACATAACGTTCCAGCGTATGCGATGTTTTTGCGACCAACGGGAGCAATTTGGGTGGAGAAGTCTGCAAGACTTCGTAACCTCATATCCCTTGTTATGTTCCCACGGAGGGCTGAAATTTAGTGCAACGTCCCGCAGGGAAATTTCAGAGTCAGAAGTCGGCCGTTCATTTTTAGCGCGCGCCTATTTTTTGTAGTTCAAAAATTCATGATAGTATTTATTTCTAGACAAAATTGAATAAGTGTTAAAGAGGAGTTCTGAATCAACTTTCATAATCTTTTTCCAAAAATTAATGTTTTGGGCGTAACTCTTTTCAGTTTCTTTTTTGATTTTTACTACAACATTCTTTTTAATCAAAATACCCATGACTTTTTTTCTCCAGCTTACATCTTTCGTTAATTGGGGGTTTTTGAGAGCATCTAAAATTACTTTATCTTTGATAAGCTCAAATGTTGGTTGAGTGATTATTCCATTTCTAATGTCTGAAAATGCGTCTTGATAAGATTTTACATTTTCATCATATACCGAAGAATAATCACTTACGTCATTTACGACTTGAGCAGAATGAGACATTTTGTCTTTATTTTTAAAGTAATTTTCAAATTTTTCAAAAACCGACTTATTTCCAGAGCCGATATAAAATCCAATTAACGAAGAATAATCATAAACTCCATTAAAAAGAATGTTTCTTTTTTTGTATTTGGAACTCCAATTTTTCAGAATTTCGTTCAGAGGAGAAAAATTAACATTAAGATCATTCTGTTCAAACCAAAACCCCTGATAAATTTTTGATATTAAATTAAGAATCAAATCCTTAACTATGTTATATTTTTCTCCGAGATTTTCTTTTGAGTCTTCAAGGAGTGCAAAAATCAAAGACAAATAAATTTTTTCACCAAAAACAGTTTCTTTAATTTTTTGTTCAGAACTCCAAACTTCTTGCTTATGGTCAAGGATCCTGTTTGTTTTGTAAGCCGCAAGCATTATACATTCTATTGCGATTGGAATATGGAAAAATTTTGCAAAATCTTCTTTTGAATTAGCGGCTTTAAATCCTGCGTAAAATTGGATGCCGTTAAGATGGATTCTTTTTTGAGTATATTCTTTTAAGATTAAACCAAAAGCAGGATTTTTTTTGCAAAATTTTTCCAAATGCTTATTCAATTTTTCTGCGACTTCTTTTGAAATCGCAATATACTCTTTATGATCCATATTATACTAATGAATTTTTGAACTCCATAAATTTATCGTTTCGCGCGCGCTTTTTCTTAGGCCGACTTCTGATTGAATATAACTCGTTAATATGTGGAATGTTTTTGGATAATAGTCTAAAAATGTATGTTAAATGTATGTTATGTGAAATGTAATATATAGTTTACTCTGTTTTGGCGCGGTATTGCAACGCCTCAGCGACGTGTTCAAGTTTCACGTCTTTACAACCGGATAAATCGGCGATGGTTCGGGCGATTTTTAGAATGCGGTTATAAGCTCGGGCGGAAAGATGTATTTGGTTGACGGCTGATTTTAGCAATTCAAGCGTTGTTTCATCCACTTGGCAAAATTCACGAATATCAGCATTTCGCATTTCGCTGTTGGTTTTTATCGGCCGACCTCGGAAACGGTTATTTTGTATTTCTCTGGCTTTTTGCACTCGTTCCCTAATTTTAGATGATGCTTCTCCAAGTTCGTCAGATGATAATTTTTCAAATTTAATTCTCGGCACTTCAACATGTAAATCAATTCTATCCAACAATGGTCCGCTGACCTTCTTTTTATAAGCGACAATTTGTGTTTGTGAGCAGGTGCACTGATGTTCAGGATCGGAGGAATAACCGCAAGGACAAGGATTTTGACTTGCCACCAACACAAACCGCGCTGGAAACGTAAGAGTGCCCTGAGCGCGTGAAATGGTCACTACGCCATCTTCAAGAGGTTGGCGCAGGGTTTCAAGCACAGTTCGCGGAAACTCGGGGAATTCGTCTAAAAACAGCACTCCGCGGTGTGCCAAAGAAATTTCTCCCGGCCGGGGAAATTTTCCTCCGCCAACCAAAGCCACGTTGGAAATGGTGTGGTGCGGTGCGCGAAAAGGACGTGTTTTGATAAAATTTTCTTTAAGCAATCCGGCAACTGAATAAATTTTTGTAACTTCCAACGCTTCCTCAAGATTTAAAGAAGGGAGAATAGATGGAAGTGAACGGGCTAACAAAGTTTTACCTGAACCTGGCGGACCACTCATTAAAATATTGTGCCCTCCGCTGGCGGCGATTTCCACCGCTCGTTTGGCGAATTCTTGTCCTTTAATCATAGACATATCCATTTCACAATCCGTATCGCCAAAATCATTCCAATTATTATTTTGTCGGTGTGGTTTAATAAGTTCAACGCCTTTTATATGATTAAGAATTTGTTGCAAAGTTTTTACCGGATAAATTTCCAGTTCTTCAATCAGTGCCGCTTCAACCACATTGTCTTCCGGCACATATAATTTTTTAAATCCATGTTCTTTGGCGAATATTGCCAATGGCAAAATACCATTGACTCGTCGGACTAATCCGTCCAAAGACAATTCTCCGACTATAATAGCGTCGTCCAGTTTTAGTTCTAAGTTTTGATTGATAGCAACGATTCCCAAAGCCATTGGCAAATCATACATCGGGCCCTCTTTGTGCAAGTCGGCTGGCGCCAAATTGACCACAATACGAAAATTAAACGGATAAGTATATTCGGAATTTTTTAAGGCGGACTGAATGCGTTCCTTGGCTTCTTGAATTGAAGTGTCCGGTAAGCCGACAATGTTAAAAGTTGTTTGGCCTTTATTTAAATCTATTTCTACATCGATTGGCCGGCATTCAAGTCCCATGATTGCGGCGGAGTTGAGTTTTAAAAACATGTTATTGTTTATTAGTTTTTTTAAAATTATTCCAGCAAAATAAAACGGCGCCGGTTAAAATGAGAATGTCGGCCAAATTGATTATTCCCGTCATAATAAGAAAATAATCAATGGTGGAATGATAAAATATTCTGTCAAAAAGATTAGAAACAGCGCCCAAAAACATAAAATATAAACCAATCTGTGAAAATAAATCGTGGCGTTGTTTAATAAACAAAAAAATAACCAAAATAATCAGAGGAATTGAACAAGTGATAATTATTTGAGAAGAAATTGGCAGTCCGAAAATTGCTCCGCTATTTTTCCAAGGCGACCAACCGAACCAATCGGTTAAATAATTTTTACTCGGCCAACTATGTAAAGCGGCATATTTGAATAATCGGTCAGCCAATAAAAAAAATCCGCCGGTTAGAAATAACAACCAACGGATTTTTGAAGTCATATTACAGTTCTTGGGTGATGGCTTTCTTGCATTCAATACAAGCGCTAGAAGTCGGACGAGCCAACAATCTTTTTTCTTCAATTGGTTTTTTGCAATATTTACAGAAACCGTATGTTCCTTTTTTAATATTTTCCAAAGATTTATTTAAATCACGCAGACTTTTTTCCAAACCTTCTTCAATTGGAAGATTATTAAGATGTTCTGCCACTTCAGCCGCATTTTCATCTTCCTTGTCTCCTAAATTTGGAAAAGAACTGTCATAATCCCCAGCCACATGCGGATTTTTTGTAGAAAATTTTAATAACTCATTTTCCATTCTGGTTTTTTGTTCAATCAATCGTTTCTCAATAGATTCTAAAAAATCTTTTGAAAAACCGGATTTTTTTAATAACATATTATATTTCACTTAAATCAAATTCTAACCAGTGAATTATATCTGAAAATTGCTTGGTACGTCAAGTATTTTGTATATTTTAAAAAACAAAAAAGGGCATTGACCCGATTATATATTATTACAAGGCCTTGCCCTTTTAGTTAATCTGCGGTTGAGATGATAACTCCTTGCGGAATTGAAGATCTACAAACTTGCAGATAATTGAATTCCCAACCGCCTCTGGGTATCCTCCTGATTGAAAGCTTCATATGAAGACATTCAATATTATTGGAGTGAGCCCTGAAGAAGTCAGAATGCCATGGCATTGAATATGTATTTTTTGCTGTGGTAAACCGACTTGAAGTTGAAGTAGTTTAGGAATTATTTTTTTAATGTGCCCGTAGTTCATCTTAACTACAAGAGGTATTATAGCACATTTTTATGGTTTTGTCAAGGGGGGTAGGTAATTTTAGTGTTTTTTAGCTAATTTTAGCGGAAAAGTATCTAAATTATTAAATATTTTTGTATACACAAGTGTATACAAACAGTAAAATAAAATCAATAAATCATGTAAACAAATGTAAAAATTTGATCAAATATGGGTTTAAAGCGAGTGATTTATTCTCATAATTTAGGCAAAAAATAAGGCTAAAAACAATCAACAGGCAAGGTAGTAATGGTTGTGGATAACTTTTTGTGGACAGAGTCATTGACAACAATAATTTGCACCTATATAATGGTGATGAAAATTACTTTAACTATTTAAAATATATGCGTGAAAACAAACGAGGGGGGTTAGATATAAATCTACGTCGCGCAGCCGTGTCTGAAACCAAAGGTTTGTTGGGAGGTCGCGGATATATTTCCGATGAGTTTAGGCCGATTGAAGAAGTTGAAGCCGAAGAATCATTAAGAGGTCCGGGTCGCCATGTTAATTTAAATGAAATTTCTGAATCTCCTGAAGGAGAAAGTGGAGAATATTTAACTGTTGAAGATAGAATGGCGGTTGAGTTAGACAAAAGCCGCGAACAAGAAAGACTTGTTGCGCTGGAAGAAGATGAAGACGAAACTGATGAATTTTTTAATGACAGTACGGAGAAATTATTGAACGAAAGTTATGGAGATGGCTCTGAAGAAAGTGGTGGCGGAGTTGTTTTAGATTCTCCGGTAAAGAAAACGCGAGAACAAAAAGATATTAAAGTTGTTCGGACAGGTATGCTTTCTCGAAAATTTCAACGTGGTATAACCAGTAAAGAATATAAAAGAAAACATTCTGAACAAAAACCAAAAAACAAAGAAGTGAAACGAGGAACAAAAACATTGAAATATTAAAAAACAAAATTCCGGTTTGAAAGCCGGAATTTTTATTTATATTTGAAACCAAGTTTCATCATCTTTTTTATTTGATTCGCGAGGAGGTTCATCGTAAAGAGGAATTTCCGGCTGAGGACACCCTTGTTCTCTTTGTTTTCGTTCTTCCTCTTTTTTTATTTTTTCTATCATCCAAGCCGGCGGTGTTTCCGATGGTATTTTTTGCGGCATATTTTTATATTTATAATTTATTTAGATTAATCATAACACGACACACAATGTTGGTCAAAAATTATTTTTTGATAAAATTAGTTATTTTATAGTTAAATAGTTGACAAAACAGTAAAAAAGTGCTATGTTGTTGATAACAAAGAGGAGGATATAATGGAAAAGTTCTTTGAAATAATGCAGACAATTTTAAAACTGAAAGCGACGGTTCGAACCGGCTGGAACAAGAAGCCGAGAAAAAATGAGAAGTGGAAACGACGCGTTGTAAAAAACGCTGAAAGTGTGGCTGACCATAGTTTTTCCATCTCTTTTATGGCCATGTTGGTTGCGGAAATGTTCAATCTGGATCAGTTGAAAATGATTAAGATGGCTTTGATTCATGATTTGGCGGAAAGTGTTACCGGCGACATTGTCACTGAGACGGAGCGTGGCGCGCGAAAACGGAAGATGGAGTTGAAAAAGCAAGTTGCCGAGTTGTCCGTGATGGAAAGTATTTTTGCCAAAATTCCTGGTGGCAATGAATATCTCAATCTTTGGATTGAATTTGAGGAACAGTCTACACCAGAAGCCCGTATCGTTCGTCAGCTTGATAAGATTGAGGCGGTTCTCCAGGCCCGTTATTACAAAGATAGCGGACAGAGAGTTCAGCCGGAAGAATTCTTGTCTACCGCTCGTCCGCTAATCAGCGAACCTCTGTTGAAAGAGCTGTTGGAGCTCTGCGACGAATAGTTTTAGTTCTTTCTAAAATCTGACCACCTTGGTTTTCCGGGGTGGTTTTTTTATTCACAACCGTCCCCTTGATAACCCACCTCTAATATGATATATATGTGGAACATTGTTCTTTTTAACCGATTTGCCAGTTGGCGAATCAAAAAGGAGAAGTAGATGAAAAAGGGGATGTTTTTCGCTCTGATAGTGTTCGTGATTCTGTCCATTTCTGGCTGTGGCGCTAGCCAAGGACCAAGTATTAAATCGGCGTTGAAGATTGATGTTTATGGTCTAGTCACCGTGGACTATGATATGCCGTCTGATCAGATGATTGCGGCTGGAAACTATGATAGCCATTTCAACATTTCCGCCAGTGACATCAAGAATTTTACTGTCACAAACAGTGGAAAAATAGAAGTTCTTTTCCAGCTTGTTAATTTTAATGATCATCCTATTGAATCTGCAGATGTACTGACTGAATTGGATGCACTTGGATTGCGTCCGGCGACATTACAGGAAATGCTCGCTTTTGGGGCAAAGTTACCAGAAATTCAACGACAGTTTCCAATCATCGCTCTTGGCTCTGTTTACAAACAAGCATCGTCCGGCTACAGCTATGTGCCCTGTCTTGATGGGGACACTGATAGGCGTGTTCTTCATATGGAAAAGTATCTTAATGTTTGGTATATTTATTATCGTTTTCTCGCCGTCCCAAAGTAATCTCGTTCTTTCTAAAATCTGACCACCTTGGTTTTCCGGGGTGGTTTTTTATTATCAAGCTATTTTGACGAGGCGGTTTAAGCAGTGTAGAATATAAACAATATAATATGATGGAAATAGAAAAAAAATTTACTCCCAGTCAAAATTTTTTCCCCGGACGAGAAATTCCCTGTTCGGTAATCGTTTATCATTATACTGAAGGCGGACCAGCTGAATCGTGTGTGGAAATTTTTCATCGTCCGGACGGAGTATCAGCTCATTTTATTGTCGACCGAGATGGAAATATAATTCAAATGGTTCAAATGGAAGATCGAGCTAAACATGCCGGTGTTTCCGAGTGGAACGGTATAACTAATGTGAATGATTTTTCCGTCGGTATTGAAATTTGTAATTGGGGTCCGTTACGAAAAGTTGGCGATGATTATTTTTGCGGACGTCCTGAACGCCAGCAAAAATTTTTAGGAACAAATGTTTTTCAAGATGAAAAAGGAAGTTTTTGGGAAAAATATTCCGATATTCAGATTGAAGCAGTTATCCAGCTTACTATATATATAATGGAACGGTTTCCTCAGATTACTTTGGAAAATATTACCGGACATGAAAATGTCGCTCGCCCGATTGGCAGAAAAATTGATCCGGGTCCGGCTTTTCCTTGGGAAAAAATAAAAGAAGAAATTAAAAAATTATTAAATAAATAATCTATGCCGCCAGATAAATATTCAGCCGTTTGGGTTTCACACACTTCTATTAGTGATTTTTTGCGTTGTCCGCGCGCTTATTTTTTGAAAAATGTTTATCGTGATCCAAAAAATAATCATAAAATAAAATTAATGTCACCGTCATTGGCTTTAGGTCAGGCAGTACATGAAGTGGTAGAATCACTTTCTATTTTACCAAAAGAAAAGAGATTTTCCGTGCCATTATTGGAAAAATTTGATCAAGCTTGGAAAAAAATTGAAGGAACAAGAGGTGGTTTTCATAATAGTGACAATGAATACCATTATAAACAGCGTGGACAGGAAATGTTGCGTCGGATTATGAATTACCCAGGACCGATAGTTGGCTTGTCGGTAAAAATTCAAATGGATTTGCCTTATTTTTGGTTGTCTGAAGAAGAAAATATTATTTTATGCGGGAAAATTGATTGGTTGGAATATTTGCCGGAAACAGATAGTGTTCATATTATTGATTTTAAAACTGGGAAAAGCGATGAAGAAGCGGAATCACTACAATTGCCGATTTATCATTTATTGGTTCATCATTGTCAAAAACGACCAGTTAGTAAAGCTAGCTATTGGTATTTGGACAGGAATGATGAATTGACCGAAAAAAAATTACCGACTTTGGACGAAGCGGAAAAAAGCGTATTGGATATTGCTTTAAAAATAAAATTAGCTCGTCAGTTGGGACGTTTTAAATGTCCGCAAGGCGATGGTGGTTGTCCAAATTGTCGCCCGTTTGAAACAATTGTAAAAGGCGAGGCGGAACTGGTTGGTGAAGATAATTTTCATTACGATGTTTATATTTTAAAAGGCGACAATGAAGACAGAGAAGGAATGATTATATGATTTTTTCTATCCCTGACAATGAATTAAAATTTGATTTTATTCGTTCATCCGGACCGGGTGGACAAAAAGTTAATAAAACATCAAGTAAAGTTCAGTTGCGTTGGTCTGTCGGGCAGTCGGCAATTTTTTCGTTGGATCAGAAAGAAATAATTCGCGCCAGCTTTCATAATCAATTGAATAAAAATGATGAAATAATAATCAGTTCTGAAGAAGAACGTTCGCAATTTCAGAATAAAACCAAAACAGTTGAAAGATTAAATAGATTGATAAATAAAATTTTAAAACCAAGAAAAAAACGTTTACTAACCAAACCCACCAAAGCCTCCAAGATTAAAAGATTGGAAGGCAAAACAAAATCATCTTTAAAAAAGAAAAGTAGAAGAAAAGATAGTTTTGAGGTATAATGTATATATGAAAAAGATATTATTTTTTATAATTTTTTTAACCATAGTTGGGTTGGTGGTACTGATATCGAGGTTTGTTGTTGGTGGAGATGAAGATTCGTGGATTTGCGTTGAAAACCAATGGGTTAAACATGGACAACCGACTACGCCAATGCCCAGTGAAAGTTGCGGAGAAATTTATGCAACTAAATTAATCAAGCCAGCTTTTAATGAATTTCTTGTTAGTCCGTTGATTTTAGAAGGAATAATGCCCGGGGATTGGTATTTTGAGGCTAATGCTATTGCTGAACTTTATGATGCCAATGGTTTGCAAATAGCGGTTGCGTCGTTGCAAGCGCAAGAAGAATGGATGACGTCTAACCCTGTTCTTTTCAAAGGAATAATAGATTTTAAAATTCCAAACACCACAACTGGCACCTTGGTTTTGAAAAATGACAATCCGTCTGATTTGCCGAAAAATAATAAATCTGAATCTTACCCGGTTAAATTCGGACAAACAATAAAAGTTTTTTTTAACAATAACAAAATGGATCCGGAATTTTCCTGTAATAAAGTTTTTCCAGTTGAAAGGAAAATTAAAAAAACAGAAGCGGTTGCTAACGCCAGTATGGAAGAATTGTTAAAAGGCGTAACCGAGGAAGAAAAAAATAATGGATTTTTTACCAATATCAACAGTGGAGTAAAAATTAATAGTTTGGATTTAAACAATGGAATTTTAAAAATTGATTTTGATGATGAGATTGAATTTCAAGTGGGCGGTTCGTGTCGTGTGACGGCCATCCGCGCTCAAATTATTGAAACTCTAAAACAATTTTCAACCGTTAAGGAAGTAATAATTTCAGTCAATGGTCGTGTTGATGATATTTTACAACCATAATTAAAATTTTTTAATAATAATATTGTATATGTATAAAACAGCATTTTTACTTTTGGGCTTATCAGTGGAAGCATATATTATGCATACCGCTTTCGCCCGATGGTTTGGTATTAATGAGATGATTTCTTTTATCGCCTCTATTGTTTTGATTATTGGTTTTGTAACAACCTTAACTATCGCCATTATTAAAACTTTAAAACAGTAAGTTTTTTTGGCGTGTTATTTTCAATAAACTTATCCACCCCATTATCTTGCTTTTTATTTTTTTGCTGTTATAATATCGGCAATTAAAATGCTGATTTAAATTTGTGGTTAAAATAAAAAAACTGCTGACAGCTGTAATGGTGGGCAGTTTTTTTATTTTTGCAAAATTTTGTTGGTCAGCCAATTCGGATATTATTATTAATGAAATTGGCGCTTACGCAACCAGTACGCATGAATGGATTGAAATTTGGAACAAGGGTTCTGATTCAGTAGATTTATCCGGCTGGAAATTTTGGGAAAATAACACTAATCACGGTTTGAGTGTCAGCACCACTGATAGTATTATTGATTCTGGTGAATACGCCGTAATTTGTCAGGATGCGAATCAGTTTTTGGTTGATTTTCCGTCTTTTAGCGGTTCAATATTTGATTCTTCCTGGAGCGGTTTAAATGAGAGCGGAGAAGAAATTGGAATTAAAGACTCTGAAAATAATTTTATTGAACAGTTTTCTTATGTTTCCGCGATTAATTTTTCTTTGGAAAGAAAAAATCCATATTTGTTAATTTATGACAATTCTAATTGGCAGGAACATTTGTCTGGCAACACCGTTGGTTTTATTAATAGTGTTTATACTGATGAAATAATTAACAATAATACTTCCACCATTGGAATTGCCACTACCACTCCGGAAGAACCGGTAGAATCAGTTTCTGATATACTGGTTGAATTCGCAAACCCGTTAATTATTTGGCCACAAATAAAGATAAATGAATTTGTTTCTAATCCAGAGTCTGGAAATGAGTGGGTAGAGTTATATAATCTGTCTACCAGTAGTTTAAATTTAACCGGTGGATTGATTTGTGATTCACGGGAAAGCACCTCAACTTGTAAAAATATTTCCGGAACAATATTTTCTGGCGGTTGGTTTTTGATTGATTTAGCCGGCAATAGTTATTTGAACAATGATGGCGACAGTGTGGTTTTAAGAAATTTATCCGGAGAGATTGTTGATAGAATAGATTATGGCGCTGATTTGTTACCAAATAAAAATCAAGCTTTGGGCAGAAAAATTGATGGAGTTGATTCTGACAGTCCGGCGGACTGGTCAATTACCACGCAATTAACTCCTGGCGCAGTTAATGTGATTGTATTACCTGTAATTACCCACCAGTCATCCAGTGGAAGTGGTGGCGCCTCAGATTCACAGGTTCAGACATTACCGGCAGTTTTTGAAACATCAGACAGAATTAGTTATGGTGTGGTAATTAATGAAATTTTTCCGAATCCGTCCGGACCTGATGTTGTTGGGGAATTTATAGAAATTAAAAATATTTCTAATTCAATGATTGACTTAAGTGGTTGGAAAATTGGCGATGCGGTACAAACTTTTAGTCTTTCTGGAATTATTTTTCCGCAACAAATAGTTTCTTGGCCAAGAAGTCTGACAAAAATTTCTTTAAATAACACAACCAAAGAAACAGTTAAATTGTATAATGAAAAAAATGAGACAATTGATGCGATTGAATATGATCGAGCCAAAGAAAGCGAAAGTTATTGCCGCAATATAGAGGGAAAGTGGTTGTGGTCAAGTAAGCCGACGTCCGGAACAGAAAATGAAATTATTCAAATTGATAATGAAATAATTTTAAAAATAAATGCGCCTGCGGGCGGAGAGATTGGTGAGATGTTGATTTTTGACGCCGAAGATTCATTTGACAGACGTGGGGGAGAGTTAAATTTTGTTTGGAATTTTGGTGATGGAGAAATTTTGTTTGGCGGAGAGGTAGAAAGAGTGTTTAGCACTTCCGGCGTGTTTGCAATTTTAATTTCAGCCACTAGCACCAACGGCAGCGGTGCTTCCAAAATTATAGAAGTTATCATTGGACGAGGTTTGTCAGCAAACAATACAGGCATAATTATTTCAGAAATTTTATCAAATCCCGCAGGAGATGATTTAAAAGAGTTTGTTGAAATTTATAATTCAGGAGAATCAGTAATTGATTTGTCTGGCTGGCGTTTACGTCGTCAAAATGGTCAAGAATATATTTTTCCGGTAAGCACAAAAATAAATGCGGATAGTTATTTGGTTTTTGACCGCGCAGTTACTCGTTTCAGTTTAAACAATCAGGGGGATAAAATTGAATTGTTGACTCGTGATTCACAAACGGTTGATTTGATTAAATTTGGCACCAGCCCATCCGGAAAGAGTTATTCGGTGTTTGCGGATGAATGGCAATGGACAATATATATTACCCCAGGCCAAATTAATCAATCGGATGAAGAATTGTCCGATGGCGGTAATTATTTAAGTGACGGAATTGAAAATTTTTCCACTTTAACCGAAGCGCGTTTGTTAGATGGTGGAGAAAAAATTATAACACGCGGAACAGTCACTGTTTTACCGGGAGTTTTTGGTGTTCAATTTTTTTATTTAGGAGATGAAAATGGCGGAATTCAAGTTTATAATTATAAAAAAGATTTTCCCCCGTTAAAAATTGGTGATTTTATTGAAGTGAGCGGAGAAATTTCTGTAAATCAAAACATCAAACGAATTAAAATAACGAATAGCGAAATGATTGATGTGTTAGAATTAGAAAAATTTTTAGATTCGCAACCGTGTATTTTGTCAGATTTACAGGAAGAAAAATTGGGCAGTTTGATAAAAATTTCCGGAGAAATTACGGAAATAAAAACTAGTGGTATGTATGTTGATGATGGACAGGATGAAATTATGATTTATTTTAAACAAGGCGCCAAGATAAATAAAAAACAATTTCAAGAAGGAATGAATGTGTCTGTGGTTGGAATTTTAGAAGAAAAAAGTGGAGATTTTCAACTTTGGCCTCGAAGTACCGGCGATATTCAATTAATCGGTATGTCGGAAGATTTAATTAAAAAAGAAGTGTTGGCAGCAGCGGATGTTATTCCGAAAAAAAATGCGGAAAACTATTTGACCGCCACCATTGGCGGTTTAACCGCTTTATTATTAGGCTTTATTGGTCGAGCAAAAGGAACTGTACTTAAAACTGTTGCCAAAAAAACAGGCGCCCTAGTATTGGGCGCCGTGTTTAAACGTAAAGTTTGATAATTATTTTGGCAGGATTTCATCTTTTTCGTAAATAACTTTATGTCCGGTTCCATCAGGCAGATTGAATTCTTTTTTTTCTGTTGCAAATTTCCAAGCTTGAAAATTCATTTCATCGGCGATTAATTCTTTTCCTTCCTGAGCGCCATATTCGCTTACTAAATATTCTTCTTCAGCTTTATTTCCTTCTGCGTTGGCTTCTCTCCAACTCAATCCTTTTTTTAAAGATTTTCTGGTTACTAATTCACTTAACATCAATCCTTCGTAAAATCTTTCCGGCACATCACGATCAATATAGATAGTGCCGCCGTCGCCTTTTTCATAAATATCAACCAGAGTACCGATTAGTCGCTCAGTATTATCTATAATGTATCTCTTGTTATCAAAAATTACTTGTAAAATATTATCAATATCAATAATTGGCCGTGCCGGAGGTGGAACATTTTCCAATTCCTGAGAAATTATTTTTGATTTTTTTGAAACACTGCGACGATGAGTGATTGTTAAAATAACCTTTTCTTCTTCACCCAAAACTTTTACACCACTATCTTTTCCGTAAATTTTTTCATAAAATTCCGCTTCTTTTTTTTGCGCCTCATTATGTGAAAAAACATAGCTATGTCCTTTTTTTAATAACTTTCTTTCTTCAATTTCATGTACGGCAATACCCTCTAAAAATTTTTCAGGCACCCCCTTGTCAACAAAAATGGTAAATGTGGTTTCGTCAATATCTCCGCCATTTCCAACTGTTTTGGTGTTATCAATTTGATACCTAACATTATCGTAAAAAAATTCTTTTATGCCCATAAATAAAGTTTATTATAGAAATATATTCTGATTAATTGTAAATTGAATAGTACAATTAACATAATAAAAAGTCAATAGAAAATTAGGTTATATTGATTTTTAAAAAATAGCAAAATCGGCTTATTTATTAAATTTAAATAAAGTAGCTATTTATTTTAAGTATTAAGATAAAACAGCGAAACAAGTTCGCTGTTTTTTGTCGGGGTGACAGGACTTGAACCTGCGGCCTCCTGCTCCCAAAGCAGGCGCTCTAGCCAACTGAGCTACACCCCGGATATAAAAAATCCTAAACCCCAATTCTCAAGTCTCAAAGCAAGTTTGGAGTTTAATGTTTAGAGTTTAGGATTTTTGTGCCGAGGGCGAGGATTGAACTCGCGACGCAAGGATTTTCAGTCCTTCGCTCTACCACTGAGCTACCTCGGCGATTTTTAACGTTTTAATTATAAATGAAATTTTAAGAAATGTCAACCCCGCTTGACAAAGTTATGTTTTTGTCGGATGATAAAGAAAATTAGGTATGTTCCTTACAATTTAGGATGTTCAAAAATCCACAAACAAGGAGAATAAAAAAGATGGACAAGAAAAGCGATAAGTATGGTGTTAAAAAAGCGCGGTGGAATCTTGGCTGCTTTTACAAAGACATTAATGATTCTCAGATTGACGCTGATATTCAATTAGTTTTAGTAATGATGAAAAATTTTTACACTGATTACAAAGGACAACTTTCCACAAAGCTTGGATTGGCATTGGTTGATTATGACAAAATTAATTGTTTGCTTAACAAGTTGTATTGTTTTTTGTCGCTCAAACACAATTTGGATATTTCTGATACTCCTGTTTCTGCAAAATCAAACAATGTAAGTCGAGTTCTTCAAAAAGCAACAAGTGAATATTTGACCTTTTTTGATTTTGAAGTTGTGTCAATGGAAGAAGAAATAATTGATCAATTGACCGTGATCGACGCGGTTGTTGCTAAATATCGGCCAATGATTAATGATATGCGTCTTGAAAAATCGCATATGCTTTCTGAAGAAGTAGAAATTGCTTTGAATAAGCGCTCATCTTTTGGTTCGGAAACCTGGAGTGAGTTTTTTGGAGTAATGGAAGCAAATTTGAAGTTTGATTTTTGTCATAGACAGCTTACGCTTGCCGATATGTTTTATGTTTTATCAAATAACCACAGTGCCGATGTTCGAGCCCTTGCATTGAAATTAATTAATGATGAGTTAGGTAAAATTTTTGCCGCTTATTCCGCTCAGACACTTAATGTTATTGTTGGAGAAAAAGCAGTTGAAGATAAAGAGCGCGGCTACCAGAGTCCAATGTCTGTTCAAAACAGAAGTAATGGCGTTTCTGATGCCGTAGTTGATAATTTGCATATAGCAACGAAAATGTTTGCCAGTCCGTTGGTGAAGCGGTACTATCGTCTCAAAGGTTTGTTGATGAATATTCCAACACTTCGTTGGAGTGATCGCAACGCCTCAATTTCTTGTTTGAAAGGTAAGGATAAAAAAATATCTTTCAACCAAGCGTTTAATTTGGTGGTGTCTGCCTATAATGATTTTTCTCCGACTTTGGCTGGATTGGTTGTGACTATGTTGAAGGATGGAAGAATTGATGCTGTCGCTATGCCAAACAAGCACACGGGGGCATTTAATTTGTCTACAGTTTTGCCGGGTAATTATCCCGTGTCGTTTACTTTAATGAATTACCGCGGCTCTGGCCGCGATGTGATGACTTTGGCACACGAGTTAGGACATTCAGTCCATGGTTTATTGTCTGGCGCCGCACAAGGAACTTTAATGTCTCATTCTCCCACAGCTCTTTGTGAAACAGCCTCGACTTTTGGCGAGATGCTTGTTTTCGACAGATTTAAATCAGAATTGGTAAAAAGCGGCGACAAGAAAAGACTGTTGAAGTTGTTGATGGAACGAATCAATGATACTATCAATACCATAGTTCGCCAAATAGGTTTTTCCAATTTTGAACGACGATTGCATGGAGCGAGAAGATGGTTGTCTGTTCATGAAATTAATTCAATCTGGATTGAGACCACCAAATCACTCTATGGTCAAGAAGGTGAAGTTTTCACTTATGAAAACATCAATCATTTATGGTCAACCATTCCTCATTTTCATCGGCCATTTTATGTTTATGGATATGCCTTTGCTGATTTGTTGACCAGTAGTTTGTATGCTCAACGCGCGGCTATCGGTTCATCTTTTGAACCGTTGTATCTTGATTTTTTGCGAGCCGGCGGTTCTAAATCCACCACAGATTTATTGAAACCGTTCGGTTTAAATTTGGAGAATTTGGATTTTTGGGTTAAAGGAATTAAAATCAGTTTGGAAGATTTGATTATAGAAGCAGAGAATCTATGTTGTGAGTTGGGGTTTGATGTGCCCCGATCAGAACCTTTACTTCTACCGTCCAGTATTTTAATGTCCTAATTTGTTCTTTTTAAATTTAAACCCCGCCTACTAAATAGGCGGGGTTTTTATTTTTGTGGACCGACGGGGATTCGAACCCCGGACCCCCGCGTTGCAAACGCGGTGCTCTACCAGCTGAGCTATCGGCCCATTAAAAAGTTGAGAACAATATACCATAATTTTTTATAAAAGTCAATTTTCAGTTATCTCTTGTTTTAATAATTTTTATATTATATAATTATATAAATTATCATTTTTAATTGTTTTTATATGGATTTTGATTTTCAAAGTTTTTTACCGCAACTTTATCCGATTGGACAGGTTTTGGCCGCAATTATTTTGGGCGGCATTATTGGTTGGCAAAGAGGAATACGTGGCAAAGATGCGGGTACTCGAACTTATGCTTTGGTGACCGCAGGTTCAACTTTGTTTACTGTTTTGTCGGTTTTAGCTTTTGATAAAGATCCGGCTCGTATTGCCGCTCAAGTTATTACCGGTATCGGTTTTTTGGGTGCCGGTGTAATTTTGCATCGGGAAGACAGAACAATTGGTTTAACTACTGCTGCTGGCTTGTGGATATCCGCTGCCATTGGTATGGCCATTGGTCTTGGTTTTTATTTGATGGCCGTAATAGTAAGTATTTTAGTTTTAATTGTTTTTGTGATTGATGATAATAGATGGGTTAAAATTCATTCACATGATTTGCCGCCAGACAAGAAAATTTAAAATAAAACCCCCGATTTAAATCGGGGGTTTTATTTTAAATAAATATTTCCCAACCAAAGTAAAAGAATAAAATAAATAATATCTAAATGGAGTCGTCTAAAAAAATTTAAAATATAAAGCAACAAAATAAAAGGATAAATGATGAGTACTGTTGGATTTTTCCAAAATCCGTGATTAGTCGCTTTGAATAGCGCTTGCGCGTCGCCAGTTGAGGGAATGGCATGTAAAGCTATTGCTCCACCAAGCCAAAAATAAATTATATTAAGCAAATTTAAATAAGGAGGAATAATTTGTGAAAATAGACAAAGGGCCAAAAAAGAATTAATAAATAATGGTCCGAAAGAAATCAGGAAGCTTTGGTAAACTTTCTTGGGTTCGTCGTGCACAACATAGCCGGCGATTCGTCCGAATTTGAAAAGATTTATTTTATATATTTTTACTCCAGACAGCAGGCAAAAAATAGTGTGACTTAATTCGTGAATGACTACACCCGGAGCGGTAATTATTGAATAAAAATAATAAAAAAACATAATTATTATTTTTCAGGCTGACTTTTGGTCATTAGTATAGAAGCGATAATTATCCAAAATATCATAGACAAATCATTTTTAAAATAGGGGACATCAACCAGGCCATGAATAAAAATAATAAGCAGAGCCAACAAAAAACCCGCACCTAACATTAAATTTTTTTTACACAGAAGAATAGATAATGAACTCGCGCAAATTAAAATTCCAACAAACGAAATCATTCCAAGTAAGCCTGTTTCCAGCCAGAAATTTAAAAGTAAGTTGTGGGGATATATGAGGCGTTCCATTTTTTTTACGTCATAGTGCGGTCTCTGTACTTCATTAAAAAATTGTCTTAAGCCTGATCCAAAAATAAAATTTGTCGGTGAAGTTGTTAAATATTCAGCTGAATATTTCCATAATTCTAAGCGATTGCGCCCCGCTTGATCATTAAAAGTCACCGCTTCTTTAAGTGAAGGAATTGTCCACGCCATAATAACGGCTGTCATAATAGTAAATATGGCAATTTTTTTATAACCAAAAATAATAGCGCAAAAAACAAAAGCCACACCCAATGCTACCCAAGCGCCTTGTGAAAAACTGAAAATTATTGCTGTTAAAATAATTAATAGCAATAATATATAAAGTGTGATTTTTAGAAAATTAAATTTTTCTTCTTTTCTTTTTAATAATAATATTGCCAACAGTGCTACTAGTGGTGACAAATATAAACCGATGGCATTTGGTGAAGTAAAAAAAGATGTTACTCGTCCGTTTAAAACGTCATCCCATAAGCTTGGCGAATAAAGATAGCCGGTTATTTTTTGAACAATAGCCAGCAAACCGACACTTAAACCAGAAATAACTAAAAATTTTACCAAATCATTACTTTTGATTTTTGATTTATTTGTTGTACTGTCTCCATTACGTCCAATTAAAACAAAAAACAATAATAAAGGTTCTAAAAAATAAGCGCGCCAAATACCTGTAGCTTTTAAAATTGAACGAGAGAAAACCGGGTCGTCCCAAGCGCCCCAAAAAATACTGACAATAGTTGATAATAAAAAAAAACCAACAAAAACGAAGATTGTTTTGTTTTGTTTTATGGTAGATTTAATATTTAACCAATCTGTTTTAAAATAACGTATCAGCCAAATAATAAAAATTACGGCAAAATTGATTTCCAACAAAGTACTGGGTAATGGCCCAAAGTTAAATCGGATAAGATAAGCTGGTAAACATAAAATAAGCCAACCAATAGCTAAACGAAAATTTTTCCAAGCCAAGAAAATGAAACAGACAAGATATGCAAGTAAAAGTATATTAATAGGCATAAATCATTTTTTTATCGCACACTTACTTAAGTAATAAATGATATGTTAAAATGGAAAGGTTTATATATGGTAAAAGTTTAATTTTGTGTTATAATAACATAAAATTTAAACAGCGTCTAACTTTAAAATTGTGTCAAAAGAAAAGAAAAAATTAAAAATTGGATTAGCGCTTGGCGCCGGTGGTGCAAGAGGGTTGGCTCATATCGGAGTTTTAAAAGTTTTAGAGCGGAATAATATTCCGATTGATTTTATTTCAGGAACGAGTATTGGTTCAATTATAGGCGCATTATATGCGGCAATACGTAACGCAAATGAATTGGAAAAAATAATTACCACCGCCGATTGGCGATTATTTTTGTCTTTACTTGATCCTTCTTTGACACAGGGGTTTTTGCGTGGTGAAAAAATAAAAAAATTTTTAACTAAATTTTTAGGAGAAAAAAGCACCTTTAAAGATTTAAAAATTCCTTTAACGGCGGTGGCAACTGATTTGTTGACAGGTAAATCGGTTATTATGAACAAAGGTGATTTAATAGAGGCGATTATGGCTTCAAGCGCAGTTCCTTTGATATTTCAGCCAATTAAAAAAGACGGAAAATCTTTGGTAGACGGTTCTCTTTCAATGCCTGTGCCGATTCAACCCCTTAAACGAAGTGGTGCTGAAATAGTGATCGCAGTAAATTTAGATGATGATTATTTTTCACACAAAAAAGAAAAATTAAGCCTTGGAGAAACCGCTTTTCAGACCATTAAACTTCTGCGTTATCAATTGGCTGAACGCGATTCACGATCAGCTGATGTGGTAATTACTCCTACTGTTGGACAAATTAACGGGTATGATTTTTTGGTTGGAAATAAAATTATTACTGTTGGAGAAAAAGCTACCCAAAAAATATTGCCCAAAATTAAAAAATTATTAAATTTAAAAAAGTAGTATATATGTATACCCTATGTTGGATAGTTGGCAGTACGCTTGTTATAAGTTCTTGTGCTTTAATTGGTATATTAACTTTGAGTTTAAAAGATGCTTTTTTGAACAAAATATTAACCAGATTGGTGGCGCTTTCTTCCGGCGCTTTACTTGGTGGCGCTTTTCTTCATTTAATGCCCGAGGGTGTTGAATTGTTATCTCCAAAAATATTTTTTATTATAGTTTTGTCTGCCATTGTTTTTTATTTATTAATAGAAAAAATACTGCACTGGCGACACTGTCATAAAGGTTTGGTTTGTGACACGCATGCCCCATCAATCGGCTATATGAATTTGTTGGGTGATTCAGTACACAATTTTATTGATGGCTTGGTAATTGCCGGAGCTTTTGTTGTTGATATCAAACTCGGTCTTATTACGGCGGTGGCTATGGGGTTGCATGAAATACCGCAGGAAATGGGAGATTTTGGTGTTTTGCTTTACGCTGGTTTTAAA
The DNA here is from genome assembly GCA_002778465.1 of Candidatus Magasanikbacteria bacterium CG10_big_fil_rev_8_21_14_0_10_36_32. Classification (GTDB taxonomy): domain Bacteria; phylum Patescibacteriota; class Patescibacteriia; order Magasanikbacterales; family GWA2-37-8; genus 1-14-0-10-36-32. The sequence goes on along the minus strand of PFBV01000003.1, from coordinate 259,259 downwards.
AAGAGTCGGGCGTTACTTTTTAATTTTTTAGCCGCCTTAACAACTGTAATCGGCGGTTTGGTTGGTTGGACTGTGTCTCAATTTTCAACAGGAATTGAAAAATATTTGTTGCCATTAGCTGCTGGGGGTTTTATTTATATCGCAGTGAGTGATTTGTTGCCTGAATTACGCAAAAGTGTGGGTTTAAAGAAATTTTTAGTTGATTTTATTTTTTTGTTAGTAGGTATCGCAATTATTTTTTTAGCAAGTCTGTTTGGTATTGAGTAATTTTCAACTTATTAATAAGCTTGATTTTTTTGTTAAATTATGCTAATCTGTTTACCGATGGGTAGAGATGTCTGTAATTAGACAGAAGTGAAGCGCAAAGGAGAGGTGTCTGAGTGGTCGAAAGTGCGGCTCTCGAAAAGCCGTGTCCCGCAAGGGACCGTGGGTTCGAATCCCACCCTCTCCGCTCAATCATCTATAATAATTAATTTAGGAAGGGTAGCCAAGCGGTTTACGGCAACAGTCTTGAAAACTGTCGTCCATGAAAGTGGACCGTGGGTTCGAATCCCACCCCTTCCGCTTTAAAATCCATCCCTGCTTTGCGGGGGTAAATTTTTATAGAAAGATAATATTAAAACATGAAAAACAAAGATTTGTCGGAAAATATTTCAAAAACAATTTTAACCAGTGAAACAGAGATGACTTTTGGCGGTCTTGGGATAGCCCCCAAGATTCTTGATATACTTTTAAAATTGGGATTTAAAATTCCAACCTCAATACAGCATAAGGCAATTCCGGTAGCCAATGAGGGTAAAGATGTTATTGGTATAGCCCAGACAGGCACTGGAAAAACATTAGCTTTTAGCATTCCTTTAATTCAACAGATTTTAAAATTGGGAAAAGGAAAAGGTTTAATAGTACTGCCGACTCGTGAGTTGGCTTTACAAGTTAATGAATCAATACAAAAAATAGGGAGAAATTTTGGTATTAAATCAGCAGTATTGATTGGCGGATATCCTATTTATCAACAAATAAAAAATATACGCAATAATCCCCATATTATTATTGGTACACCAGGAAGGATTATTGATCATATTGAGAAAAGAACTTTAAATTTGTCTGATGTTTCGATTTTGGTTTTAGATGAGGCCGACCGAATGTTTGATATGGGTTTTGCTCCGCAGATAAATAAAATTTTACAAGTGATACCTAAAGACAGACAAACAATGTTATTTTCCGCAACAATGCCGGATGGCATTGTAAAAATTGCCAGTAATCATATGAAGCTTCCTGTGAGGGTGGAGATAGCTTTGGCCGGAACCACTGCTGAAAATATTGAGCATGAGTTATTTGTTGTAAAAAAAGATCAAAAATTACCACTTTTAAGGAAATTACTTGAAGAATATAAGGGAAGTGTTTTGGTTTTTGTAAGAATTAAATTTGGTGCAAAGAAAATATGTGACAGTTTGCGCAGAGTTGGAATTTCTGCGGTAGAAATTCATTCAAACAGGTCACTCTCTCAAAGAAGAGAGGCGTTGGAAGGGTTTAAGTGTGGTAGATATCGGGTGCTTGTGGCAACTGACATAGCTTCACGTGGCATAGATGTTAAAGGTATTGAAGTTGTTATTAATTTTGATCTTCCGGAAAATCCGGAAGATTATGTTCATCGTATTGGAAGAACAGGCAGAGCTGGTATGGCGGGTAGAGCCATTTCATTTGTTTTGTCAGACCAAGGATCCAAAGTCAGAGAAATTGAAAAATTAACCAGGCTTTATTTGCCTATCTCAAAATTACCGGATTTATCATTTGAATTAAATCGTCAAATGAATACTTTTTACAAAAAAAGACCGTCAAATAAATTTAATTATGGCAGAAGAAAATAAATTTGATGTTGCCGTTGTTGGGGCTGGACCCGCTGGGATAATGGCAGCCGGAGCGGCTGCTGAATTTGGCGCCAAAGTTATATTAATAGACCAAAATACAAAGCCGGGCAAAAAGCTTTTGTTGACCGGCAATGGCAGGTGTAATATAACCAACGCAGAATTTAATTTAAGGAAATTGGTTGAAAATTACGGTGAAAACGGAAAATTTTTGTTTCACGCATTTTTTGTTTTTGGACCTAAAAAAGTTATTAATTTTTTTAACAGATTAGGAGTTAAAACTAAAATCGAAAATGATGGACGAGTTTTTCCGATAAGTGAAAGGTCAAGTGATGTTTTAAATGCGTTAGAAAAATATTTATCAAAAAATAAAGTCAGTATTTGCTTAAATTCCCGAGTGTCAAGAATTGTTTTTAAAAAAAATAAAATCGAAAAATTAGTAGTGGAAAACAAAAGCATAATTGCCGAAAAATATATTTTTTGTACAGGTGGCAAGTCTTATCCAATGACCGGTTCTACAGGTGATGGATTTAAGTGGATAAGAGATTTTGGACATACTGTAGACGAGCTCTTGCCTGCTTTAGTGCCAATAAAAATAAAAGAGGATTGGGTAAAGAAGTTGCAGGGATTAGTGTTTAAAAATATTAAAATAATTGTTTGTCAAAATAACAAGCGTTATTTTAAAGAAACAGGAGACATATTGTTTACCCACTTTGGCGCAAGCGGGCCAGCTATTTTAAATATAAGTGGAAGAGTTGGCGGTTTGTTGAAGCAAGGCGCGGTAAAACTAAGTTTAGATATTTTTCCAAGTTTAAATTTAGAATTTTTAAATAAAAAAATCCAAGATAAGATAAATCAAAATCCAAAGAAATCCATCAAGAGTTTATTGTCTGATTTTGTGCCAAATAGATTTGCTGTGGCTTTGTTGGAAAATCTGAATTTAAAAACTGATAAACAGATTATCAATATTACTAAAAAAGAAATAAATAAAATAGCGGTTTATTTAAAAAATATTGAAATTACAGTTGAGGAATTATGTGGATTTGATTTAGCAATGGTAACAAAAGGCGGAGTTTCCCTAAAAGAAATAAACAATAAAACAATGAAGTCAAAAATAATAGATAATTTATTTTTTGCTGGGGAAATAATCAGTGCAGATGGACGAACGGGAGGATTTAACCTCCAAATTTGTTGGAGTACGGGATATTTGGCAGGTAAGAATTGTTTTTTTTAAAAATTATTTTTTAAAATTAAATTTAAAAAAGTCCCGTTTGTGCGGGACTTTTAATTTTGGGTTAATTATTTTTACCCACGAAATGCGTGAAAATGAGAATAAAAATTATCATAATGATATAGGTACATCCGACAGCGGTATTTCCGAGGATCTTTTGCAAGGGTTCAAAGCTTATAATGAGTGTAACGGTAACAGTAATCACTATCAGATAAATTTTATCATTAGATTTTTTTAAATCTTTTTTATTCGGCATTTTTATATTCCCATTTATGTGACGATTGGCTTAAAGAACTACCACATAGTTTATATTTAAAAATTATTCTTGTCAATTAATTATTTTTATAAATTGAAAAATTAAGGTTATTTTGTTAATATATAAAGATATGAAAGAAGCGATTTTGTATAAAAAATTAAAAAATAATATTGTGGAATGCGCTGCTTGTATTCGGCGTTGTAAAATATCTGACGGACAAAGCGGTTTTTGCGGTGTGAGAAAAAATACCAATGGCAAGCTTTATCTTTTGGTTCAAAACAAGGCCATCGCTTCTCAAGTTGATCCGATTGAAAAAAAACCACTTTATCATTTTTTACCAGGTAGCAAAATATTTTCTTTAGGAACAATCGGTTGCAATCTGCGCTGCGAGTTTTGTCAGAATTTTGAAATTTCTCAAATCTTATCAGGTTTTCAAGATGAAACACTCGGTTTAAGTCATGATTTAACCCCGGAAAAAATAGTGGAATATTGCCATATAAAAAAAATTCCTTCCATTGCCTTCACTTATAATGAACCGACAATTTTTTCTGAATACGCGGTTGAAACGATGAAATTGGCAAAGAAATATAAAATGAAAGGTGTTTTTGTTTCTAACGGTTATGAAACAAATGAGGCCTTGGAATATTTGGACAAATGGATTGACGCGTATAACATAGATTTAAAAGCGTTCAGCGAGGATTTTTATAAGGAAGTTTGTCAGGGCGAATTGACACCTGTAACGAAAACGATTAAGGAAATTTATCGGAGAAAAAAATGGCTGGAGATTACCACTTTATTGGTGCCGGATAAAAATGATTCGGAAAAGGAAATCACTCAAATTGCTGAGTTTATAAAAAATATTTCACCTGATATTCCTTGGCATTTGTCGGCTTTTTATCCGACTTACAAAATGACTGATGTTGGGCCGACAGCAGAGGAAAAATTAATACAGGCTTATGAGATTGGTAAGCGGGTTGGGTTAAAATATGTTTATCTGGGAAATATTGATAATCAGAAATACGGACAAACTGTTTGTCCGAAGTGCGGTGAAATTTTAATTGACCGCGACGGATATAAAATTACTGTTTATAAAATGAAAGATGGGAATTGTTTGGAGTGCGGAACAAAAATTTTCGGAGTGTGGAAATAATAAAAATTAAAAAACCGCCCCGATTTTTGGGGCGGTTTGTATTTTAAAAAAACGAGGAAAACTACTTGTTGGCGGCGGCGAGTCGTTCGTGTCGCTTCTGTTCGGCGGTTATGCCATCAGGTCGTACCCAGTAGGTATTAACACTTTCCTGCAGAGTGAGACCCGGACAGGGACACACCTCCCATTTACCAGAACTTGAATCATAGACATCGTCTTCTTCGACGATGTCACCCGCTTGTAGCCGTTGGCCAAAAATTTTTTCGTTTGGATTTTTCGGGTGGGTATGAAGTTCCTTTTCTTTTGTCATTGTTTTTCTCCCTTTTTTTGGTTGAATGTTTAAAGAACAGGATAACATAACATAATTTTAAAGTTTTGTCAAGATAATGTATTGTATGATAAAAAAATCCTCGGCTTAAAACCGAGGATTTTTTAAAGATATTTTACTCAACAGGAGGAACCTCGTCGTTTAGTCTGGCAGAATCAGCCAATTCGCCTTTTTCCACCGCTTTCAAAACTTCAGTCCGAATGGTCTTTAAAGTTTTTGGTGTATCTTTTAAATATCGCTTGGCAGCTTCGCGCCCGACTCCCAATTTTTCTTCGCCGAAAGAATAGCTGTTTCCTTTTTTATCAACTATTTTGTAAAGCACGGCGGTGTCCAAGGTATCGCCAGGAATAGAAATTCCTTCACTGTACATAATATCAAATTCACAAGTACGGAAAGGTGGCGCGACTTTGTTTTTTACAATCTTTACTTTTACACGGTTGCCGATTATTTTATCTACCTGTTTGATTTGAGCGGCGCGGCGAATTTCAATACGAACTGAGGAATAAAATTTTAAAGCCATACCGCCGGTAGTAGTTTCAGGATTTCCAAACACGATGCCAATTTTCATTCTGGTCTGATTGATAAAAATTACTACGGTTTTTGATTTACTGATAATACCCGTTAACTTGCGAAGCGCTTGAGACATTAATCGGGCATGTAAACCCATATGTGAATCACCCATGTCACCGTCAATTTCTGCTTTTGGCACCAAAGCCGCCACCGAATCTATTACAATTACATCAACAGCATTTGATCGGACAAGAGTTTCTACAATATCCAAAGCTTGTTCACCCGTATCAGGTTGAGAGATTAAAAGTTCATCAACTTTTACTCCGATTTTTTTAGCATATTCAGGATCAAGCGCGTGTTCAGCATCAACAAAAGCTGCAATACCGCCTAGTTTTTGCACTTCAGCCACAATGTGCTGAGCTAAGGTGGTTTTTCCGCTAGCTTCCGGTCCATAGATTTCAACCACTCGGCCACGCGGTACACCGCCAACACCCAAAGCAATATCTAAAGATAAACATCCTGTCGGTACAGCATCCACCTGCATGGTTTTTGCTTCGCCAAATGTCATTATTGCGCCGTCACCGAATTTTGTTTTGATTTGTTCAATCGCGCTTTCGGCCGCTTTTAGTTTATTTTTGGAATCTTCAGGGTTTTGTTTTGCCATATTATTTTATTAATAAATTAATTAGTTGTATTGAAAGATTCAATTAGTTTGGAAAATTGCGTATTTTTAACAATAATATGCCGTGTGACAGTATTCGTTTTTCCGTGTTTTTTTGTGGCAGAAACTACCAGTGTGTTAACTCCGTTAGCCAAATCAATTTCTGATTGGAATTGTCCTTTTTCATTCAACATAGTTTCCATGCCGTTGATCGTTAATTGACACTCGGTGTCTGTTTCGCCACGCACAACCACGTTTAATTGATTAGTGACCAAACCTTCACTTGGATCAAGTAAAACCAAACGAGGTGGTTCTAAAATATGTTTAACTTGAAGAGTTAAATAACCAAAAACCAACACAACGCAGACGGCAGCCAAAATGTTTCTTGCCCAAATGGAAACTGAATAAAAAGATGTGTTGCCAATAACTTTGTTTGGGTGAAGTGCCGATATATCTTTTAAACCGTTTTCCTGTATAAATTGATTTATTATTTGTTCCGGATCAAGTTTTAAAAATTCCGCGTATTCTCTTATGTAGCCCAAACGATATGCTTTAGCATTGGGTAATTCGTTGAAAGTATTGTTTTCAATCAGTTCAAGATATTTCAAAGGAATGCGGGTAGCTGACGCAACATTAGCAAAACTTAATTTCCACTCTTCACGAGCGGTTTTAAAGCGCGACCCAAGCCTGATTGGCGAGGTTAATTTTTTAAACGAAAAAGTTGACACGAGATTTCAAAGTTTAAAGTATTTTTTAATTTATCATTCAGATTTTTCCGTTGATTCTGTTAATTCATCATCAGTTTCGTTTTCATCAACTTCACTTTTATCAGTTTCTTCACTATTAAGATTTTCATTATTAATATTTTCCTCCTCTTTTTGATTTTCGTCAAATACAGTTCCGCCCGCGTCCATTGTTTGTTCTTCAAGTGGTAATTCTTGATCAATTTCAGGACGTAAATGTTCGGTAAAAACCTCGCGTGGTTTGGCGCCATCCGCCGGCCCTACTATACCAGCTTCTTCAAGCTCGTCAAGTAATCTCGCCGCTCTAGCGTAACCAACTTTCATTCGGCGTTGCAGAAGTGTAGCGCTGGCTTTGCCGGATTCCAAAATAATTTTTTTAGCTTCTTCAAAAAATGGATCATGATCATCATTATAACCGCCAAATAAATTTAAAGTTCCTGACGGAGATGAGTTTTTATTAACAATAGAGTCATCATATTGTGGCGGTTCATCGCCTTTAACATAATCAACAATTTTTTTCATTTCATCTTCAGAAACATAAGCACCTTGTAAACGTTTTGGTTTTGAAAGTTCTGCGGTTAGATAAAGCATATCTCCTCGGCCGAGTAATTTTTCCGCTCCGGGACAATCTAAAATAGTTCTAGAATCAATAATTGAAGCGACAGAAAATGCAATTCGAGCTGGAATATTGGCTTTCATTAAGCCTGTAATTACCTCAACACTCGGACGTTGGGTGGCAACAATCAAATGAATGCCGACAGCGCGGGCCATTTGAGCAATACGAATAATTCCGCCTTCTACTTCACTTGCTGCTGTAGACATTAAATCAGCTAATTCATCAATAATAAAAACAATATGAGGCATTGGTTGTTTGGCGGTTTTATTGTAAGAATGAATATCGCGAGTGGCTGAGCCAGCCAAAACATCAAAACGACGATCCATTTCTGCCATTGTCCAACGCAAGGCACTAACCGTTTTTGCCGGATCAGTAATAACAGGGGTTAATAAGTGGGGTATACCATTATAAAGAGTCAATTCAACTCGTTTTGGATCTACCATAATAAAACGCAAAGTTTCTGGCGTGTTTTGATAAATCAAGCTCAAAATTATGGTGTTAATACAAACCGTTTTTCCGGAACCGGTTGAACCGGCGATTAAAAGATGAGGCATTTTAGGTAAATCAGCGCACCAAACTTTTCCTGCCACATCTTTACCCAAAGCCATCATTAAGTTATGTTCACGATGTTTGAATTCAGGACTTTCCAACAGTTCGCGCAACATGACAGTAGCAATTTTTTGATTTGGCACTTCTATGCCAACCAATGATTTGCCCGGAATTGGCGCTTCAATACGAATTGGGTGTGCCGCTAAAGCTAAAGCAAAATCATTGCTTAAGCTGGTTATCCTGGTTAATTTTATTCCTTTAGCTGGCGCCAAAGAATATTGACTGACAGTCGGACCGACTCGTATTTCACCCATTTCCACCTCAATGCCAAAATTATGCAGAGTATCTTTAATTATTGCGGCGTTTTGTTCAATATCGCCGGCGGATGGTTTGGTTTTGGAAACACCAAGCAAATCTAGTGGTGGCAGTCGATAATCTATTTTATTAGGTTGTTTAAAACTAATAGCATCTTTATCTTCTATTTTTTCTTCCGTATCATTTTTATTTAAGTTTTTTTTGTGAAAAATGCGACGCTCTTCTTGTTCCTCGTCGTCTTTTTTAATATCCTCTTTTTCATCATCGTCGGGAGAAGTATATTCCCCCTTGATTTCCATGCGCAAAGAGGAAGGTTTTTTCTTAAAGAGTGAGAAAAAACCAATAATTTGTCGTCCAACCCAACCAAAAGCCAAGAATATTTTTTTATTCATTCCTACCATGGCGGCTAGAGATGTGTTAAAAAGAAAAATTAAAGAAATCAAAAGTATGCCGGCTAGAATTAACAAGCCACCCCAATAACCGACATATTTTAAAAGAGGCCACGATAAAGCCAGTCCAAATAGTCCACCACCGTTTCCTTGTATAGCTAAGTCGTAAAGTTGTTCAAATGGTTTTTGTAAATGAACCAGACCATTGAAACTTAAGAAAAATAAAATTGCGCCGAATAAATGAGTAGACCGATAATCATATTCAAAATCCTTTACAATCAGTATTGCCAAAACAATAAGAATTATTGGAAATACATAACGAACTTGTCCGAAAGTGATAGCTAATAATGAATCAACAAACTGTCCGACTACACCAGCCATGGAGAAAAAACTCAAAATGGCAATGCCACTTAAAATAAATAAAAAAATAGCTAATAATCCGCGGCTGATTTGCGGATTTAAACTGGGAAAATTATGTCCATTTTTTCTATTCTTGTAGGTTCTTGCCATAGTTTTATAATAAAGATATTTTAGCATAGTTTTATTATGTAAACAATTGTTGACAAGGCTTTAAAAACATGCTACAGTATTTCGTTCTTTCAATTAAACAAGGAGTGTTCCAAATGAGCAAGAAACACAAGAAAAAGAAGAAGCAGGAGTTGCCGATTATGCCGCGTTTGCCGGACACAGCTATTAATCAGTTGGGTCGTGGAGGGCGGCATCGCGATAAGTCTAAGTATCGACGCCGGGAAAAACATTCCCAGCGCGATACGGAAAACTAAATTTTTTGTTCTTTTTAACTACATACCACCTCGTTTTTCGAGGTGGTTTTTTGTAAAAAAATACGCCGTCAAGGCGGGATTTTTATCCCCATTAAGCTGCGAAGGAGTAGCATGCTAAAAGGCGAAATGAGTCTCAAAAATTTTTTTCCAAAATAACATGATGTTATTAGGGAAAGGAGAGAGTATTTTTAAAATCCAATTCGTTAACGCATCAACCCCACCGCAGCTTGATAGAGATAAAATATATTAATAAATTTTAACGGTTTAAACGCATTTTTGTCAAAAAATGAAAAAATGCTGGTTCAATTTCTTTTTTTGGCTTTGTTAAGCGAAAAAATTAATTACCAGTGTTATTATACCACATTTTTAAGATTGTGTGGACAAGTATAATTTGCAAGTAATTTTTTATAACTGTGGATAACTTGTTGATGATAAAATAAAAATCGCTTATTTAAGCCAAATTTTACAGTGTCTTGACAAAAGGTTTTTGACTTGCTTTTTAGTTGACAAAATCATTTTTTTAGTGTAGAATTATCTTACTATATAAAACAATGTCCTGTTTGGACATTCGGCTAAGGCGTTTTTTTGCCTAAAATAAGCCTAAAGTGTGGCCAAAATATCCTTTTTGAGCTACGCGCAAGGTAAAAACAATTTCATGCTCACCTTGCTAAACAACTGAATATTACTATTTTTTAACTGCCCAAATTGAACGGGGAGGTTTTTTGTTTACGCAGCGACACGAGTGAAAAGAAAATTGTTAAAAAAATTCAATTTATATATTTTAAAAAATAATTAATTTTTTTAAAAATTATGGCTACTTATAAAGCAAACGCGATTAAAAATACGCAACGAAAATTTTTTACAAAAAATCTTGATGCTGCTCCTTTTCCAAATTTAGTGGAATTGCAACTCAATTCTTATAATTGGTTTTTGAAATACGGCATTAAAGAATTGTTTGAGGAAGTTTCGCCGATTACAGATTTTACTGACCGTAATTTAGAGCTTTATTTGGAAGACTATTATTTAGATGAACCGAAATTTGATGAAATGGTGTGCCGAACTCGTAATTTAACTTTTGAAGCGCCACTGAGAGTAAATGCTCGTTTGTATAACAAGAATACAAAACAGTCCAAAACGCAAGAAATTTATTTGGGTGATTTACCGTTAATGACACAGCGCGGAACTTTTGTTGTTAATGGTATTGAGCGTGTGGTTGTTTCTCAACTTATTCGTTCAGCAGGAGTTTTCTTTACTGCCGAAAATGTTCGTGGACGCCGATATTATGGTGCTAAAATTATTCCCAATCGTGGCGCTTGGTTAGAAATTGAAACTGACCAAAATAATACTCTTTGGGTTAAAATTGACCGTAAGCGTAAGGTGGCCATCACTTCTTTGATGCGCGCTTTTGGTTATGAAGATAATGAAAAAATAACCGATCTTTTAAAAGATGTAAATATTCATCCGAACATTGATTATATTGATTCGACTTTGAAAAAAGATTTGGCCAAAACTGTTGACGAGGGGTTAATTGAAGTTTATAAAAAAATTCGTCCTGGTGATTTGGCTACAGCTGATAATGCTAAGAGTTTGATTCATGCCATGTTTTTTAATTTCGATCGGTATGATTTGGGTCCGGTCGGTGTTTATAAGTTTGACACCAAGTTTGATATGGGTTATTCGCCGGAAGATTTTTCTAAAAAAGAAAATCGTGTTTTATCTCCTGAAAAGTTATTACAAGTAGTTAAAGAAGTTATCAGATTAAATGTTACACAGGAAGATCCTGATGATATTGATCATTTGGGTAATCGCCGCATTCGCGCGGTCGGTGAATTAATCCAAAATCGTTTTCGTGTTGGTTTGGCCAGAATGGAGCGTGTAATAAAAGACAGAATGAGTACTTATGAATTGGAACAATTAACTCCGAACAAATTAATCAATGCTCGTCCGGTAATCAGCGCCATCCGTGAATTTTTTATGAGTTCGCAATTATCCCAATTCATGGATCAGATTAATGTTTTATCAGAACTGGAACACAAGAGACGTTTAAGCGCTTTGGGTCCAGGAGGTTTGTCTCGCGATAGAGCCGGTTTTGAAGTTCGTGATGTGCACAATACTCATTATGGACGTATTTGTCCGATTGCTACTCCGGAAGGTCCGAACATTGGTTTAGTTAATCACCTGGCCAGTTTTGCTCGTGTTAATGAATTGGGTTTTATTGAAACTCCTTATAGAAAAGTTTTAAAAGAAGTGGCTAACGATCCGAACTTGTTAGTTGATGAAATTTTACATGGCGATGTTGGTGGTGTTAAAGACGGAACCGTCATTACTAAAGATATAGCTAAAAAACTTTCTTCAACTAAACAAGAAATGATTCAGGTTAAACCTCGTGTTACCAATGAAGTTGTTTATCTTAATTCTTTCAGAGAAGAAAAGACTGTTACTGCGCCGGCCACGGTTAAAATTGATGACCACGGATATTTCATTCAGGATATGGTTTCGGCTCGTATTTATGGAAAACCAGGCACTGTTGAATCAAATGCGGTAGATTATGTTGATGTGTCCACTAGTCAAATTATCAGTTTGGCCACCGCTTTAATTCCTTTTTTGGAACACGATGATGCTACGCGTGCTTTGATGGGCACAAATATGCAGCGGCAAGCCGTGCCATGTATTAAAGTTGAGCCGCCATTGGTTGGTACAGGTGTTGAAAGAGCTGTGGCCGACAATACCGGTTATATTATTAAATCGGAAATTGAAGGTGAAGTGGTTGAATTATCAGGACATCAGATTGCTGTGGTTGATAAAAAAGGAGAGAAGTGTGTTTATAATTTAAATAAATTTTTACGTTCTAATGCCGCCACTTGTGTTAACCAACATCCAGTTGTTAATATTGGTGATAAAGTTAAAAAAGGCCAACCATTAACAGATGGTCCGTGTATTCGTGACGGAGAATTGGCTTTAGGACAAAATATTTTAGTCGCTTATTTGTCTTGGGATGGATATAATTATGAAGATGCGATTATTTTATCTGATCGTGTTGTCAAGCAAGATCGTTTCAGTTCTATATATATTGAAGATTATGTAGTTGATGTTCGTGAAACCAAACTCGGTCCGGAATTGGTAACATCAGATATTCCGAATGTCAGTGAAGAAAAATTAAAAAATTTAGACAGCGAAGGCATTGTTCGTGTTGGCGCCGAAGTTAAATCTGGTGATATTTTGGTTGGTAAAATCACTCCGAAAGGAGAGACTGAATTGAGTGCCGAAGAAAGATTATTGCGAGCGATTTTTGGTGAAAAAGCTAGAGATGTTCGTGATTCTTCTTTATACCTTGAACACGGAGAACATGGAAAAGTTGTTGATGTGAAAGTATTTTCGTCTGAGAATGGTGATAAATTAGAACCAGGTGTTATTAAACAAGTTCGCGTTCGTGTGGCTGATATGAGAAAAGTTCAGGTTGGTGATAAATTGTCAGGTCGACATGGTAACAAGGGTGTTATTTCCAGGGTTGTCCCAGCCGAGGATATGCCGTTTTTGGAAGATGGTACTCCTGTTGATATAATTTTGTCCCCACTCGGTGTTATTTCTCGTATGAATCTTGGACAGTTGTTGGAAAATCATTTGGGATTGGCCGCTAACGCTTTGGGTTATCGTGTTGCCACCCCGCCTTTCAATGGATTGAACGAAGATCAAATTAAAGAAGAGTTAGTTAAAGCCGGATTTTCGTCTGATGGCCAGTCTGTTTTATATGATGGCCGTACGGGTGAACCGTTTGATCATAAGGTGACTGTTGGCTATAGCTATGTGCTTAAACTAAATCATATGGTTGAAGATAAAATCCACCAACGATCTATTGGTCCTTACAGTTTGATTACTCAACAGCCGTTGGGTGGACGTGCTCAATTCGGTGGACAGCGTTTTGGCGAAATGGAAGTTTGGGCCTTGGAAGCTTATGGTGCCGCTCATATTTTACAGGAAATTTTAACCATTAAATCCGATGATGTGCCGGGTCGCTCTAAAGCTTACGAAGCGATTATTAAAGGTGAAGATATTAAAAATGTAAATATTCCAGAATCATTTAATGTGTTAGTTCGTGAAATGAAAGGTCTTGGATTAGATGTTGAATTGTTGAAACAAGGAGAAAACGGTGAATATCATGTGGCGACAGAAACGGTTGTTGAACAAAAAAAAGATGATGATGCGGGATTAATTGATACTACGCTTGAAAAAAAAACTGAAGAAAATCCTTCTAAATAAAATAATTTAATATTCTTCTTATATGTTATTTAGAGAAAATCGTCCAACCATAGATTTTGACGCCATTCGTCTCAAAATCGCTTCTCCAGAAGTTATCCGTCATTGGTCTTTTGGTGAAGTTCGTAAACCGGAAACCATTAATTATCGTACTCAAAAACCGGAAAAAGGCGGTTTGTTTGCTGAAGAAATTTTTGGTCCTACCAAAGATTGGGAATGTTATTGCGGTAAATATAAAAAAATTCGTTACAAAGGAATTGTTTGTGATAAGTGTGGGGTAGAAGTGACCACTTCTTTGGTACGCCGTGAACGAATGGGACATATTGAATTGACTACACCAGTAGCTCATATTTGGTTTCTTCGTTCAGTGCCGTCAAAAATCGGTTTAGTTTTGGATTTGTCCGCTCAAGCTTTGGAAAAAGTTATTTATTTTGCCAGCTTTATAATTACTCATGTTGACGAAGAAGGAAAGAAACAAGCTTTTGATTTGTTACGACAAGAATTTAAAAGTAAGAAAAAACAGATTGAAAATGAAACTGCTCAAGCTATTAAGGCGGCTACAGACAAAAAACTTGGTCAGGAAGCTTGGGACAAAATTCAAGAAGAAGGAACAAGAAAAATAAAAGTTTTAGAAGCTGATTTTCAGCAAGCCGACAAAGAGTTAAAAGAATTGCAGGTTTTAAGAATTGTTTCAGAAAATCGTTATCAAGAAATGTCATTGCGCTATGGACATTTGTTTGAAGCGTCAATTGGCGCTGAAGCGGTTTATAATTTATTGTCTCGGGTTAATTTACAGGAAACTTATAATCGTTTGACAGAAGAACAACAAAAAGTTAAAGGCGCAAAATTGGAAAAAATTATCCGCCGCAAAAAACTTTTGAAGAGTTTGTTAATGAATGAAATCCGTCCTGAGTGGATGGTAATGAAATGTTTACCTGTAGTTCCTCCGGATTTGCGTCCGATGGTGGCTTTAGATGGCGGACGTTTTGCCACTTCTGATTTGAATGATTTATATCGCCGCGTTATTAACCGTAATAATCGTCTGCAAAGATTAACTGAATTAAACGCGCCAGAAGTAATTTGTAGAAATGAAAAAAGAATGTTGCAAGAAGCAGTTGATGCTTTAATTGATAATAACGCCCGTCATGCTAAAACTGTTGCTGCTTCTACCGGACAACGCCGGCAATTGCGTTCTTTGGCTGATATTTTAAAAGGCAAACAAGGCCGTTTCCGTCAGAATTTGTTAGGTAAGCGTGTTGATTATTCTGGACGTTCGGTTATTGTGGTTGGTCCAAACTTAAATATTGATGAGTGTGGTTTACCCAAACGAATGGCTTTAGAATTATTTAAACCGTTTATAATGGCAGAAATAATTAAGCGTGAATTGGCGCACAATGTTCGTAGCGCCAGCCGTTTTATCGAGTCAGAACGTGATGAGGTTTGGGATATTTTAGAAGAATTAACAAAAACTACTCGTGTTTTGTTAAACAGAGCTCCAACTTTGCATCGTTTGGGTATTCAGGCTTTTCATCCACGTTTAATTGAAGGTAATGCTATTCAATTACACCCGTTAGTTTGTACTGCTTTTAACGCCGATTTT
This sequence comes from Candidatus Magasanikbacteria bacterium CG10_big_fil_rev_8_21_14_0_10_36_32, assembly GCA_002778465.1. Classification (GTDB taxonomy): domain Bacteria; phylum Patescibacteriota; class Patescibacteriia; order Magasanikbacterales; family GWA2-37-8; genus 1-14-0-10-36-32. The sequence goes on along the minus strand of PFBV01000003.1, from coordinate 244,013 downwards.
GACGGCGATCAAATGGCTGTACATTTACCTTTAACCAAAGAAGCCAGATGGGAAGCTGATAATTTAATGGCGGCGGAAAAAAATATTTTGAAACCGGCCACAGGCTCTCCTGTTATTACTCCGAAACAAGATATCGTTCTTGGTTGTTTCTACCTAACTCGTTTAGATGAAGATCAAGAAGAGAAAAAAACATTTAAACACTTTACTTCTGAAAAGGAGGCTTTGTTGGCTTATAAAAATCGTTTGATTGATTTACACGAAAGAATCAAAGTTCGTTTTGTTGATTTGAGTAAATTTCCTGAAGGAACAAAACCGTTAATTGAAACTACGGTTGGCCGCATCATTTTTAATGATGGTTTGCCGGAAAAAATTCCTTATTATAATGAAGTAATTAATGTTAAGAAATTAGCAAAAATTATCAGTTTGATTTTGGAATTTTATGGACAGCAAAATACGGCAGTATTTTTGGATGATTTGAAAAATCTTGGTTTTAAGTATGCTACCAAGTCAGGTTACTCTTTGAGTATGATGGATTTTCCGAAAATTGTTGCCAAAGAAGGAATTATTAAAGAAGCCGAACAGATGGTTCGTCAGGCTGATGATCAGTTTCAAGAAGGTCTATTGACTCAAACCGAGCGTCATGCCAGAATTTTAGAAATTTGGACTGAAACAAAAGAAAAAGTTGTGGCTAACAATCAAGATACTTTAGGTAAAAATGGTCCGGTTTACGCCATGATTGAATCTGGCGCTCGCGGTACTTGGGGTCAGCTTGGGCAGGTTATCGGTATGAAAGGTTTGGTTGCATCACCATCTGGCGATATTATGGAATTACCGGTTAAAGGTAATTTTAAAGAAGGTTTTGATTCTTTAGAATTCTTTATTTCTTCACATGGTACAAGAAAAGGCTTGTCTGACACAGCTTTGCGTACTTCTGGTGCCGGTTATTTAACCCGTCGTTTAGTTGATGTTTGTCAAGATATGGTAATTTTGGAAGAAGATTGCGGTGATAATGTCGGAGAAATCTTTACTGAAGAACAATCACAAGAAATGGGAGAAAAATTATCAGATCGTGTTTGGGGACGCTATGCTTTGGAAGATGTTAAAGTTGGAAATAAAGTATTAGTTAAGGCGGGCGAAATGATTGATGAAAAAATTGCTCGTGTGATTGAAGAAAGTCAAATTAAATCAGTTCATGTACGCAGTGTTTTGCAGTGTAAACTGCCAAAAGGTGTTTGTCAGAAATGTTATGGTTACGATTTGTCTTATAATAAACCGGCGGAAATGGGAACATCAGTAGGTGTAATTGCCGCTCAATCAATCGGTGAACCCGGCACACAGCTTACTTTGAGAACTTTTCATACTGGCGGTGTCGCTGGTAGCGATATTACTCAAGGTTTGCCTCGCGTGGAAGAATTATTTGAAGCTCGCAATCCGAAACATCAGGCATTTTTATCGGAAGTTGATGGTGAGGTTGAAATTGAAGATGCAGATGGAAAAATTATTACTTCCCCATCAGGTAAGAAATTGTTTGAGGGTCGACGTGGACAAAAAATTATTAAAATTCATTTTGAAGGAATGGATGAAACTAAAATTAAATTTACCCAAGAAGACGAAGTTTTAGTTAAAGATGGAGAAATTGTCGCCGAAGACACAGTTTTGTTAGTTCGCGGCAGTGATGGTGAAGAAATTAAAGCGAAATATCCGGGCAATGTTAAGGTTGGAAAGAGTACTATTGTTTTGTCTTATGAAGGACCGAAAGTTCGCGAATATGTGGTTCCGTTGGGTTATAAATTATATGTAAATTCCGGCGATAAAGTTAAACGCGGAGACCAACTGACCAACGGAAGTATTAATTTGCACGAACTCCATGAATTACGCGGACGTTCAGCTGTTCAGCGTTATATCTTGGAAGAAACTCAAAATATTTACTCTTCTCAAGGTCAAAAAGTAAATGATAAGCACATGGAATTGATTATTAAACAGATGTTCAGTCGTGTTTATATTGAAGATGCCGGTGAAACAGATTTGTTGCCGGGTGAAATTGTGGAAAAAGCGCAAGTTGAATATTCTAATCGCCAAACAAGAAAAGAAGGCGGAAAAGAAGCTGTGGTTCGTGAATTGTTGCTTGGTATCAGCCGCGTATCTTTGTCCACACAGAGTTTCTTGTCAGCCGCTTCATTCCAAGAAACAGCTCGCGTGCTTATTAATACCGCCATCACCGGTAAGATTGATTATTTGGAAGGTTTGAAAGAAAATGTTATTATTGGTCGTTTGATTCCTTGTGGTACTGGATTTAAGAAATAAGCCATAAAAATATAAAAATGACGCCTCGCGCCAATCGGGGCGTTATTTTATTTATAAAAAAGGGCACATCCGCGAAAATGCGGTGTGCCCACTAATGAGCGTGCTCTTTAGGATAGTAGTTTTTGTGTTATTTCGTGCCAGTCAAATAGATATAGCCCGCATTGTCACAAACAGGACACGCTTGCGCGATGTCATGTCCCCCGTAACCGTTGCATTTGGGGCAGACAATACATTGATAGACGCATTTTTTGCCTTTTTTGGCAGACTCGTCTTTTTTGGAAGGAGTTTTTTTCTGTGTCATTTTTTCCTCCATGATTTTGATTTTTTGTTTCAAGCACAATAACATCATTCAAAATAACATAAATCTACTTCCTTGTCAAGCTTGTTGGTTTGTGCTAAGATAATTTTGTTTTGTAAGATTTTTGTAATTTGTTAATTTTATGAGCGGACATTCTAAATGGCATAATATACAAGGCAGAAAAGGAAAACAAGATGCTTTGCGCAGTAATTTGTTTTCCAAATTTTCTAAAGCCATTAGTATCGCGGCTAAACAAGGCGGTGGTGATATGGCAATTAATTTTTCTTTACGTTTGGCTGTAGATAAGGCAAAAGCGGCCGGTATGCCAAAGGATAATATTGATAGGGCTATTAAAAAAGGTACCGGAGAATTAAACGATGGCACTCAAGTGGAAGAAATGTTGTATGAAGCTTATGGCCCGGGCGGAGTGGCTATTATGATTCGTTGTTTGACTGATAATAAAAATCGTACCGTGCAGGAAATAAAACATATTGTTTCAGACAAAGGCGGTTCATTTGGTAATGCCGGTTCGGTCAGTTGGATGTTTCAACAGCTTGGTTATATTTTAATTGAGGCCGATAAACAGCCGGCTAATCGTGAAGAATTTGAAATGGAAATGATAGACGCCGGAGTTGAAGATATTCAAGAAGCGGAAGGTGGCGGATTGGAAATTAAAACCAAAACAGAAAATTTTAAAAAAGTTGTTGATAAATTAAGAGAAATGAATATTGAAACGAAAGAGTCAGGCTTGATTTGGTCAGCCAAAGATAAGGTGCCAATTTCCGAAGAAGTTCAGGGTAAATTGGAAAAATTATTTGGTGATTTGGAAGATAATGATGATGTGGAAGATTTTTATACCAATGCTGAATAAAACAATATAAAAAAAGTCCTCATCTGAGGACTTTTTGTTTTGTTTAAATTCTGCTAAAATATGGGTATATGAATCAAGATATTATACTTGGCATTGATCCCGGTTATGGCAGAGTAGGTTATGGTATTGTGGAAAAAGCGGCTGGTCAAGATTGGCGAGCGCTGGATTATGGTTGTATTGAGACCCCGAGCGGAGGCGAGTTTGTTGACCGAATTGCCGAAATGCATCGGCAACTTTTGCTTTTAATTAAAAAATATAAACCAACCAGGATGGCGGTGGAAGATTTATTTTTTTTCAAAAATGTTAAAACAGCTATTAAGGTTGGACAGGCGCGAGGTGTAATTTTATTGACAGCGGTGGAAAATAAAATTCCCGTTGATGAATTTACACCGCTTCAAATCAAACAAGCAATTACCGGTTTTGGCCGGGCAGAAAAAAGCCAGATGCAAAAAATGGTAGCGATGATTCTAAAAATTCCCGGTAAAATAAAATCCGATGACGCAGCTGATGCTTTGGCAGTTGCTCTCTGTGCCGGACAAAGTTTGTGGAAGAAAAAATTAAAATAAAAAACTCCCGACAAAACGGGAGTTTTTTATTTTTTGTATAATAGTTGCTTCAGGCTCATTTTAAAATCTTTGAGCAAGCGTCTAAATGTTTATGCGCGATTTCAAATGAGTTGGTTTTCGGCATACATAACGTTTCGTAATATCCGAAGTTTGCCGAAACGGAGTGAAGGCAAATTTGGGTGAAAGAAAAAGTGCAACCTTTGAAAATTATTTATGCACTTTTTCTTGAACCTCATACACGCTGTTATCGGATGTAATTAAAATTTTATACTCACTTGGAGCTAATTTTATTCAAGACCATTTTTAGTGTGACAGGTTGACACCTGTTTTCTGGATATTTTTTTAATCCCTTTTCTACAAAGCCACAAGATGCATATGCTTTAATAGCACGAATATTTTCAGGTCTAACTTCCAAACAGGATTTTGAATACCCAAGTTTGCCAAAGCCCAACAACAAAGCTTTTTTGATTGCCTTTGTGCCAAAACCCTTGTTCCAATACTCTTTTTCTCCGATGACTATCGTAATTTCAAACGTATCTAAATTTTTATGCATTAATGCGAGATGACCTATGGCTTTTCCCTCATATTGAATAATATAATGATGATCTTTCTTGCCCTCAATCATCTTAGAAAAATATCCAGGAAGCCTTTCGTCCGGTTCATCAAAATTACCGCTGGTAAGAGCAATTAGATCGTGATCCTTCCACCACCCGAGGAAGAGAGGAAGGTCTGATTTCTTAATTATTCTAAGCTTGATAGACATTTATGAGCATAAAATTAGTCCCAAAACGTGCCACCATATGCGAAGTTAGCGACGGAGTGGCGGTGGTATAATCGCGAGCGTCAGCGAGCCCACCGCCGCCACGGAGGAGCTAATTTGGGCGCAGCTTACGCCGTAATATCAGCTTATTAAAGCAAAAAAGCTTAATCTAATTTAAGCATTTTTAAGTTCAAATAGCAATCTTGCCATAATAGGCGTAAGCTAAGCCGCATATGGGGTGTTAGCCGATGTAAATTTTTCTTCTTTATCTGCCTTATTAGTTTGAGTATT
>PFBV01000003.1:66516-238902 GCA_002778465.1 Candidatus Magasanikbacteria bacterium CG10_big_fil_rev_8_21_14_0_10_36_32 | reverse complement strand
GGTTAGGGGTGAATGCCCAAAATCCAAAACTCCTTATTCTCTTCAAATAAAAGGCAAAAAGGAAGGGGTTTAAGGGGAGGGAATTTTTGCCTTTTATTTGGGTTTTGTTACCGAAGTTTTTTAGTGGGACTATTTAACATGCTTTCGTTTTTATACAGCTCCAACATAGTGGTAAATTTAACAGCTACTTATCAAATGTAATTATTTCTTGAGCTTTGTTGTAAATATTGATTTTATTATCTACATCCACGCGATTTACCAACCAACCAAGCAGCTCACATTGATGAACAAAATCATTAATTCTATTAACTCCATTAATTTCCTTTAATGTAACTACCAAACCAAAATTAATGCCGTCATTACGTTTGTTTAACCTTTCTTTTGATTTAATACTTAAACCCCACATACCTTTATCATAGACATCGCGTGCTTGAACTTTGTCTGTAAGGATTTCATGTATATGTTTAGTATTATCCCATTTTCTGTAAAACTCCCTAGCGTTGCCTTCGTATATATAATGTTTTTCACCGTCATCATTACTTTGATGATTTTTGTTTATAGACTTAATGCCTTTGCCTTTTATTCTGCCAAAATATATATCTAGTTCTGTGTTTGTATAATCAACCCCTTGATTAATCGAACAACTGGGAAAATAACACAAGGTGGCTTTGGCAACGAAAGGATGTTTATTATTATAAGTTGGAACAGGTAAATTATAAGCATATGTATCCCACTTCTCAGAAATGCCACTAACGATAAACTTTATTTCGTCATTATCTGCTTTTATAATGTTTTCTATATTTTTAGGCACTATACCATGACCCACAAAAGGTGCTAATTCAGAATTATTGCCAATATTATTCCACCCAGCAGCAGCATCTATAATTAGTGCTTTTGCGACTTCTCGGTTAAGTCCAAGTACTTCTATTAAATAAGCAATCTTTCGAGTTACCCATGGTGTTGCGTATGAAGTGCCGCTACACAGGCCTTCACCAGTTGGCGTGCAAACCTTAAGATAATCATTTTTATCACCACCATAGCTACTAACATCTGGTTTATTAAAAAATGATAAAACTAACCCTTTTCTGGAATAGGTTGCTGGGGACCCTTTACTGTCTACGGAATTTACAACTACAGCATTAATTGAATCGGCGGGCGAGCCAATCATTTTTTCTACTTTACTTTCATTGTCACGCTTATTAGTACCTGCTATTACAAAGATAACATTATTTTCATATTGAATTTCATCTAATATAGCTGCTTCTGGCGATATAAAATTAGGATTAATTTCTCTGTCGGATCCTAAAGATAAATTCCATACTTTTATATCAGGATTTGAAGTAACTATTTCTTTTATGGCTTTCATAATAGAAAAAGCACTATACTGTCCTTGTGCAGCTACGCCAAAATGCCTAACTCTAAATCTACCACACCCATCATCTAGCCCTGGGTCAATAGTTGGTCCATCAACAATAATCGAACTTACCGATGTTCCGTGAACATAATCTTTGGGATCTGTAGGTATTTCTTCATTGATCATTTTTCTAAAATCCACCCACTTAGAAAAATATACTGATTCATCAAATAAAGTATCTATCACGCCTACAATAGGTTCGTCTTTTGGTGGGTCTATTGTTGCTATAGTTGAGCCGCTGTTTGTATTTTTAATAACATTTTCAAAACTTAGATTAGATATATCTTCTGTCGACATTGCAATGAGATAGGGTGCTTTTTCTGACAAGAGCTTAATTTCATTTGGATATAAAAGTAAAGTAGTTTCACTTAGTATTTTATCAGGCTGAACATTTATACCGATCTCCTTCATCAAGTTAGTTAAATCGACATCGGTTTTATATATTGTAATTATCGATCTATCACTTGTATTTGCACTGTTATTTGGAACCTTAAAACCTTCTATATAATGTGAATCTACAATTATATTTCGAAAATTTGTTTTTGTAATTCCATATGTCTCATACTGTATGTTTTTATCATTTAAACCACCAATTAAATCGTGGGTTATCTTTCCGTCAAATATTGTATCTAATAGATTTATACAGCCTTCTAATTTTTTAATTGTATCATGAATTACTTCTTCGCTAACATGATGTGTAATCACATGTTTTTTCGTCTCTTCATTGGCAAATCTCGCACCAACAATAGAATCGTTTATGGGGTCACTGCTTGACAATAGTCCGCTTATCCTATTGCTTTTAGCGATAACGTCGATATAACAAACATCAATTAAACAACCTCTGATAATACTTTGCCTAGCCCAATAAGTAACTAGATCCTGAAGCTGCTTAACTAAAGATTTTAGCTTATCAGAATTTATAGTTGGGGAATTTTTAGGTACATTACGTGAGCTTGGCTTACCACTATGCGGGCGTTCTTGAAGAGTTCCTTTTAATTGAAGTATATCGTTCATAATTTTAGACATTTAGTTCTCTTGACACTTGGCTTTTGGAAACTCCCGTTAATATTTCTATCTCTCTAACTGTAAATCCGCCGTGCTGTAATTTTTTTAAATTTATCACATTGTCTTTAGAATATATAGACTCGTATAGCTTTTTTAAGTAATCATATTCATTATTTGGATCACTAAATGCAAGTGCAGTTTTAATTATATTTTTTAAATCACCAGGATAAGGAATATGATCTAAAGTTGAAAGTATTTTTCTAAAAAGTCTCATATTACGACTAGCAAATTTAAATTTTGTTAAGAACTCATTTAACATAGACTCCGCAACTTCAATCAATTCTTCTTTGTCATACCTATTAAAATTTATAATCGAATCAAATCTTCTGAATAAAGCTTTGTCAAATTGCGCAAAAAGATTAGTGGTGGCTATAAGAACAATTTCATCACTTAATCCATCCAACCCCTTCAAAACAGAAGAAGTTACTCTTCCCATTTCTCGCAAATCGTTAGAGTTAATTCTATCCAAAGCTATTGCATCTATCTCGTCAAACAAAATAATGATTTTTTCTGGTTGAGGCAATCTTCGTAACTCTGTAAAAACAGAAGCAATGTTTTTGGACGTTTGGCCAAGCTTGCTGTCCACGACACTATCAAAATCTATAGCATATAAATCTCGTTCAAGAATACGAGCAATTTGCTTTGCCGTTTCAGTTTTACCTGTTCCAGGATCACCTTCAAATAAAAATTTATTAACTCCAATCTTGTGCCCAATTGAATTTATAACACCTACTATATCATTTTTTATCAGGGTGGGGAGCGGAAAGGAACTTCCGCTAGTTAAATTTACTCTCGTAAAAAAAGGAAGACTATATTCATTATTCTGCGGTACAAAAGTATTAGCACCAGATAATAAAGCCATAATATATTGAGCCAATTCAGAATCTCCAGTAGAATCAAAATATCTAGCTATATCATAAGCCTCATTTTTAAAGCCGGATTCATTTTTTTCAGCATGGTATTTAATTAAATTCAAAATGTTTTTTTTACGCATATGCACTTTTAAAATAAATTTATGTTATCCACATCGTGTATGTTAGCACATTTGGGACACTAATACAATAAAATGGGACATAATAGTAAATAACTATAATTATACGCGTATGTTTTACCTTTGTAAATATAGTTTATATATCCAAAAAAACACCTAAAATAGGCGTTTTTTTGTAGTTATCTTTGCACGTGTATATGCAAGTTCCATTTTTTTCAAACGGAACTACGATTGTATTTTTAATTTTTTGATTAGCGATTTCCTTTTGCTCGATTATGTGTTTTACACAACATCTCACAATTTTTGGCCGATGTTTTACCGCCCTTGCTCCAAGCCGCTACATGATCGGCTTCCATTTCGCCAAAACTCCAAACCTTATTCTTGTTGGCATCGTGCCCGGTAGTACAATTTGAACAATTTGATTCGCCTTTTTTCTCTGCTTTAGAGGTTTGTGTTGAGTAAGTGCTTCTTTTAGTTGCTTCGTCAAAGATTCGAACTTCAAGTAATTTTGTGTCAGTAGAACCACCAAGAATATACTCAAAAATACCTTTACGGTTTTTAATATATGGGTCACCGTAGAGCTTCCGTACCTCTTTCGATACTTTTGCAGGATCATAAGCTTTTTTGTGGTACTGCTCATACAGTCGTCCCCACTCAAGTCCGGACATCTCGCTTTCTACATCGGTAAATACACTAGAGATCCAATCGATCACGCTGTTGAAATATTTTTTTAGCTCATTGATATTTTTGTCGTAGCGATGAAAACTCATGTAGTCATCAATATTTCCTTTACTCACCCAGTCTAAAGATCTCTCAAAAAATGCCTGCCGGTTTGCACTGCCTTTTATATACGAGCTCCATTTTTGAATATTGGAATTTTGGCTGTTGCTGAACTCTTCTTTACCTAGTGTAACAAATGGTCCGGAATAGATTGCATTTAACAATTCTTGTGGAACGAGCGGAACTCCAGCAATGTTGATTGTTTTAAACCATTCTTTTATCTGACTTTCTGTTCCTTCACATTCATAGATGAGTAGTTTAGTTTCCAAAATCTTAGCTTTTTTGTCTTTTGCCATGCCGCCAAAGTATTGTTCCATGCCGTTATCGTCTTTGATGGCAAATTTGTCAGTCACAAAACGTCCAACACTGGTGATGCGCTGTTGCCCGTCCAAAACTTCCAGCTTGTTTTCAGAAACTATATTAAAATAAATCAAACCTATTGGGTAACCTTTGAGAATTGATTCGATAACGGCCATTTCTCTTTTTCCACCATCGGAGGCGTAAATATAGTTACGCTGATACTCCGGCTGAATTGTTAATTTGCCAGACAAACCGAACAAACCCTTGCCCTCAAGTTCGTTATAGATGAACCCTTTGCAGATATCTTTGACAGTAATGTCGGTTTTTAAAGTTGTTTGCATATTATTTTTTCTTATGTTTTAAAAATATTCGAGTATAAAGTCTTTTGTTATTTACATAACCCCTATCTAACTTACCTGTCCATTTAGGATTAATCAATTTAGGCAGTAAACCCTCTTTAATGTTGTAATCACTTCCTAATATTTCAAACTGATCAGGGTTATATTTATCTAGAAAACTACTCGGCACGCCCATTACACCACCATAATCACTAGGAATGGAATCAGTAAATGGCACTTCTATAGCATTGTAATTGTCATATTTATCATACGCTTTTTTACCTTTAATTTCTTTGTGTTTGCTGTATTTCAAATTTTCTTCCATTGTCATAAGTGGCAATGGTTGGTGACGACGTCCGTGATCGAGATTTGTCAACCAAATGGCGGGTACATTTTTCATATTGACACCATCTATTACCTTATCCACATCACCATCATCCATTGTTACGAACCATAACCCACCAGACCATTCAGTTTTTCCCGACCACATTTTATTGGCTTTAATCAACGGAAAAATTTCCTTAGATGTTACATTATTTTTATTACCAATAATCACAAATTTTTTATTATAATCAAAAAGTTGTTTAACATATTCGAGAAACAGACTGAACGGCGGATTTGTTACTATGATGTCTGATTGTTTAAGTAGATTTATACATTCATCGCTACGAAAGTCGCCATCGCCGTCTAGCGGCGTCCACTCATTGTGTTTGTTTGTCTTTAACTGTTTAGCAACATCTTTTAAGTTGAACTCGCCATCGCCGTCTATGTCGCGCACTTCGTTGATAATAAATTTGTTGGCATTTATTTTAGGATAACCTTTTGATTTAGTGAGGGTTTTATCGTCGCCAAATAAACCTAGTTGCGTGTTGGCTACAGGCGAGGGTTTATAGCTAGTGGTGATAAGCTGTTTTAATCCAAGCTTGTTGAAATTAAGCACGAAATAGCGAAAAAAATTACTTTCGAAAGGATCGTCGCAGTTGCAATATACTACCTTGCCTCGGAATACATCGGGGTCGCGGTCCAGATATGCTTCAATCTCTTTTTGAATATCGCTATATTGGGTATAAAACTCGTCATTCTTTGCGCGTTTTGCGTTTGCAAGATTCTTATTTACCATATTTTTCTTAATTGAATGATTGTATTATATTCTTTTTCCCTTTATAAATAAAGCGTTTTTGCCCCTGCTTTGTCAGGGGCAAAAACACCTATATCCCCCTAAAATAAAAAAAGAAAAAGCAAAATTTTATCTGTTATTTCAAAAGATTTATCGTTCAGTTTGCTGCTAAAAGAAAAATTTATTTTGGCTAACTCTTTACTATACGAAGAAAATTCGTATAGAAGTCATAAATTTGTATATTTTACGTATAGAGTATATAATAAGTATAAATAAATCTTACTCTTTTTACTTAGAATATGCAAGAATTTTTGGAAAAAGCTAGAATAGAATTAAGATTGCGCAATTATAGTGTTAAGACCGTTGATGCTTATTTGGGTTGTTTGAAAGATTATTTTATTTTTTTAAATGGTGACCCGATAGTTGTGAATTTGGCTAAGATTAAAGAATTTTTGCTTTTAAAACAAGATAAAAATTATGCCCCACAAACAATTAATTTGTATTTAAATGCCATTAAATTTTTTTATCGCGATGTTTTAAAAGATTGTCAAAAAATTGATTTAAAATTTGCCAAAAGGAATAATCGTTTGCCGGAAGTTTTAAGTAGAGAAGAGATTCAGAAAATTTTGGCTCAAATTGCAAACAAAAAGCACGCATTAATGATTTCTTTGTCTTATGGCGCCGGTCTTCGTGTGAGTGAGGTGGTTAATTTAAAGATAAAAGATGTATTACTTGATGAATTAGTGTTAAAAATAAGACAAGGCAAAGGAAAAAAAGACAGGATGACTGTTTTTCCAGAAAAAATTAAAACCGACATATATTTTTTAATAGGTAATCGCGTTGGCGATGAATATGTTTTTGAAAGTGAAAGAGGGGGTGGAATTACAGAAAGAACCGCTCAGGCGATTTTTGAAAAGGCGTTGAAAAAAGCGGAGATTAAAAAAGATGCCACTTTCCATTCGTTGCGACACAGTTTTGCCACGCATTTGCTTGAAAACGGCGTTGATATCCGTTATGTTCAGGAATTGTTGGGGCACCAAAATATTCGTACCACTCAAATTTATACCCATGTAATGAATCCGCAAATAAGAAACATTAAAAGTCCGTTATGAAAAACGAGAAATTTGTTTTAATCCTCCCGAATATCAGAAGCGCGCATAATGTTGGCGCCAGTTTTCGTACCGCCGACGGCGCCGGAGTGGATAAAATCTATTTATGCGGCTATAGCGCCCAGCCGCCGCATCCGCAACTGGATAAGGTGTCGCTTGGCGCGGAAAAATGGATGCCTTGGGAATATGAAAAACAAACTGTCCGCCTGCTTAAAAAATTGCGAGAAAAAGGGTATAATATAGTAGCGTTGGAATTAACTAAAAAAAGCGGAGATATTTTTAAATGGAAACCTAAATTTCCAATAGCTTTAATAGTTGGTAATGAAAAATCCGGCGTAACAAAAACCCTTTTAAAATATTGTGATAAAACAGTTCATATTCCAATGAAAGGAAAAAAGAACAGTTTAAATGTCAGTGTGGCAACCGGTGTTGCCTTGTATCATATTAGTCGATTTAAAAAATAATTTATGTCCAGTTCAGCAGTATCCATATTTAAACATTTGTGTGAAAATTTGCCGCCATTATTTCCTGAAGAAAAAGCAATGGAGATGCGACACGCTTTGGCGCATTTGGAAAATGATCCGACAGTCAGTCCACGGGCAACCGAGGATACATTGATTAAATTTGGTTTTGAAGTTTGGCCGTGGAATCAAGCTTACCGGGAATTTTTGAATTCAGCCGAAGGCCGGATGGGTGAACATTTTTTATTACCGGCTCTTTCAGGTATGTTACAGGAAAAATTTGCTGAATATAAAGAATATGGTCTAACGATGAACGATTTTTATTCCGGACGAGTGGCTGAGTATTTTACTCCAGAGGAACGAATGGAAATACTGCCGGCGTTGGAAAGAATGAAAAAATGTTTGAAAGAATATGTTCGCCGAGACATCGTTAGTTTAAATCAGCGACAATATTTAAATAAGGTGGAAGAATTTAATTCTTTACTTGAAGAAATTAAAGTACAAATACAGCAATTAAAAAATTTATCTGACAGGGAAGATAGCCATCCTTCATTGGCTGATGAAATGCGCTCTAAGATTAGAGGATTTGAAGAAAGTTTATGTGGTTTGGGTCCGGAAATTCATTTTTCAACCGTGGCAAAATCAATTGAATTTTTTGATGAAAGAAAAAAACACCTAAATCGTTTGCGCGGCATTCACTTAACGAAAGAAATAAATTTTTATGAGTAAAAAAGTTTTATTAATTATTGCCCATGAAAATTTTCAGCCGTTGGAATATGGCGCGCCGAAAGGAATTTTAGAACAATCCGGCGTGGAAGTAATTACTGCCAGCGATTTACCTGGCACAGCCGTGTCCTCAATAACTAATGAACAGATTAAAATTGATTTAACTTTAGAGGAAATAAACACCGCTGATTATGACGGTGTATTTTTTATCGGGGGTCATGGCGCCCATGATTATTTGGAAAACGAATTGTCTTATAAAATAGCGCGGGAAGCGTTGGAAACAGGAAAAGCGTTGGGTGCGATTTGTTATTCCACTAGAATTTTAGCTCACGCCGGAGTTTTAGAAAATAAAAAAGTTACCGGTTGGGACAGGGATGATAAATTATCGGATATTTTAGAAGAAGCCGAAGCCGAATATATTCGTCAGCCGGTTGTTGACGACGGAAAATTAATTACCGCGGTTGGTCCATTGGCAGCGGAGGGGTGGGCAAAAAAAATTCTGGAAAAAATTTAAAACCTCGATTGTTGTCATGGTTTTAATATTAAAAAGTTTTTTAAATTCAAAATCCGACTTACGGCCGGATTTTTTGTTGAGATGATTTTTTAAAGATTTATTTGATAGTCGCAGTAGTTAAATATTTCTTCTCGGTTATCGGCTATTAAAATTGTGTTATTTTTGTCTATAATTTTTTTAAAAACATTTATTAATACAGGTATGTCTTTAAGGTGTAGTCCTCTGGTTGGAGTGTCAAAAATATAAACCGATCTGTCGCCTAATTTTTTTGATAGAATATTTGCAATTCTTACTCTTTGGGCTTCTCCGCCGCTTAATGAACCGGATTTTTGTCCAAGTACCAGATAACCCAAACCAACTTCTTGTAAAAATTTTAATTTCCTTACTATTAATGTATTTGTTTTAAAGATTTCCAACGCCTCATCAATTGTTAAATTGATTATATCTTTAATATTTTTGCCTTTAAAATTAACTTTTAGAATTTTTTTAGAAAAATTATTTTTGTTTTCCAGAATATTTTTAGAAATAATAAAGTCAGATTTTGTCAGTTTTAATTTTTTTGATATTTTTTCATTTGAAAAAATATCTCGGATATTATTCCAAACTTTTGCATATGTCGCAAGCGTGCTTGAAGGATGATCGCCGATTGGGGATTGAGGCACAATGAATGACCGGCGTACATTGGATTTTCCCGTAACATTAACTGTTTTTAACCTTATTTTCCAAGCATTTTTACCTTTAAACAGCGTTTTATAAACAATGTTTAACAAGGTTGATTTGCCGGAACCAGAACAGCCGGTGAGACAAACTATTTTTTTGAGCGGGAAGACAAGACTGTAGTTTTTAAAATTTCCGTCAGATATTTTTGAAATCGTAATTGTTTTATTTTTTTTGTCATTTTTTGGGCTGTAAAATTTTTTGTTTGTTTCAAAAACATGCTTGGCTGTCATTGTGTTTGATTTTTTAAATTTACTTACCGTTCCTTCAAAAATTAATTTTCCTCCATATCGGCCGGCTCCCGGACCGAGTTCAATCACATAGTCAGCATTAGTAATAATTTCTTTGTTGTGTTCAACGGCAATTATTGAATATCCTTGACGGACTTTATTTTGTAGCATTTTTAAAATTATTTTGCGTTCTTTTTCACAAAATCCAGCGCACGGTTCGTCAAGTATTAATAAATCATTTTTGTGTATTGATGATAGCTTCTTTTTTAATTTATCAAAATTAAATTCGCCCAAGCTTAATTTTGAATTTTGAGGAAGTATTACTTTTTGTTCCAGAATTTCAATTTTTTTAGGCAAGTTTTTTATGTTCCACCCACACTTGATGGAATTGTTGTATAAGACCTCGTGAACCAGAGTAGATTTTCCG
This sequence comes from Candidatus Magasanikbacteria bacterium CG10_big_fil_rev_8_21_14_0_10_36_32, assembly GCA_002778465.1. Taxonomy (GTDB): domain Bacteria; phylum Patescibacteriota; class Patescibacteriia; order Magasanikbacterales; family GWA2-37-8; genus 1-14-0-10-36-32. The sequence continues at coordinate 228,713 of PFBV01000003.1, read as the reverse complement.
CTACCGCTCGGACCAACAATAGCAACCAATTTTTGTAAAGGTATTTTAACTGAAAATTTGTTTAGATTATTTTTAGTTATGTTTTTTACTATTATATATTTCATAATCTGAACAACAATTTTTTAAATATTGATTGGCTTTGATTAAGATTATTTTATTTATAATATTTTTTTTGCTTTGATATTGGAAAATTTTGCTGATATTTTTTTAATTCCATTTTTATCCAGCAATCCTTTTTGCGCTCCAAGCTGTCCAATAACACTGCTGCTATTGGCAATTCCCCAAAGCAAAGCGTTAGGCATGTTGTGTCCGGCAAATCTTGCCGCCAGATAGCCGGATGAAAACGCATCTCCGGCGCCGGTTTTTGCCATTACCTTTACCGGAAAAGATTTTATTTGCCAAATTTCATCATCGTCTCCGGCGGTGGCGCCGCGTATGGCGTCAGTGACAACAACTTCTTTGGCGCCCAACTGAGTTAATTGGTGAATCAAAGCCGAGATTGATTTTTCTTTTTTTAAAGTGGTATTTAAAATAGTTTCAGCTTCTTCAATATTAAGACAAACAATATCGCTTTTGGCTATTGTTTGGCGCACTTTTGGCAAAGCGGATTTGATTTGAAATGAACCGGGATTATAAGCTAAGCGAACAGTAGGATGTTTTTTTAAATAATCAAAAAGTTTATTTTGTAAATTTTCAAATCCTTCACTTAAGCTGGTGTAATAAACCCAATCAGTCGCCGGCATTTTTTTTGGCCAGTGATAATTTCTTTTTTGATGGTATGAAAGTATAGTTCGTTCTCCTTGAAAATTTAAAACAATAGAATAGCGGGTTTTAGTTTGTGAATCGGTTCCAACCAAAGATGTGTCCACGCCGTATTTTTTCAGTTCCTGTTGAATTAATTTTCCATTAGAATCTTTCCCCAGAGTGGTAATTATAGTTGATTTTAAACCTAATTTTGTGGTACCACACGCAATATTAGCAGCGTTTCCGCCCAATATCTGAAAACTGTCTGTGACTGGAATTTTTGCCGCATAATCCAGACAAAGTTGGCAATTTTTATTATTAATGTCGCATTCTACACTGGCATCATTGATTTGAACGTGAGTATCAATAACCGCATCGCCGATTGTGATTACATTATACATAGAATATATTAAATTTTTTTATAAGTAATTTTGTAAATTTCATATAAACTGACCGTGGTAAAGATTGCTTGCAGTGGAATGAAAATTGGATCACGTAAATAAATACTATAAGTTAAAAGCAAAATTCCTCCGACAACAAAAAACCAATTACGCCGAATGGAGTTTAAATTAACTACGCCGGCAATAATTGATATTAGTCCCAAAGCGCCGATAATTTTAAATATTATATCCATATATTATTTCCATTTATTTATATGTTCAATGGCAGCTAAAGCGGCGATGATACCTTGTCCTGCGGCAATGCCGATTTGTTTATAAGCGACATTGGTGACATCGCCGGCGGCAAAGATTCCTTTGCGGCTGGTTTGGCATTTTTCATTAACAATGATTTGTCCAGCTTTGTCTTTTTTTATATTTTTGATAAATTGAGAATTTGGCGTCATTCCGATATGTACCATCACGCCGCCCACAATTAAATTATTTTCTCCTTTTTCGTCGCGATATTTTAAGGCGGTAACCTTGTCTTGTCCAGTGATAGCTAAAGTTTCAGCATTGTAAATTATTTCAACATTCGGCAAAGATTTAATTTTATCAACTAAAATTTTTTCTCCTTTTGGAAAACCGAAATTATTTTTTTTGTCATTTGGAAATTTACTGATTAAATAAACTTTCTGAGCGATTTTGCTCATCATCAGGACTGATTCCAAAGCGCTGTTACCAGAACCAATAGTGGCGGTTATTTTATTTTTAAAAAGTGGTCCGTCGCAGACGGTGCAATAAGTTACGCCTTTGCGGTCAAATTCTTTTTCTCCGGGAATATCCAAGCGGCGCGGATAAATACCTGTGGCAATTAAAACAGCCTTGGTTTCCAAGATTGTTTCGTTGTTTTTGTCATTTTTAATTGTAATCAGTTGAAAATTTTTTTTATTTTCAATATTTGTAATTTTCCATCCTTCTTCAATATTTACCCCGTAAAAACGGACATGTTCGGCAAATTTTTGTGCTAAATCAAAACCCTGAATACTGGTTATTCCGGGCCAATTATTTACTTCTCCAGACAAAGCTACCTCTCCGCCGACATTGTCAGTGATTATTTTAAAATTGAGTTTTCTTCTGGCCGCGTAAACAGCCGCACTGCAACCGGCGGCTGAAGCGCCGACAATGATTAAATCCAACATAAAAAAATTATTAAGCGATTAAGTTATTAATTTCTTGATAAGTTTTTTCCACATTATCAGACATAGTTAATGCGCTACCAATGCAAAATATTTCCACTCCGCAATTTTTTAATTCTATGATGTTATTTTTGTTAATTCCGCCGTCCGCCGCGCATAATGGACGGTTTTTTATTTTTATAAATTCTTCAATTTTATTTTTTACTTCTGGAATAAAAGACCCGCCCCGATGTCCCGGATGAACGGTTAAAAATAAAATTTCGTTTACTCTGTTAAAATATGGTTCAATTGTCTCCAATGGGGTTTCTGGGTTTATGGCTATGCCAGCCTGCCAACAATGTCCGTTAATTTTTTCTAATACAGCCGTTGGATTATCATCTGATTCAATATGAAAAATTACGCGGCGGATATTTTTAATAGCTGACCATTTTTCAATTTCTGTTAGAGGATGTTTAACCATCAGATGTAATTCAAAATTCGGCAGATTATCCAGTTGGTTTATTTTTTCAATTTCTTCAAATGATTTGTTGTCAACAAATTCTCCGTCCATCACATCTATTTGTGTCAGCGGAAATTTTTTTAGTTTTTTTATTTGTTCTGTGAATTCGTCAAACGTCGTCACTAAAATTGTCGGGATAATTTGTTTTTCCATAGTTATTCCAGTTGAGAGATTTTTTTGTTGCGTCTGACGAAACGCGGTTCGGCTTCAAATTTTGTTGTTAAAAAAGTTTTTGTTACCGCCAAAGCGTGTTCTTCGCTTAAAATTCTTCCGGCCAAACAAAGTATGTTGGCGTTGTTGTGTTTACGAGCCAATTCGGCGCCCTGAATTGAATAACCGACAATTGCCCGTGCCCCTTTTATTTTGTTGGCGGCAATGCACATTCCATGACCTGAACCGCAAATTAAAATACCAAAATTTTTATCACTCTTAGTCACTTGTTTTGACAAAGGAGCGGCAAAATCAGGAAAATCATCATTTTCGTCAATGTTTTTTGGGCCTAAATCTTTAACTTCAATTTCCAAATCATTTTTAAGTCTTTGAGCAAGATATTTTTTTAGTTGAAAACCGGCATGATCTGAAGCGATGTATAACATAGGATTATTAATTTTAATAGTAAAAATACTCTTTCATTATACATTTTTAGGCTTTTTTTAGCAAACAAATTTTTATTGATTTTTGTTAGAAAATAATTTGTGGTGAAATGTAATGATTTAAATCAGTATTTAAATACTGATTTAAATAAGTGATGTCCTTAGATTAGATCATATTTTTTAATGGGATTGACAAAAGTAATCTTTTCTTATAATATATAGTATACAATTATAAAAGCGCCAGTACTCGCTATCAACGGGAATACGCTTTCCATTATTCGTCAGTTGACGGAAAAGGAGGCGGAGCGCTGAGGAAAGAAACCCCCTGGGAAGTAGAATCCTCCGGACAGAACCGTTAAAATTGAAATTAAGTTAAAGTTCAAGATGGTACCGTCAGCCCAAGGCTGACTCTTGGCACGCAAAAGCGTGTTTTTTTATTTAAAAATTTTTTTATGTACAATTCAAACAAAGAAGAACTTGAAGTTTTGAAATATTGGGATGAACACCAGTGTTTTGAAAAATCAATTAGCAGCCGATCGGAGAAAAAATCGTACCATTTTTATGATGGTCCGCCGTTTGCCACCGGCACGCCGCATTATGGGCATATGGTTGCCAGTTTAATGAAGGATGTTGTGCCACGTTATTGGACAATGCGGGGTTATCGGGTAGAGCGTGTTTGGGGCTGGGATTGTCATGGTTTGCCGATTGAAAATATCGTGGAAAAAGAATTGGGATTGAAAAGTAAAAAAGATATTGAACAAATTGGTATTGAAAAATTCAATGAAGCTTGTCGTTCCAAAGTTTTGATGTATGTGGAAGAATGGAAAAAGACTATTAAGCGTTTTGGTCGCTGGGTGAATATGGATAACGCTTATAAAACCATGGATTTGAATTATATGGAAAGTATTTGGTGGGTATTTAAACAGCTTTGGGATAAAAATTTGATTTATGAAGGTTATAAATCAATGCATATTTGTCCGCGCTGTGAGACGACTTTGTCTCAGCAGGAAGTGACTGAGGGATATAAAGATGTTAAAGATATTTCTTTAACCGCTAAATTTGAATTGGTGGATGAGTCGGGGACTTATATTTTGGCTTGGACGACTACTCCGTGGACTTTGCCCGGCAATGTCGCTTTGGCGGTGGGGAAAGACATTGAATATGTGAAAATTGCGGTTGAAAAAGAACAATATATTCTGGCCAAGGAGCGAATGGAAGCGCTGAAAGTATCCGGTGATATAGTCGAAGAGTTTAAAGGTGTTGATTTGGTTGGAAAAAAATATAATCCGCTGTTTCCATATTATTTAGAAAAAGATTTGCCCAATAAAGAAAATTTATACACTGTTGTTTCGGCCGATTTTGTGACCACGACTGATGGTACCGGTGTAGTGCATATTGCCCCGGCATTTGGTGAAGATGATATGAATTTGGGTAAAGAAAAAAATCTGCCTTTTATTCAGAATGTTCTGATGAATGGTCAGTTTACGGAGGAAGTAGCGGATTTTTCAGGTATGAATGTTAAACCGATTGATGATATTAAAAAGACCGATGTGGAAGTTATAAAATATTTGGCTGGTAAGAATTTGTTGTTTGCCAAAGAACAATATGAACATAGTTATCCGCATTGTTGGCGGTGTGATACGCCGTTGATTAATTACGCCACATCATCGTGGTTTGTCAATGTAACGGAAATTAAGAAAACCGCTATTCCGTTGGCGGAAAAAATAAATTGGTCACCGGCGCATATTAAAGAAGGCCGTTTTGGCAAATGGCTGGAAGGTGCCAGAGATTGGTCTATCAGTCGGCAGAGATTTTGGGCTTCGGTTATTCCAATTTGGAAATGCACTTGTGGCGAGACAAAAGTGTTTGGTTCAATTGAAGAATTGGAAAAAGTCAGCGGTGAGAAAATTATTGATTTACACAAACACATAATTGATAAAATAGAAATATCTTGTGATAAGTGCGGGAAAAAAGTAAAACGCATTCCAGATGTTTTGGATTGCTGGTTTGAATCCGGCTCAATGCCTTATGCACAACTGCATTATCCTTTTGATAATAAAGAAAAGTTTGAAAATGGTTTTCCGGCCGAATTTATTGCTGAAGGCGTGGATCAGACGCGGGCATGGTTTTATTATATGCATATTATCGCCACAGCTATAAAAGATAGTTCGGCTTTTAAAAATGTGATTGCTAATGGCATTGTTTTAGCCGAAGATGGAAAAAAGATGAGTAAGCGTTTGAAAAATTATCCCGAACCGGATGTGGTATTGGAAAAATATGGCGCAGACGCGATGCGTTATTATTTGGTTGTTTCACCGGTGATGGAAGCGGAAAATTTGAATTTTTCCGAAGCCGGCGTGCGTGAAATTTACAATAAACTTATCAATACTTTGTGGAATGTGGTTGAATTTTATAAGTTATACGCCGATGAAAATGAGAAAATCAGCTCCGACGCAAGGTCGGAGTCCCGACTTAGCGTCGGTAAAAATATTCTGGATAAATGGATTTTGGCGAAGTTACAAATTTTGATTAAAGAAGTGACCGAAGGAATGAATGATTACAAATTGCCGGCCGCCAGCCGTCCAATTTTAGATTTTGTCACTGAATTGTCGCAGTGGTATTTGCGTCGTTCGCGCGACCGGTTTAAATCTGGCGATGAAAAAGAAAAACAAGCGGCCATTGCCACTTTACATGAAGTTTTATTCACCTTATCCAAAGTAATGGCGCCATTTACCCCATTTATTGCCGAGAAAATTTATTCATTGCTTGGTGGCAAGGAAGAAAGTGTACATTTGGAGGATTGGCCGGAAGCGGATGAAAAATTGATTGATCAAGAAGTTTTGAGAATTATGAATATTGCAAGAAAAGTTGTAGAAATGGGTTTGTCATTACGCGCAGAGAAAGGAATAAAAGTTAGACAACCATTATTATCATTGAATGTCGGTGTGTTAGATTTTCCGTCTGAATTAAAACAAATTATTGCCGAAGAATTAAATGTAAAAGAGGTTGGTGATATTATTTCAGGATTTGGTGAATGGATAGATAAAGAAGATAGTGATATAAAAGTTTCACTTAATATTGAAATTACCGAAGAGTTGAAAAAAGAAGGTTTGGTGCGCGAGATTATCCGGACCATTAATCAAAAGCGCAAAGACATGAAATTGACTCCGAATGATGAGGTAGAAATTTTATATTTTACCGATGATGAATTTTTGAGCAGTGTTTTTTCCGGACAGGGAGATAAAATACAGCAAAGTGTTTTAGCAAAAAAAATGCAGGCGAGCGATGAAGCGACTGATGAGATTGAAATTGGCGATAAAAAAATTAGAATTACCATTAAAATATAGTTTTTGCTTTAAAAATAGCTTAATGATATACTTTTAATAGTATAATTTTAATTTATTTATATGAAAATAAAGACACAGTTGGTTATTTTTACTTTGTTAGTGGTTTTTGGCGCTGCCGGTTTTCTTGGTTATAACGCTTACCAAAGCCATCAAGTGAAAGTGGATATTGAAACAATCAAAGCTTATTCTTTTGATGAATTTTTGGATGATTTGGGTGATTTGCCGAACGAAGTTTTGTATGTCGCTTATAAAATATATATGACTTGGGTTGATGATGGTGTTAGTGGCAGCAAACAAGACATAGCAGATTCAATGATAACGAAGATTAAATCATTTTATAAAAATGATTTAACCAAGGTTAGACTGGCTCACACAACACGGTTTGATAATTTAGCCATAACTGATTGTAATAAAATTTATTTCGGGCAAAAAGATATTGTTACTAAATTATCAAAAGGAAATAAATTGACCGATCAACAATTAAAGTGGTTTTTTCATGAGTTAGTTCACACTGAACAATGTAGTCGTTGGGGCGGAAGAGAACATTACGCAAAAACATGGTTTAAACAAATCAGTAAAACAGTTTTGAAAAAAATTCAACAAGGAAAATTGTCAGGTATCATTAATGATCTGAACGATGCTACTAAATTGGCTAAGTATGATAATGGAATGCCCATGGAGTTAGAAGCAGATTTGCGAGCGACGCAATATTTTCTAACTTATAAAGTTAAATATCCGCAAGATTAATATGATTTCAATTGTTCAAGGAAAAGTTTTGAATAATAATGGTATTGAAATTATTGTTTTAACAAACGGTGGGGTTGGTTATCGAATAATTACCACTCCTTCTTTGTCTAATAAAGCTAAAATTAACAGTGATTTATCAGCCATAGTTTATTTGGTAGTGCGTGAAGGGTCAATGGAACTTTATGGTTTTTCCAATGAAATAGAAAAACAACTGTTTTCTAAATTATTATTGGTCAGCGGTATTGGGCCAAAAAGCGCGTTGCATGTTTTAGCGCTTGGCGATATTGAAGAAATTAATTTGGCTATTTCCAATGGAGATGTTGATTATTTGACCAAAGTTAGCGGAATTGGAAAAAAGACGGCCGAAAGAATTGTGGTGGAATTGAAAGATAAAATTGTTAGTGTTAATTTTGACGGTTCTTCTGAAGGTGGGAAAATTGGCGAGGTGGTGGAAGGTTTGATTTCTTTGGGTTATTCAGCGGTTCAGGCGCGTGAGGCGGTAAAGAAATTGCCGGCTGATAAATCCAGCGAGGAATTATTGCGTGAAGCGCTGAAAAGATTGAGTAGATAAATTTTATGTATAGTGAAAGACATTTACCTCATCAGGAAGATGGTCAGGGACATGAGCAAAAAACCACCGACAGCAAATTCATGGCGTATTGTGAAAAAGCGGTTAAATTATTTTGTCGTGAATTTTCTACAGAAGGGGTTGAAAGATTATTGGAATTTCAGCAACAACATCCTGAAGCAAAGTTTATTATTACAGCTTCGCATACAAATAATTTAGACGCGCCATCCGCCATTAAGGCATTGGGAGTAAATTTTGATATGCTTCTTACCGGTGAGTCGGTACTTTTAGAGAAATTAAAATATTTACCGCAGAGAATAATGATTCAAGCGATAGGCAGAGATAATTTTTTTCCTTTGGATTATGCTTCGGAGGGCAAGAAACACGGTGTTTTTAATCCGGAAAATTTTGATGGTTTATCGGAGAAGATGACTGACGGCAAAACCCCATGGATTGCCAATCATCCATTTTCAACCACCGGTCAAATGAAGAAGGCAAGTGTCGGCCCCGTATATTTGGCGCAAAAAACTGGCGCATATATTGTGCCGTGCGGTTTAGATATGTCTGGCGGTTCAGAAAGTATGGAAGGCGTAAAGGAAATAACAAAAGGATTATTTAACCGCGCATCCGTCAAGTTTCATGTGGGAGAGCCTGTCAAATTACCGCCAATTGATATTGGGATTATAGATGATGTTTTTAACAAAAGAAAAAATAATGAAACGGTAAGTGCCGAGGAAAAGGCATTGTTTTCGGAAGTTATTAGAAAATTACGCGAACAAGCTGAATTATTGGGTAGTAACATTGCTGAAATGTTACCTGAAAATCAGCGCGGAGTGTATGGGAAAACGGTTGAAAACCGAACTGAATAAAATTTATATTTTTTAAAATAAAAAACCCGTCGGATAGCGGGGTTTTTATTTTGTCTAATTTTAGCCAAATTTGACTATTGACAAAACCATTAAAATGTGCTATAATACTTCGTTCTTTAGACAATCAACAAATGCCATCTAATTGGCTAAAAAGGGAGAAAAAATGGACTTCTTTCACAGATTCGTGCGTTGGTGTAATGACGATGACTTCAAGGCAGGTATGACTACTTTTATGATCCTTGTGGTAGGTTGGTTTGTTACATTCGTGATTGCGGTGGTGGTAGCCCTCGTTTCCCACAAGCATGATATCTATCCCGCCATTTTGACATGTGGATTCCTAGCCAGCATTGTCGTGGTCGTTCTCTACATGGTAATGATTGTCGTCATCTGGAAACATTCAAGACGATAAATAACAACACCTCGCTCTTCCCTGTCCGTTCAGGACAAACAAACCCCGCATTGCTGTGGGGTTTTTCATTTTATGCTTTTTTAGCTGTCTAACTTTTTTATCTTTAAGTCAAAGCAACGACATCATGCGGACCGCTTTCCTGCTGACCGGATGGAGTGATACGGACAAATTCAGCGTTGGTTTGCAGGTCAGTAATTGTATGTGAGTTGGTGTAGCTCATGCCGGATTTCAATCCGCCGACCAACTGGACAATAGTGTCAACCGCCAGACCTTTGAATGGGACAATGGATTCAATTCCTTCCGGTACGACATCACCGAGATTTTTCTTTTCCTGATTTATATTTTTTCTCCGCATGGCCACTGAAAAACTGGCGCTGCCGCGGCAGATTTTGAATTTTTTATCATTTCGTTGCATCACAACACCTGGGCTTTCTTCGGTACCGGCCAGCAATCCGCCAATCATTATTGAATCAGCTCCGGCGCCAATTGCTTTGACAATATCGCCTGATTTTTTTACTCCGCCATCGGCAATTACCGGTACGCCATATTGCTGGGCCACCCGGCTGACATTCATTACAGCGGTAAATTGAGGGACGCCACAACCACTGACTAAGCGGGTGACGCAAATTGAACCCGGACCGACTCCGACTTTCACCGCGTCAACTCCGGCCCGGCACAATTCATCGGCCGCCTTGGCGGTGGCAATATTGCCGGCAATCAGTTGGACATCGCCGCAAATGTCGCGAATTTCTTTGATAGCTTTCAACATTATTTCAGAATCGCCATGGGCGATATCAATCACCAGAACATCGGCGCCGGCCTCAACCAGTTTTTGCGCCCGCTCCAGATAATCGCCGTGCACACCGACCGAACCGCCGACCAATAACCGGCTGTTTGCGTCCAGACTGGCTAAGGGATATTGAATGGAATTTCTGATATCTTCGCCGGTGATTAAACCAACAACCCGGTTATTGGCATCCACTAAGGGCAATTTTTCAACTTTATGTTTGATTAATAAATCTTTTGCTTCCTGAAAAGTTATCCGGTCATGTCCGACAATTAATTTTTCCCTTGGAGTCATAATGTCTTTAACTTTCACGTCCGGATTTTCATTAAACCAAAAATCGCGGCGGGACATTACACCGAGTAATTTATTATCATCATCAACCACCAGCAGGCCGGCCACGCCATGATTTTCCACAAAATATCTCGCTTCTTTAATTGTCACTTCCTGACTGATGGTGTAAGGATTGGATATAATGAAATTTTGCGCCCGTTTTACTTTTCTAATTTCTTCAACATTTTCTTCAATCGTCATAAAGCGGTGCAGAATGCCGATGCCGCCCAGCCGGGCCAGAGTAATAGCCATTTTTGATTCGGTGACCGTATCCATATTGGCGCTGACAAGCGGAATATTAATGTTTAATTTTTTTGTCAGCCGGGTTTTTGTTATCGCTTCACTCCGGGACATTAAAGTAGAATGTTTCGGTACGATTAAAACATCATCATAAGCGAGAGCGGTTGGAATTTGAGATTGTATCACAAAATTAATTTATTAATTTATTTCTTAAGATTTTTTCTGCTATTATCGGATCAGCCGAACCCTCAGAGATTCTCATTACCATTCCAAGTAGAAATTTAATGATTGTTTCTTTGCCTGATTTAAATTCAGTTACCTGTTTCGGATAATTTTTTATTACATCATTTACCATTTCTCCAATTTTTATTTCATCACTTACTTGTCCATAACCTTTTTCTTCCATAATATGTGTCGGATCTTTATTGATTCCGGAATCAATCATTTCGGCTAATATTTTTTGTCCGTTGGTGGAATTGATTCTGTTGTTATAAATTAAAGCTATTAATTCAGCAAAATTTTCCGGTTTTATTTTTAAAATACGGATATCAATTTTTCTTTCGGACATAGCGCCGGCTAATTTTGAAGTTAGCCATCCACCAGCTAAGCGAGCTAGTTCTTTTTTTCTTGATTCAAACATTTCTTTGACCATTTGTTTGCTTTCAGGCAAAGATTTTAACCAATCATAAAGTTCACCCATGGTTTCTTCGGCAAAATCACCCCAGTGTTTATCGGCTGTTAACAATTGAGCGTCAGTATAAGAAAAACCGTACTCTTCATGAAAGCGCAATCGTCTAGCGGCCGGCATTTCCGGCAGATTTATTTTTCCAGCTATTTTTTCCGGTTCAAATGGCGGAATATCAGGTTCCGGAAAATAACGGTAATCAGCAGATGTTTCTTTTTCTCTTTGCATATAACTCTCACCTTTATCATCATCCCATCCGCGTGTTTGTTGAGTCCAAATTTCTCCACTATTAATCATTTCAGTTTGTCTTTTGATTTCATAATCAATTGATTTTTCTATGGCTCGAAATGAATTGATATTTTTTAATTCAATTTTTGGATTAAGTTTATAATCGCCGACGGCTTTTACAATTTTATTTTCAATTTTGAATTTTCCTTCTTCTTGCACGGAAATATTAGCTTCGCATCTCATATAACCTTTTTCCATATCAGCGTCGGAAACATTAAGATAGCGCAAAATCATTTGTAGTTCCTGACAGTATAATTTTGCTTCGGCAGCGCTTTGAATGTCCGGATCAGAAACTATTTCAACCAGCGGTACACCAGCGCGATTGAAATCAATTAAAGTATCGCCCTTGTTATCATGTAAAAGTTTGGCCGTGTCTTCTTCTAAATGAACGCGAGTGATTCCAATTGTTGGTGTGGCTCGTAGATTATCAGCGGTTCGCATGTCTAATTGTAAAAATCCATTTTCTCCAATTGGTAAATCATATTGTGAAATTTGATAACCTTTTGGCAAATCCGGATAAAAATAATGTTTGCGGTCAAACTTACTCGTTTTATTAATAGAACAATTTAAAGCTTTGGCGATAAGTACTGTCCATTCAATGGCGGTTTTATTTGGTACTGGCAAAGTTCCAGGGTGGGCGAGACAAATTTCACATATGTTGGAATTGGCTGAGTCGCGATCAGGATTATTAAAACAAGAGCAAAACATTTTGCTTTGTGTTTTTAATTCAGCGTGAACTTCCAGTCCGATGATAGGTATGTATTTTGGCATAAAATTTTATATAAACCCCTTATAATTTTAGTTTAGACAGCCAAAAAAGTCAATTTAAATTAAATTAAATTTAATATTGACATTTTTTTTAAAATATGTTATGTTAATTTGTTGTTCTTTTCTTTATAACCGGTCGATCCGTCAATTGATGGAAGACCAAAAAGGAGGTCTCACAATGAAGAAGTTTTTGGTGGTTGCGACGATGTTTTTGTTTGGTTTGTTTCTAATGGTTGGTTGTGTGCCCATTGTTGATAGCTGGGATGACCCGCCAAACACCGATACCGATTCTGACACCGATACCGATTCTGACACCGATACCGATTCTGACACCGATACCGATTCTGAAACGCCGCCGTATACTTGGCATGAGGGAGATGTGTACCTTGTGTCGAATCAAGCGCAGTATGATTGGGTGATTCAACGGACGAATGTGATAGTGGCTTTTGTTGATACCGATGGTGATGAAGCGAATCTGTTGCTCAATCTCGCCGCTGAAGTAATGGGGGAACAAATTCCTTGGATTTGGTTGGCAAAAGTGGAAATGAGCGACGCGCCGGAAGTATTTGAAAATGCCGGTGTGGAAACCGCACCAACCCTCAAGTTTTTCAGTTACGGCGTAGAAATGACAGAAATGGATTTGATCGATGAAGCTTCCGCGGAACAAGTAGCAGTCAATGCTCAAATTCTGATTGATCGTTACCAAGCGGATGTGATTAAGGCGGAGACAGCCTCCGAGTTGGAGACGATGCTGTCAGATCCGACCAATCCGATTTTGGTCAAGTTCGGCGCCACTTGGTGCGGACCGTGCAATTTCATGATTCCACGATTGGAGCTGGCTTCCATTGAATATGGAGATGATCTTTTGGATGAAAATGGTGATTTGGTTCGCGAAGAGAAGTTGATTACCATTATTGATGTGGATGTTGATGAAGTTCCCAGTATGGGTGCGACGTATGGTTTTAGCGCTATTCCATTTTTCGTTTTTTACAACGATGGAGTGCGTTACGGCGATATGCTCGGCAGTCGTTATTATGAGACACTAGCATCTGATATTGATGCATTCCTCAATAGTCTTTCAGATTAATATATCTGTTTGATTTGCTCCCTATTTGCTATTCGTCAATTGACGGAGGCGAATGGGGAGTTTTTTATTGGTAAATTAATTTATTAATTTATTTGAGTTTGATTATTTAATAGTGTTATGTTTGACAAAAATCAACAGCCATGTCTATAATGGTTTAATTGTTCTTTTACAACACCTTGACCTTAGATAGGTCGAAAGGAGAATTCAGATGAGAAACGGACTTAAGTTTTTTCCCCTGATGTTTTTTGTCGCGATGTTGGCGTGTTTTTTCAGTTCTTGCGATTCTAATTCAAATGAAAACGAATTGCATTACACGTGGAACGAGGGAGAGATTTTTGAGATTCAAAATCAAGATCAGTACGACTGGGTGACTCAGCAGAGCAATGTATTGGTGATTTTCATTAGGAGTGAAAATTATGATGTGGATCCTTACCTTAGCGCCGCTTCTACCGTAACGAATAGCAATTTGCCTTGGCTGTGGTTGGCAAAGGTAGGTTATGATACGGCGCCAAAAGTTTTTTCATATGCTGATGTGACAGTTGCGCCGACTATTAAGTTTTTCAGTTATGGTGTAGAAATGTCCGAACTAAGTTTTGATGGTTATGATGTAACCGAAGATAATATAACGATCAGCGCTCAAGTTTTGATTGATCGCTATGAATCAGAAGTGTTGCATCCCGAAACTTACGAAGAATTCATTGAAATGCTTGAGGATAATTCAACTCCGGTTTTGGTTAAGTTTGGCGCTTTTTGGTGTCCACCTTGTAATTATATGGTACCTCGATTGGAACTTGCCTCCATTCAATATGGCGATGAGCTGTTGGATGAAAATTACGAATATATTCGTGATGAAAAATTGATCACCATTATTGAGGTGGAAACGACAGTAATTCAGGGATTGGGGGATCAGTTTGGTTTTGAATCAATCCCATTTTTCATTTTTTACAACGATGGAGTGCGTTACGGCGACATGCTCGGCAGTCGGACGTATGATCAGCTTGAAGACGAAATCAACGAATTCCTTGAATTTGTTGATTAAAGTTCCTATCCAATGCGTTCATATACGCCTCGATTAATTCGGGGCGTTTTTATTTTGGAATAAGCGAAAATGATATTTATTTTTTAGGTGAATTTAAAAACCCCGTTTTTTACAACGGGGTTTTTATTTATTTGGTTTGAGGAGTAATATTTGTCGGTGGTGGAATAATCTGCACAGGATTTTCTTTAGCGCTGAGGTAAAGCAAAATACCGGTTAAGGCTGTTAGGGGCGCAATTAAAACATTAACCGTGCTGGTTAATAATCCTGTAATTACAGTATAAGCTGAATCGGTTAAAATAAAATTTAATCCAAAATTTATTATGTAATTTATTGTAACCAGTATTAATCCGAAAAATATGCTTGGAACAGCTAATCGCAAAAGAATAATCCACCATCGTCCGGTAACTAAATTTTTACTGAATTGCATAGCCTTGGTGCCTTTTTGATTGTCAAAAATAACAGCGTAAAAAGCAAACGCATACCAGACGCTGAATATTATACCTGGAATAATCAGCAATAAAGTTCCGCCGGCAACTATTAACATAACAAAGACAGAAGTATAAATCACCGGCCAAAGCAAAGTGCTGGTAACCATCAAGTTTTCTTTAAATTGAATTGTTGGTTGGTTGGTAATAGTTTCTTTCAAAAATTTTGTTGTGGCAATAGTTACCCAAAGTGAAAATACAATACTGGCAACAAAAATAGCTGTTATTACTATATTGTTTATTAAAATAAAAGGACCAACTTTAATGTATTTATCCAAATATAAACTAATGAGACCCGATAGACCAAGTATTACGTTGGGAATCAAAAGCCAACCCATATAGGGTAAAAGTTTTTTCCAATGTTTTGCGTATAAATACCAACTTTGTTTAATGATGTCTGGGGCGGAAATAAGCATAAAAATTGAATTAATTTAAAATTGTTTTTAATAAATCAACAGCCTGTTGTTTCATTATATCAATTTTTACGTTTGTCGGCAATAAATTAATTTTTGATCCATGTTTGGTGAAAATTTTTTTAAAAGCGGAAGAATGATATTGTTTATAAAGTTTTTTTAAAAAACTTAATTTTTCAAAAATAGCGTCGTCTTTTTTGTTGGTCCGTTTACCTAATCTTTTGATTGCTTCTTCCGGTTTTAAATCAAGCAGAACTAAATAATCCGGACGATATGTTAAAGCCAGTTTATTGCCGGTTAATGAAGATAAAAATTTTAAAGTGAGTTCAGGATTTTGAGTTGTTTGGTATGCCAACGAAGAACTGACCCCGCGGTCTTGAATAACACAACAACCATTTTTAATCAGAG
Source organism: Candidatus Magasanikbacteria bacterium CG10_big_fil_rev_8_21_14_0_10_36_32 (assembly GCA_002778465.1). Classification (GTDB taxonomy): domain Bacteria; phylum Patescibacteriota; class Patescibacteriia; order Magasanikbacterales; family GWA2-37-8; genus 1-14-0-10-36-32. The sequence continues at coordinate 212,831 of PFBV01000003.1, read as the reverse complement.
GAATAATTAGTTTGGTGTATAAAATTAATCGATCTAGCGAGAATGCTTCAGCAGTGGCTTTAGCCGGGTAATTGTTTCCATTTTTGACTAATTCTTGACGAATGACATTTCCAATTCCGACGTAAGTTGGTTCGCAACTAAAAATAAAAGTATAATTTTTTAATTCTGAAAACTCTGGATAACGGCCAGTTTCTTGCCAATATTTTTTTAAATCAAAAATAGCATTACCTTGCGTTGTTAGATAGTCTTTCCAAGCTTGAATAATAGTGCTTTTTCCACAACCATCAATACCGTCTAGCATTATGAACATAAAAAATAAATCAAAAATTTGGTGTTTATTTGAAGTGGATAGGTTACTTAATAACCCTGTACCGTATTTGTAAAACGTTAGTATCAATTTTTTCTAAAGAAATTAATTCAAGTGATAAATTTACATCGACATTGTTAAAAAGAGATAATCCGGAACCAAAAATTTTTGGTTCAACGGTCAGCCATATTTCATCTATCAATTCGGCATCAAGAAAAAGACCATTAATAGTTGCGCCACCACCAAGGATAACGGTTTCAAACCCGCGTTCAGATAATTCGTCAAGTAATTTTTTAGGCGGACTGTTGGTAAATTCCAATTGCTCTAAAATATTTTTTGTTTTATCTGGATTTAAATTCATTACAACGTTTAAACGATTAGGCAAAGGTTTTCCGATTGTGTCAAACGTTGTTTGTCCCATTACAATCACGCCGGCTTTTTTAGTTTCCGCTACGAATATTTTTTTATCTGCCTTACTAGTCCAATCAGCTAAATGTTTTGAATGTTTTCCAATTTTTCCGTCAGCAGTTATAGCCATTAAAAGTATTGTTTTCATACGGCGATTGAAAAGTTTATTTTAGGATGACTTTGATAATTTTCTAGTTTAGAATCAGTTGCTTGCCAGTTGAAAATTGAAGTGAAATTTTCAGTGGTGATTGTTGGTAAAATATATATGTTTGAATCACGGTTTAGTTGTTCACGCGCACCTTCTAAATGATTAACGTAAATATGAGTATCAGCTAAGAAACCAACCAGTTTTCCTTCTTTTAAACCGGTTTCTTTGGCCAGTAAATGTAATAATAAAGCATAGGAAGCGATGTTAAATGGCAATCCCAGCATAGTATCTACTGAACGTTGATTCCATAATAAATTTAATTTGTCTCCAATAACCGTAACTTGAAAAGAATAGTGACATGGCGGTAAGGCCATTTCTGAAAGTTTAGATGGATTCCACGCTGAAACAATCATTCGGCGGTCTGTTGGATTTGATTTTAATTTTTCTACCAAATTTTTTAATTGGTCTACTCCTTGTCCGGAATAATCTGAATCAAATGAATTATAATCGGCATTAAAATGTCTCCATTGAAAACCGTAGATTGGCCCCAAGTCACGTTCATCCGCCATTTTTTGTTTAGTGATTTCATCGTGTCCGTAAGGAATTTTTTTTGGTGAACACCATTCATCCCAAATATGGCAATTTCTGTCTTTTAACCATTGTTTGTCGGTAATACCTTTGATAAAAAATTCAAGTTCGGTGGCAATTATTTTAAATGGCATTTTTTTTGTGGTCAATAAAGGGAAACCTTGTGACATATCATGTTCAAAAAAAGCGCCGGCAATGGAAATAGCATCTATTCCGGTGCGGTTTTCTTTTTGTTCGCCTTGCTCAATAATTCGTTGAACGATATCTAAATAATTTTTCATAATAATTGTTATTTTCCTGTGCTGCCAAATCCGCCACGAGTTGGCATGTCCATTTCTTCAACTTCATTCCAATCCGCTTGTTCTATTTTGATAATTATACCTTGAGCCAGTCGCTCACCTCGCTCAACAGTAATTGGTTTGTCGGTAAAATTATGAAGCGAAAGCAGAATCTCGTCTTTTGGTCCGCAATAGTCACTATCTAAAATACCGACACAATTAGAAAGCATCAATCCTTTTTTGACGCCTAGACTAGAACGAGATGCAATCAGCATCATAAAACCCGGTGGAGTGGCAATAATTAAATTTGTTGGTATTTGTTTTATTGTTTTTGGTTCTATGACACCTGATTCACGCGCATAAAAATCAAAAGCCGCTGCGCCATCAGTATGATATTTTGGCAAAGGAAGAGTTTTGTCTAATCTTTTTATTTTAATTTGCATATTTTTTAATTAAAACATCAAGTTGTTTGTTTAAGTCTTCCACTGTTCCGTTGTTATCAATATGTTCTACCGCTTCGGGTGTTACTTGTGAAATACTCAGTTCAGTTGGACGTTGGTGGTCGGCTAAAAATTGTTTGTAAGTTTTTGAATTATCATCGGAATTTTCTCTGCGTTTGATCAGACGCTGGTATCTTGTTTCTGGTTCGGCAAAAATTTCAACTAAAATAAAATTAGGCAGTTCTTTAAGAAATTCAATGTCAGCTGGCCGGCGGATTCCTTCAACCACAACAATTGGATTTGAATCATTGGCGGCATCTTTAGCCATCGCTTTAGCTAAAATATCTTCGCCAAAAATTGATCGCACAGCTTCCGACATTTTTATCATTGCGTCGCGCGAGTGTTCTATATATATAGCATCAAGCAGGTTTCTCAGTTTAGTAGAAAAGCGGTAAGTTTGAGCATTATATTTTTGTTCCAAATATTTAGCTGCCGTTCCTTTTCCACATGATAATTGTCCGGTAAAACCAAAAATAATTTTATTGTTTGTCATAATGTTCAAGCTTACCATCAAAATATTTTAATTCTATGTTTGCGGTCTTGAATAGTTCTTCAGTTTCTTGTCCCTCGTGATAACGTTTGTCGCAGACCACTCGGACGATTCCGGAATTGATTATCATTTTGGCGCAAGCGGCGCAAGGTGTCATTTTGCAATAGAGAGTTCCTTTGTTAACAGAAGTTCCAATTTTTGCCGCCTGACAGATGGCGTTAGCTTCGGCATGGGCGGTTCGTTGGCAGTGTTGACTTTGATGTCCATCTTCGTGAGTGACAGTTTTAATTTTATGTCCAATCTCATCACAATGAGGTAATCCGGCTGGTGAACCGACATAACCGGTGACTAAAATTTGTTTTTCGCGTGTAATAACACAGCCGCTATATCCGCGATCACAAGTGGCGCGTTTGGCGGCTGCATTGGCGATTTCCATAAAATATTCGTCCCAGTCTGGACGTTGGCGGTTTTGAATCATATAAAATTATACCGATATTTTATCAGCTGAGTAACTTTTTGACAAGAAAAAATCCCTCGTAAAAACGAGGGATTTTTTTTGATTGTTTTTATTTGTCGGAAATTTTTATTCCCGGGCCCATACTGCTGGAAATAACCAAATTTTTTACATAAGTTCCTTTGGTTGTTGCCGGTTTGGCTTTTTGCAATGCTTCTAAAAAAGCCGTGTAATTTTCTTTTAGTTGATCGTTGCTGAAACTGATTTTGCCGATGCTTTGATGAACATTGGCCGTATCATCATTTTTAAAAGTAATTTTTCCTTTTTTTAATTCTTCAACCATTTTTTTGACATTTGGACCGACTGTTTCTGTTTTTGGGTTTGGCATCAAACCTTTAGGTCCTAACACTTTAGCGATAGCGGCCAGTTTCGGCATCATATCAGGAGTGGTGACAGCGATATCAAATTCAATTTTACCCGTATCTTTAATTTTTTTAATTTCTTCTTCACCGTAGATAAAATCAGCCCCGGCTTCTTTGGCTTCTTTTTCTTTTTCAGAAGAAACAAAAGCGGCGACTTTTTTTGATCTACCTGTGCCGTGAGGCAAGACAACGGTGGCGCGAATTTGTTGTTCACCTTTTTTTGGGTCAACACCCAACAAAGCGTGAATTTCCACGCTGGCATCAAATTTAACATTTGATGTGTCTTTGATCAAAGCAATCGCTTCGTCAATCGGATACACTTTGTTTTTGTCTATTTTGGCGCGTAAAGCGTCCATTCTTTTTGACATATGAATAAAATGTTAGTGGTACAAACTCCCGAGTGGTCAGGATCCCACTTGTTTAAGTGATATATTTATACAACAAAATTAAACTTTTGTCAAGTATTAATTTGTTAGTTTGGTTGTTGAGGATTAGTTATTTTTTTGATATAATAAATTTAATTAAATTATGGCTAATATTTAAATTTATGGCTATTCAAGAATTGACCGGCAAAAAAGGACGTTGGATATATATTGATAGTGTTAATGAGGAAACAGAAAATTATCTTAAGGATAATTTTAAATTTCATACATTGGATATTGAAGACGTAATGTCTGAACAACAGCGTCCAAAGCTGGATGTTTATAAGTATTATCTTTTTTTGATTGCTATTTTTCCTTATTATGACCAAGAAAATAGAAGAACGCGCGGTTTAGAGGTGGATATTTTTATTACCGGCGATACATTGATAACAATTTCTCAAAAACCATTTCCGGCATTTGAAAATTTTTTTAATAAAATAGCCCAAAGCGCCAAATTTAAAAAGATGTGGTTAGACAAAAGTCCGAGTTTTATTTTGTATAAATTAATGGAAAAATTATTTCGCGAATCATACGCGGTGATTGATTTAATTGATAATCAAATTGGACGAGTTGAGGATAATGTTTATGAGAATGAATTAAAAAGCGTGGCTCATGATTTAGCTTATATCCGTCGTTCCGTTTTAACATTGCGCCGGATACTTGATCCTCAAAGATTTACTTTAGCCACCATGACTAACATCAACCGTGACTTTATTCCTCAGGAAATGGGTGATTATTTTGACAACATTCATGATTATATAGAAAAAATGTGGGTGGAAGTGGAAAATTTTAAAGATATGATTGATGGATTGCATTGGACAAATGAATCTCTTATTTCACAACACACAAATCGGGTAATCAGTATTTTGACTTTTATTTCAGTAGGATTAATGCCTTTAACTTTGTTGGCTGGAATTTATGGAATGAATTTGTCCAGATTGCCTTTGGCGGATAAACCGACGGTGGTGTTTGGTTTATTTGGATTAATTGCTTTAATGACTATTTTTTTGGTTTTTGTTATTGTACGCAACAGAAAAGTTTAGTTTTTTTAAAAAAGCCCTCTGCATTACAGAGGGCTTAAAGATTAAAAAATTTTAATCAACCAAAAAGATTCCGTCGTCGTAGATTACTTTTTTTACACCGCCTTTAAGAAGGGCGGTGACGCGTTTTGATTCGGTATTGACCAAATCCCAGTGGATGGCTGAATCGTTGAAGCCGAGCAGTGATTTTTTTTCGTCGTTTAACTGTTCGTTTCCACTGTATGTATCACTATAGCTGTTACCGATGGCCACGTGGCAATTTCCATTTGGATTGCCGACGTTTTCGTCGTAGAGCGTTTCTGCCATGAAACGGCTGATTGGCGACATTCTTTTGTCGGTCAGCGAAAATTCACCCAAACGTTTTGCACCGGTATCGGTATTTAGTTGTCCGCGCAGAAAATCCTCACCTTCTTCAGCTGTGGCACGGACGACATCGCCCTGTTTGAATTCCAGCCTTACGCCACGAATTAAGTGTCCGAGACGATAGGATGGCATATTGGAGTAGTAGATACCATTGGTGCCACGATAATCCGGTGAAGTAAAAATTTCAAAACCCGGGATATTGCAACCGGAAAAACCAACCCATTTTCTATCTTGTCCGATATTGACCGATAAGTCGATATTATCTGATTCAACATGAACATGTCTGATATCTAGTTGTTTTAACCAGTTTTTGATGTGTTGTGATTTTCTTGTTAAAGATTCCCAGATTGCAACCGGATTATTATTGTCTAAATAACAGGCTCGGATGATTTCGTTGCCATATTCACGAATAGTCATTCCGGCTGCCGCAGCTTGAGCGGCGGTTGGCAAGCAACAGAGTGTCCATCCGTATTCTCCACATTCTTCACGTTTCTCAAGAATTTTTTGGCCTTGTTTTAAAATTATCGCCCGCCGGGAAAGTTTTTTTGGATCAGTTTTGACCAGATGGGAAATAGAATCCGGAGCCAAGATATAAATATCGCCGTTTAACGAATGGCATAGCTGGTCGCACCAAGGAGTGCGAAATTCCATTTGCTGGTCATTGGCTAATTTGTAGAAATTTGATTCCATTCCGGCGGTTTGTCTTAATTCAAGAACAGGACAGAGACCTTTGGACAGAAGTGTTTTATGGACAGCTTCTGCCAACTTTAAGCCGCCGATGTGGAAAGTTATTGATACAATATCGCCAGGGCGGTAAATTCCACCCGAACCAGCCCTTGCTTGCTCTAAAGCCCAAACCAAGACTTGCGCATAACGCTCCAAAATTTTTTTGGTGAACATTTTTCTCCTTTTTGGTTGTGTTTTAAAAGAACTCTAATATTATTTATATATCATTAAATTGGTTAATTGTCAATAAACAAAATTCCGTCAATGAGACGGAATAGAGTGGTGATTTAGATAATTTAGTTTTTAGTATAATTTTCCGGTTTTTTTCCAGTCGGTAAAAATCATTTTACTGTCTTTAATAGAAGAAGGAAAACAAATTAATTTTAATTTTCTTTTTTTTATTGGTTTGGCCAAATCTTTATAAATAAAATTATCTTGAAACCCGGCATCGTCGGCAACCGATTTTGGCAGAGCATAATAAATGGCTTTTATTTTTGCCCAGTATGATGTTGTTAAGCACATTGGGCATGGTTCAGAAGTGGCGATTAAAATACAATTTTTTAGATGTGGAGATTTTAATTTTTTTGTCGCGGCGCGTATGGCATTTATTTCGGCATGAGCGGTTGGATCGTTATTTTTTAAAACAGTATTGTGTCCAAGAGCTATAATTTTTTCATTTTTAATTATAGCCGCGCCGAAAGGTCCGCCATGTTTTTGGCGGATACCTTTTTTTGCCTCATTGATTGCGGCAGAAAAACCTTTTTGTAATTGTAGTTTTGTTGTCATATTTTAACGACTGTAAAGTCCGGTTAATTCTGTTTGGGTGATTATGTGTCCAATCATGGCTTCTTTTACCATATTTTTATCGGCCCCATCCGGCAGATTTAATTTATTGTCCAAAGCATAAAGTTCAAAAATATAATGATGTGTACCATTTGGCGGACAAGGTCCTTCATATTTTTTGTTTCCAAAATCATTTTGGCCGACAATCGCTTCTTCTGGTATATTATTTTCTTCGATTATTTTTGTGGTAGGAGAAATATTCCATAATAACCAATGAGTCCATTGTCCGGTGTCCGTATCCGGATCGTTAAAAATTAAAACTAAACTGGAAGCATTAGTAGGAATTTCTGTAATTTTTAGCGGAGGATTTACATTAAGACCGTCACATGAGTATTTTGCCGGCAAATAACCATTACGCTTAAAAGCAATACTATTTAAAATCATATTATTAATAACAGATGACGATTGAATATCTTTTTTTTGTTTGATTATTTTTTTGTCAATAAATCGCCAGCTAGGAATAATCAATACCAAGGCCAGCGCGATAAAAATTATTTGTTTTATCCAGCGTCGATTAGACATTTTCTTTTTTTCTTAAAGCGCGCCAATGAAGAATAAATAGCGGAATACCAACAACAATTAAAGATATATCACGCACAGCATCGCGTTGTTTTTGGGAAGCTTGACTGTCTTTTTCACGTTGGCGATTAGTTTCGTCTTGTTTAATGCACTCCTCAGGAGTCATTTGTCTGGTGGTGGCATTTTCTGCAGAGTCGGTTGATTTTACCAGAATACCGCATTCTGTTGAAATCGGACCATAGTAAAAATTATCCGCATTAGTAAAAACCCAAGTTTTTAAAGCAATATTTATCAAATTAGCCAAAGCAAAAACCACCATCATTAAAGCGACAAACGAAACAAGGTAAAAATATATATTTTTAATGATAATTATTTTAGCAGAAGCGGGCGCAGTTTGATTTTCCATAATTATTGGTTAGTGAGTAAGTAATATTTTGTTAATTCGTTTTTAATATTGTGTAAACCAGGCAGATATCCGGCGGTCAGTATTTGTTTAATTTCAGACGGTGACAGTTTGTTTAAAAGAGCAAATCGCATTTTTGTTTCTTGATTTAGAGAATCAAATTCCTCTAAACATTCTGGAAGGATTTTGTTTCTGACTGACGCAATATCTTCATTGGTAATTTGGTCAAATTTCTCAATAATATTACGAGAATCACCAAAAGATGGTTCTATTGTTTCAGACATAAAATTTTATTTAAGACCGATTATTTTTCTGATGTCAATCATGGTTTTTTCCGCGACCTTTTTAGCTTTTTTTGTTCCGACTGACATTATCTTGGTTAATTTTTTTTCATCTCTCAAAAGTTTAGCCCGTTCGGTTCGAAAGTTGGAAAAATATTTGCCAACAGCTTCGCCTAATTCTTTTTTTAAATCTCCATAGCGGATGGTTTTATCTTTTTCCATTTGGATAAATTTTTCATAAGTTTTTTGGTCACCAAATTCTTTTATTAAGACCAATAAGTTGGCCACACCCGGTGCCACACCTCCTCCTTCTGTGGCAGTGACCGCTTTTTTAATTTTGTTTTCTATAATTTCCGGTTCGTCAGATAATTCAATCACATGGTCTTGTCCCAAACTTTTACTCATTTTTTTATTGGGTTCAAGCAAGCTCATAATTTTTGGCGTCGGAGTGAGCAAGTGTTTTGTTTCAGGAAAATATTGTTCGTATTTATTGTTAAACCAGCGGGCAGTGTCGCGGGTTAATTCCACATGCTGTATTTGATCTTGTCCGACCGGCACCAAGTCACCATGATAAAGCAAAATATCTGCCGCTTGCAGAATTGGATAAGTAAACAGTCCAGCGGTGGCATTTTTAAATTGCGCTACCTTATCTTTATATTGGGTCATTCGTTCTAGTTCATTTATCGGTGTGACACAATTAAAAATCCAGGCCAGTTCGGCATGTTCCTGAATGTGTGATTGAACAAAAAAAGTGGTTTTTTTCGGGTCAATGCCGGCCGCCAGCAATTCGGCGCAAGTTTTGTTAATTTGTGTCCGCAGTTCGTCAGCTGTCATTTTTCCGGTTAAGGCGTGCAAATCAGCGATAAAAATGTACATTTCATATTTACCGGAATTTTGCAGTTCCACCCATTTTTTTACAGCGCCCAAATAATTGCCGATATGCAGATTTCCTGTTGGCTGAATGCCGGATACGATAATTTCTTTTTTGTTCATAATATATAATATAAGAAAGAAAAGTCTCTTTATTAAAAGTCCGCGATTATTCTGTGATTTTGTCGCAGGATAAGCGGACAATAGTGTGAATAATGTCGGCGGAGCCGACACTGCTTTTAAAAAACTTGTCCAGATACCCCGCCGCTCTTGGCGCGGGGATTATGTTTATTCTAACAGATTTACAGTTTTTAGCAATCAATAGTGATATTTTCTGTTGCTATTAATCATCATTGCCCGGTAAGTTTGTTCCCAAAGAATTACCCGAACCATTTGGTGGGTAAAAGTCATTGATGACAGGGAAAGTTTTAAATTGGCGATTTTTAAAACAGATTCATCTAAACCAAGCGGTCCGCCGATAATAAAAGTAATTTTTCCGGCTGGTTTTATTTTTTCGGCAAAAGCAATTGAAGAAAATTGTTGGCCGTGTTCATCTAGCGCAATAATTAAACCGTCTTGTTTTTTTAAAATTGATAAAATTTTCTCCGCCTCTTTTTGTTTTATGATTTTAGGCGAATTTTTTTCATTAAATGATTCTTCCTTTAATTCATGAATTTTTATTTTAGAGAAAGCAGATAAACGTTTTAGGTATTCATTTTCGGCTTCACGCCAAAATTTTTCTTTAAGTTTTCCAAGACAAATTAAATTAATGTGTATCATAAAGTTAAAGTAAAATACATTTGAAATTATATGCTTTTTATGATAAACTTACAATAAGTTTGTTTATAATTATTTTTTATGGAAAAATTTCAAAATGAATTTCAACATTATAGTCCCTATGAAGTTCGCAAGTCCTTTGAACTGGAAGGAGTTAATTTAAAAAAAATTGATCAGTTGGCTTATGCTGTGAACAAAGACAATTTTGTTGTGACTGTGGCAAAATCAGGACATGGTAAAATGACGCGGGATAAAGATAGGCGTGATTTAGAAGGTGGATGGATTTTTCCTAAACAAGGAAAAATAACTTTTTACAGCGGAACTCTGGGAGAAGTGAGTGATAAGGAAAATGTGAGATTAGCAATTGAATTGGCGCTAGGCATGAATTTAAGAATAGCAGATTAATTTTTTAAAATAAAAATTACAACCAAGCAAGTTGTAATTGTCATTAATAAATATTTTAATTAATTTTATGAAAAAAATAATACAGTCATTGGTCATAATAATTTTATTAGCCATAGTATCTCTAATTATTATTGTTTTTAATCCGATGAATTTAAGGGTAAAATTAATCGGTGGGATTATTAATAGTTATTTAAGCCAAAATATAACCGAAAATTCTTCTGTCGTCGATGTTAATGTTGAAAAAACAAATGTGTCTAATGATAAAAACCCGTTGCTTAACGCAGAACAAGAAAAAACTTTAGAAAATTTGGGAGTTAATGTTGATTTGTTGCCGACAGAAATAACGCCGGCTATGCAGGAATGTTTTTTGGATAAACTTGGCAAGGAAAGAACTGATGAGTTGATAAAAGGCGCTACTCCCGGCGCGATGGATATTATTCAAGGAAGAGAATGTCTTGTTAAATAATCATCATAAAATTAAAATGACCCCCGGACAATTATAGTCGCGGGGGTCTTTTTTTTGGAAAAGAGCAGTCGGCTGACGAGGTTAATTTTTTTGTTTTGTCTGGCGCCATTCCTTGATGTAGAGACGGCGCCATTCGGCGTAGAGTTCACGACATTTCAGAATTCTTTGGGCTATTTGTCGTTCCTTTGTGCCGGGCGGCATTCTTACTTTATTGAGGATGTAGTCCGGAGTGAGCTTGAAGTAGCACATCTGATAGAGATATTCACCGACAGGGGTGTCCACGCCGGAGTTCAGTGCGGCGCGAAGCTGTTTCTGTTCTGGCAGAGTTATCATCACGCGAGCAATGAACATTGTCGGATATTTCATTGTTTTTCTCCTTGTTTTTGGGCCATTAATGGCCGTTTAGTTATTTTTCTAAAGAACAACGGAGTATAATAACATATTTTTATGATTTTGTCAATACTTTGTTTTTATTCACCCATCGGACAGTAGGAATTATTTTATAAAACAAAAAACCCGCTTTTAGCGGGTTTTTTGAGTTTATTTTATTTATACCAAGTTTTTTTGAATTCGGAAAATTTATTATTTTTTATCGCTTGACGCGTTTTATTCATCAATTCCAACATAAAATGAATATTATGAATAGTAGCTAATCGCATACCGGTTAGTTCATCGGTCGTAAAAAGATGGTGTAGATAAGCTCTGGAATAATTTTTACAAGTTAAGCAGGAGCATTTGTCATCAATCGGTTTACTGTCTTTGGTAAAAGTGGCGTTGGTAATATTTAATCGGAATTTATTTTTTTTATCGTGAACAAAAAACATACCGTGTCGAGCAAGGCGAGTTGGAGCTACACAATCAAACATATCAATCCCGCCGGCAATTACTTCCAACAGGTCAGTCGGTGATAATCCTACCCCCATGGCATAGTGGGGTTTGTTTTCAGGAATAAAAGGCCACACCCAGTTCAAAATATTTTTTGTCGCTTTCATATTATATCCGATTGATTCTCCGCCGATGGCAATTCCGTCAAAATCTAATTGGGAAATAAATTTAGCTGATTCTTGCCGTAGATTTTTATGATTTGCGCCCTGGATTATACCAAATAAAAATTGTTGGTAATTATTTTTTTTATTTAATTTTTTATGTTCCTTAACACATCGTTTAGCCCAGCGATGTGTTCGTTCCATCGCTTCTTTTGTATATTTTAAATCAGCCGAATCAGGTGTACATTCGTCAAAAGCCATAATAATATCAGCGCCTATTTTGTGCTGGATTTGCGTAGCGTTTTCCGGTGTGAAACGATGTTTTGAGCCGTCAATATGTGAACGAAAAGTTACGCCATTTTCATCAATTTTTATTAAATTTTCACCGTTTTTATTTGTTTTTTGCAAACCTAAACTGAACACTTGAAATCCTCCGCTGTCAGTTAAAATCGGTTTGTTCCAATTCATGAATTTGTGCAAACCACCGAATTTAGAAATTAAATTTTCACCTGGGCGTAAATGCAGATGATAAATATTGCCCAGAATAATTTTAGTTTTTAAATCATTCAAATCAGTTTGGTCAAGAGTTTTTACTGTCGCTTGCGTTCCTACCGGCATAAAAACCGGAGTTTCAATATCGCCATGATCAGTGTGAATAATGCCGATTCTAGCGCGTGTTTTTTTATCTTTATGGATAATTTTGAAAAAATTGTTTGTTTTCATATTTATATAATTGATAGTGTTTTTATGATTTAATTTAACACCCTTTGACCAAAAAATCAATCTTTGTTATGATAAGGATGATTTTTAATTAATTTAATTTTATGAACGAAAGATACTGTCCTGAAATTTCTGATAAAAAAGAAAAAATGAATTATCCGAGACAAGTCGATTTTGCGGTTGGCGAGCGCACGTATTTTGGTCGTCCGGATCCTGATAATGGTGATTATAATTTTGCTATTGAAGATGGTTTAATTGAAGAGTACACTACGCCTGAAGGAGAAAAAAGGGTTCGTTATACTGAAAAATTTTTAATTCAATATGATGAGCAGGCAGAAAATACTAAAAAAGCCAGAATAGTATTAAAAAATAAAACTATTCCAAAATTGTTGGCTGAAGCGGAAAAATTTGCACCGCGTAAAAAAACATTTGTTCCAGAAAAAGATTTGGAAGAAGAGATGATTGATGAAAAACCCTCGTTAAAATCTTTTAGAACGGAAGTATTAAACGAAGATTCATCCAAAGCAGCGACGGAAGTATTAAGAATTTTTTTTGAAAATCGTGGATTACAAGATAAAATCAAAGATATTATTTGCATTAAGAAAGAAAAAAATGGGGGAAAAAAAGGCAATGAACCGCGTTTTGAAGTTAAAATATTTTTACAAAGTGACAGTGAATATCTTTTTTTTGAAGGTACTTTAAAAAAAGTAAGAGAACAGATAATTGAAGAATTGGAAAATCCGACGAAAGATTGGTAAACAAAATTTACATGATTGATTTTCCGACAGAACTTAACCAAGAACAATTGGCCGTCGTCTATCAGGGCGACGGTCCTTGTTTGGTTTTAGCCGGCGCTGGTTCCGGAAAAACCAGAGTAGTCACTTACCGTGTCGCTTATTTGTTGGAAAAAGGAATTTCTGAGGATAAAATTTTATTATTGACTTTTACCAATAAAGCGTCGGCGGAAATGGTTAATCGAGTGAAAAATTTAACTGGCCGCGACAGTCGTTTGCCTTGGGCGGGAACTTTTCACAGTATTGCTCACAAAATTTTAAGGAAATATTCTTCATTGCTTGATTATAAAAATAATTTTACCATTTTAGATGAGGATGACAGCGAGTCGTTGTTAAAAATTTGTGTTAAAAATTGTAAAGATACAACGGTTGAAAAAAAATTTCCTTCCATCGGCGCTATTAAAAATATTATTAGTTTTAGCCGAAACGCCGAATTACCGTTGTCCGATGTGGTGGATTTGAAATATCCGAATTGGTTTGAATATGTTCCTGTTTTGGAAAAAATTGCTTGTGAATATTCAAAATCAAAAAAAGAAGCCAATGCCATGGATTTTGATGATTTGTTGGTTAATTTACTTTTGCTTTTACAGAATCCTGAAATTTGTCGACGATTATCTGAACAGTTTCAGTATATTTTAGTTGATGAATATCAGGACACCAATCGTTTACAGTCATCTATTATTAAAAAATTATCCTCGGTTCATAATAATGTTTTGGTGGTTGGCGATGATGCGCAAAGTATTTATTCTTTCCGCGCCGCCGATGTTAAAAATATTTTGAATTTTGAATGTGATTATTTGGGTGCTAAGGTTTTTAAATTAGAAACCAATTATCGTTCTTATCAAACCGTTTTGGATGTGGCTAACAGTATTATTTCAAAAAATTTAAAACAGTATAAGAAAGTTTTAAAAACAATTTTATTTGGCGGCGCCAAACCGTTGCTTAAACCGCATTTGGATCAGTCATCAGAAGCCAAGTTTATCGCCGGTGAAATTGAAAAAAAATTAAAAGCCGGCACAGCAACATCGGAAATCGCCGTGTTGTTCCGTGCGGCATATCATTCTCAACAATTGGAAATGGAATTGGTACGGCGTGGAATAGGATATGATTATCGCGGTGGATTGAGGTTTTTTGAACGGGCGCACATTAAAGATGTTTTGGCTTATTTACGATTGCGGCATAATCCGTCGGATACATCCGCTTGGCTTCGGGTATTATTACACGAAGAAGGAATTGGTCCGGCTGGTGCGATGAAAATTATTTCAATGTCTACCGGTGCGGCAAATATTGATGAGTTAAAACAAATCGGTGAATCATTGGGAGATAGGGCGACCGGCGGATGGCAAAATTTTCTTAATATTTATTCAGCCTTAATGTCTTCGGAGAAAAAACCGTCGGATATGATTGAAGTGGTGGTTGAGTCTCCTTATGCTGATTATTTATCCAGTGAATATTTAGACGCCGCTGAGAGATTAAGTGATTTAAAACAATTAATTATTTTCGCCAAGCAACACGATTCTTTGGATGATTTTTTGGCTGAAGCGGCTTTGGCGGAAAATTTTGCTTTAAAAAATGGTAAGCGCGTGGTTTCTTCGGATAGAATTATTTTATCTACCCTCCATCAAGCTAAGGGTTTGGAATGGAAAAATGTTTTTATTATGAATGTGGCGCGTGGCGCTTTTCCTAACGATCGGGCTTTGCGCGAAGATGGCGGTTTGGAAGAAGAACGCCGGTTATTTTATGTTGGCATCACTCGGGCGAAGGAAAATTTATATTTGACTTATCCAATGTCCGGCGGTTCATTCGGCGATTCACTTACTGGTCCGAGTGTGTTTTTGGAAGAAATTAGTCCGGATTTATTGGAAGACCACTCTCTTCTCATTAGTAACCACAATACTTCGTTTAATGATTCGGAGGCAGGTGTATCTTATATTTCAGAGGAGGAAGAATTTCAGCCAAAAAAAATATCTCCCGGGAGTTTCCTTAGAGATATTGATGATTTGTAAAATTTTATTTTGTTTTTTTACGTCCGTAAACTGTATCGGCCGGAAAATAATAAATTAAACTGTCGGTATCTAAACTGCGTTTTTTTATTTCATCTTCCAACATGCCTATTTCTTTCATCCATCCGTTTTTGTGAAAGGCGAGCAGTAACTCGGTATAAGTTAATGGTTGTTTATTTGTTCCGGCGTAATAGGCGAATAACCCGGCTCGACGCTCATCTACATTTTGGAAAGCGATTAAATTTATTTTTGCTTTTGATATTTTAAAAATTTCCAATCTTTCGCCATTTTCCGGTTTTAAATATTTTTTTATTCGTTCAGGGGATATTTTTCCTTTAAGTTTTAATTCTTTCTCATCTTCCGGCAGAAATGTTATTTTATCTAAAGAGCTTTTTGATTTTGCTTCTTCGGCGGTTATTTCAATATTTACAGTTGGAATATTTTTTTGGATATTATAAATATCTTCCTGTTCCGGTGGCAGAATTTTAACTTGGCGTTCACCATCAAAAAATTGAGCAATAGGTTTTTCTGGGTTCATAATGTTAGGTTGATTCAACACACATACTATATTATAAAACTGATATTTTTTCAATGGTTAAAGTTTATTTTTTGTAAAAACATAATATTTGACAAAAACCCAAAAATGTGCTATAATTTCAAGTTGTGAATAGATGAAAAATTTATTTTTCATTATATGAGCAACGCAGTAATTTCAAGTTTTATTTATAAACACACAAGTTGTGAATAGATGAAAAATTTATTTTTCATTATATGAGCAACGCAGTAATTTCAAGTTTTATTTATAAATTGTTCTTTAACAATGATATTCCAATCGCTAATAGCGAGCGGATAAAACAAAAACAGGAGCAGAAAATGATTTCTAAAATGAAGTTTGAGTGGCTTATGTGTGATACTTGTCAGGAAACCAAAATTCATATGGTTCATCGATACTTCAGCATCAACCGCAAAACGAGATGTATCCGCATTTCTCGCATTCAGTGCAACTGCCTGAGTTGCTACACGCTCTCCATTTTCACCCCGGAAAAGTAATAGCCCATCACCAAAAAGTGGTCAAGCCGCTTTTCTTCGCTCTTTTGCCCTCAACAGAAATGTTGAGGGCATTTTTTTGTCTGATTGACAGGAGATATTTTTTATGATATTAAAACATCGGTTCTTTTTACCGTGTCCGTCAGGTTTATTGGCAGTATGTTTGGCAATGATGTCGGATGTATTGTTTAAATACTGCGGATGCAAGGAGATGATAGAATGTTACAACCCAGTTTCAAACAGATGAAGGAATTTTTTAGGCAGGTGGAGGCCGGACGAGTTACGTCCGCCAATTTTCAGAAGTTCCTCAAGAATCCGGATGGATTTTTGGAAACCGCTGTCAATAAGTTCGTTGTCGCCGACAATTTCACGCTGTCCAACGCCGCAGTAAAGTTCAGTTATATCGGCGACAACTTCAAGTTGTGGTTTTACAGCAAGACTGAAGAAGTAAAGGATTTGGTTGTTCCGCATCCTCACCACGACCTCTGTAAGGCGGCTTCGTTGGATTGCGAAATTATTGATGACCTCGGCGGCAAAGCTAAGGTCGAAGTTACTATGTCCGGCATCTATGAGCTCTTGAAGATCCAGCCAAATGGCGAGGCGGGCGTACTTCTCACCAACGGCTATGCGAACATTTTCTATGTTCTCGATGTCAACAGGGTGCTTCGCGCTGTGTATGTGAACCGGCTCGATGGCGGCTGGGACGTGCGCGCCCATTCGGTTGGGTTTCCGAGCAGGTGGTGCGCCGACCTCCGCGTATTCTCTTGCTGATTCTTGTTCCCTTATATTTTTTGACTCTTTGACCCTTTGTTCCTTTGGCTCTTCGGCCCCGCATTTATGCGGGGCCTTTTTATCCACTTTAATAACTATTGACACATTTATAAAAATAATGTATTCTATTCGCAGAACGTGAGACTAAACAAAAACTCGTGGCTGAGCATTTCGTTCAGTCTTTTTTATTCAAAAAAATATAAATTATAAATTAAAAATTTTGTACTATGCCTACTATTAATCAGGTATTGCGGAAAGGTCGCAAAAACAAGGTGGTTAAATCAAAAACCCCTGCTTTGCAATTTATGACCGACAATTTACACCGCAAGAAAACCGTGCTTTCAAAGGGTTCGTCTTTTAAACGCGGAGTTTGTACTAAAGTTTATACCACTACACCAAAGAAACCGAATTCGGCTTTGAGAAAAGTGGCAAAAGTTCGTTTGTCCAATGGTATGGAAGTTATTGCTTACATTCCGGGTGAAGGACATAATTTACAGGAGCACTCAATTGTTTTGTTGCGCGGCGGTCGCGTGAAAGATTTACCGGGTGTTCGTTATCATATCGTTCGCGGAGTTTATGATACTCAAGGTATTGAATCTCGTCGACGCGGACGCAGTATTTATGGCAGCAAGAGACCGAAAGCGGTTAAACAATAAATAAAGCATATTTTTGTTGTTCGCTCGGAAATGAAAATAAATTTTCATTTATCCCACTCAGCTAAAAAATAATTTCTAATTTCCAATTTCTAATTTAAAATATTATGAGAGGTAAACAAGTAATTAAAAGGGTTTTGAAGCCTGATCCTAAATATGGACATGTCATTTTGGGCAAGTTTATAAATTATGTGATGATGGGTGGTAAAAAAATAACCGCCCAAACCATTGTTTATAATGCTTTGGACCAAATTGCTGTCACTACTAAAAAAGATCCGATTAAAATTTTTGAAGAAGCAATTCAGCTTATTTCGCCGCAAGTTGAAGTTCGTTCACGACGCGTTGGTGGCGCCAACTATCAAGTTCCGTTGCCTGTTAGAGGAGAACGCCAAAACGCTTTGGCTTTCCGTTGGATTATTGATGCGGCTCGCGGACGTAAAGGCAAAAAAATGTCGGAAAAGTTAGCGGAAGTTTTAATGGAAACAGTTGAAGGAGTCGGTGATGCTATCAAAAAGAGAGATGATGTTCATCGTATGGCTGAAGCCAATAAAGCTTTTGCTCATTTCGCCCGTTTTGCCAAATAATTTTTAATTTTATAACTTTTTAATCAAAATCGTTATATGCCTCGTGAATATACTTTGGACAAGACACGTAATATCGGTATCATGGCTCATATTGATGCCGGCAAAACAACTGCCACCGAGCGTGTTTTATTCTATACCGGAAAAAAACATAAAATTGGAGAAGTCCATGAAGGAGCCGCGGAAATGGATTGGATGGAACAGGAAAGAGAACGTGGAATTACCATTACTTCAGCCGCCACCACTTGTTTTTGGAAAGGTTTTCGTATCAATATTATTGATACTCCAGGACACGTTGATTTTACTGTGGAAGTAGAACGCTCATTGCGTGTTTTAGACGGAGCGGTAGCCGTGTTTGATGGTTCACAAGGTGTGGAACCTCAATCAGAAACGGTTTGGCATCAGGCTGACAAATATCATGTTTCTCGTGTCGCTTTTATTAACAAGATGGATAAAATGGGCGCGGATTTTTATATGAGTTTAGCTTCAATCCGAGAACGTTTGTCTAATCAGGCTTACGCCGTTCAGTTGCCAATCGGCGCTGAAGGAACTTTTACTGGTTTAGTTGATTTGATTGAAGAAAAAGCTTTTAAATTTGAAGGTAAAAACGGAGAAAATGTCATTGAAATTCCGATTCCGGATGATATGAAAGATTTGGTTATTGAACATAGAAAAAAATTGGTGGAAAAAGTTTCAGAAGTTAACGATGATTATACTAATCGGTATTTAAACGGTGAAACTTTAACTAATGAAGAAATCAAAGCCGGTATTCGCCAACAAGTTTTAAAAAGTGAAATTTATCCGGTTCTTTGCGGATCGGCGTTGTCAAATATTGGCGTTCAAATGATGTTAGACTCAGTTGTTTGGTATTTGCCGTCTCCGACTGATTTACCGCCGGTAAAAGGTATTGATCCTGATACTGAAGCTGAAGTAAGTCGCCAAGCTTCTGACGAAGAACCTTTTGCGGCTCTAGCTTTTAAAGTAGCCACTGATCCGTTTGTCGGACGATTGATTTTTTTCCGTGTTTATTCCGGCATGATAACTGCTGGCAGTTATTTGCTTAATTCTTCCAATGGACAAAAAGAGCGTTTAGGAAGAATTGTTCGAATGCATGCTAATCATCGTGAAGATGTGAATGAAGTTTATTCCGGAGAAATCGCCGCCGCCATCGGTTTAAAAAATACCATCACCGGTGACACTTTGTGCGATCCTAATCATCCGATTGTTTTGGAAAAAATTGTATTTCCGGAACCAGTTATTTCTATTGCTATTGAACCTAAAACAAAAGCTGATCAGGAAAAAATCGGCATGGCTATGCAGAAACTGGCAGAAGAAGATCCGACTTTTAAAGTTCATACTGATGAAGAAACTTTACAGACAATTATTGCCGGTATGGGCGAGTTGCATTTAGATATTATTGTTGATCGCATGAAACGCGAATTTAAAGTTGAGGCGAATGTCGGTGCTCCGCAAGTTGCTTACAAAGAAACTGTAAGAAATGAAGCTGAAGCTGAAGGCAAATATATCAAACAATCCGGCGGTCGCGGACAATATGGTCATTGCTGGTTGCGGGTTGAACCTCAAGAACCAGGAAAGGGTTTTGAGTTTGTTGATGAAGTTAAAGGCGGTGTTATTCCTCGTGAATATATTCCGGCAATTGAAAAAGGTGTAAAAGAATCTTTAACTCGCGGTATTCAAGCTGGTTATCCGGTGGTGGATATCAAGGTTACTTGTTATGATGGTTCTTATCATGAAGTTGATTCATCCGAAATGTCTTTCAAAATGGCCGGTTCAATGGCGTTTCAAGCCGCTTGTCGAAAAGCCAATCCTGTAATTATGGAACCGATTATGAAAGTGGAAGTAGTGACTCCGGAACAATTTATGGGTGATGTGATTGGTGATTTGAATTCCAAACGAGGACAAATTCAGGAAATGACCGATCGCGGACAAATGAAAGTTGTTAAAGCGATTGTTCCGTTAGCCAGCATGTTTGGTTATGTCACTTCTTTGCGCAATATGTCACAGGGCCGAGCCAGTTCCACAATGGAATTTGCCAATTATGCCGATGTGCCGAATAATGTAGCGCAAAATATCATTACCGGAAAACAGAAATAAAATCAATTAAAAAATCACCCCGAAAATTCGGGGTGATTTTTTGTTAATGAGTTCTATTGTCTTTTTGGAAGCTGTAGTTATTACAAATGAAATCACTTGACGCCGTTCATATTTTTTGCTAGTGTGTCATTACATTATTATTTTTGATTTAAAAACTATGTTTTTCCCTTGGAATAAATATGAAGAATTACCGACTGGACGAAGAAATACCCTTCAAATTTTCATTACTAATTGTTGTAATTTAAAATGCGACGGATGTTTTGCTCGCAACGCCATGGCAGATAATTCCAACATCAGTTTGGATGAATATAAAAAAGTTGTAGAACAATTTATAACTAAAGGCGGACAGCAAATTAATATTTTGGGCGGTGAGCCGTTGCTTCATCCGAATCTGAAAGAGATGTTAAAAATTAATAAAGACCATTATTTAAAAACCACTATTTATACCAACGGTTATTTTTTAAACAAATACAAAAAAGAAGATTTTCAAGGCGCGAAACTAAGAATTTCATTATATTGCAAATCGGGTAATTTAAAATCAGTTGATAATTTGCCTAAAACCGATATTCCGTTTGAAGTTTGTTATATGGTTTCCAAGACAAGCGATTTGGAAGATTTATTATCCACCGCCAAAGAATTGGAATCAAATTATTCTTGCGATGTATTTTTTATATCCAGCATTAGAGAATTGGATAATCCGAAAAAAGAATTTTTTACAGATACAAAAATTACAATGCCCGTTTTGGAATATAAAGATTTGGTCCATTAATTTTTGGAAAAATATGATGGCAATATGGAGATCCATGTTTCTAAGAGGGGAGTTTTTGAAAGCACAAAAACTATAGCTGAGAACAAATGTAGATTTGCTAATTATTTTATCGGCGGACAAATAATCCAATGTCCTTATGATGTAGTTAATTTAAAATTTCAAAAAGATTATACTTTCAATACGCGACATTGTCAGCAGAGCAATACTTGTTTGATGAGTAAAGTGGTATTTAAGAAAATTTAATTACGATTTGGAAAAATAATCCGGTTTCGCCTTTAAAGGCGGGGTCGGATTTTTTGTTGGCAGCCGTTTAGTTTAATTGACTTTTGACTGTTTTTTTGTTATAATTTAAATATAATATAAAAAATATGGCATCAAAATATCGTGGTGATTCATTGATTCCACACATGGAACAAGTTGGTGTAACTCCTAAAGATTGGAAACCTTCGCATATTAGCGAATTTGATCCAAGTCTTCAGGGAAGGCAATCTTTTGAAGAAAATATTCCGCCAACGGAAAAAAGAGGTTGGAGCAGCGTTCAACGTTATCAGAATGAATTGAAAAGATATTCACAACCCCCGACCACAGAAGCAATAAATGTTGCTAAAATCATAGCTGAAGAAGAAATGGATATAATTCGTCCGTCTGAAATAGGATTTTTTGATTCTAACAGTTACGAACGAAAATGGTAATATTAAAAAACCCCGCTTTATCAGCGGGGTTTTTTAATATTTTTATTGTTTGTCTTCAAACCAACTGTCAGTATCTTTTTCAACTTCTTCAGCTTTTTTGGCGCCAACCGTGGTTTCGCCTTGAGCTAAAGTTTCATTTTTTTCTGACATTTCATCACCTTTTTTAAAGAAAGCTTCTTCTTGCGGATTGAATGTTTCTCCCATATGTTTAAAATTAAGGTTTAAATTTGGCTTAAATAGTGATATTTTAGCCAAAATCTTTAATTAAATACCATTATATTATAGCACATTTTGAGGGTTTTGTCAAGGGGGGTTTTAAAATAGAAAAACCGCCTTTGATCGGCGGTTTGTGTCTTAAAGAACAAAATTAATTCGGAGTCAATTCAAATTTGAGTTTGTCGTTGACTCTGATTATGCCCAAGTCCATCAGTTTATAAATAGCGTTACGAATTTCTTGTCTGCTTAGCCGCCGTTTAGTTTCTTCTTTGTTCAGCCGCCGACTGAGTGTTTGTTCCATTTCGTAAAATGCAGCTTCCTTTTTTTGTTTGAGATAGTCAATTACTAAAAGTAAATAGTTAAAAGTTTCTTTTTTTGTCGAATCTAACATTTTTTACTCCTTGTTTTTTTATTGTATGTTTGAAAAGAACTGTCTTTTTTTATCATAAAAATTAGTGTATGTCAAGGGCTTGACTTTTTAATTTTTACTGTTATAATGTGTGGGAAAGAAACTTTTAACTTTCTATTTATAATATGAAGGATAATCAATTAAAACAACTTTTAAATTTAATTCGCCGTACCGGCGAACGTTGTTTTGTGGCTGATAATGAAACAGAAGAAGTTTTTGCTTTAATGACTTTGTCAGATTATGAAAAACTTTTAAATAATGAAGTCGGCCGGGATATTGCCAAATTAAGCGAAGAAGAAATGATGAATAAAATAAATCGTGATGTGGCTTATTGGCGTTCTGCTCAGCCGTTGGATGAATCGGTTGAAGTTGAATTAAAAAAAGAAATAAAACCGGCAATACAACCAAAAATTATTAAGGCGGCCGCCGGAAATATGGTTGCTTTAGGTGATGTATTAAAAAATAAAGAATATTTTTCTGAAAAAAACGAAGAAATTATTGAAAACAAAGAACCAAAATTAGTTGAAAAGAGTAAAACAGAAGAAAGTGTTCCAGCAGGTTTTGGTGTTGAGGAATCATTGACCGATTTGCCGGAAGACGGGGGAGAAGAGGAAAAATTTTATTTGGAACCGATAGAATAATGGTTTTTTGGCGTATTTTAGGTAAAATCGGTTGTCCACAGGTTAACCCCTTGCATTTTTTTTAAAATCTGCTATACTGGTAAATCAAGCTGTCAATTTAATAAAAAAATGCTTGATTAATAAGAAATAAACCGCTTATTAATTAGTCAAAAAGTTGTTGGCTTATTTAAAATAATAACGGCTGGATAACAAATCTGCCCGACCACTCGGGTCAGTGCCGTAAAGCGTAATTATTAATATGGCTGAGTTTTTGAGAAACAAGCCGCACGTTAACGTTGGTACTATTGGCCACGTTGACCATGGTAAGACTACTCTTACCGCTGCAATTTTGCAGGTGATGAACGCGCGCGGAATGACTGCGCAAAAAAAGGGTGTTGAAGATTTGGACAAAGCTCCAGAATCAAAATCCCGCGGTATTACTATTTCCACTGCTCATGTGGAATATGAAACCGAAAAACGACATTATGCTCATGTAGATTGTCCGGGCCATGCCGATTATATCAAAAACATGATTACCGGCGCCGCCCAGATGGACTGCGCGATTGTTGTTGTGTCAGCCGCCGATGGTCCGATGCCACAGACTCGCGAACACATTTTGTTGTCTCGCCAAGTTGGTGTGCCTCGCATTGTTGTGTTTTTGAACAAAGTTGATCAAGTTTCCGATCCGGAATTGATTGATTTGGTTGAAGCCGAAGTTCGTGATTTGTTAAATAAATATGAATTTCCTGGTGATACCACTCCAATTATCCGTGGTTCAGCCTTAAAAGCTTTGGAAAATCCGACTGATGAAGAAGTAACTAAACCTGTTTTAGAACTTTTGAAAACATTAGATGAATATATCCCGGATCCGCAACGTGAAATTGATAAGCCGTTTTTGATGGCCGTTGAAGATGTCTTCTCTATTGAAGGCCGCGGTACCGTTGTAACCGGTCGTATTGATCGCGGTGTTATTCATGTCAACGATGAAATTTCTATCGTTGGTTTGACCGATGAACCACAAAAGACAGTGGTTACCGGTATTGAAATGTTTAACAAGAGCTTGAAAGAAGGTCAAGCTGGTGATAATGCCGGCATCTTGCTTCGTGGTGTTAAGAAAGAAGAAGTTGAACGTGGTATGGTTTTGGCTAAACCGGGTTCTATTACTCCACACACTGAATTTGAAGCTCAAGTTTACGTATTGAACAAAGAAGAAGGTGGTCGTCACAAACCGTTTTTTAATGGATATAAACCACAATTTTATGTCCGAACAACCGATGTTACCGGTGAAGTCACTTTACCGGCCGGCACAGAAATGGTTATGCCTGGCGATACCGTTAATTTGATTATCAAATTAATTAAACCGGTTGCTATTGAAGAAAAAATGAAATTCGCTATTCGCGAAGGCGGACGCACTGTTGGCGCCGCTGTGGTAAGTAAAATTATTAAATAAAGTAGATGGGGGGTGTATAACCAAAACACCCCCTTTTCTGTTATCAAGTGAAGCGAGTGAAATGAAAATTTATTTTCATTTCCGAGCGGAACGCAGATAATATGAGATTTATCTAATTTAACAAAAGTTCTTTAGTCCATTGAATTAAAAAACATGAAAGCAGCTACTGCGACAACTAAAAAAACTGGTGAAATAAGTCGAATTCGCATAAAAATTCGCGCTTATGACAATAAAGTTATTGATCAGGCTACCAAGACCATAATTGATACCGCTGAGCGCAACGAAGCTACAGTGGTTGGTCCTGTTCCATTGCCGACTGAGAAAAATATTTTCACAGTCAATCGTTCAACTTTTGTTCATAAGAATGCGCGCGAACAATTTGAAATGCGTACTCATAAACGTTTGATTGATATTCTGAACGCTTCACCAAAATGCGTTGATGCCCTTATGAGTTTGAGTTTACCGGCGGGTGTTGATGTTGAAATTAAAATGTAAAGCAAGGGCTTGACAGATTTTTTAAAACAGAGTAAGCTCTATAAGAAATTTGCTGACCGTTTTAAATAAATAAGATTTGTATTCCGATATTCGGGATCAAAAAACATTTAAGCATAACGGAAAAGCAGGGAGAAAACATATTGAAAATTAATAATAAAAGCCAATTTTTATTTCTTAAATTTTTAAGAAATAAACCTGAATCAAATATTTTTTGAAAAAGGGTTCGCATTTGCGAAAAAGGCTAGAAGCAAGAACATCATAATTTTTTTGTTAATTCGATGTTGCTGCTTCTAGTTTTTTGTTAGAAGAATAATTTAATAAGTTATCTCCATCTCAGGGATGGGAGTTCTGATGAAAATCAGAATATGGAGCAATGACGATTAAACATATGAAATTTATTTTAGGAAAGAAAATTTGCATGACCCAGGTATTTTCGCCGACTGGCGAAGTAGTTCCGGTTACCAAAGTTCAGGCCGGACCATGCCAAATCACGCAAATTAAAATTGGAGGAAATAAACAACAGTCTGCTGTGCAGCTTGGTTTTAATGAAGTTAAAGCTTTTCGTTTAAAAAAACCACAAGCCGGACATTTGAAAGATTTGAGACCCGTCCGTGTTTTACATGACTTTTCTGTGGATAAAATTGGTGATTGGCAAAGAGGTGATGATGTTACAGTTTCCACTTTTGATGTGGGAGATGTTGTGGAAGTAATAGGAATTTCTAAAGGCAAAGGTTTTGCGGGTGTGGTTAAACGTCATCATTTTGCCGGTGGTCCTGCTTCTCACGGACATAAAGATAATTTACGTGCTCCAGGCAGTATTGGCGCGGGCGGTGTACAACGTGTCTTCAAAGGAATGCGTATGGCTGGAAGAATGGGTGGACAACAAGTGACGGTTAAGAATTTAGAAATTGTCCAAGTTAATCCATCAGAAAATGAAATTTTAGTTAAAGGCGCTTTGCCGGGAGGAAGAAATGCTACAGTTATTATTATCGGTCCTGGTGAATTGAAAGTAGAGAAGAAGAATAGTGTTGAAACTCCGGTAACAGAAACTCTGGTAACAGAAACCCCGACAGCAGAAGAAATCAAAGTGGAAGAAAATACGGAAAATAAAGACAATTAATTTCCGATTTAGTTTTTGAAAAAAATATGAAATTAAAAGTTTACAATTTAACTGGAAAATCAATCGGCACAATGGAAGTTTCGGATGTTGTGTTTAATGTTGCGATAAAACCGGAAATTGTTCACACAGTTTTTGTCCAACAAACCAATAATCAGCGCGAACCTTGGGCTGACACCAAGACAAAAGGCGAAGTAAGTGGTGGTGGTAAAAAACCGTGGGCCCAGAAAGGTACTGGAAGAGCTAGACATGGTTCAATTCGTTCTCCTATTTGGAAGGGCGGAGGTGTGACTTTTGGTCCTTTATCAACTAGAAATTATAAAACAAAAATTAATAAAAAAATTCGTCGTTCAGCCATTAAAATGTGCTTGACTGACAAAGCTCAAAACGAAACATTACTAGTTATTGAAGATTTTAATTTTACCGATCAGAAAACAAAAGTATTTGCCGCTTTCTTAAAAGAATTACCAATAAAAACAAAAACTGTTTTAGTTTTAACCGCCGGTAAAGATATTAAAGTTATTCGAATGACAAAAAATTTACCAAAAGTGGAAACTATGCGAGCTGAAGATATTAATGTTATGGAATTGTTAAAGAATAGCGCAGTAGTAGCCAGTAAAGATGCTGTTAAAAAAATAGAAGAAGTTTTTAGCAAATAATTTCAAATAATTTTAGAAATATGGGTTTATTAGATCGCTGGAAAAAACAAGAAGAAAAGAAAGCCAGAACTGTCAAATCGGCCAAAACACCGAAAGTTCAAAAAGAAAAAATTAAAGAGGCTATCGTTGAAAATGAAACGAAAAAGGAAAAATCAGAACAAAAAGCCGCTGGTTTGTTGGCTGAAAAAATTATTATTAAACCTTTGGTAACCGAAAAAACAGCGGTTATGGAGAGTTTGAATAAATATGGTTTTATAGTGTCCAGACAAGCTACGAAAGAACAGATAAAACGAGCAGTTAATGAATTGTACGGCATAAAACCAATTGCAGTAAATATGGTTAATGTTCAAGGTAAAAGTGTCAGATTTGGACGTAACAATGGACGTCGTTCTGATTATAAAAAAGCCTTGGTGACTTTGCCGATTGGAAAAACAATTACTATTCACGAAGGAGTATAAAAACAAAAATAAAACATTTTAAATAATATGCCAGTTAAAGTTTACAAACCAACCACTCCGGGACGACGCTTTTCAAGTGTTGATTCTTTTTCTGATGTTACAAAAAAAGAACCAGAAAAATCATTGATTCGCATTTTGCGTCCGCAATCCGGTCGTAATAATCAAGGAATTATTACCGTTCGACATAAAAGTGGTGGTGCTAAGAAATTTTATCGTTTGGTTGATTTTAAACGACAAAAATTTGATATTTCGGCTGAAGTATTAGCTATTGAATATGATCCGAATCGCAGTCCGCGTATTGCTTTAATAAAATATGATGATGGAACTAAATCATATATTTTATGCCCGACAAATTTAAAAGTGGGCGATAAAGTAATGTCATCCGACAAAACAATTGAAACTAAGAATGGTTGCCGGATGCCGTTGATGAATATTCCCACTGGTTTATTTGTATATAACATTGAATTAACTCCTGGCAAAGGAGGACAATTAGTTCGTTCAGCAGGAATGTCCGCCCAATTGGTTGGTTTTGAAGGAGAATATGCTCAAATTAAATTACCATCCGGAGAAATCAGAGCTGTATTAAAAAAAGGATCCGCCTCTGTTGGTGTTTTGGGAAATTCAGATCGACGTTTGATTCGTTGGGGTAAAGCCGGAAGAATGCGCCACCGTGGTATTAAACCGACTGTTAAAGGTAAAAATATGAATCCGGTTGATCATCCGCATGGTGGTGGTGAAGGTCATAGTCCGATTGGTCAGAAACGTGGTCCGCAAACTGTTTACGGAAAAACTGCTATGGGTGTGCGTACCAGAAAACCGGAAAAATGGAGTAATAAATTTATTATTAAATCACGACGCAAATAAATAAGTATGTCTAGAAGTTTAAAAAAAGGACCTTATCTTGATCCGCGAGTTTTGAAAAAAGTGGCTGCTTTGAAAGCCACCGGAAAACGCCAACCAATAAAAACTTGGTCACGTGCTTGTGTTATTTCTCCGGAAATGGTCGGAATGACTTTTTTGGTTCATAATGGAAAAGATTTTATTAGTGTGTTTGTGGATGAAAATATGGTAGGTCATCGGTTGGGTGAATTTTCGCCAACCCGTAAATTTACCAGACATGGTGGTAAGATGGCTAAAGAGCAGGAAGCGGCAGCCAATGCTTCATCTTCAGCGCCTAAAAAATAATTAAAATAATATGCAGGAAGTAAAAGCAAAATTAAGTTTTTTAAGAATGGGTCCGCGAAAAGTCAGACTAGTCGCTGATTTAATGCGTGGAAGGAAAGTTTCAACAGCGATTGACCGCTTGTCTTTAATGAATAAAAAAGCGGCCAGATATTTGTTGAAATTATTAAAATCAGCTGTTGCAAATGCTAAAAACAATTTTCAATTGGAAGTTGATAATTTACGAGTGAAGAGTATTACCGTAGACGGTGGTCCTGTTTTGAAACGATGGATGCCTAAAGCTCATGGACGTGCTACCCCGATTAGAGAAAGAACCTCCCATATCAATTTGGTTTTAATTGAAGAAAAAGTTGAAGCAAAAAAAGTTAAAACAAAAAAAGTTGAAGCAAAAAAAGTTAAAACAAAAAAATAATAATTTTCTATGGGTCACAAAGTACATCCAAAAATTTATCGCACTCCTTTCATTTATCCGTGGGATTCAAAATGGTATGCGAAAAAAGAAAATTTTCCTCAGGTTTTGAAACAAGAAGTGGAAATTCGTAAATTATTAGCCGTTAAATTGAAAGAGGCGGGGATTGATGCTATTAGTATTGAAAGAACACCAAAGGAATTGCAAATTTTTATTTTAGCAGCCAAACCAGGTGTAATTATTGGACGCAGTGGACAAGGTTTGGATATTTTGAGAAAAGAAATTGAAAAAAAATGTTTACAAGGAAAAATAAAAGTAAAACTTAATATTCAACCGGTAAAACAACCGGCCCTATCAGCTCAGATTATCGGACAGAATCTTGTTTCAGAAATTGAAAAACGTATGCCTTTCCGACGTGTAATGAAACACGCGATTGAGAAAGTAATGGCCGCTGGCGCGCGCGGAGTTAAAATTAAAATGTCCGGTCGTTTGAATGGTGTGGAAATTGCCAGAAGGGAAGTTTTGGGTGCGGGTAAAATGTCTTTAATCACGTTGCGCAGTGATGTTGACTATGCTTTTGTTGAGGCTCACACGATTTATGGAAAAATAGGTATTAAAGTTTGGGTTTATCATGGAGAGGTTTTTGGCCGACGGGATAAATTTGCTAAAAAAACTGAAGAAAAAGAGTAAAATATTTTTGATTTTTTATGTTGTTACCTAAAAAAGTAAAACACCGCAAGTGGCATAAAGGCCGCCGTCGTCAAGAAGGAGTGGCGACACGTACCAATACGTTATCTTTTGGTGAATTTGGTTTAAAAAGCGGAGGACACGGATGGATTTCCAGTCGTCAAATTGAAGCAGCTCGTCGTGTTTTGACTCGTTATGTCCGCCGCGGTGGAAAAATTTGGATTAGAATATTTCCAGATAAGCCAGTTACCAAAAAAGGCAATGAAACGCCGATGGGTGGAGGTAAAGGCGCACCGGATCATTATATTTGTGTAGTGAAACCGGGTACGATATTGTTTGAAATGGGCGGTATTACAAAAGAATCAGCAATGGATGCGATGAAAATGGCTGGTTATAAAATTAGCGTAAGAACTAAATATATTGAAAAAAAATAAATTTGATAATATGGATTTTTCTGAAATTAAAAATAAAAGCAAAAAAGAATTACAAGCTTTATTAACGGAGCAAAAAAATGAATTGCGCCAGTTGCGTTTTAAAATACAGAGTCAACAATTAAAACAAGTTAATAAAATAAAAATTGTCAAAAAAATTATTGCCAGAATTAACACTGTGTTAACCAAAGCGATTTAAAAAATAATTTGATTATTATGGATCAAGATTTAAAAACAATCAAAAAGATAAAACGTGAATTAACAGGAGAGACTGTTTCTGTTGCTATGAATAAAACTATTACAGTAAATGTTGAGAACAGAAAATTACACCCGAAATACAAGAAGTTTTATCGGGTTAATAAAAAATATCATGTTCATGATGAAAAATCAGAAGCTAAAATGGGTGATAAAGTAGTATTTGTTGAATGTCGTCCAATATCAAAGACCAAACGTTGGAGATTGGTTAAAATTTTGAATCAGAAATAATTTATCGATAAATTAGAAGAATATGTTACAACATCGCACAATGATAGCGGTAGCGGATAATACAGGAGCGAAATTGCTCCAGTGTATTCGTGTACTCGGCGGTTACAAAAAGAGATATGCGATTATTGGCGACATTGTTACTTGTGCCGTAAAAAAAGCCGCACCAAGAGGTTTAATTAGAAAAAGTGAAGTGGTCCATGCAGTTATAGTTCGTCAAAAAAAAGAAATTAGACGCAAAGATGGAACTTATATTCGTTTTGATGAAAATGCTGCTGTTATTGTTGACAGAAAAACCAAAGAACCAAAGGGTTCTCGTATTTTCGGACCGGTTGCTCGTGAATTAAGAACGAAGGGTTTTCAAAAAATTATTTCTTTAGCTCCGGAAGTATTATAATTACATGGAAATTACGAAAATTATAAAATATAAATATGAAAATTAAAGTTAATGACAAAGTTAAAGCTATTACCGGCAAAGATCGAGGAAAAGAGGGGAAGGTTATACAGGTTTTTTCAGATTCTGATAGGGTAGTAGTAGAAGGTTTACATATAATGAAGAAACATTTACGTCCGCAAAAACGCGGAGAAAAAGGACAAGTAATTGAATTGGCTGCTCCGATGAATATCAGTAATGTTATGTTAATTTGTCCAAAATGTGCTAAGGTCGTGCGTGTTGGTTATAAAGTTGACGGTAAAACAAAAAAACGAGTTTGCCGCCAATGCAATGAGTTTATTGATTAAAAATATGAATAATTTATACGAAAAATACAAAAAAGAAGTAGTTCCGGCTTTGATGAAAGAGATGGGTTATAAAAGTTTAATGGAAGTGCCGAAAATTAAAAAAGTCGTTATTAATGTTGGTGTTGGTCGTTTTTTGAAAGAACCAAATTATATTGAAAATGTGGAAAAAAATTTGGTAAAAATTACCGGTCAAAAAACGGTTCGCACTAAAGCTAAAAAAGCTATTTCTAATTTTAAAATTCGTGAAGGTATGGAAATTGGCGTGGTGGTTACCATGCGCGGACCAAGAATGTATTATTTTTTGGAAAAATTATTAAATGTCACATTTCCTCGTATGAGAGATTTTCATGGAATTTCTGACAAGGGTTTTGATAAGCAAGGTAATTTTACCATTGGTTTTAAGGAAAATATGTCTTTTCCGGAAATAAAATCAGGTGAATTAGACAAGTCGCATGGAATGGAAATAACAATTAATTCCACCACTAAAAGTGCCCAAGAGGGTAGGGCTTTATTAACTCATTTAGGATTTCCTTTTGTAAAGTAATTGTATGGCTACAGAATCACAAATCGCAAAATCAAACCGCAAACCGAAATTTTCTACACGTATTGTTCGTCGTTGTTGGAAATGCGGACGCCAACATGGTTTTATGGGATGTTTTGGCTTGTGTCGTATTTGTTTCCGCGAACTGGCTAATGATGGAAAAATTCCAGGTGTAAGAAAATCAAGTTGGTAAAAATATTTAATTTAATTATCAATAATAATTTTATAAAGCTATGATGACTGACCCGATTGCTGACATGCTTACTAGAATTCGCAATGCTTCTTTAGTTCACAAAAAAGAAGTTATTTTGCCATTTTCCAATATTAAAATGGCCGTAGGTGATATTTTGGTAAGGGAAGGCTATTTGGAAAATATTGAAAAAACATCTGGGACCAAGCCCGAATTGATTTTTAAATTAAAATACGAAGCTGGTGAACCGGCGGTTCATGAATTAAAGCGAATCAGTAGACCGGGACATCGTCGTTATGTTAAAAAAGATGAAATAGCTAAAGTGTTAAATGGGTTTGGTTTATCAATAGTGTCCACCCCCAAGGGAGTAATGACAGGTCTGGAAGCGTATCATGCAAAAATAGGTGGAGAATTATTATGTGAAGTTTACTAATCAGTTTTAAGCATAAATGTATGTCGCGTATAGGTAAAAAAATAAGAACTATTCCGCAAGGTGTAACCGTGGAAATATCTGGTAATGAATTGATTGTTCGCGGTCCAAAAGGAGAATTACGCCAAGTTATACATCCTCGTGTTACTATTTCTATTAATAACGGAGAAATTGCTGTTATGGTGGTAAATACAGAAGACAAAAAAGATCGTTCTTTATGGGGCACTTTTTCCAGTTTAATAGAAAATATGCTTGATGGTGTAACAAATGGTTTTCAAAAACAATTGGAAATTAATGGCGTTGGTTATAAAGTGTCATTAAAAGGCGAGGCTTTAAATTTAGAATTAGGCTTTTCTCACCCGATACTTTTTAAATTACCTGCTGGAATTAAATTTGCTGTGGAGAAAAATGTAGTTACAGTTTCAGGAATTGATAAACAATTAGTTGGAGAAACTGCTGCCCAAATTAGAAATTTAAGAAAACCAGAACCTTATAAAGGTAAAGGTATTAAATATGTTGATGAAGTTATTCGTCGTAAAGCCGGCAAGACAGCAACAAAATCCAGCAAATAATTTTGATATCAATAATTAGTATGAGAAGATTATTTAAAAAAACAAAAAACAATTTAAGACAAGTTCGTCATCATCGGATTAGAATGGTTTTGTCCGGTACGGCAGAATGTCCGCGTTTATCGGTATTTCGTGGTTTACGAAGGATGATTTTGCAATTAATTGATGATACTACCGGTAAAACTTTGTGTGCTGTTTCCACTGACGAAGTAAAGAAGGTTAAAGTTGAGGGAAAATCAACCAAAATAGCCGTTGCTTATACAGCCGGACAGTTGTTGGCGGAAAAAGCTAAAGACAAAAATATTACTCGTGCTATTTTGGATCGTGGTGGTTATAGTTACCATGGCCGAGTAGCTGCGGTGGCCGAAGGTGCCAGAGATGGTGGTTTAAAAATTTAATTTTTGATTTGTATGATGAATAAATCAGGTGGAAGAAGAGGCGATCGTCGCCCCAGAGAAGAAAAAAAAGAATTTGATCAATATATTTTAGATTTAGCAAGAGTAACCCGTGTAACTAAGGGTGGAAAACATTTAAGTTTTCGAGCTTGTGTTATTTTGGGAGATCGTCATGGCAGGGTTGGTTTTGGATTAGCAAAGGGTAAGGATGTGCAGTTGGGGGTAGAAAAATCTGTTAAGCAGGCTCGTAAACATATAATTACTGTGCCGATTGTCAAAGCTACTATTCCACATATGGTTTATTCTAAATTTAAGGCGGCTAAAATTATGTTGAAACCAGCCCCAGAAGGATCTGGTATTATTGCCGGTGGGGCAGTTAGAGCGGTTTTAGATTTGGCAGGTATTCCTAATATTTCTTCAAAAATTTTAGGAAAAACAAAAAATAAGATTGCTATTGCTAAAGCGACTTTTGAAGCTTTGCAAAGTTTTAAAACTGGACGTCGTCGTTTACAAGTTGCAAAGAACATAAAAATTGAAGAAAAAACAAATTAAAATTTAGATTATGACATTAGCTATTCACACAATTAAACCATCTAAAGGTTCAAAACGTGGAATGAAAAGAGTTGGACGCGGCAATGCTTCCGGACATGGCACTTATTCAACGCGCGGAGGTAAGGGACAGACAGCTCGTTCCGGAGGTAGTCATCGTTTACACACCAAAGCTTTTAAAAGAATGATGCAGTCCACCCCAAAGTTGGGCGGTTTTAAAAGTTTAGCTGTTAAACCGATTGAAATTTATCTATATGATTTAGATAAAAAATTTAAAGATGGAGAAACTGTTAATTTAACCGTTTTAAAAGATAAAAAAATTATTAGCATTAATAGTTCTGCGGCTAAAATAGTTTTAAAAGGCACTTTGACCAAGAAATTGACAGTAGAAGGTTTGAAATGCACAAAAGGCGCAAAAGAAGCTATTGAAAAAGTTGGCGGTGAAATTAAATAATAAAATTAAGGTTATTATTCAAATCTTAATATTATGTGGGATAAAATAATGAAAATTTGGAAAACCAAAGATGTTAGAAATAATATTTTAATTGTTTTGGGTCTTTTGGTAATTTTTCGTTTAGTTGCCCATATTCCGGTGCCCGGAGTTAATGTTGAAAATTTGCGTGATTTTTTACAAGGCCAGCAAATGTTTAAAATGCTTGATTTATTTTCTGGCGGAACAATCATGAATTTTTCTTTAATCATGTTGGGAGTGGCGCCGTACATTACTTCATCAATCATTTTCCAATTATTAACAATGATTGTTCCTAAATTGGAAGAAATGTCTAAAGAAGGTGAAAGCGGACATCAGCGTATAAATATGTATACTCGCTGGTTGACTGTTCCGTTGGCATTTTTACAATCATTTGCCATGATTAGAATGTTGGGAGCTTCTGGAAAATCAATTTTACCGGTTGATATGACTTTTTTTCAGATGTTAACCATTATGGTTGGTATTACTGCCGGTACAATGTTTTTAGTTTGGTTAGG
This sequence comes from Candidatus Magasanikbacteria bacterium CG10_big_fil_rev_8_21_14_0_10_36_32, assembly GCA_002778465.1. Classification (GTDB taxonomy): domain Bacteria; phylum Patescibacteriota; class Patescibacteriia; order Magasanikbacterales; family GWA2-37-8; genus 1-14-0-10-36-32. The sequence goes on along the minus strand of PFBV01000003.1, from coordinate 177,972 downwards.
AGAATTAATTTCAGAACGAAAAGTTGGTAATGGTATTTCTTTATTGATTTTTGCCGGCATTGTTTCTGGAATGCCAAGTTCAATGGCTGGAGCATTTGTAAATTATAGTTCTTCTAATTTTTATACAATTTTAATGTTTGTTGCGGTTGCGGTGTTAACTGTGGTGGGAGTAGTATTTGTTAATGAAGGTCAACGTAATATTCCGGTAAGTTATGCCAAACAGGTTCGCGGTAATCATGTTTATGGAGGATCAAACACTCATTTGCCGTTAAGAGTTAATATGGCAGGTGTAATTCCTATTATTTTTGCCATCTCTTTAGTTGTGATACCTCCAATGTTAGCGCAATTTTTTATTAACGCTCGGGCGGAATGGATTAAGGATATTGCAGAATTTATCATTAGATTATTTAATAATCAATTATTTTACGGCTTAGCTTATTTTGGCATGGTGTTTGGTTTTACTTTTTTCTACACTTCTGTTATTTTTCATCCGAAAAAAATCGCTGAAAATTTACAAAAACAAGGTGGTTTTGTACCTGGAATTCGTCCGGGCAACGAAACCGAAAGTTATATTGGCGGAGTGGTTAAGAGAATTAATTTAGTTGGTGCGTCGTTTTTGGGTTTGATTGCCGTATTGCCGTTGATTTTACAAGTTTTTACCGGTTCGCAGGTTTTGACTATTGGTGGTACTAGTATTTTGATCGTGGTAGCAGTAGCTATTGAGACAGCCAAACAAATTGAAGCACAGATGATGATGCATGAATACGATCATGTATAAAAATTAAATAATAAAAAAATATAAAATCCCCGCTTTTAAGCGGGGATTTTAATTGTTGAAAAATCAGGTTTAATCTGTTATTATAATGGAAGCAGTAATTTCTTTTTAATTTTTATTTTATGTCATTTTTTAGCGTATTTTTCGGCGGAAGCGCTGGTAAATATTCCAATCAGGAAAAAATTATTAATGAACAAGAGATTCATCGTTTATTTAATTCCATTCATTTACCAAATGTGAGTGAAAATGAAGAAAATACGGTGGAGAAAGCTGTTTTGTTAGCTCGTCATTCAGATGGAAAAATTTCTTTGAGAAAGATTTTTGAAACATTAAGATATTTAGAAAAGTCTAAAAAAATTAGTAAAAATGATAGAATTAAGTTAATGAAAGTTTTTGAAAATTATTTTTCACAACATTTTTCATAATATGAAAAAATTTTTGATTTTTATTGGTCCACCGGGTTCCGGCAAAGGAACACAAGCTAAAAAGGTGTCAGCTAAATATGGTTATAAACATGTTTCCACCGGTGATTTATTGCGCAACATGATTAACAGGACTGATTTAACCGATGAAGAAAAAGTGATTATTAATGATTCTATTCAATTAGGTAAATTAGCGCCGGATTGGTTTATTTTAAAATTAGTTTTTAATGTAATAGAAGAAAATATTTTCGGACAAGGAGTTGTTTTTGATGGGGCAATTAGAACCGTGAATCAGGCCGAAGAATTGCAAAATTATTTAGAAAAAAAAGCTTTAGAAAAAGAATTTTTAGCAGTGGCGATTATGATTAGTGACGAAGAAGCTTTTGCTAGATTAACTAAACGGCGTGTTTGTGAGGCTTGTCAGGAAATAATTCCATGGGTTGGTAAAGCTAAAGACTATATAAAATGCCCGAAATGTGGCGGAAATTTAAAAATACGTCATGATGATAACGAGGAAGTAATCAAGGATCGCATTGATAGACAAGGTAGTGTAGCGTTGCAGCCAATTGTAGATTATTACAAAAATTTAAATAAATTAAAAATAGTTGATGGAATGGGTACAATTGAAGAAGTGGAAGTTGAAGTGGACAGAGCTATTAAATCATAATTTATGTTGATTAAAACCACAAAAGAATTGGAAGAAATAAGAAAAGGCGGTAAAATTCTTGGTCAAATATTGTCTAAATTAGCGGCAATGTGCAAACCGGGAGTTTCTACTTGGGAAATTGATCAGGCGGCGGAAAAAATGATTATTAAAGCTGGAGGAAAACCGTCGTTTAAAGGTTATTCTTCAAGTTATTATGATCCTCCGTTTCCAGCCACGATTTGTGCTTCCTTAAATCAAGAGTTAGTTCATGGTATTGCAAAAAAAGAAACAGTTTTACATGAAGGGGATCTGTTAAGTATTGATATTGGAATGGAGTATCCTCGTTATCAAAAAAAATTAAAAATTTTTAAACAAAAAAGACATGGATTTTTTACTGATACATCAATTACGGTTTTAGTTGGCGTTACTTTGCCAAAAATTAAAGAGTTGGTTAAAGTTACCAAGGAAGCTTTGGAATGTGGCATAAGGGCGGCTCAGCCAGGGAATAGTGTGGCTGATATTGGGCGGTCAATTGAAAATTATGTTCGTTCGCAAGGTAATTATGGTATAGTGCGTGATTTGGTCGGTCATGGAGTTGGTCATGCTGTTCATGAAGAACCGCGAATACCGAATTATTTTGATAAAAAATTAGAAAATGTTATTTTACAGCCGGGAATGGTTTTGGCTTTAGAACCAATGATTTCTCTTGGTAGTCATAGAGTTAAAACAAATAAAGATGGGTGGACAATAGAAATGGCAGATAAGTCAATTTGTGCGCATTTTGAGCATACAATTATTATAAAAGAAAATGGTCCAGTAGTAGTGACACGACGGCCTGGAGAAATTAAATAAAAAATATGAATATTTTATCAATTGATTTTGGTACCAAAAAAATGGGGTTAGCTTGGGTGGATACAGATTTGAAAATTGTTTTACCATTTGGTTTGATTGTTGGTAAAAATTTGGCTGAAATAAGCCAAAATCTTATTAAATTAGTTATGACGGAAAAGCCGGATAAAATAATTTTTGGCTTGCCATTAAATCAACAAGGACAGGAGTGTCCTAATACTGAAAGAGTTAGAAATTTTGTTGAGGGTATTAAAAAACAAATATCTTTGCCGATGGAGTTTGTTGATGAACGTTTTTCTTCACAAGCTGCTGATCAATTAGGTGGTGAAGTAAGTCGTGATGAAAAATCAGCCATGCTAATTTTAGAAACTTATTTAACAAGGCAAAAAATATGATTGCGTTTGTTTTGTCCAGGCGTAATTTTCGAGAAACTGACCAGATAATCATTTTGTATACTTTAGAAAAAGGAAAAATTGAAGTTTTAGCCAAAGGAATAAAAAAAATAATTAGTAAAAATTCGGCTTTTTTGGAGCCGTTTTTTTTGGTGGAAGCGGAAATTATTTCTGGAAAAGAATTAAGTCGTTTGGCTAGTGTGCAACCGATTAATAGTTTTAACAAAATTAGAACCGATTTAAATAAAAGTTTGTTAGCAGGTGTCACCGTAAGTTTGGTTGAAAGATTATTACACGAAAATGAGAGAGAAATTAAAATTTTTAACATGTTGCATAGTTGGTTGAATTATTTAAATGATTCTAAACAGATATCATCTGTTTTAATAATTAGTTTTATGGTTAAAATGATTGCTGTTTTGGGGTTTGTTCCAGTTTTAAGTCACTGTATTGTTTGCAACAAGAGATTTTTAAATTCAACAAAATCATATAATGAAATTTTTTTTAAGTTAACTGCCGGTGGAATTGTTTGTTCTGATTGTATATTTAAAATAAATAGAAATGATGAAATTTATTTGCCGTTATTAAATAATGATATCAAAGTTTGGTGTGAGTTATTAAATAATGATTGGGACAAAATTCCTCTCATAATAAATGATAAATTAAAACAAACAATTTATAAATTTGTTGAATATTATAGTGAAAAAAAGCTTAATATGATAAGATTTAATATCTTGTAAAATTATTAAAAGTACTGTAATATTATAGTATTAATTAAAATATTGTATGAATACTTTTATTAAAAATTTATCTGATTTTGTTGGTCAAGAAGTTATAATTAAAGGTTGGTTATATAATAAACGTTCATCCGGACCGATTGCTTTTTTGGAGTTGCGTGATGGAACTGGTTGGATTCAGGCGATAGCAGCAAAAAAGGAATTACCAGTGGAAATTTGGTTAGAAGTTGAAAAAGTGAGTCAAGAATCTTCAGTAGAAATTTCTGGAAAAGTTTCTAAACATCCCAAAAAAGAAGGTATTTATGAATTACAATTAACCAATCTAAAAATTATTCAATTAGCGGAAAATTATCCAATTGCTAAAAAAGAACATGGACCAGATTTTTTAATGGAAAATAGGCATCTTTGGCTGCGTAGTCGCAAACAGTGGGCAATTTTAATAATTCGTGACGCCATTATCACTGCTATTAATGAATATTTGCACCAGCAAAATTTTGTCAGGGTAGATTCTCCGGTTTTTACGCCCAATGCCTGTGAAGGCACTACCACTTTGTTTCCCGTGCCTTATTTTGATTTAGGAACAGCTTATTTGTCACAATCCGGACAATTATATATTGAAGCAGCTATTGCGTCAGTTGGGAGATGTTATGATTTTGGTCCTGTTTTTAGAGCTGAAAAAAGTAAAACAAAACGACATCTGACCGAATTTTGGATGATGGATGCTGAGGCCGCATTTGTTGAACATGATGAAAATTTAAAAATTCAAGAAGGAATGGTTCGTTATGTTATTCGTTATTGTTTAGAACATTGTCGTGAAGAATTGGAAATTTTAGAACGCGATGTAGAAAAATTAAAAAAAGCTGATGCGCCTTTTATTCGTTTGACTTATGAACAAACAATTAAAAGGCTTAATGAATTAGGTTCAGATATAAAATATGGTGAAGATTTGGGTAATGATGATGAAGTGATGTTAACTAAAAATAGTGAGGTGCCAATTTTTGTGGAAAAATGGCCAAAAGATATTAAGGCTTTTTATATGAAAATTGATCCGCAGAATCCAAAAGCGGTATTATGCGCCGATTTAATTGCCACCGAAGGTGGCGGAGAATTGATTGGTGGCAGTCAACGTGAGGATAATGTTGATTTTTTACTGGAACGAATTAAAAAAGAAGGTTTGAACGAAAAAGATTATCAATGGTATTTAGATTTGCGGCGTTATGGCAGTGTGCCTCATTCAGGATTTGGTATCGGATTGGAGCGGGCAGTTCGTTGGATTACAGGCGTTGAGCATGTTCGCGAATGCATTCCTTTTCCAAGAACTATCGGACGATTATATCCTTAAAATTTTTTAATTATTAATTTTAAATATATGCACGAAGCAATGGGTTACGGGCCGTTTATGAGTCTGTATATTTCTTTTATGCCAATCTTGGTGGTTTGGACGATTTTTTGGAAAGCCTGGGCATTGTGGATTGCTGGTCGGAAAAATCAGAAGATTTGGTTTGGCGCGTTGTTGGTTATAAATTTATTGGGAGTTTTGGAAATTTTATATATTTTTATTTTTAGCAAAAGAAAAACAGATAGTAAAAAATCTTTTTCTGCCGAAGAAGCTAAAATTATTGGCGATAAATTGGGAATTAAATGGGACAAATGGGATGTTAATCAATTTAGGATAGGTTTGGATGTGGAATTAGAACATGGTACCCGTGATTCTTCCACCAATGTAACCAACGACGATCCTGAATTAACCGGAAAAATAGCTTTGGCTCATTTGAATGAAATACGTGATTATTATGATCGATTAGAAAAGTTGGAAAAAGAAGGAGAAGCTTATTGGGAAAATAAACCATAGATTAAAAAAATCCCCGAAAGGGGATTTTTTTAATTAGCGGGTATTAATTCAATGACACTTATTTCGGGTAGGGCACAAAAACGAACAGGTCCACCCGATTCACCTAATCCGGTTGAAGTATAAATTGGAATATTATTCCAATAATTTAGTCCGCGGTAGTATTTAAATCCTAGATCAACTTCGGCTGTTAGCAGGGGGCGTTTAACAATTGGTAGCCAAACTTGTCCACCATGAGTGTGTCCAGCCAAGGTTATAATTGGAAGATTTGTGTTTGATGGCCAAAATTGTACAGCATCAGGGTTGTGTGTAATAAAAATTAAAGGTGTAATTTGATCCCATTTTTTTAAATCGTCAAAAACAATAGGTTTGGCCCAAAAATCATCAACACCAAATATACAAAGTGATTGGTTGTTGATGTTTAAACATTCAAGTTGATTTAATAACAATGGTATTCCAATTTCATCCATTTTTTTCATTAAATCTTTTGAGCGGTCGCCAGTTTGCCATTCCGGGTGACCACGACTGGCGCTACCCACACCATATTCATGATTTCCCATTATATAATAAATTGGGTATTTATTGGTAATTTTTTTTAATGGCTCAAAATATTGACTTTCATTTTCATAGCTTCCTTCATTATCAATTAAATCTCCTCCCAACAAAATTAAATCAGGTTTTATGTTGTCCAGTTTATTGATGATTTTTTTTAACCAAGCATCTTTTTTATGATTACCCAATTGTAAATCCGTTAGCCATGCAATTTTTATAGGTTGTTGAATCGAAATTGTTTGTATCTCTGTATTTTTAATTGTAATATGGTTAATTTCAAAAAACCGGCTGTCTATGCCAACTATAATTCCAATCATTAATATAATAATAACGCTCACGGCCCAAACTTTGCCTGGTCCGTAAAACGGGTAAAAATGTTTAAATCGATAATGATTATTATTTTTTGAAACATTTTTTAATCTTTTTAAATCACGTAATAAAATAAAAACAATCGTGACAGCCACGATTAAGTATCCCTCTATAATAATGCTGATGAAATTCATATTAGAGATAGTTTATCTAAAAAATAAAAAGTTTTCAAGTTTTTTAAAACCCCCAAACCATAATGATTTGGGGGTGGACTAATTAACAGTTTTTAAATATTATTTATTTTCCAGATTTTTAGAATCGGTTGTCGGATCAATAACGGATTGGAGCGGTGGCAAAAGACGAGGTGGTGATGGTTTGGCATTAGGATTGCAGTTAATCAGTACTAGCTTTGGTGTTTGTTCTGGTTGTTTAGTTTGGGGTTTTGGCCACAGGAAATTCATTTCAGTGATTTTACCTGTTCGACCATTTTTTAAACAAATTATGTCTCCGTTTTTGTCGGCTGCTTCTGCCCAATTTACCAATACTAAAGCATGTGATATAACGTCTGCGAGTTTAATGTTGTGTCTAATGACAATGTTCTTTAGTATTTTAATAGCTACTTGAGAAAACATCAGAGTAATTTTGTTTTCGTTCATTTTTGATTTCCCTTTATTTAGAAGATGTTGTTTGTTTTGTGAGTATAATTAATTTTAAAAACCATTAATTTTAAAAGAGCAAGTTTATTTTATATAATAAACATAGCATATATTTTAAGATTAGTCAAGATAAAAACTCTGACTTTTTAGTCAGAGTTTTTTGTGGGCGGGGAGAGAATCGAACTCTCACTCCCGAAGGAACACGATTTTGAGTCGTGCGCGTCTACCAATTCCGCCACTCGCCCAAATTAACGTTATCAATTGTAGTTTATTTAGACAGTTTTGTCAAGCCATAATTGGTATTTTATCTTTTTGGTGAAATATGCTAAAATAACAGTAGATAATTGGTTTATTTTTGTTATGTCATTGGTAATTTCTGTTGTAAATCAAAAGGGCGGGGTAGGTAAAACAACCACCGCCGTTAATTTAGCCGCCGGATTAGCTGAAGCCGGCAAATTTGTTTTGTTGGTTGATTTAGACCCGCAAGGAAACGCCACTTCCGGATTGGGTATAAAACATGCGGAATTGGAAAAAGGACTTTATCATTCAATTATTGGCACAAATCGTTTGTATGATGTTGTGTGCAATACTTCACATGAGGGTTTGCGAGTTGCTCCGGCTACACCGGATTTAGCCGGCGCCAATATTGAATTGGTTAACGTGGAAGGTCGTGAAAATAAATTGTCTGATATTTTGTCTGAAGCTAAGCATGCTTACGATTATATTATTATAGATTGTCCGCCATCTCTAGGAATTTTAACTTTGAATGGTTTGGTTGCCGCTGATTATATTTTGATTCCGGTTCAGGCCGAATATTATGCATTGGAAGGGCTGGGACAATTATTAAAAACGATTAATTTGGTTAGAGAAAATATAAAACCTGATTTGAAAGTTTTAGGCGCGGTTTTGACTATGTATGATTCACGTAATCGTTTGTCTGAGGAAGTAATGCATGAATTGTATAAATTTTTTCCGGATAATATTTTTCGTTCGGTGGTGCCGCGCACTGTTCGTTTGGCTGAAGCGCCAAGTTATGGCCAAAGCATATTTCATTATGAACCTGGCGGAAAGGGAGCGAAGGCGTATGAGCGTTTAACAAGAGAGTTTTTAGAACGTTTTGAAAATAATCAATTTTAATTTTCAATTTTATGTCTTTAGGCAGAGGTTTGGGGGCGCTTATTTCTTCAACCGGTAAAAAAGAAGAAATTAAAAAATCTGAAATTATTAATCAAGAACCAGTCGTGTCTGGACAGCAAAAGATTTGGTTGATTCCCATTACACAAATTACACCAAACACAAAACAGCCAAGACGGCATTTTGATCCGTTAGAATTGGAAAAATTATCCGATTCAGTTAAAAAATACGGAATTTTACAGCCGATTATTTTAATTGAAAAACCTAATGGTGATTATGAAGTGGTGGCAGGTGAACGTCGTTGGCGAGCGGCTAAATTGGCCGGTTTGACCAATGTTCCGGCGATTGTTAAAGTGTTGCCGGATGAAGAAAAGTTGGAAATTGCTTTAATTGAAAATATTCAACGTGAAGATTTAAATCCGATTGAGGAAGCTTTTGCTTATAGGCGTTTGATTGATGAATTTCATTTAACACAGGAACAAGTGTCTGATAAGGTTGGTAAAAGTCGTCCAGCTGTAGCAAATATTGTTCGTTTATTGGAATTGCCGGATGAGATACAAAAAGCTTTAATTGAAAAGCAAATCAGTATGGGACAGTCGCGCGCCTTGCTTGGTTTAAAAAATAAATCGGAACAGCTTGATATGCTGGCTTCAATGCTGGGTGAAAAAATTTCTGTGCGTGAATTGGAGCATCAAATAAGAAAAAAAGTACCGAGTGGTTCACAGCGGCGAGATCCTAATTTGATGTATTTGGAAGAAAAATTAAGACAGGCCTTGGGGACTAAAGTTTCTATTACGCAAAAAGGAGAAAAAGGAGTGATTACTATAAATTATTTTTCCAAGGAAGAATTAAGTAGAATTATTAAAAAGATTGATGGTGGTGAGTAAAAAAATAATTTAAAAAATCCGGCTGAAAGGTCGGATTTTTTGCTGTGTATTTTTTATAAAAAAATAGCCAGTTGAAAATTTAAAAATTGTAAAATTGATTGAAAATTGAGAATTGGTATGATTTTATATTTTTTTGTTTTGGTTAATTTTAACCAAATTAAACCCTTGACAAAACCTTCAAAATGTGCTATAATGGCAAGTTGTGAATAGATGAAAAACCTTGTTTTCTATATATGAACAACGCCGCCATTTCAAGATTTTCACTTATAATGGCAAGTTGTGAATAAATGGAAAATTTATTTTTCATTATATGAGCAACGCCGTAATTTTAAGCTTCGCTTATAATGTAATGTTCTTTAAAAATGGCAAGCCATAGGCTGGCGCATGTCGCGTTAGCAAGAGGCAGACCAAAAACAAGGAGAAAGTGTCATGGCAAAGAAAACGAGTGAGTTCCTGAAGGGGATGGGCAAGGCCTTCGGGTTTATGAAGGCCATCGCCAACGCCGTGCTGGACATCGGCGGGGATGACAGCGACATGGAGCGCGTGCTCAAGGACGCCGACCTGCGCAAGCAGATCGCCGCCCTGATCGTCGGCACCGTCACCAAGTTCGCCATCGCCGACCACTTCAAGCTGTCCAACATCACCATCAAGTTCTTGTACATCGGCGACAATTTTAAGTCCTGGTTCTACGGCAAGACCGAGGAAGCGAAGGATGTGGCGGTTTCGCGTCCTCACCACGACCTCAGCAAGGTCTCTCTGGATTGCGAAATTCTCAACGACCTCGGCGGCGAAGCCAAGGCCGAAGTCACCATGGCCGGCGTTTACAAACTGGTGAATTGTCAGCCAAACGGCGAGCCGGGCGTACTTCTCACCAACGGCTATACGAACATCTTCTATGTTCGCGATGTCAGTGGAGTGCTCCGCGCCGTGTACGTCCACCGGTACGGTGACGGCTGGGACGTGCACGCCAATTCGGTTGAGGATCCGGACAGGTGGAGCGCTGGCAGCCGTGTCTTTTCTCGCTGATTCTTGTTTCCTTATCCTTATCCTTTTGACCCTTTAACTCTTTGTTCCTTTGGCTCTTCGGCCCCGCACTTGTGCGGGGCTTTTTTTATCTAAAATTTTATGCTATTATAAAAATGGAAATTGTGTTTTTCGCGTCGGCTACGGCTTGCGTGACACAGTATCTAAAATATTTTTTGTGAGAGTCGTGCTGGGCATGCCTTGCGCGAGAGTATAAAAAAATTTTTCAAAAAAACAAGAATCGGCGCGAAAAATTAGAGGACTTCTTATGTCCCATATAAAATTCAATTCCAAGAGTATTCAAGGAATGGTGCAAAGGATGATTTTTTGCGTGAAAACGGGCGCCGTGAACGTAAACCGGAACGATGACGGCTGGAACGTGAACGCCAATTCGGTTGAGAATCCGAACAGGTGGAACGCTGGCAACCGTGTCTTTTCTCGCGACTGTTGTTTTCTCCCGTTTAATTTACGGGAGTTTTGTTTAGAAGCCCCTTTTTCCAGCCGCCGAGCATGCGGCCGATTTCTTCCAGTTTTTGAGACAGTATAATGTATTTATTGTTTGGAATCAGTTTATTTTCCCATGCAATTTGAAAAAGAAATTTTAATATATCCAAGCGAGTGATGGTTTTTCCCAAGGCGACGGTTTTCTGTTCGGGCGGCAGATATCCGGCCGAATAACCAAGTTCTAAAATTTCTAAAAATATTGTGTCAATTTTTTGACCCAAACCAAAACGTTCCGTTTTGGGAAAGTTTCTATGAAGAACAAGCCAGAGTTGGTATGCTTCCTTACCCTTGCCAATCACCACGGGTTGTCGGGGGGGGGGTTATAAGAGGAATTATTATTATGAAAAGCAAGCTGAACCATAGTTTTGAAGATATTATTTCATTTGAAAATTTATTTCTCGCCTGGGGCGAGTTTGTTGTCGGCAAGAAATCCAAGCCTGATGTTTTAGAATTCAGCCGCAACCTAGCTGATAATATTATATCTCTTCACGAAGATTTGGCAAGCGGAAATTACCGGCACGGGCCTTACGAAGCGTTTAATATCAGCGACCCGAAGCCGCGCCACATCCACAAAGCCGGCGTCCGCGATCGCTTGTTGCATCACGCCATTTATCGGATATTATATTCGTTTTTTGACCGGTTATTCATCGCCGATTCGTATTCTTGCCGTCTGAATAAAGGCACACACAAAGCGGTCAAGCGGTTTCAACGGATGGCTTTAAGCGAAAGCCGCAATAACAGCCGGACTTGCTGGATATTAAAATGCGATATTCGCAAGTTTTTCGCCAGCATTGACCATAATATTTTGATGGAAATTTTAGATGAATATATCCCGAATAAAAATATTATGCGGCTGTTAAAAAATGTGATTGAGAGTTATTCCGACGAAAACAAAACCGGTGTCGGTTTACCGCTGGGTAATTTGACTTCTCAATTATTTTCCAATGTCTATTTGAATGAATTGGACCAATGGATGAAACATAATTTGCGCGCGAAAAAATATATCCGTTACGCTGATGATTTTGCCATATTATCAGCGGACAAAAAATGGCTTAAAAATATTATTTTACGAATCGCCGAATTTTTACAAACACGGCTGAAATTGTCTTTGCACGATAAAAAAGTTTTTATTCAAACCTACGCTTCCGGCGCGGATTTTCTCGGCTGGGTTAATTTTCCCGACCATCGCGTTTTGCGGCGGGCGACAAAAAGAAGGATGTTTGCCAGTGTGAAAGAAAATCCAAAAGAGGAAACATTACAATCATATTTGGGGATGCTGAAACACGGAAACACGCAAAAAATCAGAAGCGAACTTCTGCAAAAATATTGGGTGAGCCAATAGAATTGAATTTATTTATTTTAACGGCAGGAGATTTTTTATCCAGCTGCGTTTGGCGCCATTCAAATAACTTTTTATTTTATCTTTGGCGGCGGTGGTTTTTACTATTTTTAACCAGTCCGGACTTGGTCCTTTACGATTTTTATCAGTTAAAATTTCCACCACATCGCCGCTTTTTAAAGCCGTATCTAAACTGACCATTTGGTCATTGATTCTTGCTCCGTTGCATTTATGTCCGATTTCAGAATGAATATAATAAGCGAAATCAATCGGAGTGGCGTTTTCCGGCAAATCAATAACATCGCCATTGGGTGTGAAAACAAAAATTCTATTTTGAAAAAAATCAATTTTCAAAGATTCTAAATCGGAAATATTATGCAGTTTTTCTTTTTGTATTTTTGCTAATTCTTGAGCCCAAGCAATATCTTTAGTTGGAACTTTTTTCAATTTTCCTTTTTCATCATAATGCCAATGGGCGGCAATACCATACTCGGCTTCTTTATGCATTTCTTCAGTACGAATTTGAAATTCCACCACTCGACCCTCGTTGCAAAATACAGTAGTGTGAAGTGATTTGTAACCGTTTGGTTTTGGTTGAGCGACATAATCTTTAATACGTCCTTTGAGCGGTTTCCATAAACGATGAATTGTTCCCAACGCGGCATAACAATTTGTTAAATCAGGAACAATAATTCTCACCGCTACAATATCATGAATTTTATCTATTTCCCAATTTTTTAATAAAAGTTTTTGATATAAACTGTATAATTGTTTTTCACGACCGTGAATATCTAAAACTTTAATACCATCATCTAATAGTTTTTTTCTTGTGGTTTTAATTACCTGATCCAAATAAATACTTTCTTCAGCCAGTTGGTTATCCCGTAAATATTTAACTTTTTTATATTCTTTTGGAAAAACATAAGGAAACGCCAAATCTTCAAGTGTGCCTTTTATTTCACCCATTCCTAAACGATTGGCAATCGGAGCATATATTTCCAAACTTTCTAAAGCAATGAGATGTCTTTTTGCGGGAGAATGAGCATCTAAAGTCATTAAGTTATGAATTCTATCAACAAATTTAATAATAATAACCCGCATATCTTCAGCCATGGCGACAAACATTTTTCTTAAGTTTTCAATATATCGTTCCATGCCGCGATATTTTAATTTTCCAAGTTTAGTGATGCCAGTAACCATAATAGCAATGTCTGATCCAAAATTTTCTTCTATTTCTTGTATAGAAACATTAGTATCTTCCGGTACATCATGTAGCAAAGCGGCGACGATGATGTTTGTGTCAATTTTAATTTTAGATAAAAGATAGGCAGCTGATAGGGGATGGTTAATATATGGTTCTCCTGATTTGCGAAATTGTCCTTTATGAGCTTCGGCAGCAAAATCATAAGCTAGCCTAACAAAATCAATGTCGGTAGGACGGCAATATTTTTTGAGTTGTTTAACCAAATGTCCGACAGTTATCGGTTTTGGCATTGAAATATCTAAACCCATATATAAGAGTATAGTAGAATTTAATTGTATTACCATTTACAGGACTTGACAAGAGCCTTAAAATGTGCTATAATACTTTTCGTGATACAAAAAAACCTTTAGTGCTAAAGAATACCGCTCCGTTTTACGGGGCGGTATTCCTATTTTAATCGTTTTTTCTTGCATATTTAGACTGTTTTTGATAGAATATTGAAGCAGGTCGCGATTGGCCCTTTGTATCACCATTGGCATTAAGGTTCGCCCTTCGCGCCTGCACTAAAAAATCCCTTTTGAAAGGGATTTTTTAGTTATTTATTTTTTAACTAAACGGTATATTTCTTTTAGCCACCGCCACACAAATTTTCGATAAGCGATATTTAAAAGCAGTAAAGTAATAATAATGACAGCATCGTAGCTTTGTCTAATCCAATAATTATCTTCTAAATGTATCCACATTCCAAATTCGTCAAAAGTCAGTCCTAAACCAATACCGTAGATTGCTGTTGCCCAACGGAATCGTTTGGTGCCAGATGTTGGTTGGCCAATAATGAAATAAAAACTGATAACAGTTAGGATAAATACTCCATAAGCGAAATGGTGTATGTGGACACCTTTAATGGTAAGAAAGAAATCTGGCATTAAATGTTCAAGCACTAAATAAACCATTAAACGAGAAATTGTAAAAGTGGCTAAAAAAGAAAAAATAATTATAGCAATCAATCTTTCAATGGAAGGAGATTGAAAATTTTTAAGTTGACCATCCATAATTATTTTTGACTGGAACATTCCTTGTTACTGCAAATGATTTGATTTTTTTTATCATAAATCATTTGTGATTGGCAAATTTTACAAGTTTTTCCAGCTGGTTTATTCCATAATGCAAAATCACATTTCGGATAGCGATTGCAACCGTAGAAAATTTTTCCTCGTCGGCTGCGTCGTTCTACAACATCGCCATTTAAGCATTTTGGACAAGCCATGTCTATTTTAATATCAATATTTTTTATATTTTTACATTTAGGATAACCAGAACAAGCAAGAAATGCTCCAAAACGTCCAATTTTTTTAACCATTGCTTCGCCGCATTTTTCACATTTTTCCGTTATTGGCTCTCCTTCTTCAATTTCCGGATTTCCGTCTTTATCCAATGATTTAGTATTTTTACAATTTGGAAAAGCGGAACAAGCTAAAAATTTTCCATAACGGCTAAATTTATTTATCATTGGCGCTCCACATTTTTCACAAATGATATCAGTTTCTTCTTGTACTATATCTTTTTTGGTTAATTCTTTATCTTTTTGTTCTAAATTTTCTTTAAATGGATAATAAAAATCGGCAATCACAGGTTGCCATTGTTTGTTACCTAAAGCAATTTGGTCTAAATCCTCTTCCATTTGAGCGGTGAATTGATAGTCAACAATTTTTGGAAAATGTTGCACTAATAAATCGTTAACCAAAAAAGCAATATCTTTCGGTTGTAAACGTTTTTTTTCATCCCGACCAACATATCCGCGTCCTTCAATAGTGGCAAGCGTGGGAGCATAAGTTGATGGACGTCCAATGCCGTATTCTTCCAATATTTTAACTAGGGTAGCATCAGAATAACGAGCCGGCGGTTCGGTAGAATGTTGTTCAGGATTGAATTCCAGACATTTAACTTTGTCACCAACATTCATTTTTGGTAAAATATGTTCTTTATTTTTTTCTGGAAAAAGTTTTAAGAAACCATCAAAAACCACTCTTTGTCCGGTTGCGCGGAAAGTGTGTTGGTTGTTGGAAATTACATCAAGAGTGACATTGTTAAGTTTTGCTTCAGCCATTTGTGAAGCAACGGCGCGTCGCCAAATAAGTTCATATAGTTTTAATTGTTTTTTATCTAAAAACGGTTGAACCGAATCCGGAGTTCGGAAAACTTCGGTTGGCCTAATAGCTTCGTGTGCCTCCTGAGCATTTTTACTTTTTGTGGTATATTGACGAGTTGTAGAAGCAACATAGTCGGCTCCGTACTGATCATTAATTACTTGTTTTGCTTCAATTAAAAATTTTTCTGATAAATTTACTGAGTCAGTTCTCATGTAAGTAATCAAACCAACAGAATCTCCTCCTAATTCTACACCTTCATATAATTGTTGAGCTAATCTCATTGTTTGTTTGGCTGAATAACCAAGATTGTGATTGGCTTCCTGTTGTAAAGTTGAAGTCGTAAACGGAGCTAATGGCAATCTTTGAGTGGCCTTATCTTCCGCTAATGCCACACTATATGTGGCGTTTTTTAAATCGGCGATTATTTTATCTACTTGTTCTTTGTTTTTTAAATCCATTTTACCAAGTTTTTCGCCGTTAATTGAATGGAGTTTTCCATTAAATTTTTTTCTACTGTCTTTGTCGGCGAATATTCCTTCTAAAGTCCAATATTCCTCCGCTTTAAAATTTTGTATCTCACGTTCACGTTCAACTACTAGTCGAACAGCTACTGATTGTACTCTTCCAGCTGATAATCCTTTAGAAACTTTACGCCAAAGAAAAGGAGATAGTTGATAACCGACCAAACGATCTAAAACACGACGCGCTTGTTGAGCGTCAACTAATTTTATGTCAATTAATCTTGGAGATTTCACAGCTTCTAAAATGGCATTTCTGGTAATTTCGTGAAATGTGATTCTTTTAGCTTTAGTTTCATCTATATTTAAAATAAAAGCTAAATGCCAAGAAATAGCTTCACCCTCACGATCTTGGTCGGTGGCGAAGAGTACATCATCAATTTTAGTTGCCGCTGTTTTTAATTCTTTAACTATTTTTGATTTATCACGGCTGACTTGATATTGAGGAGTAAAATTATTTTCTATATCTATGCCGAGTTTGCTTTTTGGCAAATCACGAACATGTCCAAAGGAAGATTTAACTATAAAATTTTTACCAAGAAATTTGGCAATGGTCTTAGCTTTAGCCGGCGATTCTACGATGACTAGTGTTTTCATAATTTTTTTAACAGAGCAAATTAGTAAAAACTATGATAGCTTAGTTATTATTTATTGTCAAATATAGTATATTGTAGGTAAATTATATTCACTTTTCAAATATTTTATTAGCGTTATCTTTTTATATACATCATTCCGCCTAGATTTTTCAGCAGGCCTTTCATTTCTAGCATAGTTAAAGAACTGTTGGTGGTGGCACTATCCAAAAAACTTTCTTTAATTATTTGATCAACATGTTTTGGTTCGCGTGATAAAATTGATATGATTTTTTCTTCGTTTGGCAAAAGAGATAAAGTTGAACAATTATGGGTTGTTTCCGATAGGTTTTTCAGATTAAAAGCATCTAAAATATCCTCGGCACAAGTAATTGGACGAGCCCCCATTTTTAATAAATTATTGGCACCAGCGCCATATATGGAAGTAGCTTGGTGTGGAATAGCTAATACGTCTCGATTATAATCTAAAGCACATTTGGCAGTAATTAAAGAACCTGATTCAATCGGCGCTTCTATTACCAAAGTGCCGAGCGATAATCCGGCAATTATTCTGTTGCGTTCAGGAAAAGAATATTGGGTTGGAGTAAAACCAGGTGGATATTCTGATATGACTGCTCCTCCGCTGGAAATTATTTTTTCTGACAATTGACGATGGGTGGCCGGATAGATGCTTTGACGGTCAACACCTGAACCAAGTACAGCCACAGTCAAACCGCCGGCTTTTATGGTTGTGAGGTGGGCTATCCCATCAATTCCTAAAGCCATGCCGCTAACGATTACCATTCCTTGTTTTGCCAGCGGTTCAACAATATCTTCACAAATTTGTTTGCCATAAGGGGTTGATTTTCTTGTGCCGACTACCGCTAAAGCAGGCAGCGATTGATTTGGTAAACAACCTCGTATAAATAAAGTATGCGGAGGGTCAGTTATTTCTTTTAAAATTTTTGGATAATTAGCGTCAGGTAATGAAACTGTGGTTATGTTTTCTTTTTCCAGTACATCAAGATAATAATCTAAAGGTTTTTGATTTCTCCAATTTACAAATTCTTGAACAAATCCAGGTTCTAATCCAGATTTTATCAAATCGTTAGATGTGGCTGTCCAAACTTTTTCGAAATTAATAAAATAAGCCGCCAGCTTTTTATAGCGGCGGTAAGATAATTTGGGAAAGAAAGCTAAAGCGGCATGATAGACAGACGACATAATTTAAACTTTATTTACAATATTGATTCAAGCCGTTCAAATATTTGTTTAGAAATTTTTTTTAAGGCGTTTAATTCCGGTTTACTATAAGAAGACATGACAAATTTTATAATATTTCCTATTTTTCTTTTGTGTGACGGTGAAGTGCCGACACGGATGCGGGTAAAATTTTCTGTTTTTAAGTTTTTCATTACCGATATTACTCCGTTATGTCCGGCAGGTCCGCGATTAGTTTGAATTTTAAATTCCCCAAATAAAATATCTTTATCATCATGAATCACTATTAAATTTTCAGGTTTAATTTTATAAAAATTCATTAATGGACGGATTGATTTTCCGGAGTTATTCATGAAGGTTTGCGGTTTTATAAATATAATTTTTGTTTTTCCAATTTTTCCAGTAGTTATTTCCGCATTAAATTTTTTATTGAATTCAAAATCGTCAGCTTTGCAAATATTGGCTATTAAATCAATAATTACAAAACCGGTATTGTGTTTGGAATTTGCATATTCTATTCCCGGATTACCTAGACCGGCAATAATTTTTATTTTCATATTTGAAATAAATAAGTGAATTTACTCGAGTATGATTTGGAAAAAATATTATCTTTTAAATTTAGTGAGTTTGATTATGATTGGCGTGGCAAAGAAGCCAAATTTTTCTCTTAAGCGTTTTTTAAGGAAGTTAACATATGATAGATGTAAAGAAGTTTTTTGTTTTATATCTATTTCAAAAACAGGTGGATTGTTACCAATTTGTTTAATTTTTAAAATTTGTGGATGACGGACTCCTTTGCCGCGAGATGGTAAATGGTGTTTGATGGTTAATCTTAAAAATTCACGTAAAGCAGCTGGAGATACACTGATTTGCCGCGCTTGCCACGCTTGTGTTATTAATGGAAATATTTGATGAACACGATATTCGGTTAAGGCACTAATAAAAACTATTGGCGCGAAATCTAAATGTGGAAAATAATTCAAAATCATTTTTTTTATACTGTTTTTAAAAGTGTCAGTGTTTTCGTCGGCTAAATCCCATTTATTAACGACAATAATAACGCTTTTGGCATGTTCGTTAAGAAAACCGCCCAATTGTTTGTCTTGATCAGTAATTGGTTGTGAAGCGTCTAAAACAAATAAAATAATGTCAGAACGTTTTGTTGTTTCTAAACTTTGTCCAATTCCCATTTTTTCAAGTTCGCCAGATACCTTTGCTTTGCGGCGAATACCAGCCGTGTCTACAAATAACAGGTGTTCACCCTCAACTTCAACCAGTGTATCATGTGGTTCGCGAGTAGTATGTGGCATGGAACTGACTATCACCCGTGGTTCGCCGATTAATTTATTAAAAAGTGAAGATTTTCCGACATTTGGTTTTCCAACCAGTGATATTTTAACAATATCTGTTTCTTTTATTGTTTTAGGTTGTTTTTTAATTTTTCTTAAATGTTTATAAACTAAATCTAATAAATCTCCGATATTACTTCCGTTGACTCCTGATACAGCAATTGGTTCTCCCAAACCAAGTTTTAACCATTCTTTATCATGAGCTCTTATTCTCCAATCGGGGGAATCAGCTTTGTTACCAACTAAAATAATCGGTTTTTTCCCACGGCCTTGCTTAGTGATTTTTTTTACCAATTCTTTTTCTTGTGGCAATAAATCTTTTTGTAAATCGATTACCATTAAAATTATATCAGCTTGTTTTAAAGCCATTTCTGTTTGTTTAATAATGTCTTCTTCTAAAGGAATATCATTAGAAAATGTTAAACCGCCAGTATCTACCAATTGAAATTGTTTTCCGCGCCAAGTGGCTGTTCCTATGTTTCGTGTTCTAGTTGTGCCGGGAATATCTGAAATTAAAGCTCGTCCAGTTTCGGTTATACGATTAAAAATTGTTGATTTACCAACATTAACCCGACCGACCAAAGCAACTGACGGTAAATTAAAATTAATGATTTTTGCCAATGTAGACATATATTTATTTTTTTATTCTTTAGTATCTGTTCCTAAAACAATTAATATATCAATTTGATCGTTGAATTTTGGTCCGGTTTCATCTTCTGTTGTAGTGGGATCATCATACTCGTTAGTTAACCAATCAGGTAATTCCATTGAAATTTTTCCAGGTAGTTTTTTATTTAATAAAACCACTGCTTCATTGTCAACTGAACGGTTAATTAAATAAAATGTTGTTGTTGGTAAAGGTCTTTTTAAACTGTTGCCGATATTTAATACTGAAAAACCGCTATCAGATAATAAGTTTTGCATACGAGCGGCCAAGCCAACTCGCCAAGTTCCATTTTTAATCTCAACATTTACTGTTTTAAAAGGAGTCATTTTGGAGATAGTGGAAGATGGGTTGTTTAATCCTGAAGTTTGAACATAAGCGGAAGGATGTACAATTAAAGCTGTTGGCGGTTGAGCAATAAAATTTGAATTAAATACGTTATTTATTAATGCGTCAATTTCATCAAAATTTCCTGATTTTGGCGCTAAAATAAACATGCCAGTTGGAGTGATATATGAAGTTAAATAACCATTTGGTCCATCATCTAAAGTGATATTTTTTATATTAAGATTATTTAAATCTTTAAAGAAATTTACTAAATATACCAGCTGGGTAAAATTAAAATTAGTGGTGATATTTCCAGAAAGTGATTCTAAAATTTTTTGTATAGTTACGGGATTTGCCAATGTTCCAAAAGATAAAACTTTATCTTTTAAAGCAACCAGTATTTGTTGTTGTCGTTTGGCACGGGCAAAGTCGGAACTTTCTCCATTTGAGCCGTGTCTTGAGCGGGCAAATTGTAATGCTTTCTCTCCATCCATTGTTTGCCAACCAGCATTAAAAGAAATTGTTTGATAACTATAATTTTGTCCCGGATAGGCCTGATCTATAAATGATTTTTTGACTTCAATATCAATTCCGCCGACACTGTCAATAATTTGTTTAAATGCTGAGAAATCTGCTCTGATGTAATAGGGAATTTCTTGGTTGAAAGTTTGGTTAAAAATTTGTCTGGCATATTCTCCACCTTGACCTGGATATCGACTTTCACCAAAGGCGTCGGCATAATTTATTTTATAAATGCCATAATTTTCAATTTGTACTCCTAAATCGCGAGGTACTGAAATCATTGATACTTCTTTTGTACTTGGTTTTATACTGACAATAATGTTAGTATCACTTAAATATGGACCGTCATGTCCGTATCCGCCGACTCCAAGTAATAAGATATTGATTCGATCATCTTTTTGTCCAATCAATAAATCATCAGAAGAAAATAGGAAATTTTTGATTGATTTAAAAATTCCTGGTTTTTTAGGTTCTAATAAGGTTAGACTGGTTGATTCATCAGATAAATTGCCGGATGTGTTGGAGGATGTTTGTTTTCCCCAAACAACGATAGAAATTACAATGATAGCAACAATTATAAAATAAAGAAAGAATTTGTTTTTCTTCCTTTTGTCCGGATGCGGTTGGACTGGAAAATTGAGCGATTGGTCATCCGGATTGTTATCCAAAAAGTTTATGGATTGTGGTTTTTTTAGAGGTTCTTGCATACAAATATAGTACAGCAACAAAGGAAATTATAACACAATGGCCTCTATTTTTCAATAGGTAATTTAATTGTTTTATAGAGGTCTTGATTTTTCATTAAAACAGTGGTATAATCAATAATAATGAGGAGGAGAGGACTCATAGCTCAGCTGGTTAGAGCGTACGGTTCACATCCGTAAGGTCAGAGGTTCGATCCCTCTTGAGTCCACATAAATATTAAAATTATCAAATTATGCCTAAAGATTTAACTAAAGAAAATGTAAATCCGGGCGACATTGCTTTTCAATGGATTTTTAAAGAGTATGAAAAGTATAGTCGTGGCCGCGGTTGGTATGTGGTGATGATATTGTTAGTGGCGGCTTTGATAATTTACGCTATTGTTTCAAACAATTATTTATTTGCTTTAATAGTTGTTTTGTTTGGTATTATTCTTTTTTTGCAGGATATGCAAGAACCGGCTCAAATGGATTTTGCCATAACAGATTCCGGAGTGGTTTTGGGAACTAAATATTATCCTTATAGTGATTTGGAAAATTTTTGGATAATTTATAATCCGCCAGAGACAAAAACTTTATATTTTAAATTGAAAAGTGTTATTAAACATCGCTTAACAATTCCGTTGGCCGATATAAATCCGGTTGAAGCAAGAGAATATTTAAAACAGTTTTTAATGGAAGATTTGGCGCAAGAAGAGGAACCGTTGAGTGATCGAATTAGTCGTTTATTCAAAATTCAGTAAATTCACAAGGAGACTCTTGATTTTTTTTGTGTTTTTTGCTATACTTAGTTGTTCTGCTGTATAAGCAGAATATTTTATTAGAATTGACCTCGTCGTTTAACGGATAGGACACTGGCCTGCGAAGCCGGAAATCAAGGTTCAATTCCTTGCGAGGTCACAAAAATAATCCCGATTTAAATTGGGATTATTTTTTATTGGTTAGTTGTCAATGTTAAGTTTTTTGTGTTATACTATTAAAGTAAGTTGTCATCCAACTTTTATTTAATAATTAATAATAAATATGCGTAAAATCATATTTTTGGCCGCTGCATTTTTGTTACTCGGCACCATGCCGGCTGTGGCGCAAGAAACAACAGAAGTTACAACCGACGGCGGTATTGTAACGGTTACAACCGAAGAAAATGTGGTTGTAACAAATGAAGATATCCCAGTTACGGTTGCTAATGATGAAGTTTTATCCGAAACTGTTTCTGTTCCCGGCACTTTGGGATTATTTTGGCGGAATATAAGAGAGAGAGTGACTTTGGCTTTAACTTTTAATCCTGTTGCCAAAGCCGAGAAACAATTACAATTCGCACAGGAAAGAATGTCTATTGCAGAGATGGTTGCCACTCAAGCGGTTAATAATCCAAAATTACAAGATAAAGCTGAAAAAATTATGGAACGGGCCAATCAGCTGATGGAAAAAATACAAGAACGACAAGAATTATTTAATAATGGCGAGGATACTCGTGTACGCGTTTTGTTGCGCAATACAGCCACTCAAATGGTTCAACGTGAAGCCGTGATGAATAAAATTGAAGCTGTTTTATCACCGGAACGACTGCAAAAATTTGAAACTACACGAATGAATAATATAGAAAACAGTCAGCGTTTACTTAATGCTTTAGAAAATGAAAATATTCCGGAAGAAATTCAAAATCATTTACAAGATGTTAAAGAATTTATTGAAGCCCATGCGACAGAGGTAAAACAGTTTCAGGAAGAAAAAAAGGATTTATTGGAAAGAGCCGCTTCTGGAGATGAAGAAGCTAAAGTTCAATTACAGGAATTACATCAGGAAAGAATTGAAACTCGGGAAGAACGACAAGGCGAAAAAGAATTATTAATGCAAGAAGGAAGAACTATAAAACAAGAAGCGCAAAATACTGTACGTGAAGTAAAACAAGAAATACGCAATCAAACAGTTCAAAGTAATATTGAGGCAGCTAAACAGTTAAGAGCAGCTAATCAAGTTCAGGAAAGAATTGAAAACAGAGTGAATGGACAAATTTCTGCGTCACCTGTTGTTGAACCAGTACAGGAAGAGATAAAAGAAGAATTACAAAATAGAAACGGAAATTAGTAAATTAAAATATAAAAACGTCTTTCTAAAGACGTTTTTATATTTGCTGAAATAAGCTATAATAGTAATTATTATGGTTGATTTTAAAACGCCAATTAAAGATTTAAGCCGGGTGGGAAAAATAACCGCCAAACGCTTGCAACATCTCGGATTATTTACTGCCGGTGATTTATTATATTATTTTCCTTTTCGTTATGAAGATTATCGTCAAGTGATATTAGTTCAAGATTTACAAGAGGGACAATTGGCTACCGTACTTGGTAAATTGGAATTTATTGTTAGTAAGCGTAGTTGGCGGAAGCGCAAAGTAATTGTTGAGGCGTTAGTGTCGGACAAAAGCGGAAGTATTAGAGTGACATGGTTTAATCAGCCATATATAACCAAAATACTTCATCAGGGAGATTTAATATTTTTATCCGGTAAAGTGCAATCAGATATGATAGGGAGTCATTTTGTTAGTCCGACTTTTGAAAAAGCTGTTAGGGGTGAAACTAAACATACTGCCAGAATGGTGCCAATTTATTCGGCCACGACCGGTTTAACTCAAAAGCAGATTAGGTTTTTAATTTCTCAAATTATTGCTTTATCGGCAAAAACAGTTGATTGGTTACCGGCTGATATTTTAGAAGAATGGGATATGTTGCCGTTACGTGACGCATTGCGCGGTATTCATTTTCCGGTTGATGAACAGGATTTAAAATATAGCACAGAACGGTTAAAATTTGATGAATTATTTTTGTTTCAACTTAAAGCTGAGTTATCTCGTTTGAAAAAAACAAATGAGAAAGCACCACAACTGATTTTTCAGGAAAAAAAAATAAAGGAGTTTGTTTCCAGTCTGCCCTTTGTATTAACTAATACACAAAAGGTTTCTGCTTGGGAAATTTTAAGAGATATTAATTTGGAAAAGCCGATGAATCGGTTGTTGTCCGGCGATGTTGGGTCGGGAAAGACGGCGGTAGCGGCTATAGTTATTTATAATGCCGTTTTAAATGGTTATCAAGCGGTTTTAATGGTACCAACGGAGATATTAGCTCGACAGCATTATAATACATTACTTA
Source organism: Candidatus Magasanikbacteria bacterium CG10_big_fil_rev_8_21_14_0_10_36_32 (assembly GCA_002778465.1). Lineage (GTDB taxonomy): Bacteria > Patescibacteriota > Patescibacteriia > Magasanikbacterales > GWA2-37-8 > 1-14-0-10-36-32. Next base: position 153,524 of record PFBV01000003.1, on the reverse strand, counting down.
AGTTATTAGGTGATAAAATTCAAATAGGTCTTTTAACACGTTCACAAGCAGAAATAAATCAAAATAACAATGAAAAATTTAAAAATTTGAAATCTGGTTTGTTAAAAAAAATAAAAAACGGCGAGGTACAAGTTGTAATAGGTACTCATGCTTTGCTTTCTGAAAAAGTACAGTTTAAAGATGTTGGTTTGATAATAGTAGATGAGCAACATCGTTTCGGTGTTGAGCAGAGAAAAAATATTAAAGATAAAACCGATAATTTATCGGCGCATTTTTTAAGTATGACAGCTACTCCAATTCCTCGCTCATTAGCTTTGATGTTATATGGTGATTTGAGTATGTCTACTATTAATGAAATGCCGATTGGCAGAAAAAAAATTTCTACTCGTTTGGTGGAATCAAACAATCGGGATAAGGCTTATAATTTTATTCGTGCACAAGTTAATTTAGGGCGTCAAGTATTTGTGATTTGTCCACTGATTGAATCTCAAACCAAAGATGAATCCGCGATTGAAATAATAAATTATCCTTTTTTTCCGACAGCTGGTGTTGAAAAAAAATCAGTTATGACTGAGTATAAAAAATTATCAGAGAATATTTTTCCGGATTTAAAAGTTGATTATTTACACGGAAAATTAAAGTCTGTGGAAAAAGAAAAAATAATGGAAGCGTTTAAAAATAAGGAAATTGATATTTTAATTTCTACCTCTGTAGTTGAGGTCGGAATAGATATGCCAAATGCTTCAGTAATGATGATTGAAGGAGCGGATCGTTTTGGTTTGGCACAGTTACATCAATTCCGCGGACGGGTTGGTAGGGCAGACTACCAATCTTATTGTTTTTTGTTTACAGATAGTCAATCTTCAAAAGTTCATGATCGTTTAAAATATTTTGAAACAACGGCGGATGGTTTTAAATTAGCAGAAAAAGATTTAGAAATTCGCGGTCCTGGTGAAGTTTATGGCACAATGCAAAGTGGTTTAATGAATTTAAGATTAGCAAAGCTTACCGATAAAGAAATAATTAAAAAAGCTAAACAAGCGGCACAGGTTGTAGCGGTTGGTTTGAATAAATATCCCAGTATTAAACAAAAAATTAAAGATTGGGAAAAAACAGTTCATTTTGAATAAAAAATACTCGGTTAGGCCGAGTATTTTTTATGTATGTTTTATAATGTCCTGAATATTTTTAATGCCGATGACTTTAAGTGATTTTATTTTTGTAGGTTTATTTTGATTACCGAGATTGGTGATAACTCGTTTGAGTCCTAATTGTTCACATTCCTTTAACCTTTTTTCAGTAAAAGAAACTGGACGGATTTCTCCACTTAAACCAATTTCACCAAATGCGGCTAAATCAGTGCCCAAAGGTTTGTCTTTATAAGCGCCGACTACTGCCATAGCAACGGCTAAATCTGCTGCCGGTTCATTGGCTGTTAAACCTCCAACAATGTTCAAGTGAACATCAAATTGTTCTAAGTGAAGACCGGCTCGTTTCTGCAAAACAGCAATTAAAACATGAAGGCGGTTTAAATCAAAACCGCTAGCTTTGCGCACAGGATAACCAAAAGAAGTTTTATTAACTAAGGCTTGAATTTCAATTAAAATTGGACGGCTACCTTCCATTAAACAGGCTATTACATTGCCGGCTGGATTTTCTGAACGTTCATTTAAAAAAGCGGCTGAAGGATTTTTTACTTCTTGTAATCCGTTTTCTTCCATTGAAAATACACCAACTTCGTCAGTGGAACCAAATCTGTTTTTTGCCGCCCGCAGAATTCTGAATTGATGAAAACGATCACCTTCTAAATAGAGTACCATATCAACTAAATGTTCTAAACTTTTAGGTCCTGCCACTGATCCCTCTTTTGTTACTTGTCCAACCAAAATGATGGTGGTGCCAGTTGTTTTAGCTGCTTCCATCAGTTTTACTGTGCAAGCGCGAACCTGAGTTATATTTCCAGCTTCACCCTCGGCTTCGTTAGAGGAAATTGTTTGAATCGAATCAACAATTGCCATCGGCGGTTTTATTTTTCTAATAGTGGCAACAATTTTTTCTACATTAGTTTCATTACCTATTTGCAGAGTGGGGGAATTAATTTTTAAACGTTCAGATCGAATTTTAATTTGTTCAATTGATTCTTCACCTGAAAGATAAAGTGTGTGGGCAAAAATTGAACTTAACTGCAGAGCCAGAGTTGATTTGCCGATTCCCGGTTCACCACCGAGCAGTATTAAACTGCCTGGCACGAATCCACCGCCCAAGACGCGGTCCAATTCATTAACATTGGTTTTAATTCTAGCCGCATTTTCACTTTTTATAGACGACAAAGTAGATAATGAAGTTAGAGCATAATTTTCTGTATTATTTTGTTTTTTAGTTATTTGGATTTGAGGTTTATCATCAATTGTTCCCCATTTTCCACATTCTAAACATCGCCCAACCCATTTCTGGAATTGCGCGCCGCAGTTGGAACAAGAAAATATTTGATTATTTTTCATAATAATATCACTTTACCCCGCTTAAAGCGGGGTAAAGTGATTATAGCTCAATTGGTTATTCGTAGCAATATTTATGATATTCGAAATGCATGGCATCTGAACGATTAGGATTACCCCAACCATAACCGCCCCAGTAAAATCCGTGTTTTTCAAAGATGTCAATAACTTTTTGCGGGATATTAGTTACTTGTCCTCCTTTATTACACAAGTCCCATTCTGTTTGAGTAATCTTGTGATCACCAGCTACATCCCAAAATTGTCCAACTTGCCTGTCATTTTTTTTGATGTAAGCTGGACAATCAGGATTATCACCAGGATTAATATCTACTGCTAATCCGCAAAGATGCAAATTATTAGAATTACAAACCCCACTTGTTCCTCGAATGCCGCCGATAGCTTTTATTTTATAGTCGGTTGATTGTAGAATTTCAGACAAAACAGCCATTAAATCATTGTACATTAGTTTATTAATTGTGACACTACGTGCTCCTTGAGGTTTTGGATGATTTGGAGATTTACCTATTAAATCTGGAAAATTTTTCTTTAAAGAAATACTGGCTGTCTCAAGTAATATTTCTTTTAGACAATCATTACGGCCAGTTTTATCGGCTTTTTTAATAATTTGAGATGAAAGAACGGTTGTAGTTTGTTCAATATCATCAGCCGGCTCTTCCAAATATTCTGTTTCAATAAACTTTATTTTTAAAGATTTAAATTGAGTTAAATTCGGGTCAATTGAATAAAGAATTACATATGAACCCCACGCAATAAAAAGTCCGATTACTGCTCCGGCAATACCTTTATAAGCGGCGGATTTTTCCGGACCGCCGGCGGAAATTATTATTCGTACTCCTTGAATAATTAATACTACCACTGCTATTACACTGATGGCAATTAAAGCGAAATTATATAAAGCTTTAATATATTCACCAATCCAAGGAATATAGATATTTCCTTCAGAATCTATTTCTGTTGGCGGAGCACTAAAGGATAAATTTGGAATTTTAATACCCAAAACAACATCAGAAAATTTAAAATCTTCTTCCAGTTTTGTGGTGACGGCCGCCGGGGAACAGCGCGTATTGTCTTTAATGGCGCAGATAAAAGGAGTAAGCCCCCCAAACATAACAGCATCTCGTTTTGTTTCACTGCACTTACTGTCAATATCATCAGTGATATCTGTAAAAACTTGCCCCGATTCCCAATCATAATTAAAACCTCCCGCACCCAAATCGGCTGATTGTTGAACACACACACAACAACTTGCCGCCATTGCTATTGCCGGAAACAGAAGATAACCAACTAGAGAGATAATTAAAATTTTTTTAAACCGAATCATATTGAAATTTAGTATTCTTTAATAATTTCATTTAAGAAATCAACCATATTTATTTCATCTAAGTAGTTTATTTTTTTATTATTAATAAACATCGCCGGCGCGGAGAAAATTCCCAAAGAATTTCCTAATGATAAAGAAGTTTCTACTTTGGTTTTAGCTTCAGTGGAATCGAGGCATTGTTGCCAAGAAGTATTGTTAATTTTTAATTCATCAATTAAATTTTTTAAGACATTGGTGTCATTGATTGATTTTTTATCAAGCATCGCATCAGTAAATGTCCAAAATTTATTTTTGTCTTGTTTGTAAACACACCAAGCGGCCTGGTGAGAAATTGATGCTTTGGAATTAAACATGTTTGGTTCCGGTAAATCTTTCCATATAAGACGAATTTTTGTTGGATAATTAGCTACGAAATTTTTTATTTGGCGATGAATTTCTCGACTGTCTTTTGAATTTAAATCAACAAATTCTACAATGGTAATTGCCGCTCCTTGATTACCAAACAGAGGATCGTTTAAGTCTGAGGGAATCTCGGTCATTTTATTGTCAATTAAATTTTTATTGGCCGGTGAAACGGAAATTTTATATGCGGTGGAAATTTGTTTAAAAATCAAAACCATTAAAAATAATATTATTAAAGCCAATACAAAATATAATTTTTTTTTGTAAGAGAGCATAATTTAAAGTTTAATTTCAAAAACACCTGTTTGTCCGGAGTCGGAAAATATCAGGCGATTATTAGTTTGATCAAAAGACAAATTATTCATATCAAAATCTCCACCGGTATTAACAGTGGTTTTTAGGCCAGATTTTAAATCAATTTTATAAAGAGTGTCGGTTGATCCTGCGGCTACAGCCGGATTGATTCCGGCGCCAGTGGGCATTGATTTTGGTACGGCGCAATAAAGAGTGTCATCATTAGCAAAAGTGCATTTGTCTGCCCAAGTGTTGATTTGAAGATTGTTTCTTCCAGAACCGATTTCTTGCCCATAAGAATTTACCACCCAAATTTCCGGTTTAAAATCAGAAGTATTACTATAAACACTATAAAGCAATTTTTTTCCAGTCGGAGACCATTGTGGTTGAAATCCTAAACCTTCAGCCACAAAAGATTTAAAATTTTCTCCATTAAGTCCAACCAGTAAAATTTCTTTTCGGTACATACCCAGCTCTTCGCCGGTCATGGTAAAACCTATTGCTTGTTGACTTGGAGACCAATCAATAATTACTTTGTTGGCATTTTCTCCCATTGCTTCAATTAGTTGAGTACCAGTGCCGTCGTCATTAATAGTAACTAACCAACGATTTTCCGGAGACAAACCAAGACTTTTTGCGGCTACCTTTTCTCCATCGGCGGCAAAAGAAAACTCTTCCCAATGTTTTGGTAATGTTACTTGTTTTTGAGCGTCAAAATCATAAAGTATCTTTGAACTGTCAGGAAATTCCAATATTGCTTTGTTTTGTTTATTAGCCCAAGTGGTTTTTTGAACATTATAAAAAGTTTGGTTGCTTAAAATTTTGGTTGATCCGTCAGCTAAAGTGGTATAAAATTTTCCGTCATTTGGATTATAGTATCTCACACCGCCAGTTTTATTAAGGGAAACAAAATTAGTGGAATCGGAAATAATTTTTTTTGATAATTCTGGTTGATAATAACTTGGTTGTGAACCGGGTATGATTCCAGCAGTTGGTAATGTACCAATTTGTTCTCCTCCGACGCCGGTGGTGGTAGCGGTTCTTTGTCCGGCTGGAATAAATTGTCCACCGTCAGGCTGTTCTTCAGTCGGGACAGTTGGTGGTAATTGTTGAAGAGGGCTGGTTTTTTTAAAAATATAAAATAATAAAAATGCTAAAATTGCGGTGCCAGCTAACAAGCCGGTGATTAATAAAATTTTTTTTAATTTAGACATATATTATGTATTATTGATTTTGATTAAGTATTTGATATTCATTTTGCAAAGATTTTTCTAAATTTTTTTTATTAGTTTCTTCTGAATTTATTTTTTTTTGTAAAGATTTGATTTCTTCTTCAATTTTGTCGGAATCTGTAAAAAAATTGACGATATGTTTTATAAAGAAAGCTAGTGCCGCACCAACAATTGTACAAACAGATAAAACTTTTAAAATTAAAGTTAATTTTTTTCCGTCCCGCGCCCTTCCTTGTAGAGATGTTATTTTTTTAGATAAAGTTTTTATTTTATTTGTAGTTTGTTCAATTTGATTTTGCCGCAATTGAATAGATCTTCTGATTTGAGAGGTTCTTTGTTGTTGCGTTGAAATTGCCATGTTGGCATTTAGATTTGTCGTTTGTTGTGAATATTCATTGAATTTTTGTGTTTCTTTTTGTTCGTCTGAGTTTGAATCATTTTCATTATTTTCTATGTCATCGTTTTTTTGAAGTGGAATTTCCATGCCAATATCACCTTTATCCATTCCAACATCTTCAAAAATTGGCGTTTTACCTAATTCGGCAGGAATATTGTGTATTTGTGTTTGTCTTCTGTCCAACGCTTTTTGAGCCGATAATTTTTTAGCCGCTTCAGTTTCATTTAATATTGGAGCGCTGGAAATATTTTTTAAATCTTGAACCATATTATTTGTTCCAATATTAATGCAAATAATTATTTAATGACAAATTGTTATTTTTAATTTTTAATTGATATTGAGGTTTAATTTTTCCTTTAATAATAATGTTAGCCGCCATATTTTCAATTTCTGTTCTTATTTTTTGTCTGATATTGCGTGCATTATTGTTTTTGTCCGGCAATTGTTTAATCATTTTATTAAGAACTTCTGATTCAGCGTTGATGGCAGTGTTATATTTTTTTAATCGGTTATTTAATTGTTGTAGTTCTAATTCAGCGATTTTTGAGAGGTGTTCTTCAGATAATTCATTAAATAAGCAGATTTCATCCAGCCGATTTATTAATTCTGGAGTAAAACGATTTTTTAATTTTTCTATTAGACATTTTTTTGTTTCAGAATCATCTTTTGTTCCATCCCCAAATCCCAGTAAGCCTTTTTGCAAGTCTTCCGAACCAAAAGATGAAGTTAGAATTATTATAGCATGTTTTAGGGAAATTTTCTTGCCAACCGAATCGGTAATTTCTCCGCCGTCCAGTATTTGCAATAGCAGTTTAGTCACCTCTGCGTGAGCTTTATCAATTTCATCAAAAATAATTATACTAAAAGGATTAATTTTTATCCGATCGGTAAAACGGTTAGTTTCTTTGTAGCCGACATAACCTGCTGGTGAACCGAGTAATTTAGATACACCGAAACTTTCGCTGAATTCAGTCATATCCAATTTAATCAAAGCGTCTTGTCCGGGATATAAGGCGCTGGCTAATTTTTTGGCCAATTCAGTTTTTCCCGTACCGCTAGATCCAACGAATAAAAATGAAGCAAGCGGTTTTTCTGGGTGAGAAATTCCGAGCTGAGCCTGTTGAATTAAACGAATAATATCATTAATTACATGATCTTGTCCGATGATATGTTGTTTTAATTCGTTTGCTAATTGAGTATATCTTTTTTTGTTATTCAAAATTAATTCTGAAGGTTCGGAACCAGTCATTTTTGCTACTTGATTGAGCATATCTTTGTCTGTGACAGTGCCAAAGAATTTAATTTTTTGTTCTGACAGTAATTTTTCTATTTTTTTAATTTCTGCCGATAATTTATGTTCTTCATCTTTTAAATTAATTGCTTCACCAAAACGATTATTTAAAGCCGCTTTTTCTTTGGCTGCCGAAGCATAACGTAATCGTTCTTTTAATAAAATTAATTTTTTCTCCACTATAGGAAATTCTGCATTTAATCTCTTAGCTGCTGCTGTTTCGTCCATTAAGTCAATCGCTTTGTCAGGAAGAAATTTTCCGGTAATATGTCGAGAAGATAAATCAACAGCTGCCGTTATGGCATCGTCGGAAATTTTTACTTGATGATGTTCTTCATAATTTTTTTTAATACCATGTAATATTTTTATTGTTTCTTCCAAACTTGGTTCTCGAACGTAGATTGGTTGGAAACGTCTTTCTAAAGCAGCATCACTTTCAATAAATTTTTTAAATTCAGCCGGTGTGGTTGAACCAATACAGCGGATATGTCCTCTTGCCAACGCGGGTTTTAAAATATTAGCCGCATCCATAGTCCCTTGGTTTGAGCCGGCGCCTACGATATTATGTACTTCATCAATAAAAAGAATAATATCAGGGTCGGCAGAAGCCTCATCAATAATTTGTTTGAGTCGTGATTCAAATTCACCACGATAAATAGTTCCGGCAATTAATAAACCCATATCTACAGCATATATTTTTTTTTGTCTGAGCATATCCGGTACATTGCCAGTAGTTATGTTTTTTGCTAAACCTTCAACAATGGCGGTTTTTCCGACACCCGGATCACCGAGTAGTATCGGATTATTCTTTGTACGTCGGCAAATAATTTGTGTCAATCGTTCAATTTCTGCTTGTCGACCGACAACAGGATCGATATTTTTTTGATTTTTAATGTCAGTTAAATTAATGGAAAAATATTCAAGAGCAGACTCTTTTGTTTTATTTTGTTTTTTAAATTTTGCGCCAGGTAAAATTTCTGGTTCAAGGCCGAGTAAATTTTCTTGTATTTTTTCGGTTACTTCCGCCACCTCATTAATCTGTGGAAATTGTGATGAATTTAAAAGAGTAGTGTTAATTTGTTTTTTTAATTCAATTTCTTTAATATTACTTACCTTAAAAATTTCTTTTAGCTGAGAATCTTCTAATTCTAATAATGCTTCAAGTAAATGTTCAGTACCTAAATAATTATGCTGATTTTGTTGAGCAATAAAAATCGCTTTTTCCAAAGCTAATTTTGAGCGGTTAGAAAAAGGGATTATTTGATATTGTTCAGCAGAATTTTTTGTTGTTTTTGAATCATTATCAGAAATTGTAGGTAATGAGAAAATTGTTTGTTCAATAATTTTAGGATCAATTTTAAAACGATTTAAAATTTCCGTCGCCACTGAACCTTTTTCATTTGATAAACAGAAAAATAGGTGTAATGGTTCCACCTCTGGATTTTTAAGTTCAGTCGCCAATTGTAAACCACGTGCTAACACTTCGCGTAAATGCGATGAAAAACGTTCTAAAATATCCATATTTCATCAAAAGTTTGCCTTATTTCATCAAAAGTTTGCCTTATTTATGGCGGTATTATATAATAATTTCAACATTCAGTCAAAGAAAATTTTATTAAATAAAATCTTTAGAATATGGTAAAAAATGACATATTAAACAATCTTGAAATTTTAAAAATAAATGGATTAGTGGATAGTGCTTTTGAAAATATAAAAAAATGGCTGACCGAACCGGAATATGCTGATTTTTTTAATGAAATAGAAAAATTAATAAATGATGAAAATATTTCTGAACTTAATGATGCTTTTTATAAAGTTATGCCTTTTGGCACCGGTGGACGTCGCGGGAAAATGGGTGCCGGATCAAATCGGATGAATACTAGAACTATCGCCGAATCCTCTCAAGGTTTTTCTGATTATTTAATTGAAACTTTTGGCAGTGAAGATGTTAAGAAGAGGGGGGTAGTTATTACTTATGATATCCGTAATAATTCCGAGTTGTTTGCTAAATATGCGGCTGAAATATTTGCCGCTAACGGTTTAACCGTTTATTTTTTTAAAGGTATTCGGTCTACTCCTCAGCTTTCCTTCACTATTCGTTATAAAAAAGCGGCTGGAGGCGTGATGATTAGTGCCAGTCATAATCCGCCAGAAGATAACGGTATCAAAGTTTATTGGGAAAATGGAGGACAAGTCGTACCACCGCATGATGTTAATATAATTCAAAAAGTAATGCGGGTGACGGAAGTTAAAAAATGTGATTTTGATCAAGCGATAAAAGATGGAAAAATTATTTTATTGGATGATGTTACTGATCGTGCTTATGCTGAAACTGTTGGAAGTTTATCTTTAGGAAATTATCGCGATGTGGATATTGTTTTTACTCCGTTGCATGGCTGTGCCAGCACTTCATTTTTGCCGGTATTAAAGCATGTTGGTTTCACTAAAATTCATGAAGTTGAAGAACAAATGTCTTTTGATCCCAATTTTAGCAATGTTGCCAAAAGAATTCCTAATCCAGAAGTGCCAATTTCTTTGGATTTAGCCACAGCACAGGCAAAAAAAATAAAAGCTGATTTGGTGGTGGCTGCTGATCCGGATGCTGATAGAATTGGTGTAGTTAGCCGTCGATCGTATACTGGTGACGAGTATGTTTTTTTAAATGGAAATCAGATTGCTGCGCTTTTATTTGATTACATTACTAAAGAATTAAAAAAACAAGGTAAATTAGATAATAATTATGTTTTAATTAAAACCGCGGTTACCACTGATTTGTTGACAAAGATAGCTCAAGATAATGGAGTAGAAGTAATTGGTGATTTACCGGTTGGTTGTAAATATATTGCGGATGCGATTGATAATATTCCGCCTGAAAAAAAGTTTTTATTTGGCGGAGAAGAAAGTCATGGTTATCTTTATGGTGATTATGCTCGCGATAAAGATGGCGCTGCCTCGAGTTTATTAATTTGTGAATATGCCGCTCTTTTAAAACAGCAGGGCCGAACGCTTTTTGAACAATTGGAAGAAATTAAAAAAGAATATGGATATTATCGCGAATTGGTTCAATCAATTTTTTATCGTGGAATGGATGGAATGGATAAAATGTCTTTAATAATGAAAAAGTTGCGTGAAAAATTACCAGTAGAAATAAATGGTTTAAAAGTGGAATCGGTTTTTGATCAGTTGAACAAAAAAACCCTTGATCCACGGACTGGCGAAGTAGTTGGAGAATATAGTGGTTTTCCTGATAATGCTTTGGTATTTTGGTTGAATCCAGAAAAGATGATTAGAGTGGTTGCTCGTCCGTCCGGAACGGAACCAAAAATAAAATTTTATGCCGCTGTTGGTTTGCCGACCGGACAGGTGGGATTACCGATTAGTCAGGAAAAATATGAACAAATTAAAAAAGAAGGTGATAAATTAGCCCATGCAATTTTGGAGGATTTGGTTAAAATTGCCGAACAAATTTCACCAGGTGGAGAACGTTATGAAATTTTAGGTTAATTAATTAATTTTTATTTTATGGCAGTAAAAAAATATAGCCGTCCGGCAAGCCGTGACAGTTCTTGGCAAGAACGCCGAGCGGGGGCTTTTAGTAAAGTCGGTGAAGGTTTAGTGGATATTGCTTATGAAAAAAGATTAAAAATAAACGACAGGATTAAATTATCAGGGTTAAAACCGAAAATGGTTTATAGGGTAAAAATTGGCGATGATTTAAGAGTGTTTATTTATCAAGTGACTAAAATAGATAAACAGGAAGGAATTGTTTATTTAAAAAATGAAAAAGGAACAGTAAGAAAGGTTGGGGTGTTTGATAAAATATTTGGATCGAAAAAAATAAAAAAATGATAAAGTCATTAAAAATCCCTCCGACATTGTGTCGGAGGGATTTGTTTTAAAGAACGTTTAAGCGTCAAAGGGTTTACGGATTTCAGCGATACGAGCCAATGCGGCTTTGGTTATGATTTCTTCAATGTTGCCTTTTTGTCCGGTACAATCACCTTCAATGCCGCTGGCAGTTCCATGGAGTAGAAAAATATGTCCGCGCAATCCGGAAATGTCACCTCGCATTCGGCTGACGTCTCCGCAGAGGGAAGGGTGAATGGTGCCACGAATCCGGCTGACGTCTCCGCAGAGTGCAGTGATACAACCGTATAAACCGCCGACTTTGCCTGATATATTATTAATGTTGCCGTTTATTCCGGAAATTATCCCAGATAAACCGGTAATATTTCCAAAAATATTACTAACAAAGCCTTCAATTTCCGGATGAATCCGTCCCCAAATATTGGAAACATTGCCCCGTAGTCCAGATACATTGCCGGTCAATTTATCAAAATTACCCCAAACCATAGAATGTAATCCGGTGATATGAGTGGTATTGATTTGTCCAACCAAGCGTAGCATTTTTTACTCCTTTTTATTTAGGTTATGTTTTTTAAAAGTACTTTTTATAGAATGACATATTTTGACGTTTTAGTCAAAGGAATTTGATTGAATTATTTTTTTGTGTTTTTTTGTTATGTTGACAAGTTTAAAATAAAATTGTATTATTTTATCGTGTTTAAAAAAATGAAATGTTTTTTAACAAATCAAAGGAGTAAAAAATGAAAGTCGTCGAAAAGCCGAGTGTTGATGGTTTACCAGAAGGTCGAAAAGTAGTATATTTCGGTATGATTAATTCGGCGATTTATTTCGTTATTTATTGTTCCAATGAAAAAAATCCTGACTTGTTCAGTTATCGGATTAATATGGGATTGTCTGATGATTTAGTGAGTATGCCTATTGAGAGTATTGTTAAAAGAGGTACTACCCTTACCATTCAAATTGAACAGGGTGAATTCATTTTTGACACTCGCAAAAATTGCTATTTGAAAGCAACGTTTGGCGGTCAACCGATAGATATTTTTTAGCTCTTTATATAAAATAACGCCCCGCATTGGCGGGGCTTTTATTTTTTACCAGTTTCTATTTTGAATATTTTGATAAGTCGGATTTTTTATTAATTCTTCCACATGTTTTATATCTTTGATGTCGCCATCTATTTCTTTTAAAATTTGAAGTTGAAATTTTAAACATTTTTTTCCGGTTCTGCGCCGATCCATATATTTTTTGGTATCACTTTGCCTTTATTTTTTCTTTTATAATCGTGATAAAAGTAGGAATGAAAAGTATCATGGGCAATAGTAGAGACATACCAGTGAGCGGGAGAGTTCCATGTTTGTTCATCAACTTTGAAAGTCGGTATTGCTTCTTCGGTATTTATTCCTGATAAATTGGATTGTTTAATTCGGCCTAAAAATTTTTTAATTTCTTCAAAAGAAGATTCGTGGCAATTCCTGATAAAAGCCAGCCGGATATATTTTTATAATTCATATTTTTTACGCTCCCATCGTCCGTAATTTTTTGATGCGTTCTTCAACCGGAGGATGTGTTGAAAATAATTTGGAAAATGATTTGGCGCTGAAAGGGGAGGCGATGAAAAGATGAGCTGTAGCTGAAGAAGCTGTGCGCATCGGTTTGGCTTCGGCTGATATTTTTTCCAGCGCCCGGGCCAGACCTTCGGGATAACGAGTTAATAAGGCACCGGAAGCGTCAGCTAGAAATTCGCGTCGGCGGGAAATAGCCAATTTAATCAGTTCAGCGATAAGCGGTGAAAGTATCGCCAGGACAATTCCGACAATCATTAAAATAGCAAAAAGCTGACTGCCGCCCTCGCGGTCATTTCCGCCTTTTCCGCGCGTCAGTCCGCCCGAACGTAAAAGAATATTGGCTAAAATGGAAATTGACCCCACCATTACTGCTACCAGCATCATAAAGCGGATGTCGTAATTTTTAATATGCGAAAGCTCGTGGGCGATGACGCCTTCCAGTTCATTGTCGGTCAATTTTTCAATCGCTCCGCGAGTTAAAGCAATAGATGCTATTTCCGGTTTTCTTCCAGTGGCAAAGGCATTAATGGCCGGATCTTCTATTAGATATATCTTTGGTATCGGTGTGCCGGAAGCAATGCAAAGATTTTCAACTAAATGATAAACTCTTTGATTTTCATCATGCTCCAGCAATTTGGCACCGGTGGTCAGCAGGGCTATTTTGTCGCCTTGAAAATAGGAAATGGCGGTTAGACCAAAAGACAAAAAAATAGCGATAATTATTCCAGTATAACTTTTTCCACCGACGTAAACTTGATCAAAAATCCAACCGAGTAAAATTATTACGGCAATAAATAAAGAAGCTAGCAAGATTGACTTGCGTTTATTGGAAGCAATTTCGCTATACATAATTAGAATTGAACTTTAACGTTTGTTTTTTCTCCTTCATCAGCTTTGAAGAAATCATATTTGACGAATTTCAATGCACTGGCGATAAGATTGGTTGGGAAAACTTGAATTTTTATATTGAAGTCACGAACATTGCCATTGTAAAATCGGCGAGCGGCTTGAATTTTATTTTCTGTGTCAGTCAATTCTCTTTGTAATTCCATAAAATTCTGACTGGCTTTTAAATCTGGATAATTTTCCGTAACCGCGAACAAAGATTTTAAAGTGCCAGAGAGCATATTTTCCGCCGCTTCCCGCTCAGCCAAAGTAGCTTCTTTATTATCGTGAACTTTCATTGCCGCCGAACGAGCCTCAGTTAATTTAATCAAAGTATTTTGCTCGTGAGTCATATAACCTTTGACGGTTTCAACCAAATTCGGAATTAAATCATAACGACGTTTAAGTTGAACATCAATGTCACTGTAAGATTCATCAACCTGATTTTTTGAGCGGATTAATCCATTGTAAGTTAAAATTAACCACAAACCAATCACTACGGCTACACCCAAGATGATATATAGAGGCATCATAAAATTAAAATTAATAATAATTACTTTTATGTCATTATATATTAAATAAAGCGGAAAAACAAGGGACTTGCCAATCGTCATTATATATAGTAAAATTAATTCATTATTTATAGGGTTTTATGGCAACTCTTCTTATTTTTATCGCCGTATTGGCAATATTAGTTTTATCTCATGAAGTGGGGCATTTTATTGCTGCCAAAAAAAGCGGAATGAAAGTTTATGAGTTTGGATTTGGATTTGCCCCGCGTTTGTTTGGTATACAAAGATTGGAAGGAAAAAAATTGGAAACATTGTCTGAAGAAGAAATTATAGATGTTAATATTAAGGATTATCAAGTTTCGGAAAATACGGAAGTGATTAAAGAAACAGTGACTGATAAAATTGTGGAAATTACTAAAGAAGTACCCATAAAAAAATGGCGCTGGGTTTGGGGTAATAAGCCGATTGTTCCAGAAAACGGCAATGAACAGTTGCGTGAAGGTACGGTTTATTCTATAAATTTGATCCCTTTGGGCGGTTTTGTTCAAATTAAAGGTGAAGATAATAATGATATTGGTCCAGACAGTTTTTCTGGCAAACCGGCTTGGAAGAAAGCCATTGTAATGGTAGCTGGTGTAGCAATGAATGTGCTTTTGGCCGCGATTTTATTTTCGGTCGGTTATTCAGTTGGTTTACCGATGTTGACTGATAAAATTGAAGATACCAGTGCGGTACAAAATAGAACTTTAGAAATTGTTCAGGTTTTACCGGATAAACCGGCTGCTTTAGTTGATATTCAATCCGGTGATGTGGTGGCGCAAGTTGGTGATATTGTTAATCCTCGTTTATTTGAAATGCAAAATTATGTTGATGCCCACCAAACCGATGAGGTTTCTTTTGTTATTAAACGAGGGGATGAGTTATTGAATAAAAAAATTAAACCAATGATTTATCAAGATAGCGGACGCGGTGGAATAGGCGTTGGTATAGCTGAATATGGCACAGTAAAATATCCTTGGTACAAAGCAATTTATCACGCTTGTATTGATACTGGAGTTTATCTGAAAGATATTGTGATTGCTTTTGGATCTTTAATTAAAGGTTTGTTTATTGGCAAGGAAGACATTGGTGATTCGGTGTCTGGTCCGATTGGTATTGCTGTAATGACCGGTGAAGTGGCAAAAATGGGATTTTTATATTTGTTACAGTTTGTCGCGGTTTTATCTTTAAATTTGGCGGTAGTTAATATTCTTCCAATTCCGGCTTTAGACGGTGGACGATTATTATTTTTATTATTAAGCAAAATTAATCGACGCTGGACATTTTTAAAATATGAACAAGTGGCGCATACAGTTGGTTTTGTACTACTCCTAGCTTTGATTGCTCTGGTGACTATAAAAGATATAGGAACATTTAGAGGATTATTTATTGGTTTGTGGAATAAGTTTTTTTAATATGACACGTTCACCGGAACAAAATCAAATTCCGTCAGAAATTAGAGAAACCCGCGAACTGAAGGTGGAGTTTGATTGGAATAAACATTTGAAAGTGGAATGGAAAGAAACTGAACCGTTAATAAGTGAATTAAAAAGTTTGAATATTGAAGGACCAAAAGGCAGTGTAGATATTTTGAAATTAGTTAATGCTGGAAAAGTTTTTCTTAATTATACGGGAGAAGAGGGAGGTAATTTATTTGTATCGTCAGGTGATGTAGAAATAAATAAATTTGATAGTATTATTGATTTAGGGCTTTTAATGCATGAATTTGGACATTTAGATCAATTTATAAATGAAAATTTTGATCAGGATATTTTAAAATTGGCTCTTGATATTAAAATAGAAAAGAACGATGATAATACAAAAGAAAGAGTTGAAGTATTTAAGCGTGTAATAAAAATGTTTCCCGAAGTGGTGACATTAATAAAATCTGGGAAGATAAATGAAACAAATTCAAAGGAAGTTATTAATTTATCGGAAAAAATAATGGAAAGGGATGCTACCGCTAGAGCGTTAAAGTATTTTAGGAAAATATCAGACCAAACGGGAATTGATTTTTTTAAAAAATTTAAAACTAAAAATTTAGAGAAGTTTGATTGGGAAGAAGAATTAAAGGAAGAAGATAATTGTTCAAAATCAATTCAGGAAGGAATGATTAATCCTGAAAATTTTATAGAAACTAGTGTGATTGAAGAATTACATAAAGCATTAAAAACTTATCATGCCAAAACTTTAACTGATACTTACGATCCTGCCAAAACAGGCAAGAGAATTAAACCAAAATTATAGAAAAATAATTTTAAATTATGAAAGATAAATTACAAAAATTAAAAAGCGAAGCGTTGGCGGTGATTAAAGCTATTAAAGATGATGCTGGATTGGTAGATTTAGAAAATAGATTACTTGGACGTAAAGCCGGAGAATTGACTGAATTGATGAAAGGATTGAAAGATTTGTCTGATGAAGAAAAACGAACTGTCGGACAGTTAGCTAATGAAGTTAAGAAAGAAATAGAAGAAGAATTAGCGGTTAAAAAAAATGAGTTGTGGGAGAAAAATTCGTCAGGCGAATTGGAAAAAGAAACAGTTGATATCAGCCAGCCGGCTTTGCCGTCACAGGAATGTGGACATTTTCATCCGAATTCTATTGTGCAGAAAGATTTGGAAGACTTCTTTGTTTCAATGGGTTTTAAAATTTTAGATGGACCGGAATTAGAAAGTGATTATTATAATTTTGCCGCCGTGAATATTCCAGCTGATCATCCGGCTCGTGATATGCAAGATACTTTTTATATTAAAGATCATTCTGATTGGGTAATGCGAACACATACTTCTTCGGTTCAAGTTAGGGCAATGCAAAAATATGGTGCTCCATTGAGAATGATTGTGCCTGGAAAATGTTTTCGAAATGAATCAACTGATGCCCGACATGAACATACTTTTTATCAGTTGGAAGGTGTAGTGGTTGATAAAAATATTACATTGGCACATATGAAAGGTGTTTTAGAAGCGGTAGCTAAACATTTGTATGGATCTGAAACAAAGGTTCGTTTACGTCCGAAATTTTATCCTTTTGTTGAGCCAGGTGTTAATGGCGAAGTAACTTGTTTTCTGTGTGGTGGAAAAGGTTGTCGTGTATGTAAATATACCGGTTGGATGGAAATTTTTGGTGCCGGAATGATTCATCCTAATGTTTTAAAAGAAGGCAATATTGACTCAATGAAATATCAGGGTTTTGCTTTTGGTTTTGGATTGACTAGATTAGTGATGCTTAAATACAATATTGATGATATCCGATTTTTAGAAAGTGGTGATTTGAGATTTATAAAACAATTTTAATATGAGAATTTCATTTAATTGGTTAAAAAAACATGTTAATTTGTCCAGTTCTATTACAGCGGAAGAAGTGGCGGAAAAATTAAAATTAAGCACGGTGGAAGTTGAAAATGTTGAAAGTCAAGGTAAAGATTTGGAAAACATTGTTGTTGGTAAAATTGTTTCAGCAGAAAAACATCCTCAGGCTGATAAATTAAAATTATGCCAAGTTGATGCAGGAGAAAAATTACAAATTGTTTGTGGCGGTTCTAATGTGCGTGAAGGAATGTTGGTGGCGTTGGCGAAAATTGGAGCGAAAGTAAAGTGGCACGGTGAAGGAGAATTGGTTGAATTAAAATTGACTACTATTCGTGGTGTGGAATCTTATGGAATGATTTGTGGCGCGACAGAAATTGGTTTAAGTGGAATGTTTCCACCAAAAGATGAAAAAGAAATTATTGATTTATCTGAAAAAGTTAAAGAAAAAACAATTGGTAAACCATTGGCTGAAGCGTTGGGTTTAAATGATACAATTTTTGAAATTGATAATAAATCATTGAGTAACCGTCCTGATTTGTGGGGACATTACGGTTTAGCGCGTGAAGTGGCGGCTTTGTTAGGTAAAGCACTTAATGATTATAAAATTAAGCCGATTAAATCTTCTAAAAATGAAATTGATTTGAAAGTTGAAGTTAAAGATACAAAACTTTGTCCGCGTTATATGGCGGTGGCAATAAGTGGAATTAAAATTACTGAATCTCCAGATTGGATGAGACAAAGTTTAATCGCGGCAGGATTAAGACCTATTAATAATATCGTTGACATTACTAATTATTTAATGTTGGATTTGGGTCAGCCGATGCATGCTTTTGATGCCAAAAAATTAACTAATATTATTGTTAGACAGGCGGAAAAAGGAGAAAAAATGATTTTACTTGATGATGTTAAAGTTAATTTATCAGAAGCAGATTTAGTGATTGCTGATTCGGAAAAACCTTTAGCTTTAGCTGGAATTATGGGAGGAGAAACAAGTGGAATTGATGAAACTACCGATACAATAATTTTTGAATCAGCTAATTTTAATGCCGCCACCATTAGGAAGAGTTCAGTGCGTTTGGGTTTAAGAACTGATTCATCGGCGCGTTTTGAAAAAAGTTTAGATCCTATTGTGTGTGAAACAGCTTTACAAAAAGCGGTTGAATTTACTTTGGAATTTTGTCACGGAGCGACAATTTCTAGTCGATTGATTGATGTTGCCAATTTTACTGTTGCTGGCGGACCGTTGGAAGTGGATAAAAATATTTTTACTAAAAAATTAGGTGTAGAAATTCCGGAAAAAGATATTAAAAATATTTTAGAAAGGCTTGGTTTTGAAATTAAGGATAAGAGTAGAGTTTGGATGGTAAAAATTCCGAGTTGGCGCGCCAGTAAAGAAATTTCAATTGTGGAGGATTTAGTTGAAGAAGTCGCGCGTATTTACGGTTATGATAATATTCAATCAGCCACTCCTCTGTTTCCAATGATACCACCTGAAGAAAATGATATCAGAAAATTGGAACATTTATTTCGCACTATTTTAGTTCGTAATTTGGCTTACGATGAAGTTTATAATTATGCATTTGTCAGTCGTGAACAGAAAGAAAAGTTTGGTGATGATGGAGAATATGTGGAATTAGATAATCCTATTTCCAAAGAAAAGCCGCTTCTTCGCCGATCGTTAGTGCCGAATATGTTGGAGAATGCGGCAAAAAATATTGAATATTTTAGTCCGGTAAAAATTTTAGAAATAGGAAAGGTTTTCTGGCCAGATTTTAACGGTCCGCGGACAAAAGAAAAAAGTGATGAACTTTTACCTCGTCAGGACGTTTGGTTGTCAGCAGTTTGTGCGGATAAAAAGAATGAAATTCCGTTTACGGTTGCCCGTAGGACGATTGAAGTTATAATGAATGAATTGAATTTACCAGTGACAATTAAAAAACTTCCATCCACAAAATTATGGATGCATCCGACTCGGTCAGGAGAAGTTGTTATAGGAGAAAAAACTCTAGGTTTTATATATGAAGTTAATCCGGTGACAGCAAAGAAATTTGGATTGGATATAAGAGTGGGTATTTTAGAAATTAATTTGAATGAGATGGCGGAGATTGTTGCCGGTTCTAAAATTAAAACTTACGAAAAACTTTCTGAGTTTCCTGAAGTTTTACGTGATTTAGCTTTTACAGTTGCTAAAAAAATCGAGCATGAAAAAATAGCTGAAGATTTATCCGGCATTGATAAATTGATTAAAAAAATTGAATTGTTTGATGTTTATGAAGGAGAACATATTCAAAAAGACAAAAAGAGCATGGCTTATCGTTTAACTTTTACTAATCCTGAAAAGACATTGAATTCAGCTGAGGTAGATAAAGTTATGGAACAAGTTGTCGTCTTACTTCATAAAAAATATCAGGCTGAAATTCGCGCATAAAAGCAATTTTGGCTGGAGGGTAGATTTGTGGTATAATACAGACAGTTTAATTTTTAACACAAATTTATGATAGAAAATTCAAAGGATATACTATATATAGTAATATCTTTTTGTATTATTTGGGCCACTTTTTTCCTTTGTTGGATGTTTTATTATGCCGGTAGTGTTTTAAAGAATTTTAATAAAATTATTGAGGAATTTCGCATGCGTTTTCAACAATTGACTGAAGCGGTAACTAAAGTTCAAGAAAAAGTTGAGGGAATATCCGGTTTAGTAAAAATGTTTTTTGGTGGACAAAAAAAGGCCAGTTGCGAGGATGATATTAAGGAATTTGTAGCTGGAAAAGTTAAAGACTTAGTTGATGTCGGCACGGCAAGTTTAAATATGGCAGCTAAAGAAGCGGTTGATAAAGCTGCTGAAGCAACAGCGAAAAAAGTTCAGAAGTTAAGTAAAAAAATGAAAAAATAATAAAAAATAAATCCCCCGTTAAAGCGGGGGATTTTTTGTTTTTTAACCGGTTGATTTTATTTGCGGTTTGCCGTAAAATAAAGCCAGTATGTCTGAATTTGTTCATCTACATGTTCACAGCCATTATTCTTTATTAGATGGTTTATCAAAGATTGATGAGTTGGTTAAGACCGCAAAAAAACGCGGTTTTTCGGCATTGGCTTTGACTGATCATGGTAATATGTATGGGGCGATTGAATTTTATCAGAAATGTTTAAAGGAAGATATAAAACCGATTATTGGCATGGAAGCCTATCTGGCTCCGACTAGCCGTTTTGAAAAAAATGGACCGGATAATAAATATTTTCATTTGGTTTTATTGGCTTTGAATTATACCGGTTATCGTAATTTGATGAAATTGACGTCATTGGCGAATTTGGAAGGATTTTATTATAAACCTCGGTTGGATAAAGAATTATTAAAACAATATCATGAAGGATTGGTGGCTACTTCCGCTTGTTTTGGCGGAGAGATTCCGCATATTTTACGAAAAGAAAATAATTTTGATAAAGCAAAAAAAGTTGCATTGGAATATCAGGAAATTTTTGGTGAAGGAAATTTTTATTTAGAAATGATGGATTTGCCGGCTTTATCCGGACAAATGGAATTGAATAGTCAGTTACAAAAATTATCTAAAGAAACAGGTATACCCCTTATTGTTAGTCGCGATGCACATTATTTAAATCCTGAAGACGCTGAAGCACAGGATATTTTAACCTGCATTCGTGATGGACGAACAATGGAAGATCCGAATCGTTCAAGCATGGCAAGTGTGGATTGTTCTTTAGCTACAGCCAAAGAGATTGCTGGGCGTTTTAAACATATTCCAGAAGCATTAGTAAATACAGTCAAAATTGCTGAAAGGGTCAATTTAGTTTTGGAATTGGATAAATGGATTTTTCCGCCGATTGATATTCCGCCAGGAATTACAGCTGAAGATTATTTGACAAAGCAAGTGTTTGAAAAATTACCAAAATTAACCGAAATAAATTCAGAAGTAAAACAGCGAGCTGAATATGAATTGAATATTATCAATACAAAAGGTTATGCGCCTTATTTTATTGCTGTGGCTGATTATGTTAATTATGCTCGCGATCATGGTATTATGGAAACTACTCGCGGTTCTGGTGCTGGTTCTATTGTTTCTTATGCGATGGGTATTACCACTGTTAATCCGTTGTATTTTAATTTACCATTTGAAAGATTTTTAAATCCTTTCCGTCCCAGTCCACCAGATATTGACGCAGATTTTGCTGATGACCGCCGTGAAGAAATTATTAAATATGTGACTGATAAATATGGTGCCGATCGGGTGGCACAAATTATCACTTTTGGAACAATGATGGCGCGTGGTGCGATTCGTGATACCGGTAGAGCTCTTGGTTATTCTTATACTTTTTGCGATCAGATTTCTAAAATGATTCCAATGGGTTCACAGGGATTTCCAATGACGATTGCTAAAGCTTTAGAATTGGAAAAAGATTTAGAAGAGTTATATAACAAAAATCCGCAAGCTCGTCGTTTGCTTGATTTAGCTCAGAAAGTTGAGGGTTGTGCCAGGCATTCTTCAATGCACGCGGCCGGAGTGGTTATTTCGCCAACCCCGTTGACTGATTACACTCCGGTTCAATATGAAACCGGCGGTACGCATATTATTACTCAATATGATATGTATTCAATTGAACCGGCTGGTGTTTTGAAAATGGATTTTCTTGGCATCAGAAATTTGTCCATTTTGGGGCATGCGGTGGAAATTATTGAAAAAACCGCTAATAAAAAAATAGATTTATTTAATATTCCTTGGGATGATAAAAAAACTTATGAAATGCTGGCCCGTGGTGAAACGGTTGGTTTGTTTCAATTGGCCGGTTCCGGAATGACCCGCTATTTGAAAGAATTGGTTCCATCCACAATTTTTGATATTATGGCCATGATTGCTTTATTTCGTCCCGGTCCAATGGCAAATATTCCAGAATATATTGCTAGAAAACAGGGTCGTAGCCCAGTAACTTATCTTCATCCGAAAATGGAAAAGTATCTGGATAAATCGTTTGGAATTTTGGTTTATCAGGATGATATAATGTTTACTGCCATGGAATTAGCCGGTTATGATTGGACAAACGTGGATAAAATTCGTAAAGCCATTGGCAAAAAAATTCCCGCGGAAATGGCAAAACAGCATGAAGTTTTTGTTCCCGGCTGTCAGAAACACAGCGGAATGACCAAAGAACAAGCGGAACAGATTTGGGATTTGTTCGTGCCATTTCAAGGTTATGGTTTTAATAAAGCGCATGCCGCCAGTTATGCGGTAGTAGCTTATCAAACCGCTTATCTTAAAGCTAATTTTCCGGTTCAATATATGACGGCCGTATTAATTGCAGAAAGCGGTGATATTGATAAGGTTCCGGAAATTATTCATGAATGTGGAAAAATGGGTATTGATGTTTTACCTCCCGATGTTAATGAGAGTTTTAAAAACTTTGCCATGATTGGTTGGGAAAATGGTGGTAAATCGCATATTCGCTTTGGTTTACAGGGAATTAAAAATGTTGGCGAGCATATTGCTGAAGTTATTTATCGTGAAAGAAAATCAAATGGAAAATATAAAGATTTTGAAGATTTTTTACGCCGGATTCAAGATAAAGATTTGAATAAAAAATCTTTAGAGTCGTTGGCTAAATGTGGCGCTTTGGATTGTTTCGGTTATGACCGTGGAATATTACTGGCGAACACGGAAAATATAATGGTTTTTGTTCGCGCATCTAAAGAAAATATTATTAGTAATCAAAATTCATTATTTTTAGGCACAGATATTGATTTGAACGAAAAAGTTAGGTTGGATGCGGCTCCATTGGCCACTGAAGATGATAAAATGAAGTGGGAAAAAGAATTACTTGGACTTTATGTCACCGCCCACCCATTCACTTATTATGAACAAAAGTTAGTTGGAATGATTACGCCATTATGTGATGCGTTCAATGTACAAAATAAAGGTTGGCCGATTGTTGGAGGTATGGTTGATAGTATTAAGAAAAAAATTACTAAAAATGGCCAGACAATGCTATTTGTAACTATCCAGGATTTATCTGATAAGCTTGAATTATTAGTTTTTCCTCGGGCTTATGAAATAACTAAAGATGTTTGGGTTGAAGGTGAACCGGTAGCTGTACTTGGCAAAATGCCAACAGGAGAGGGAGATGATAAATTATTTGTGGAAAAAGCTTGTTTATTAAATAAAGAAAATTGTCAGTCAATTATTAAAGAAATGTTATACGGCGGAGGAATCATGTCTGCGGTTAAAATTGTTGCAGATAATCCAGACAAAAAGATTGGAGAAAAAGGTTTAGAAATCAGCGCTACTCCAGAGGAAATAAAAACAAAATCAGATGATTTAAAGAAAATTTTAAAGAATTATTCCGGACAAGTACCGGTTTATTTGTCGGTTAAAGGCAAAAAAATTAAAACTTCATATAAAATAGCCCCATCATCAGATTTAAAAGAAGAGATTGAAAGTTTATTAGGTGAGGGGAGAGTTAAATAATTGTTTTATGCCCGAACTTCCTGAAGTTGAAACCATAAGAAGCCAATTAGCGAAAAAAATTACCGGTAAAAAAATTACCGGTATTAAAATATTATCTTCCAAAACAATTAAAATGCCGGCGAAGATTTTTGTTAAGAAAATTATTGGAGTTAAAATTAAAAAAATCGCCCGACGGGCGAAATTATTATTGTTTTATTTATCTAATGATTTGGTTTTAGTGACACATTTGAAAATGACCGGACAATATTTATGGCGCGGAGAAAAAAATAAGCACACCAGAGTTATTTTTAAGTTTGGATTGAATGATTGGTTGTTATTTAATGATATGCGCAGATTTGGATATTTAAAATTATTATCAGTTATGGAATTATCTAAAATTATGAATACAGAATATGGTCCAGAACCTTTAGACAATAAATTTATTTTTAAAAATTTTCAAGAAATTTTAAATAAACGTCCGAAAATGAAAATTAAACAATTATTGCTGGATCAAAAATTAATCGCCGGATTAGGAAATATTTATGTTCAAGAAGCCTGTTTTGCGTCCGGCATTAAACCGATTCGTTCAGCCGGCAGTTTGAAAAAAAATGAAGCCAAAAAATTATATCAGGCGATTAAAAAAGTTTTGTCCGAAGCGATTAAATGTGGAGGAAGCTCGGCTGTAAATTATTTGAATTTATTTGGTAAAGAAGGTAATTTTGTTCCACGGCTTAAGGTTTATGGACATGGTGGGGAAAAATGTCGTCGTTGTGGAAATATTCTTAAGACAATTAAGCTTGGTGGTAGAGGTACTGTATTTTGTGAAGTTTGCCAAAAATAAAAATATTTTGTAGAAGTAATTATTTATTTAAAATTTTAGATTATAGAACATAATTTAGTCTTTGACAAAATTGTCATTAGATGGTATTAATGTAATTGTTCTTTGAAAATAAAACGTTGACTGCCAATAGATTATCTATATGAATGATAATCTTAAATAAAGGGAAATAATAATGTCAAAAGATAATTTAAAAGATGTATCTGAGAATGTAGAAAATGCGGATGATGTGCTTGTTTCAGTAATGAAGTTGTTGGTTGCCGCCGTGTGCAAACGAGGTGGTAAACTGACTGATCTTTGTCGCCTAGTTACTGTTGAAGGTGAAAGTATTGTTGAAGAAATAGTTAATCTGATTGTAGTTGAAGTTACTAATTTTATCGTATCTAGTCGCTTTAAAATAGATATTTCCTCAGAATCTTTGGTTAAAATATCTGCTATTGATGATAATTTTAAAGGATGGTTTGGTGATAAAATTGAAGAGATAAAAAAAGAAACGATTCCTCGTTTTCACAAGGATCTTATGTGCGCCTCGCTATATCAATATCTCATTAAAGATTTTGGCGGAGAAGATAAAGTAAAAGTATCATTGTTTGGTATTTATGAATTAATGAAAATTCAGAAAAATGGTGAGAGTGGTGTTCTTTTGACTAACGGTTACTCAAATATTTTTTATGTTTGCGATAACAAAGAAATATTACGGGCAGTAGTGGTGGAATGGGGTGGAAATGGTTGGTATATTTATGCCCGTTCTGTTAATAGTAAAAAAATGTTATTCGCCGGCGATCGCGTATTTTATTGTTGATTTGTAATTTATCAATTCTGTTCTTTTGAAAATTTAACCCCACGCAAAATGCGTGGGGTTTTTAAAACAAAAAATCACTCCATATGTTTTGGAGTGATTATGAACCAAGTTCCCAATTCGGATCGGCTTTAATTTGGCGCCAGTCAGTGTATTTTTTTTTGGCTGCTTTATAATATCCAGCCACGGCAATCATGGCGGCATTATCCATGCAATATTTTCCATCCGGAATCAGAAAATTTGAATGCGGAATTTTTATTTTTATTTGTTCGTTTAAAATAGTTCGTAGTTTTTTATTAGCTGCCACCCCTCCGGCAAGAATGATTGTTTTTGGGTTGTACTGTGTAGCGGCTTTTATTGTTTTACCAATTAAAACATCAACAATAGCTTGTTCTACGGAAGCGCAAAAGTTATTCGTATTGACTTTTGGATTTTTTTGAAAGTAATAAAGTGCCGAGGTTTTTAATCCGGCAAAGCTGAAATCATAATTATTTTGGTCTAGCATAGGACGTGGAAATTTTATTGCTTTTGCATCGCCGTCAAGTGCCAATTTTGAAATTTGAGGGCCGCCAGGATAAGGAAGTCCTAGTAACTGTGCTATTTTATCAAAGCATTCACCAGCCGCATCATCTTTAGTTGCTCCGAGTATTTTGTAGTGTCCTTGTTTTTTAATTAGAATAAGTTCAGTATGTCCGCCACTGGCAATCAGAGCAAGAGCTGGGTATTTGATAGTATTTTTGATTTTTGATTTTTGATTTTTGATTTCTACCGAATGTATATGTCCCTCTATATGATTAACATCTATTGTTGGAATTTTTAAGGCATAAGATAAAGTTCTAGCCGCTTCTACGCCGACAATTAATCCTGTAATTAAACCCGGACCGGAAGTTACGGCAATAGCGTCTGGTTTACTTTTGTTTTTTAAAATCTCTTCAATTAATGGTGTTATTTTTTCCGCGTGTAAGCGTCCGGCCACTTCCGGAACTACGCCGCCATATTTTTTGTGTATATCAATTTGTGAAGCGGTTTTTTCAGATACAATAAAACAGCCGCTTTTAGAACAATCTAATAAAGCGACCGATGTATCATCACACGAGCTTTCAATTCCAAGGATTTTCATAGTGTCAGGGGGGAGACTTGAACTCCCGACCTCCGGGTTATGAATCCAGTGCTCTAACCAGCTGAGCTACCCTGACAAGTGTCCATATATTACTATAAAAATGTAGTTTTGTCAATATTATTATAAAAATCCCGGCCTAAGCCGGGATTTTTATTTAATCGTTTTCTGTTTCTTGATTAACCAGTGTGACACTGACCACCCTATCATCATCTTCTTTAAATCTCATCAGACGAACTCCTTGTGTTGCTCGTCCTGAAACGGATACTGTTTTGAAAGGCAGGCGAATTGCTTGTCCTTTGGCAGACATAATAATCAAGTCATATTGATCTTCTTTTGAACCGTCAATTACTTTGGCATGAATTAATGATCCGGTTTTTTTTGTGATTTCAGCTGTTTTAATACCGCTACCACCACGACCTTGTACCTTGTATTGAGTCAACGGGGTTCTTTTTCCAACACCATTTTCACCTATGGTTAATAATTCAACATTTTTATTTTTTGGATCAACTATATCCATAGAAATTACTTCATCGTTGGTTTTTAAGCGCATACCACGAACACCGCTGGCGGTGCGTCCCATTGGTCGGACATTATCTTCTTTAAATCTTATAGCTTGTCCACTCTTAGTAATGATAGAAATTTCATCTTGTCCTGAAGAAGGTTTAACCCAAGCCAATTCATCTTCATTTTTAAGTTTTAATGCAATAAGTCCACTTCGACGAACATTAGAAAATGCATCAATTGGAGTTTTTTTGATTAAACCTTTATAAGTTGCCATTACCATAAATTTGGCGTCAGTAATAGTGTTCATAGCCATTAAAGCAGTGACTTTTTCGTTTGGCGCTAATTGCAGGAAATTGACTAAGGCCTGACCTTTGGCAGTACGGCTGGCTTGTGGTATATCATAAGCAAAAAGTTGAAAAACTCGTCCGCGATTGGTGAAAAATAAAATATTATCATGAGTATTGGTAGCTTGAAGTTGATCAACAGTTTCTTCTTCTTTGGTAGTGACTCCAATTACACCTTTTCCACCTCGAGATTGAGAGTGGAAAGTATCCGGAGATAAACGTTTAATATATCCATCGGTGGTAATCATTATGATGGCAGGTTCGTTTGGAACTAAATCTTCTACTGTAAATTCTTTAACGCCATGCGCGACAATTTGTGTACGGCGTGGCTGACCGTATTTGTTTTTAATTTCTTCAGTTTCTTGTCTGATATTTTTTAAAATTTTGGCAGTGGAAGCAAGAAGCGATTCCAATTCTTTAATCAAAGTCATTTTTTCTTTCAATTCATCTTCAATTTTTTTCCTTTCTAAGTTAGCCAATTGTTGAAGTTTCATTTCTAAAATAGCAGTTGTTTGTCGTTCGGTGAATTTAAATTTGGATATTAAATTTTTCTTAGCCTCATCTTTGTCTTTAGAAGCGCGGATGGTTTTGATGACCATTTCAATTTTGTCTAATGCCATACTTAAGCCCTTAAGTATGTGCGCGCGATCTTGAGCTTTTTCCAAATCAAATTCAGCTCGGCGACGAATAACCACTTGGCGGTGTTTAATAAATTCTTCTAGAATTGTTTTTAAATTTAATACACGAGGTTGAATTCCGTCAATTAAAGCCAACATATTGGTATGGAAAGTCGTTTGCAATTCGGTCATGTTAAATAGTTGATTGAGAATTTTTTTCGGATATGAATCTTTTTTTAAATCAATCACTACTCGAACTCCGTCTTTACTGGATGATTCATCTCGTAAATCTTTAATCCCCTCAATTTTCTTTTCTTGAACCAATCCTGCAATTTTTTCTAATAAAGTTGCTTTGTTAACCTGATAAGGTACTTCACTGACAATAATTTGAAAATATCCAGATTTAACTTCCTGGATTTCAGCTTTAGCGCGGATGACCACACCACCCTTGCCAGTGGCATATGTAGTGGCGATATCCTTTTTATTATAAATAATACCGCCAGTTGGAAAATCAGGTCCTTTAATAATTTCTGATAGATCCTCAGTGGTTGTTTTTGGATTATCAATTAAAGCAATTACACCGTCACATAGTTCATTTAAGTTATGTGGTGGAATAGAGGTGGACATACCGACAGCAATGCCCATGGTACCATTTAAAAGCAAATTAGGAACTTTAGACGGTAAAACAGAAGGTTCATGGTGAGAGCCATCATAGGTCGGAGTAAAATTAACTGTATTTTTTTCAATATCAAAAAGCATTTCTTCAGCCAAAGAACTCAAGCGTGCTTCAGTATAACGCATGGCAGCGGCACTATCTCCGTCCATTGAACCAAAGTTGCCTTGTCCGTCTACGAAAGTTTGACGCATAGAAAAGTCCTGAGCCATACGAACCATAGAATCGTAAATCGCGGCATCGCCATGTGGATGGTATTTAGCCATTACCTCACCGACTACATGGGCTGATTTACGAAATTTTGAAGTATGTTTAAGACCGATATCCCACATGGCATATAAAATGCGTCGATGTACAGGTTTAAAACCATCACGCACATCTGGTAAAGCGCGGGAAATAATAACACTCATTGCATATTCCAAGTAAGATTGTTTTACTTCATCGGCAATCGGAGTATTAATTAATTTTCCTATTTCATTTTTTGCCAATGGCATTTTGACTTGAGTTTGAGGCATATTTTTTAATTAGTTGTTGTAGAAATTAGAGAAATTGTTGATGTGGTTGATGTAACGGTAGAGGTAATAGGGGAAGTGTTTTGGTTAAATATAGTTTTAAGTTTATTTTGAACCAAAATTTTTTCTTCATCATTTAAAATTGGTTTACTGTCGGAAAACTGTTCTTGCCAGTTATTTTTTATATTACTGATTATTTGTTGTTCTTTGGAGTTTTGCCAGGAGAGAGAAGAAAAACCGATTTTTATAGACCAAATCCAAAAGAATATTATAGTTATTAAAACTGTTCCTACTCCTAACCACATCCAAGTTTGCCGTCTATTAATGTCAGATGCGCGATTATAAAAATCAAAATTTTTATTTTTCGATTCAGATGTTTTTGTTTTTTTTTGCTGAACAGTCTTTTTTTTTGGCATAGTAAAGAACCTAAGAGGTAAATTTAGTATGACTAAACTAATAATTTTTTTCTAAAATTATTAGTTTAGTTTCTTCTTGTGGCAAATCTTTTTTCTTAATAATAATTTTTTTCTCAGTTATTTCTGGTTTTAAACCTATTTGTTTAATAAAATCATTAGCAGTTCCAGCTTTCGGGTCAGTATCACATTGTAAGGCGATAGGAATAACGATGCGTGGTTCTAATGTAGTAACCATTTCTGCTGCTATTTCTGGGTTTAGATAATTTCCTCCACCAACTGGAATCAGTAAAATATCAGGATTATCCAATTGATTGATTAAATCCTGGTTTAATTTTTTATTAAGTTGACCCAAATGGACAATTGTCATTCCTTCGGTAATAATTTTAAAAATTAATTTTCCATCAGGTCCAGGCAATGCATATATCATTGTATCTTTTGCTTCATACTCTCCCAATGTGTTGGCAATTAGAGGATTTTGACTGAGAGTGGCAGAGTTATTTTCACCATTAGAAAACAAAGCAATGTTGGGACTAAAAGAACGAGGAAAATCTCCTTTGGACGGTTTATAGCCATCAATTAAAATTATGACATCTTCGTCTTTAAGATTTTTTGATTGTAGCTTAACGCAGGTTTGTCCGAGCCAATTTATATGCATAAAAAACAAATCAAAAGTTAAAAATAATTAATTTTAATAGTAATATTATAGCTAATTTGTGCCTATATTTTAGCAAAAATTGTGTTTTTTTTCAAGGTAATTTTGGGTATAAAAAGTGGACAACTTTGGTCATAATTTTGGCTAATTTTAGATAAAAAATTGAATAAGGCGGTTAGCCGTCAAATTAATAAGCGGAGAGATGAAAATATTAGTAAAAATAACTGTAGCCCTTGACAGTTTTTTTATTTTTTGTTATACTCTTCTCAACAATTAGTTAATTAAATCCAGCCCGGTTTAGTGGTTGGAACTTCCGCTTAAGACGGAGGCTAAAGCAATTTTTTTTATTTGCCACCCCAAACAGTGGAACAGATAAAAAAAATCATTATAAAATATATGGATACCAAACAAGACTTTAAGACATTGTTACAATCGGCTAATGTTAATTTTCCTAAAGTCGGAGATATTATTAAA
The DNA here is from genome assembly GCA_002778465.1 of Candidatus Magasanikbacteria bacterium CG10_big_fil_rev_8_21_14_0_10_36_32. Classification (GTDB taxonomy): domain Bacteria; phylum Patescibacteriota; class Patescibacteriia; order Magasanikbacterales; family GWA2-37-8; genus 1-14-0-10-36-32. Next base: position 122,485 of record PFBV01000003.1, on the reverse strand, counting down.
GGTATAATTTTATCAGTGGATAAAGGTGAAATTAGAATTGATATAGAAAATTTGACCACTGCTATTGTTCGTGGAAAAGAAATGTTCTCTGAGTCGTCAGAATATGCCAATTTAAAACCTGGCGATGAAGTGGAAGGCACTGTTATTGATTTGGAAAATGAAAACGGTGAAATGGAATTATCATTCCGTACCGCCGGTATGCAGCGTGTTTGGGATAATATGCGAAAATGGATGAAACAAGGCATAACTGTAAAAGCCAAAGCATTATCAGCCAACAAAGGCGGTTTAATGATGCAAGTAGGTCCATTAAACGGTTTTATGCCGGTTTCTCAATTGAATCCTGATCATTATCCAAGAGTGACCGGTGGTGACAAAAGTAGAATTTTAGAAAAATTACATGATTTAATCGGACAAGATTTGGAAGTCAAAGTGATTGATTTGGATGAACGTGAAGAAAAATTGATTGTTTCTGAAAAAGCTGTTTGGGAAGACGCTCAAAAAGCTGTTTTGGAGGCTTATAAAGTTGGAGATATTGTTGAAGGTGAAGTTAGTGCTCTGACTTCTTTTGGTGTCTTTATTAAATTTGGAGATGGTTTAGAAGGTTTAATACATATTTCTGAAATCGCTTGGCAAAGAATTGATCACCCGAAAGATTTAGTTAAGGTTGGTGATAAAGTTAAAGCTCAGATTATACAACTTGATCGTTCTAAAATTTATTTATCCATTAAACGTTTAGTAGAAGATCCTTGGAAACAGGTTAAAGATAAATTTAAAATTGGAGATACAGTTACGGGTAAAATTTTAAAGATAGAACCGTTTGGTTTGATGGTAAGTTTAGATAAGGAAATACATGGTTTAGCTCATGTTTCAGAATTATCTGATGAACCAATGCACAATATTCAGGATAAATTCAAAATTGGACAGGATCAGGAATTCATCATTGTTTCTTTAGAACCAATGGAACATCGTCTTGGTTTGCGTGTGGCGGGAGTAAAAGGTAAGGCCGGACGAAAATCTGAAACATCTCAAACTGAAGAACAGGTTGAGGAAAAAGAGGAAAAAATAGAAGAAAAATCTGTTAAGGAAGAGGTAAAAATTAAAGAGGACAAGGAAGAAACGACTGAGTAAAATAAAAAAGTAAAAAACCTCGTTTAAAAACGAGGTTTTTTGTTTAGTAAAGCAAACTTGATTTTTTAATGTTTTGAGGTTATAATCTAATAAGTCTATAAATTATTAACTTATAAATTTTTATGAAAGATTTTTTGAAGAATTTTTTAATAGTGTTTTTAGCGTTATTTTTAATCGCTGGTGTTATTAGTTTTTTTAAGGGTGATGACAGTAAGAAACCTGAAATAATTGGTGTAGCTAAAATGGTGGAAGAAATTAACGCTAATACGGTTAAAAAAGTAACAGTGGAAGGCAATTTATTAAAAGTAGAATTAAAAGATACATCAGCTAAATTACAGGAAGTTAAAAAAGAGCCTACAGATTCTTTTGGTTCAATTATGAAAGATTATGGAGTATCTGATGAAGCTCGTAAATTATTGGAAGTGGAAGTTAAAGATGAAAGTTCATGGAAATTTTGGGCAGCTAATTTAATTCCGGCTTTGTTGCCGTTGATTATTATTATTTTCTTTTTTTATTTTATGAGTCGTGGAGTGCAAGGAATGAATAATAAGGCGATGGGTTTTGGTCAAAGTAATCCTCGCCAAGCCGGAGCCGGACCGCGTGAGAAAAAAACATTTAAAAATGTTGCTGGAGCAGGTGAAGCAAAACAAGAGTTGTTAGAAATTGTTGATTTTTTGAAACATCCAAAAAAATTCGCTCAAATGGGCGCTAAAATTCCCAAAGGAGTATTGTTAATGGGTGCGCCGGGAACAGGTAAAACATTATTAGCTAAAGCGGTAGCTGGAGAAGCTAATGTGCCATTTTTTCACATGTCGGGTTCTGAATTTGTAGAAATGTTTGTTGGTGTTGGCGCTTCGCGAGTAAGAGATTTATTTGGTAAGGCTAAAAAAGCCGCGCCAGCGATTGTTTTTATTGACGAGATTGATGCGGTAGGCAGACGTCGTGGAGCTGGTTTGGGAGGTGGACATGATGAACGGGAACAAACATTAAATCAAATTTTGGTGGAAATGGACGGTTTTGATCCTAATATTGGTGTCATTGTTATTGCCGCGACTAATCGTCCGGATGTTTTGGATCCGGCCTTGTTGCGTCCGGGTCGTTTCGATCGTCGTGTAGTGTTAGATTTGCCGGACATTAAAGATAGAGAAGAAATTTTAGCAATTCACGCTTTAAATAAACCATTAGTGGCGGAAGTTTCATTGAGAAAAATTGCCGAACGAACTCCTGGTTTTTCCGGAGCTGATTTGGAAAATTTATTAAATGAAGCGGCAATATTAACCGTCCGTCGTGGATTAAAAAAAGTTACCGAGGATGAAATTTTGGAAAGTATTGAAAAAGTTTTACTTGGACCGGAAAGAAAAAATAGAGTGATTACTGAACAGGAAAAGAAAATGACGGCTTATCATGAGGCTGGTCATGCTGTAGTTGGTCATTTATTACCTCATGGTGATCCTGTGAGAAAAGTATCAATCATTTCACGCGGTCAAGCCGGTGGTTATACTTTGAAAATGCCGTCAGAAGATCGTCATTATCATACTTTAGCACAGTTTAAATCAGAATTGGCTATGATTATGGGAGGTTATGTGGTTGAAAAAATGATTTTTGGCGATGAAATGATTTCTACAGGTCCGTCTAGTGATTTGAAAAGTGCTACTCAATTGGCTAAAAACATGGTTACTAGATTTGGTATGAGTGATTTAGGTCCGCGAACTTTCGGTGAACACGAAGAAATGATTTTTTTAGGCAAAGAAATTCATGATCAACAGGATTATAGTGATAAAACTGCGGAAGCAATTGATAAAGAAGTTTCTAATCTATTATTGGAAGCGGAAAAGAAAGCTAAACAAATTATAGAATTAAATCGTGATAAATTAGAAAAGATGGTGGCAGTGTTATTAGAAAAAGAAACAATTGAACAAGATGAAATTAAAAAAATAATGGAGTAATCTAAATATAAAAAATTCTCCCCAAATTTGGGGAGAATTTTTTATATTTAGATTTTATTTTACATTTTTTACAATCACTTTAATTTTATCTGGCACACCAGGAGTTTTAGTAATCCATGATGGTGTGAATTTGATATTCATACTAATGACATGTGGTAAACCAACGATGTATCTTTCCAGTTCGCTTTTATTTTTATTTAAAAAGTTTTCTTTAGACAATAGTGGCGCATTAGCATCCAATGTGACCAATGCTTGAGCGGTAACAGATAAGCGGGCGTTGGCATTAGACAAGTCAACCGATTCTATGGAAATTTGAGGTTCTCCGTTTAAAGATAGAATTTTTTCAGAGCCATTATCAATATTTGAACCAATTTCTTTATTTAATGTTTCTATTAATTCTTGTCGGTTATAAAACACAACCGTTAGTGTACTGGTTCCGGAAATAGTGAATTCGTTTGTTTCTTGTCCGATTTTTGCTGAAGGAGAAATGTGTTGGGATGTAACATTGACGATTTTTTGGTCGAAGTCAGCCGATGTTGTTTTGGAGTTGTTAGAAGAAACAAATTTATCTAAAAATGCTTGTTTTGTTTTTTCCATAAAATCCATTTCAGCGGCTTTTAAATCAGATTCACTAACCACCTTAGTTGTGCCTGAACCGCCAACCATAGCTGTTTTGCTTTCAGCGTAGATTAGTTTTTGTTTTTCCGTGGATAATCCAGGAATAGTGAATTGACTCGGACCGATATCGCTGGTTGAGCCGGATTTATCAGCATATACGTCAGCGGTTAATTGTCCATTAGCCGGAATTATTACTCTATCCGATAAACGAAAGAGAACATTATTTGGTGTCAATAAACGAGTGGTTTTTACTAAAATTTGATTTTCATTAGTTTTATTATAAATAATTACCTGTCCTTTTGATGTGCTGGGAACATTTTTGACAGCAGTCGGAGTATATTTTTCAAGCCAATAAAATTGCGTTGAAGTGACAATAGAGTTGATGGATTTAACGCCTTGTTTTTGTTGTTCGGCAGTAATGATTGTTTTGACCGACTTGGTATCCTCGCGTGCCATAATAATAATTTCAGTCTTTTTTAACATGGCAAAAATAACAAAACCGAGTAGAACTATGGTGATAAATAAAAATGTTAACGCCACAGTTCGATAAAGTCGAACTGGCGGTGGAGGAATAGGGCGAGTTGAAAGCCGTCTAGTAATCATATTAAAAAATTTAAAAAAATTATTAAAATTAATCAGCTACTCGAAAAACTTCATCAATGGTGGTAATTTTATCCAAAGCTTTTAATAAACCATCCTGAATCATAGTAACCATTCCATTTTTAACGGCGATTTCTTGTATGACATATTCAGAAACTTGGCCACTTAAAATAATGTTTTCTATTTCTTTGTTCATGGCAAAAATTTCATAAATACCAATGCGGCCTTTATAACCCAATCCGCTACATTCTGGACAACCGGCACCTTTATAAAATTTTAAATTATTTAGATCAATTTTATTTCTTTCAGTTTCAGGCATGGTAGAAAAAATATTATTTACCCGTTCTTTTTGTTCCGTGGTTAATTCCATTTCCACAATGCATTTTTCACAAATACGTCTAACCAAACGTTGTCCAATAATAGCATTTACTGCCGGAGCGAGTAAAAATGGTTTCACACCCATAGAAAGGAATCGTGGGATGGCGCCTGAAGCACTATTAGTATGAATAGTTGAAAGCATTAAATGTCCGGTTAAAGCCGCTTGAATTGCTATTTCAGCTGTTTCTAAATCACGAATTTCTCCAACCATACAAATGTCAGGATCTTGACGGAGAATACTGCGCAAACCTTTGGCAAAAGTGTAATCATGCGATGGGTCCACTTGACTCTGATTAATTCCTTCCATTTTAATTTCAATCGGATCTTCTAACGTGATGATTTTTACACCAGGTTTATTTATTGTTCTTAAAATAGCATATAGAGTGGTGGTTTTACCCGAACCTGTAGGACCAGTAGTAATAATCATTCCATTCGGTCGTTCAATTTCTTTCTTTAATCTGAGATAAGCATCGCCGCGTAATCCCAATTCATCGTAGGTAACACCTTTAGAACCGCTATGTAAAATTCTCATCACAATACTTTCTCCGTAGGTGGTGGGCATAGTGGAAACACGAATATCCAAGCTGTTGGAAGATAATCGCAAAGTAACACGTCCGTCTTGAGGTTTGTCGGTGACATTTATTTTCAAGGCGGCTAATAATTTAATGCGTGAAACAAATCTTTTCCACTGATCTTTAGGTAATTCCGCCACTTCATGCAGAATACCGTCAATACGGTAACGGACCGCGATGCCTTTTTCTTCTGCTTCCACATGGATATCAGAGGCGTTGATTTTTAAAGCGGCTGCTATCATTAAAGTTAAAATATCGGTAATGGAAACATTTTTAAAATGTTCTTGGATTGAAAATAAGTTATCAATATTTGATTGAAATTTATTTAGTTCCTCGTCGGTAATATTGATATCTTTAGTAATTGGGAGAATAACAGGTAAGGTGGCATAGAGTTTTAAAATAGTGTCAAGACTATTTTTTGTGATTAAATAAATCTCAATGTGTGCATGATGCCGTTCGCCAAGTTGATAGGCATATTCTTTGATTTCAGGAGAAATTTCTAAACTGCCGATTCTAATTTCTTCTGGTGTGGCATGAAAACAAACTATGTTTTTTCCTCGCGCTTCAGTTTCTGGAATTATACGTAAGGCTTCTGATGATACAGGAAAATTAGTTAAGTTTATATAGGGGATATTGGCACTGGCAGCCTTGGCTTCAACTTGTTCTTCTTTGGCTTTTAAATCCATTTCATGCATTTTAGACGCAAATTTTTCCGGTGCTGTTTTTTGCCCGGCAGGTTTTTTATTGTTGTCGTTTGATTTGGATATCAAATCTTTTATTGAAGGAAAATCCGTCATAATTTATTTCTTGAAAAAATTGCCCACATGATGAAATATTCGGCTGAAGATATTTTCATGGTGCATTTTCATAAACATATACATCCACACGCTAGTGGTGAAAGTATTATAGATCGCGCCGACAAAAGCAATTAAAATTACTAAAATAAATAAACCAAGCAAAAATCCAATAGTGGCCATGACATAATTGCCCACAGTGGCCGCTACTATCCAAATAAGCAAAGAGGGGACGAAAGCAACAGAGAAAACTCCTAAGAGTAAAAACAAAACTAATAAATCAATCAATAATAAAATTAAACTGATTTCTAACGATACTAAAATATGGCGTCTAAATAATTTCCAACCGCTGGTTATGCTGGTGAGTAAAGATTTTTTATCAATAACCGCATATCCGGAAGCATAAATTGCCACTGAAATAATTATTAAAGACAGACAAATTATTACACCCAGAATTAGAAAAGCCAGCGGAGTTTGCCATAAAGAATTTAAATTAGGAAGTTGTTGCCAGATGGCGGTAAAAATTATGAGGATTGTTATCAATAAAATTTTTTTTATCATTTCAATTGATAAAATTTGCCAAAAATATTTTATACTACTGTGCCAAATCAAAGAAAATTTTGGGATTATTTTATGGCGATAGAATTCAGCAGTGGCGATTAATAGGGAAGCGCGCGAACAAATAGATACAAAAATAATAAATAAACCAATCGCTATCATAATACCAGCCAACCAAACCAAACCAATAGCATTAATTGGAGTGAAATTTAGGAAAGAACGTAGTTTAAAATTTGCCAAAAAAGTGGCTTTTCCATCGGATAGGGCGGTCAGTAATTTTCCAATAAAATTATCCGCGCCAAAAGAACCGGCGAATAACATGGATAAAAGACCAAAAATCCACAAGATTTTATTGTGCCAAACCAAACGCCAAGCCTGAAATAACGCCTGGCGATAAGTGGGCTCTGACATAGATTAAATTAGTGAATTATTACTTTTTATTTTTATCTCGTCTATACTATATTATATCACAAATGGCTGTTTTTGACCAAGTAAAAAGAAAAAACAGTTATCCACATTATTTTTTACTTTTTTTATTGAATTAATTTAAATTTTAATTAATTGAAAAAGGTATTGACATTTGTTTTAGAAAAAATTATAATTAAAAAAGATACGATTGTACGAGAACCAGCCCAGCCAAAAAGGCATGGTACCACTCTCGGAGTATTATACAAATTTATGAGTAAAAAATTCGGGTGGAACCGTCCTTCGCTCCTTTGGAGCTTCGGCCCGGCAAGCTGTCTAAGCTTACCGGAAGAAAGGACCCCGATATCTATTTAGATATCGGTTTTTATTTTTTTAATTAATTATTAATAATTTCATAATAATTATATGTCTAAGGTAAACATAGAAATGATGCGGCATAGTTGCGCACATTTGGTGGCGGCGGCGGTTCAGGAATTATATCCTGATGCAAAATTTGGAATTGGACCAACGGTGGAAAATGGTTTTTACTATGATATAGATTTTTCTAAACCGATAGGCGAAGCGGATTTGGCAAAAATAGAAGCTAGAGCCAAAGGATTAATGAAAAAAGGTGTGAAATTTGAATGTGAAGAAATGAAATTAGATGAAGCAGTTAAGTTTTTCAAAAAAATTGGACAAGACTACAAAGTTGAATTGTTGAAAGATTTAAAAAAGAAAGGCACGACCAAGGTTAAAGAAAAAGAAGAAGAAGAAATGAAAGATTTAGCTGGTTCATTGGACAAGGTGACAATTTACCGCACTGGAGAGTTTGTTGATTTGTGTCGTGGGCCGCATTTAGAATCAGTTCAAGAAATCGGCGCTTTTAAATTAACAAAATTAGCCGGCGCTTATTGGCGTGGAAAAAGTGATAATCCGCAACTGCAAAGAATTTACGGTGTTTGTTTTGAATCGCAAGCCGAATTGGATGAATATCTGAAAATGTTGGCTGAAGCGGAGAAAAGAGATCATAGGAAATTGGGCAAGGAATTGGAATTATTCAGTTTTCATGATGAGGGGCCGGGTTTTGCTTTTTTTAAGCCCAAAGGAATGATAATTTGGAATGAGTTGTTGAATTATTGGCACAAGACGCATGTTCAAGCGGGATATGACGAAGTTAAAACTCCGATTATGCTTAATCGCAAACTTTGGGAGACATCCGGACATTGGGAAAATTATAGGGAAAATATGTATGAAACTAAAATTGATGAAATGGAATATGCGATTAAGCCAATGAATTGTCCGGGCGGTATGTTGGTTTATAAAGAAGAGATTCATTCCTATCGCGAATTACCGCTGCGTTGGGGAGAAATCGGTTTAGTTCATAGGCATGAATTGTCAGGCACTTTATCCGGTTTGTTTAGAGTACGTTGTTTTCATCAAGATGATGCCCATATTTTTATGCGAACTGATCAGATTAAAGAAGAAATTATTGGCGTGATTCGTTTGGCTGAGGAAATTTATACTAAATTTGGCTTAACTTATCGGCTGGAATTATCCACTCGGCCGAAAAAATCAATTGGTACGGATGAAGCGTGGGAACTGGCGACGGCTGGTTTGAAAGGCGCCTTAGATGAATTTGGTAAAGAATATAAAATTAATGAGGGTGATGGAGCATTTTATGGTCCGAAGATTGATTTTCATATTCAGGATGCTATTGGACGAACATGGCAATGCGGCACAATTCAATTGGATATGAATTTACCCGAGAGATTTAATTTAACTTACGTTGATGATAGTGGACAGGAGAAGCGCCCCGTAATGATACATAGAGTAATCTATGGTTCTATGGAAAGATTTTTTGGCATTTTGATTGAACATTATGCCGGCGCGTTTCCGGTTTGGTTGTCACCGGTTCAAGTTATGTTAATTCCGGTTTCAGAAAAACATGCGGTTGGTGCGGAGAAAATAAATAAAAATATGCTTAATGCCGGTATCCGGGTGGAAATGGATGCGGCTAACGAGACTTTGGGTAATCGTGTTCGTAAAGCGGTGGCAAAAAAAATTCCTTACATTGTGGTAGTGGGTGATAAAGAGTTAGCCGGTGAAGATTGGATGATTAGAATCAGAGGGCAGGAAAAACAGGAAAAAATATCGCAATCCGATTTCACAGATAGAGTTTTAGAGGAAATTAAAGAAAGAAAATGAACATAGATTAAAAAATAAACAGATTAAGTAAATTTTAAAAAGCCCAAATTTGGGCTTTTTAAAATATTAAATTTAGCTTATTTTAGCCAAATTAATCTATTGACAAAACCATCAAAATGTGCTATAATTAAAAGTTGCGAATAAAGGAAAACTACGTTTTCTTTATAGGAGCAACGCCGTAATTTCAAGTTTCGCTTACAATAATCTGTTCTTTGAAAACCAAAACCTGTTCATTAAAATGAATAGGTACACACAGAAGGAGTTAAAAAATGAAGATGTATAAGGTGTTTTTGATGGTTGCGGTCGTTTGCTTCGGAATGGCGCTAGCCACCGTCGCAACAGCAGATGATGGTTCTGAAAGCGAAGTGTCCGGTCAGGAGACCTTCGAGTGCCAGTTCAATCTCGGCCTCGGAGGCGCGCCGTGGATGGAAGCGTATGATAGTCTGTACGGCGCTTCCAGCACCGCTTCTTTCACCGGTCATGTCGCCGTCCGTTTCCGCCTGCCCAAGTACACCCCCCTCGTTCTGGAAGTCAGCGCGGTATTTCCCTACGGAGTCGGAGTCGCTCTCGGTTTGGATATTGTCCATACCGATCGGGTGCGTCTGCACATCGGCGATTTCGGGATGTTCGGCAACCTCACTGTGCCTGTTTCCGTTGCCCGTTTGGAGCGGAAGATTGACATAGTCTTCGGAGTAGGTGCTGAAGTAAAGCTGACCAAGACAGTGTCTATGACATTGGATTGGAGAGTTTTTATGCCACCGCCGATTACTACGTTTAGGCATTACGGTGATTTCGCTCGTCCAATGTACGATGAAGCATTGAAAGGAGGTCAGATATGGATCGGTTTTTCTCGCGTCTGGTAATTCTGTTCGTTTCCGCCTGCCTCCTTATCAGCCTGTCCTCTTGTCAGATGTTGGCTGAAGATCTTCCAAAAGATTTCATGATTGACGATACTTTTTCCGAAGCGCAAGAGCAAGCTATTCTGAACGCGGCGGAGGAATGGAATCAGATTGGTCGTGAATATCTCGGTTACGACATCATCATCTACCGAGGACGCTACGCCAAGGACGGTTTTTCCCCGATGGAAAATCTGGATGACGGCAACAATGTCGTCTACAACGTGGATGAGCGGGACGAGTGGTACGACTACCTCTATTCAACCTACATTACAGGAAAGTATGAAGGTACGGATGCTTCCATTCTCGGCTTTGGCGTGCAGGAAGATATTCTACTCTTTGATTTCAGCATCGCGCCTTCGGTTGATGATGAAAGCAGAACACAAGCTGAATATCTCCATTTTCTGTATTACGTAGTCGTTCACGAATTCGGTCACTGGATTGCGCTTCAGCATATTAATTTTTTGAATTCAAACGATGAACCGCCAGTGATGTATCCGGAAGGTTCGCCGAAAGATGTTGCCGGTCAGACCTCGCCTTTTTTGACTAAGTTGGACATTAAAGCCTTCTGCGCTGTTTATGACTGTATCAAGCAGCCGTAATTGTTCTTTTCTCGCCCTTTAGACCCTCAGCAACCGCTGAGGGTTTTTCTTTTATAATTGATAAGGGGGGTTGTCAAATTAACAAAAAATGATTAGAATGAAACGTAAACTATGATTAAAAAATATCACCTTGTTACTTTGGGTTGTCAGATGAATAAAAGCGATTCAGAAAGGATTGCCGGTCTTTTAAATTCTTTAAATTATAAGATGACCGAACATCCGACTCAGGCTGATATTATTATTTTAAACACTTGTAGTGTGCGGCAAGCTTCTGAGGATAAAACTTTTGGTTTAATAAAAAATTGGCAACGGTATCGTCAAAAAAATAAAAATTTGATTATTGCCGTAACAGGATGTATGCCCGGACGAGATGAAGACGGTATAATTAAAAGAAAAATAAAAGGAGTAGATTTATGGTTTGCCATTGATGAATTACCGGTGTTACCCAAATGGTTGGGTGAATTGAATTTTAAAATACAAAAAGATTATTTATCAATTTCTCCATTACAAAAAAAATCAGCACAGGCTTTTGTAACAATACAAACAGGCTGTAATAATTTTTGTGCTTATTGCGTTGTGCCGTATTCCCGTGGGCGGGAACGTAATCGTTCGGTCAAAGATATTTTAAAGGAGGTTAAGAAATTAGCAAAAAACGGCTGTAAAGAAATAACTTTACTTGGACAAGTGGTAAATCATTATATTGCACCAGACGGAAAAAAATTCAACTTAAAAAATCCGTTTAAAACAAAAGATGATTTTGCCGCTTTGTTATGGGAATTAAATCAAATAAAAAAAATTGAGCGCATTAATTTTACTGCTTCTGATCCACAGTATTTTAATTTTGCGCAAATTAAGGCATTAAAGTTATCTAATCAGTTGAATTATTTACATTTGCCAGCACAAAGTGGGGATAATAATATTTTAAGAAAAATGAATCGTAAATATACACGAGAGCAATATATTGAATTGATTAAAAAAATTCGCGTTGCCAAGCCGGATATTGCTTTAGGTACGGATTTAATAGTTGGTTTTTGCGGTGAAACAAAAAAACAATTTAAGAATACTCTTGATTTTTATAAAAAATGTGATTTTGACATTGCTTATACGGCGATTTATTCCGAGCGCAGCGGTACCGCAGCCGTTAAAGCCGCCAAAGCAGGTGTTTTAGATTTTAAAGATAGTGTTTCACAAATTGAAAAAAAGCGTCGCTGGCACGAATTGCAAGAATTGATGGAAAAAATAACTTTTAGAAAAAATCAAAAATATTTGAATAAAATTGTTGAAGTAATGGTTGAAAAATGCGACAAAGGTATTTGTTCCGGCAATTCACGTGAAATGAAATTGGTTCAATTTTTTGGCCAGCCGGATTTAATCAATAAAATAGTTAAAGTAAAAATTACTCAGCCGGATTTATGGTTATTAAAAGGATGTTTGACAAAATCGTCAAAATAAGATATATATAAAAAGGTTCTTTTTAACAAAGTGGTTTGACCATATCTCTAAAAAGGAGAAAAAAATGGAATTTTTGCTTGCAATATTCGTGTTTGTCCCTATTGCTGCATTGGCAATATTTATTATGGTTTTGGTCATAAATTTAATTTTTATGCATCATGACCAAAATATTCATCTTTGGCCGGCGGTCACTTCTTGTCGTCTTTGCGAAAAGCGTATCTGGGTGTGGCAACCGCATGAGTATAGAGAATATAAGTTGAAGACCGATAATCCCGATAATATCGCTATTTGGTGTGGTATGAGCGGAATTGTTCATAAAAATTGTCATGGCACACCGGAAGTTTTAATCAGTATTCATCGTGGCGATTAGCCAATTTAAGTAAAAGTTCATTGACCCCGTGCTATTGCGGGGTTTTTATTTTTGACTCTTGTCATAATTTCATATATTATGAATTGGCTTAATCTATGTCTAAATTACCAAAAATTATTATTATACTTGGACCGACGGCGTCAGGAAAGACAGCTTTGAGTTTGAAATTGGCAAAAAAATTTAATGGTGAAATTATTAATGCTGATTCGCGTCAGGTTTATAAAGAAATGAATATTGGAACAGCAAAAGAACCTTGTGATGCTAAACGAAAAGGATATTTGGTGCGGGGTATTACCCACCATTTAATGGATATTGTAAAACCGGATGAAGAATTTACTTTAGCACATTTTAAAAAAATAGCGATGGAAAAAATAAATGATATTTTAAAAAGAAAAAAATTGCCGATTATTGTCGGCGGTACAGGTTTATATATTTGGGCGATTGTAGATAATTTGGATATTCCAACGGTGGCACCAGATGCCAAGTTACGTAAAAAATTAGAGAAAAAAAGTTTATTGGATTTGGTAAAAATGTTAAAAAAGGTTGATCCGTTGTCGGCAGAAAAAATTGATTTGAAAAATCCGCGCCGGGTAATCCGTGCTTTGGAAGTGTTTTTGCAAAGCAAAGGTTCATTCATAGCACAACAAAAGAAATTTCCATTATTATTTAATGCTTTGCAAATTGGAATTAGAATTCCGCGCGAAATTTTATATCGGCGTATCAATGTCCGAGTGGACGAGCAAATTAAAGATGGATTAATCAAAGAGGTTAAAAAATTGGCTAAAAAATATTCTTGGTCGTTGCCGTCTATGAGTGGATTGGGTTATAAACAAACAGGTTATTATTTGCGTGGAGAAAAAACTTTGACTGAAGCAGTAGAACTAATTAAACGAGATACTCGGCGGTATGCTAAAAAACAGATGGCATGGTTTAAGAGAGATAAAAAGATTAAATGGGTGAAAGATTTAAAATCCGCGGAAAAATTGGTTAAAAAATTTATAAAATAAAAAAACTCCGGCTTTACATCGGAGTTTTTTTTATTTGTTTTATTGTTGAACAACCGGATTATATTCCAGCGGAGTTTCATCACTCATAAAATCAAAAGTTTTTCCAGTAATACTATCTTCAGCCCGAATATGAATTTTAGAAATTAAGGCGCTTTGTGAAGGATTTTTTGTATTAATGGTGATTGTGAAAGGTAGAGCTAAAATATCAAGATTGAGAGGCATCTCGGCAATTGTCCAGATTATTTTTTTAGTATCCTGATCGTAATTTAAAATGCCGGCCGGAGTTGGAGAAGCACTGTAGAAATTGATATCGCCGAATAATTCCGCCGAAAGCTCAATGTTTTTTAATGGATGGAATGTGTTAGTTAACACCCAAGTTATGTCGCGTTTTTCAATTCCGTTTTTAACAGTTTGACTATCGCGTGATTCAAATTTGAAATCCGAATTTAAAGTGATATTGATTGGATTGGCAGAGAGACTTTTTGTTTTTCCAGCACTGTCTAAAAAGTTAATCTCAGCCAAAGTTTTCACTTGGTATTCAACCAACTCGGCCAAATCAAAAACTTTGCTGTCGCGGATAGGTAATTGCAAATCAATGCCTATTTCTTGTCCCGGTTTAATGCTGGACAAAGTCGACAAATCTTTTTCTGTCCATTTAATTGTGCCGCGTCGGATGTTGTTATTTATTTGTTCGCCGGTAATAAGACCATCTAACGGATCGTTGACATTGGTCCAATCAAGAGCGGTGCGTCTGTTTAATGAGGGTGAATCTAAAATTAATTTTAGTACACCTTTTTTTATTGTTTCTTGTCCGTCATTTTTAAGATAAATGGTTATATTTAGTGTATCACCCGGCTGACTGTTTAGATCGGTCATTGAGCCGTTGATGGCTAAACTGAAATTATAATTATTTTTAATTAATTCACTTTTGATTTCCCCATTTGCTACCGCGAATTTTTTTTCTGCTCCGGGTATATATAATTCAGCTGACAAAGCAACTAAATTTTCAGTTACTGTTCCACCAAAATCACTAAATTTTCCTATTAGTTTAAATTTATATTCCGTTTGAGCAACTAAAGTGGATGAGCTGTTTTTTATTGTTTTTATTATCCATTTTTTATCTTTGTTCAAAGCAGGAGACGAAGAAGCGGGATAAAAATTAATTGGTAAAGACGGAATTAATTCTAAAGATTCCGGCCACCAGTCGGAAGAATTTTTAACAGTAAATAAATATTCAGCGTTTTCACCAACGGTAGTTTTGTCAGGGCCGGTCAAAGCAATACTGAAAGGAGATTCTGAAATTTTAATTTTTAAAGTGGCTATTTTTTGCATTTCAGAATTAAAATTTACTGGTTGATAAGTCAGAAAAGTGCTCCATGAATATTCTTGATTTAAAGTGCCGAATGTTTTTCCTGTAATTGTCATTTGACCTTCGGAATTTGGCAATAAATCATCTAGCATCCATTCGGTATGTCCGGCATTATTTGCCGGTTTTGAACTTTCTATAAACACAAAACCTTCAGGATAAGTTATTGTTAAAACGGCATTTTTTAATCTAATATCTTGTTCGTTGGCAAAAGAAATTGAATAGGTGGTGGTGGCGCCGACGGTAATTTCTGAAGGACCTTCTATTTTCAAAACCAATTTTATTTCGGAAAATTTATTATTAGTGGGTAAAACAAAAAAACCAACCCAAGCGATTACGGCCATGGTTGCGGCGGTTAAAACAAAAATAGTTAAATTACGGATAAATGGATGCGTTTTTTTAATTTCTATTTGTTTCATATCTGGAATTTTTCCGTTGGCATCTTCGTAAATAGCGGTTATTTGCTGGTCAATTTTTTGTTTTTTATTTGTTTTGATTCGTCCGTGTCCATCATCGGAAATATTTTTGACGCGATGTTTTGGTTTTGTGGCAGGAGTTTTTGTTTCGCCAATTGTTTGAGAAGAAAAATCAGGTTTTTCTTCAGTGTTAAAATCTGTAGACATAATATTTTTTTTCACCGCTTTTGGCGGAATTCCGCTTGATGGCGGAAAATTTTTATAATTAAATTTTTATTTTTCTTTTTGTGTTAACAAACTCCAAATTCCGTCATACTCTAAAGGATGAGCGGTAATAGTCATACCATTAAGAGCAGGTAAAGAATTTTCTCCGTCATTCCATGTGGTTTTCCATGTATTTGGAAAAATTATTTGACTATCAAAATTTGTTTCCACACCAGATTGACGTTGAACCGCCAATTGGTAATGCGCGGATTGATTTGTTGAATTCAATATTTTTTTAAATGATAATAATTTTAAATTTTCCTCAGTGTTGAATACTTTAAAAGGGAGGATGTAGGTAAATTGAATTTGAGAAATTTGACCCGGTTCCGTAATAATCCAATTACCGAAAGCGGTTTTTCCAAATTCTGAAGTGACGCGAGTGCCGCTATTGTCGTCAATTTTGATTTCTTTTTCAATAGTTTGAATAAATTCATCTTTAGTCGTCCACTTGTCCGGCACGCGAAAAGTTTTTTCGTCAGGCCACGAAAAACCGCTGACTGAAATCAATTCACTTCCTGCAGGCACATAAATTCTTAGATAATCAATATTAGTCGCTCCATAAAGTTTTTCTCCGCGAATTCCGGAATGTTCACGAGTGATTGTTACCATATTTATCACTTCTCCATTTTCTTGTATTACCGCTTGATGACTGATTGTTTGTTTAATTTCAGCATCGCTTTTTTCCCCGCGGATATTAGTGTTAACTATAAAAAGATAATCTTGATTTTCACGTGTTTGTAAAATTTTTCCGGCCCAACCAAAAGAAGACACTGTTTTTTGAGCGTCATTGTCGGTAAAATAAGCCTGAATTTCTTTTTGTTTTAAAGCTTCTGAAATACTTAAAAGCAAAGGCAAAGCCTGATCGGGTTTGATTTCAGTTGTTTGTTGAAGAAGTTTTGGGGCCAAATCGGTTAAAATTTGTTTAGGTTTGCGTTGTTGTTTTTCTGGTCCTTCTTCCACCACTGTTTGAATGGTGGCAATAGCATTATTGGCGGACAGGGTTAATGAACGTTCCTCATCTGTTACAGGACCGATTATAGATAATAACCGTTCTAATACGGTTGCATTAACAGCGATTACGCCATCAGCGGTTAATTGGCGAGAGTGGCGATAAAACCATAACATTTTTTCAGCACTGGTCGGAAAATCAGGAAACCAATTTGCGTCTTGAAATTCCCAACGTTTATTAGCTAACAACAATGGTGTTGGCGGTTCAACAAATTGATCAAGTTGACCTTGTAAATCATATGAACCTCCGGCTGGAACTTCTAAATTAGTAACTTTTCCATCCTTAATGTCCATAATGGCGAAACTTCCAATAAAACCTCCGGTTGGACGAATTTCATGAGGATTTTGAAATATTAAAAGATAGCGACGCAGACCTTGTCCTCCGAAAACCTCTTGAATTGTTTGTCCCAAATCAGATAAATTATCCAAATCATTCAAAACGCCGGCAAATAATAATCGAAAATCATTAAAAAGTGATTGGTATTGCAGTGGTAAAACTGTTGAATCAATATTGCTTAAATCTTTTAAAGCAGCCTGATAATTAGGCAAGGCAACTTGAAGATATTTTGTCAGAATGGAAATTCTCCGTGTTAATGAATCTTCAGGATTTTTTTGACTGGAATTAATTCCCATAATTAAAAAGGAATTTCCTTGTGCGATTTTTTGTCCGGCGGTAATGATATTTTGCCGGCTTTGTACTTCTCGGCTGACAATTGGCACGACGGAGGCAATTTTAAGAAGTAATTTATGATTGGTATTTAAAATATCAACAGCACTGTTTAATTTATTTAAAGCGCTGTTGGTTGAGTTCGCTGCCCCGGACAAGTCGGCTGTCATTATGGCGGCGGTTGATTCTTGGAGAGCTAAAAATCCTTCAGTGCCATTAGCGGCCACGGCTTGAGTTGTGGACTTAAGATTTTGATAAAAGGTGTGTGCTTGAATCGGTAAAACTAAAAATATTAAAATTGCCATAGCCAAAACAAAGGCCGGACGCCCAGATGTTTTCCAGGAAGTTAAATAGTTTGAGATTATTTTTTTTATGGAATTATTTTCTCTTTTTGTTTTTGGAAGTTCAGATGATAAATTTAATCCGGAAGAATTATATTTGCGTTTTAATTTTTTTATTATAATGTCACGTAAATTATTTATTTTTTTTCGCAAATTTATTTTTGGTAAATTAGAAGGTAATTTTTTTTCAAATTGATTATTTAAAATTTTTTTTGTTTCTTTTACTTCGTGATAATGTTGAAAAAGAGAAGTATTTTTTTCAGGAGAGGATGAAGTAATTTTAAGCCAAGGATTTTTTTGAGTTTTTAGATTAAGCAGGTGAGGAGATTGTGTTGAGAATGGTATTCGCCCGTGAATTACAACTTTGACCGCCGGTTTTTTGGCTGGCAATATTGGAGCGGAATTATAATCAGGGCAAGTGGCTTTATTGTGTCCCGGCTTGTGGCAAAAAGTACAGGAACGCAATTGTGGTCTTTTTATCGCTGACATGAGCAGAAAATTAGAATTATTTTTTTATCAAGTTTGAGTAAAATTCAGACAAAATAAGTTTACTCTCTATATTATACACTATCTTGATATATTTCTAAAGTTCTTTTGGCGGTGTTGTCCCAAGAGTATTTTTTAATTAATTGTCGGCCGTTGGTAATTAAGCGATCGCGAGTGGCAATATCAGTCAATAGATAATGTAAGATTTTGGCTATTTCTTCAGGTTTTTCCGGATTAAAATAAATAGCCGCATTTTGTAAAATTTCAGGCAAACAAGAACGGTCCGAAGATGCAATCGGTATATCATATGACATGGCTTCTAATGGCGGTAAACCGAAACCTTCATAAAAACTGGGAAATGCGTAAAGTGAAGCATTTTTATACAATTCCGGCAGTTCGTTGTCAGGAACAAAATCGGTAAAAATTATGTCTTTATTTTGTAATTGTTTATCTTGTATTAATTGTTTATAAAAATAATTTTTTTTGCCAGCCAAAATAAGCTGATAATTATCATTGTATTTTTCTTCAAAAATTTTCCAAGCGCGCATTAATCCTTCTAAATTTTTATGCGGATAGGCAACGCCAACATATAAAATATAAGGTTTAGTGATGCTATATTTTTTTGTTATTTTGGTTGAATTTGAATCCTGTTTGTCGGTAGGTAGGGAATCTATTTGAAAATTAGAAATCCCCAGATGGACGGCATTAATTTTTTTTGCAGGGACATCAAAATGTTTTAAGATATCATTTTTTGTAAATTTACACGGAGTGATTATGTTTTTTGATTTTTTTATGGCGTGACATAAAGCAAAACGAAAGGCGATATTTTTTAAAAAATAAGAAATCGGACTGAGAGTACTGGCTTTACGAGTTGGATAATGGAGTAGAAGCAAATCATGAATGGTTACCACGAAAGGTTGATTATAAAAAATAGGAATATTCCAATGTGGAAAATGCATCAAATTAATTTTTTCTTTTTTGATAATTTTTGGCAAAAGCAGTTGTTCGCGCCAGCCGTACCACGGAATATCAGCTAGAACTTTTTTAAAATTATGATTGGCTGGTTCATATTCATGCCAGTTTTCTTGACGTAAAAAAATTACGAAATTATGTTTCGTGTCTGTTTTTTCAAGATGTTTTATAAGTTGTTGAATGTAACGACCAAGCCCGCCTTGTTTTGAGCCGTACATTCTAGCGTCTATTCCAATGTGCATATTAATTAGTAATTGTTGTAATCCATTCTTTAGCCGCTTTTTCCCAGGAAAATAATTGAGCCCGTTCGCGGCCTTTTTTAATTAATCGCGCTCTTAATTCTGGTTTGTTTAAAATATCTAAAATTGCTTGAATTATTGAGTTGGTTTGCAGAGGATTTATCAAATATGCGGCATCGCCGGCTACTTCTAAAAGCGACGAACGATTGGAAGTAATTACCGGCGCGCCCATTGCCATTGCTTCAAGTGCCGGAAAACCAAAGCCCTCGTAAAAACTGGGATAAATGAATAGTGAGGCGTTGGAATATAAAGCCGGTTTATCTTCGGAATTTATATAACCGATAAATTTTATATGATCTTTAATTGGAGAGTAAGCGGCTCGATTGAAAATTTCTTTATTACTCCAACCGTTGGCTCCGGCAATAATTAAATGGTGGGGAATTGGCAAATTGGAATAAACTTTTTCAAAAGCTTCAATTAGTCCGACAATATTTTTTCTCGGTTCAATCGTGCCTAAAAATAAAATATAGTGATTCGGCAGGTTATATTTTTGTTTTACCGACTCCTTATTTGTTGACAGCTGTTCATTGTTGATTGAATTAAATATCGGTGATAAACCCGGATAAATCACTTTTATTTTTTTTTCTTCAATTTTATAATAATTCATAATATCACGCTTGGTATTTTCAGACGGAGCTAAAATAGTATCAGCGCGCTGGCATTGTTTTTTGGGATTTACCGCTCCATGCCATAATATTTGTTTTTTTGAAAAAAATTCTGGAAAAAATTCAAAAGATAAATCATGTATGGTTAAAATATATTTAGTTTTTGACGATAGTGAAACAAAATTTAAATTTGGTGAATAAAAACAATCCAGGCCGTTTGTTAAGTTGCATTTTTTAGAGATGATTTTGTCCAGTCGTGGTCGGCTTAATAATTTAATGGCGCTATTAAATAATTTATTTGGATAATGAGTGATGACATAATGTACATTGGGTTGATTCCAAGTTGGCAGATTGGTTGAAGTTTGTTTGGAAGCGTTGTAATACAAAAAATATTGATTGTTTTGGTCAATTTTAAACACGGCGTCAAGAAGTTCAAATGTGTATTCGCCAACCCCGGTTCGCGGCGAGGTCATCATTGGACGAATATCAATGCCGATATTCATAATCGTATTATTTTATATTCAAATTTAAATTTTTTAAATTATTTTATCAACGGTTCTTGATTCATTCCTTTTTTAAATTCTTCATATCTGTCTAAAACGTATTTTTGAATATTATTTTTAAAATTATCTAAAGAAAATTGTAGTGCGTGTTCGCGTATTTTGGCGCTATCCCAATTTTGCGGTTCAAAATTAATGATAGTATCCAACAATGATTCCCAGGTTTGTTCGCGGAAAAAAACGCCTGTTTCATTGGGAATAACAGTTTCAGTGGCTCCGCCAACACCGTAAGCAATTACCGGTCTTCCCGAAGCCATTGCTTCAATCGGTGTAATGCCAAAATCTTCAAGTTGCGGATGAATAAAAGCCAAAGAGCGACTTAATAGTCGAGCTTTTTCAGCTTCGCTTATTCGTCCTAAAAATTCAATATTTGGTTTGGCTATTTTTTTGAGATAAGGCAATTCCGGACCGGTGCCGAATATTTTGAGCGGAATTTTTAAACGGTTAAATACTTTTACAGTTAAATCTAGACGTTTATACGGGACAAGTCGTCCGCCAGCTACGAAATAATTTTCTATTTTAGGAGAAATATAAAATTTATCAGTGTCAGCCGGAGGATAAATCACGTCGCTTAAGCGGCGATAATATTTTTGAATGCGTTGTTGGACGGTTTTTGAATTAGCAATAAAGTAATCAACTCGGTCCGCGCTCATTTTATCCCATAACCGCAGTTTATGAATTGTGTTATTTAATATAGCATTAATCAACGAACCCCGTTTTAAATTTTCTAAATAATCATGCGCATCGGCCCACAGATATCGCGGTGGAGTGTGGCAATAGGAAACATGTAAAGCTTCCGGAGCGGTGATTACGCCTTTAGCAAAAGCACTGGTGGATGATAAAACCAAATCAAAATTTTTTAAATGGTGATGTTCGGTGGCGGCCGGCATTAATGGTAAATACCATTGGAATAGAGATTTAACTAATGGTAATTTTGACAAGAATGATTGGCGGATATTTTCTGGGTTTAAATAATTTATTTTTTTCTTATCGTGAAATAAAACAAAAATCGGCGCTTCCGGCCAAATTTCATGGAAGGCCTTAAGAACTCGTTCTGCCCCTCCATCTTGTGATAAATAGTCGTGTACTAAAGCAATTTTCATGTTTTATAATGCTCCTTTTTTTGTTAGTACCACAAATGGTGTTTTAATTAAAATTATGCTGTCCATCAACGAACCCCAATGTTCAATATAAAAAATATCCAACCGCGCTTCTTCATCAAAAGTCAGATCGCTTCGACCGGAAATTTGAGCTAAGCCGGTAATACCCGGTTTGATAGTTAACACATTGCGTTGCCAAGATTGATATTTTTCCACTTCTCGCGGTTGATGAGGGCGTGGTCCAACTAAACTCATTTCTCCTTTTAAAACATTGAAGAATTGAGGTATTTCATCCAAACTCCATTTACGAATCAATCGTCCGAAAGCAGTGATGCGTGGGTCATTCTTTATTTTATAAACAGGCCCATCTTTAATGCTTTGTTCTTTTATTAATTCTTCTTCTTTTAATAAAGCTTGGCCATTATTTTGTCCTGATTGTTCAGTACAATCTTTTTGATACATAGAACGGAATTTTAACACAAAAAAGTTTTTTCCGGCTTGGCCGACGCGTTTATTTTTGTAAAAAATCGGACGTCCTGTTTCCAATAAAATAATTATTGAGATTATTAAGTAAAAAGGTGAAAATAAAATAATTAACAAAGAGCTGAAAATAATATCCATTATTCTTTTAAAAATTCTTCCCCAGCCAGTTAGTGATGTTCGCCGTATTTCAATTATTGGAATTCCACCGACAGTGGAAACCGCCAGATTGGTTGAAATGGTGGCAAAAAAATCAGCTGAGTATTTAAAAGTGATATGATGTTCGTTGGCAAAATGAGCGGCTTGCAGAGTATTTTCATCATTAACCGGCGGATCGGCAAAAATTATTTCATCAGGCATTGTTTGTAAAATCATTTCGGCGGCGGTTGCATTAAAATTATTATAAACACCAAGCAAAGTATAACCTAAACTCGGGCGATTTATAAAAATTTTCTTTAATTGTTCTACTGCTGACGGTTGTCCGATTAAAATTGTTTTTCTTTGTCCGAAGTTATGTTTATAACAATATATTTTAATCAGCCGAATTAGTATACGGCTTACACTGACATAAATAACGGCAAATATCCAACCGGCCAAAACCAAGAATCTGGAGTCAAATTTATGCAAAGTGAAAAATACGAAAATGGTAATAGCGGCAAATCCGGCGGCGCAAGCAAAAAAAACACGGGTCAACTCAACGGCCAGTTTACGGTTTGGATTAATGGAATAAAGTCCGGAAGCGGCCATAATTATCAGCCATCCTAATGCTACAATAAATAACGCCGGCCAATATGCGGACCATACTAAATCAAAGATAACAGGACGGATAGATTGAACTGTTTCGGTAAAACGCAAAGCGTAAGCAGTAAAACCGGCTAACACCAGCATGGCGTAGTCAATAGGCAGTTGAATGAGGGCAAAAAACAGTTCAAAACGTTTCATAAAATAATGAGTATTATCATTATTTTACGCTAAAACATTGGTTTAAGTCAAACGTAAAAAATAAAAACCCCGTCAAACGACGGGGTTAAAAGAACGGGGGATTTAATTACCAATCCAGATTGGGTTTGGTGAAGTCAATACGCTTGCCGCGAATTGGTTGTATAATTTCCCAAACAGGCAAAGAATGCATAGTTTTGATTATCGTTTTTGTGTTGGTAGTGGTTTGTGAAAGTTTTATTACATCTTGGTCGGTCATCAATGCCAAAACTATTGCCGGATCTACATCTTTGACGGTCAGAGCGATATTGGTATAGGCGCTTTCCAAGTGTTTCGGGCAAAGTTTGCGATCAATGCGATTGATTCGTTTGTAAGCAAGATGTGCCAAGTCTTTGAGTTCGTCAAACCGTTGGGCGACCGATGAATCAGAAAAAGAAACATAACCCTTAGTTGCTGATTCCAAGCAAAGATGTGCTACACAGGTGTTGATGCGTTGAGTCGGATTTGCGCCGAACGAATTTAGTACTCTAGACAATTCGGGAAAGTTTTTGCATTGCAAATAGCCGTAGCGGAACATATCTTCAATGTCAGAAATAAGTAGGTATGCCAGCTTGTCGGCCAGCATCACTACATCATATTCTGGCACTTTGGACAAATAAAGTTTTCCGCCGCCGCGTGAGTGATAAAACATTCCTTCCAGCGTTTGTTTGGTCAGATTCAGACCATGACCACGCCGTTCCACTTGCTGAGCGACGATGACTGAAAAAACTTCGTGCCGGAATTTACGTCCGGTTATGTCAGTTATAAAATCTTCGCCGACATGACCGAATGGAGTATGGCCGATATCGTGGCCAAGAGCGGCCGCGCTGCAAATTTTTTCGTTAATGCCGAGCAGATGAGCTATTTTGACCGCGACACTTTCTACTTCCAGTGTGTGGGTCAGCCGGTTGCGGATATAGATATTGTCGGGTAATGGAAAAACATGACAAATACCGCTCAGCCGACGCAGAGCTTGACTTTTTAGAATTCTGTCGCGATCCTGAGCAAAAGGTGATTCATCAAGTAATACCATGGTAGGCGAGTCTATTTTTTTGCGCGTGGCTATTTCTTCGGACATTCGAAGATGAGATAAACATCCCTTGCATTCTTTGATTTTTTTGTAAAGAACGGATTTCATTATTTTTTCTCCTTGTTTGGAGGTAAATTACTAAGGTAGAATTATCATGATTTTTGTTTTTTGTCAAGGATTGACAAAACCTTAAAAATGTGCTATAATAGACCTGTTCATAGTGGATAATCGTCCTAATTTATTAGGGAGGAAAGTCCGAACACGCAGCCGCTCATTTGTGGCAAAAGTAGCGGGTAACGCCCGTCTGGAGCGATCCAAGAGGTGCGAACAGAAACGTCCAAAGCCGAAAGGCTAAGGAAAGCTAAATCCCATGTTCTTGTTTAATCAGGAATAACAGCTTAACTTTGATCGGGGGAAAAGAAGATTGAAGGTGAAACGGCAAAATCCTTACTCGCGTGCAAGAGCAGAGTCCCGACTTCACGTCGGGATAAAAAGTTCGCTCGCTGATGATTGTGTCAGTAATGATGCAACTAGAGAAATGATTATCACCCTTTCGGGGGGAACAGAATTCGGCTTATAGCTATGAATAAAAAATACCCTCGCTTTTGCGAGGGTATTTTTTATTGACTAAGTTATAAAGCCGGTGATTGATGATTATTGTTTTTTGGTGTGATAATTGCTGCGACAAGATAAGTGATAAATACAGGAAAAAAACCGGTAATCAGGCTAAGCATTATCCATCCAATTCTCATTAAAGTGGAATCAATATTAAAATATTCCGCCCAACCGCCACAAACACCAAAAATCTTTTTATCATTTAATGATCGATATAATTTTTTCATATTATACTTCAATTACAACCGGCAACACCATTGGGCGTTTTTCGGTTTTGCTGAATAAAAATTGTCCGACATAATCGCGAATTTTATTGCGGATTAAATTAGTATCGGCCCAAGATAACGGATCTGAATCAATAACTGTTTTTTTAATGCGATGACGAAGGTCTTCAATTAATTCTTTATTTTCTTTTAAAAACACAAAACCGCGTGAAATAATATCCGGATTTTGAATTAATTTTCCAGTTTTACTGTCTACAGTAACAATTACCACCACCATGCCGTCTTCGGCTAAGACTTGCCGATCGCGCAATACAACGTTGGTTTCGTCGCTGACACCTAAGCCATCAACAAATACATAGTCGGCATTGATTTTATTTTTTGTTAATTTTCCGATACCGCGATGAAATTCCATTACCTGTCCATTGTCAGCGATAAAAATATTGTCTTTTGGAAAACCCATAGATACTGCTGTTCGCGCATTGTAATGCAACAAGAAATGGTTACCTTCAATCGGAATAAAATACTTTGGATTAAGTAGACGAATCATTAATTTTACATCTTCAGCTTTAGCGTGTCCGCCGGCATGAACATCCATCATTTGATAATGAATAACATCAGCGCCTTTTCTGAATAAAGTATCTTTAAGTCGTTGGACAGTGCGCTCATTACCCGGAATAACCGAAGAAGAAAAGACGACAGTGTCTCCTGAATTTAATTTAATTAAACGATGTTCCCCATTGGCAATACGCATTAAAGAAGCATTTTTTTCGCCTTGCGCTCCGGTACAAATAATGACCACTTTGTTGTCAGGATAATCACTTGTTCGTTTTAATTCAATTAATGTTTTGGGACTAAATTGCATATAGCCTAATTCTTTAGCGATTTCCACATTGCTCTTCATGCTAAAACCGTCTAAAGCCACTACTTTGCCTAATTTTTCCGCCACCTCAATAATTTGTTTTATGCGAGCCAATAAGGAAGCGAATGTTCCAATAATAATACGGCCGGGCGCTTTGCTGATTATTTCTTCCAAGTTGGTGCCGATTTCTGATTCTGAAATCTGATGTCCTGGTTGTGATGCGTTAGTACTATCACTCATCAAAGCCAATACTCCTTGACTTCCGATTTGAGCAATTTTTTGTAAATCAGCCGAAGCTTCTCCTGCTGGTTGATAATCAAATTTCCAATCACCTGTGTGAATAATAATACCTTCCGGAGTTTTTACAACCACGCCCATAGTATCAGGAATGTTATGATTTAGGTGAAAAAATTCTAATTCAAAATTACCAAGTCTTAGACGATCTTTTAAACTGATGTTATGGATATTCAGGGGACGGATGTTTTTATAATCTTCTTGACGTTTTTTAATAATAGCGTTAGTCATCGGTAAAGCGTAAATTGGCGGATTACCGAGATCTGTAATTAAATGTGGAATAGCTCCAATATGATCATAGTGAGCATGTGTGATGATGACACCGCGTATATTTTTTTCTTTACCTTTCAGATAACTGATATTGGGAATAATATAATCAATACCCGGCATATTTTCTTCCGGAAATTGAAGTCCCATATCAATAATAATAATGTCGCCGTTATATTCCATTAAAGTGCAGTTTCGTCCGACTTCTTCTAACCCTCCCAAAACAATGACCTTTAATTTGGTATCATCGGAACGGAAACGTGAGAATGACTGCCGCGCATTTTGCGTAGTTGTTGATGGTTGATGTTTAGATCTGGAAAAATGACGATTTCCCGATCCTGACGGTTTTTTTGTGTTCATAAATTAAATAATGATTAGTTGCCGCGTTAAGCGGAATCCCGTTGTGGCGGGATAAAAAACAATTTGTGAAATTGTTAATTGAAGATAAATTAAATAAATAAATTTAATTTTAAATTATTGGATTTTTAATAATTTAAAAAAATAATTGTGCGGACGGAGGGACTTGAACCCTCAAGGATTGCTCCATACGCTTCTGAGACGTACGCGTATACCAAGTTCCGCCACGTCCGCGAGTAATAGTTAAAAAGTTTTAAAGTTATTAAATTAAAAAGTTTTAGGCTGTTATTTTACAATTCGTTAAACTTTTAATTTTTTAACTTAAACTTATTTAGTTCCATTCCCATTTAGTTTTTATATACCATTCGCTCAAACCATTGAAGCGATCGGAAGGAACAAAAATTTTATCCAATTTTACGCCTTGTAAATTTTTGTCCGCTACGAAGTTATAGGTTGGAGTATATAGAAAAATAGCCGGAAGTTCTTTTGCTAAAATATCCTGGAATTGTTTATATAATTGAATTCTTTTTTGCAAGTCGTTAGTTGATCTGGCTTCTTCTAAAATTTTATCGGCATTTCTGTCGGCCATCATGGATAAATTTAAACCGGGATAGTTAGTTTGTGAAGAATGCCAGAAAGGATACGGATCCGGATCGTCGCCTAAAATTTCTCCGTAGAGCAGTATTTCATAGTTTCTTGTTTTTAAAATATCGCGACTGATTTGTCGTCCGGCAACAGTTTGAATGTTGGTTTGAATTCCGCTTGCTCGCCACATTCTGGCGACAGAATCCGCAACTTTTTGATATTCAGGCATATCAGTAGTGGTAATGGTCAAACTTAATAAATTTCCTTTCTTATCTTGACGATAAAAAGTTTGATCTGGCCACATTTCTTGGCGAACCGTATTATCTACTTTTTCTTGCAGTTCAGCCGTTAAAGTACTGGAATTGGCGGCAAATTCAGGTAAAGATTTAATTTCATTTAAACGACTTTTAAATAAAATATCTCGTCTAATTTTGAAGTAGGTTTCCGGGTCTATTTTTTTCCATTCCGCTTTATCCAAAGATTGATTAACCGCTTCCAAATCATATTCTATTTTTTTAATTTCCGGATAGTAACCTATTGAACCCGGCAGAAAAGGCGAGTCAGTTACATTGGCATTATTATTTAAAGCCTCAGCCACTAATAATTTTTTATCTATCGCTTGAATTAAATTTTTTCTGAAGCTTAAATCTTTTAAAATTGATTGCTGAGTTTGATTAAAAAATAAAGCGGTATATTGTGGTAAATGAAGATTATAAATAATTAAATTTTTACTTGAAATTTTGTCTTGTAAATGTCGTGGCACAAAACTGACCGCCGTCAATTCTTTTGCTCTTAGAGCATCAGTTGCTTCGGCGTAATCCTGATAAAATTTAAAAGTGATATTTTGCAGGTATGGCAGATTACCGAAATATTTATTATTTTTTTCTAAAGCATAAGTTTGAATATTAGAACCGTCTTTTACTAAACGTAAAAATTTCCACGGGCCTGAAGTTACTTTTGGTTGAAGATTTTCTTTTGCTAAGCGTAAATTGGCCGGCAAAATTTCTCCCCAAATATGTTCAGGTATAATTCCCAATGTTAAACTGTTTAAAAAGGATACAAATGGTTCTTTTAAAACGAATTGAATTTCGTAGTCATTTATTTTTGTCGCCGCTATGCCTTGAAAGGAAGTAAATAGAGGACTGTTAACTTCTGGATTTTGTATTGTCTCTAAAGTAAAAATAACATCGTCAGCGATTAATTTTTTTTCATCTGTCCAAGCGATATCCTGACGAAGTTTAATAGTATAAGTTTTTTGATCACTGCTGACCGACCAGCTGGCCGCCAATTCAGGAATTAATTTTTGATCTTTGTTAAAACGGAAAAGACCGGAATAAAGCAGGGGAACAATATCAGAATCAACATCGTTTGCTCCGGCAAAAATCGGATTAATCAATTTTGGTTGTCCAATTAAGGCTTCACTGTATTCACCGCCATTTTTCGGAATAACCGTATGATGTGAAGCAATTATCCATCCACCCCAAAACAAAATCGTCAAAACAATAATGCCACAAGAAATTTTAATTATGTTTTTTTCCGCTTTGCTTAAGAATCTTTTTAAATATTTTAATTGATTTAGAGATGGCCAAAAATTAGACCGGAGATTATTGATAAGCCGTCGGTCAAAATTTCGAACTAATGGTTTTGGCTCTTTGTGGCCGAACCTGTTAAAAAGTTGTTTCCAACTCATGAAGAAAAATAATTAAAACAGTGAAACGAACTTGTGTTCGTTAAGACGCATTTTATATGAAAATTCGCGCCAGAGAGAGGCCAAAAAACAAGATTGATACCACAATAGTGGTATAAAAAAGTATTTTATCAATACCTCTTTTTGTACTGTAAACATTTCCGCCGCCACCAAAAACACCACTTAAACCGGTACCTTTTTGTTGTAAAAGTATAGCAATAATAAGAACTGCTGACATTACAAATTGTATGATATTTAAAATATTATTTTGCATAATCTCTTTTTCTATATAAAAGTCAATGACATTAGTGTACCACCGTTTTGGTTTTTTGTCAACAAGATTGTCTGTTCCTTATATATATGATATAATATTGACAATTGAAGTTTTGTGAATTTTTGGCTAATTTTAATTGAATATGGAACCTGTTACGGGGTTAAAAGTTTGGTATAAAACATGGTGGGGTATTACCATAATAGCGGCCATTTGTTTGTTGGCGGCTGTAATTTTGTCCTTAAGCGCGCTCGGATATAATTATTGGAGAGCGATAAAATCCGGACATGGCGATATTTTGGAACAGCAAATGAATCAACAGGCGTTGAATCAGATAGTTGAATCGCCGGAAATTCAAGCGGCACGTCAAGAATTAGAAACAGATGATGATCCTTTTTTGGGAAATCAAAATGCAAGTTTTGTAATTGTTGAATTTATAGATTTTAAGTGTCCGATTTGTAAAGGACAATATTCCGAGATGCAAAAGTTGATAAATAAGTATGGTTATAAAATAAAATGGATTATTCGTGATTTTCCAATGGAATCGGTTCATCCCGGAACTAATCGGTTGGCCGCGGTAGCTTCTTGTGTAAATGAACAGGGAGCGTTTTGGTTAGCGCATGATTTGTTTTTTAGCAATCAAGAAATGATTGGTGAAAATTTTTCCGATACTGATGTTGATGTATTGATTA
The DNA here is from genome assembly GCA_002778465.1 of Candidatus Magasanikbacteria bacterium CG10_big_fil_rev_8_21_14_0_10_36_32. Lineage (GTDB taxonomy): Bacteria > Patescibacteriota > Patescibacteriia > Magasanikbacterales > GWA2-37-8 > 1-14-0-10-36-32. The sequence continues at coordinate 92,531 of PFBV01000003.1, read as the reverse complement.
ATCAATTCGGTTTAGATAAAAGTAGAATGTCAGATTGCTTACAAAGCCGCCGAGGTGAAATTGAAGTTAAGAAAGATTATTCAATCGGCGTTAAATATGGAATTAAAAAAGGAACGCCGACTTTTTTTGTTAATGGCAACAAAATTGAAGGCGCTATGTTATTTTCAACATGGGAAACATTGTTAAAAGATTTTAAATTGTAATATTATGTATTTTAAAAAAGTATTCTTTTTTTTGGTGTTTAGTGTTATTTTGTTTCCCTTAACAGTTGACTTAGTTTTGGCGCAAACAGGATCTTCTATAATACAGTCCGAAAATTATTTATGTTGGAAAAAAGAGGATTGTGTTCAAGCCAGACAAGAAATGGCTGGTGAATTATTAGCCAGCGACGGTTGGATTCAAGAAGAACCTTGTACGGGAGAGTGGGGAAAATGTTTAGCTGGCCGAGCCACAAAAACCAGTATTTCTTTTGGCGGAAAATCTTCTTTTGCTAATCTTGGTGATTATATAAAAACTATTTATAATTATGCTTTGGTGGCTTTGGGAGTTTTGGCAGTGGTGATGATTATTGTTTCAGGAGTTCAGTGGATTACTTCAGCTGGCAGCAGTGAAGTGATTGGTCAGTCAAAAAAGAGAATTGGCGGAGCGGTAATAGGATTATTTATCGCTTTTATGTCTTACAATATTTTAAATAGTATTAATCCGGCTTTGGTTAATTTGCGTTTACCGCAAATTTGGATGCTTCGGGCAGAACCGGAATTGTCAGTTGCCGCCGGTGATTACTGTGATCCGCGTGGCGGTGAAACAAAAACCGCTTGCGAAGCAGATGGTCAGCATATTTGTTTTACTATCGGTTATGATTCAGACAGACAAGGAGCTTGCGCTGTTCTGGCTGAATATATATCAACAGTTTCCGTGTCATTTGTTGGCGGAGCCGCGTCAATTGGAGCTGGCGCAGAAGCGTCAATCGGAAAAGAATTGGCAAATGGAGCAAAAACAGTTTTGAGTAAAGGCGGAACTAAAATTTTAAGCTTTGCTACTAAAATTCCAGCTAAAGAATTGGCTAATTATTCAAAAAGTCAAGCCGCAACCGCTGTTTTGAAAAATGTTGGTTCCAAAGTTTTTTCATTTAAAGGTTTGAAATGGGGCGCTACTGCTGTAGGAGCCGTTTGGGCTTGCGATAAAGTATCGGACGCGTCGGCTGATTCAATCAGTTGCGGAAAAATAGTAGTTTCAACAGCGAGTGGAATTGTAGAATATGCGGTTGATGAATTTGTTGATTTTTTTGCCAATCATAATGGTGTTTGTTTGCCTAAAGCGGAAGCATTGCAAAACGGAGAAATGTGTGATGTAAATAAAAATCAGTGCGCTGAAGGTCATTGTGTAAAGATGAAAGGTGTGACGGCAGCTTTTAAATGTTGGGCTAAAACTGAAATTGGTTTTTGTTCCGACGGAAAAAATGGTTCACAATGCTATAATGTGTCAGATTGCGCCGCCGGTTTGAAATGTGTTGAAGACGCTTATGTTCCGCTTTGTTCCAATGGTCTCAATGGTTCTCCTTGCGGCAAAGCGAGCGATTGTAAATCGGATAATTGTAACAAAGATAGATGCGTCGGAGGTGTTTTGGAAGATGGTGATTGGTGTTCTGATACAGCTGAATGTAATTCCGCTTCTGAATGTATAGGTTTGATGAATTGCGGTCCAAATTATCAAATTCTTACCCCAGGAGTATGTGAGAAAGAATGTCAGTTATGGGATTTGTCAGCAAATAAATTATGGGAAGGTAAATGGGGTGTTTGTATTCCTGTAAAACAAACCGGAAAAATTAATATACTTAAGACAAAAATGCAGCTTGAAAATGACGCACCGGCGTCAAATGATGTTAAATGTTCCGGCTATTGATATTTTTCTCTATCCGTGCTACGATGAAACATCACAAAATAGCCTTTAGATTTTTGTTTTATTGAAATTTATGCCGGCAAAAAAAATTAAAAAGAAATCACAAGTAACTTCCACATCAAATTCCTCCAATCGGTTTGGAGTAAATAATTTAAAAAATAAAGACAAGATAATAATCAGAGGCGCTAGGGCTCATAACCTGAAGAACGTCAATATTGATATTCCCAAGAATAAATTGGTAGTAATTACCGGTTTGTCAGGTTCCGGCAAATCAAGTTTGGCGTTTGACACTATTTATGCTGAAGGCCAGCGACGTTATGCTGAGTCGCTTTCTTCGTATGCGCGGCAATTTATGGAAGTTCGCGACAAGCCGGATGTTGATGGAATTGACGGTTTATCTCCGACCATTGCCATTGATCAGCGTGTTTCTACACAAAATCCGCGTTCAACCGTTGGTACAGTAACGGAAATTTATGATTATTTGCGTCTGTTGTATGCCAGAGCCGGTGAAAGATTTTGTCCGGAATGCGATGAAAAAATTGTTAGCCATACATCCGGAGAAATTATAGAACAAATCAGAGATTTAGCCAGAAAAAATAAACAGATTTTTGTTTTGTCGCCATTAATTAAAAACGATATTGTTGATCCGGATGATTTGTTGGATAAAGTTGAAAAATCCGGTTTCAAATCAGTGTGGATTGATGGAGATGTGGTAAAAGTTGCCGATTTAGTTGATTATGATTTTAATCCGAAAAAAAATTATCAAGTTGATTTAATAACCGGCATTATTGATGATATAAAAAAACAAGATCCGAGCAAGATGGTGGAAATAGCTTTGGATTTAAGCAATGGATTGGTTCATGTGGCGGTAAAAGATAAAGTTTATACATTCTCAACTTTTGGTTTGTGTCCAAAGTGCGGTTATATGATGCCGCCGGTGGATATTCGTAATTTTAGTTTTAACAGCCCATTGGGCGCTTGCCCGCGATGTACCGGTTTGGGTATTACTATGGAAGTAGTGCCAGATTTGGTTATTCCAAATCCGCGTTTGACTTTGGCTGAAGGAGCAATCCAGCCGTGGACTAGAATTACAGGTAATCAAAGTTGGTATCAAAAAGTTTTAAGCGCGGTGGCTAAACGGCATAATTTTTCTATGGATATGCCGATTAACAAAATGCCGTCGACTACTGTAAATTTAATTTTAAATGGGACAGGAAAAGAAACCTATGAAATTGAACTGAATAAAAAAACAACTTTTGTCGGTGTGATTGAAGATTTGCGCCAGCGTCACTTATCTACAGATTCAGATTATGTTTGTCGGGAGATTGAACAATATATGCGCGAACAGGTTTGCAGTTTATGCGGCGGAAAGCGATTAAAAAAAGAATCTTTAGCAGTGATGGTTAAAAACAAAAACATTGCTGAAGTTGCGGCTATGGACATTGAAGAAAGTTTGGAATTTTTTAAGGGAATTTTGGGTAAAAATATTAAAACAGATAAAAAAGATTCAATAATTATTCCAATTATTAAAGAATTATACCAACGAGTGGATAATTTGGAACGAGTTGGTTTGCGTTATTTAAGCGTGGATAGAGCAATGAATACGTTGTCCGGAGGTGAGGTGACTCGTGTTCGTTTGGCGACTCAGTTGACTTCGGGGTTAACCGGTGTGGTTTATATTTTAGACGAACCGTCGGTTGGTTTGCATCCGCGCGATAATCAAAAATTAATTGAAACTTTAAAATATTTGAGAGATTTAGGAAACACGGTTATTGTGGTTGAACATGACGCGGCCATTATGAAAGAAGCTGATTATTTGGTTGATGTCGGTCCGGGCGCAGGTGTTTATGGTGGAGAAATAGTGGCCAAAGGAACTTTGCCTGAAATTAAAAAGAATAAACAATCTTTGACCGGTGAATATTTAACCGGACGTTTACAGGTTGGTTGTGATTTAAAAAGAAATCAGGAAACCGATAAAAAACGCAAAATCGTTGCTGATAAAAAAATAAAAATTATTGGCGCAAAGGCGTTTAATCTGAAAAATATAGATGTGGAAATTCCTTTAGCCAAATTGGTTTGTGTTACCGGTGTTTCCGGTTCCGGTAAATCATCTTTAATTATTGAAATTTTAGGCAGGGCTTTATCTAAGCATTTTTATCGCAGCAAAGAAGATCCCGGTGAACATAAATCAATTGTCGGATTGACTAATATTGATAAAGTAATTGCCATTGATCAATCTCCGATTGGACGCACTCCACGATCCAATCCTGCCACTTATACCGGTATTTTTACTTTAATCAGAGATTTGTTTGCCAGTTTGCCGGAAGCCAAAATGAGAGGTTATGATGCTGGAAAATTCAGTTTTAATGTTAAAGGCGGCGGACGTTGTGAAGCTTGCGCCGGCGAAGGTTATACCAGAATTCCGATGCAATTTTTAGCCGATGTTTTTATGGTTTGTAATGATTGTAATGGTTCACGATATAATCAGGAAGCTTTGGAAGTTCATTATCAAGGCAAAAATATTTCCGATGTTTTAAATATGACAGTGGAAGAAGCTTTTAAATTTTTTTCTAATCAGCAGCCTATTGCTGTTAAATTAAATATTTTACGCGAAGTTGGCTTAGGTTATGTTCAATTGGGACAATCAGCCACCACTTTGTCCGGTGGTGAGGCACAACGTATTAAATTAGCCACTGAATTGGCTCGCGCTTCCACCGGCAAAACACTTTATATTTTAGATGAACCGACTACAGGTTTGCATTTTGAGGATATTAATCGTTTATTACAGGTTTTGGAAAGGTTGGTGGATAAGGGTAATAGTGTGGTGATAATTGAACATAATTTGGATATTATTAAAAATTGTGATTGGGTAATTGAATTGGGTCCGGAAGGCGGACGACAGGGTGGTTATTTGGTAGCTGAGGGTACACCAAAAGATATTGTTAAAAATAAGAAAAGTTGGACAGGAAAGTATCTCTAATTAAATAAAATAAAACCCCCGCCAATCGGCGGGGTTTTTATTTTATTTTTTTACTTCTTTAATTTCCTTCATTCTTCTCTTAAATTTCGGATTGCGCAAGTAATGAAGTTTGGCTCGGCGGGTTTTTAACTGCTTAACCACTTCAATTTTAGCCACAACCGGCGAATAGATGGGATATATTTTTTCCACACCGATACCGTCGGATACTTTTCTTACCGTGATGGTGGCGCCAGATTCTTTACCGTGTTTAACAGCAAGAATTGTGCCCTCAAAGATTTGAATACGCTCTTTTTCTTCCCCCTTGGTATTCATTTCTTTGATTTTTTGATGCACTTTTACGACCATACCCGGTTTGTAGATAATTTGTTCTTCAGCCATATAAATTTAAAATTTTATTTAAGTGTTCATATCTTAGCCTAAAATGACTTTTTTGTCAACCCCACCCCTGTGTGTTTATTGGGTAAAATAAGTATTTAAGAAAGGTTTTCTTGGTGTTCCGCCAAGTGTTTTTTTAGAACATCGGCCACTTGAGCTATGGTTTCTTCCAATTTACCTTCTTTATTTACCACTTGATAATCATAACTGTTTGATTGGGCTATTTCTTTTGAAGCTGTTTCCAAACGTTCTTCAATTACATCCGGCGTTAAACCGCCACGAACAACAATTCTTCTGTGTAAAACTTCCATGCTTTCCGGCAACAAGAAAATTGATAAATTTTTGATTCCGGCGCCATCCATATTTTTTTTACCGTTGACTTCTATGTTGGAAAAAACCAAGTCGTATTTTTCCAATGCTTCTTTCAGTTTGCTTTTTTGCATGCCATAGTATTGATTGGCATAGAAGTTATATTCTATGAGTTCTTTATTCATTATTAAATTTTGAAAAGTATCAGGAGAAATGAAATAGTAATTTATGCCATCAATTTCACCTGGTCTTTTTGGTCGTGTGGTAGTGGTGATTAAACGTGTGGAATTTGGGAAAATTTTTAACAAAGCATCAATAACTGAATCTTTTCCACCACCGGATGGAGCGGATACGACCACTAATAAACCGCGATGTTGTTCTTCTGGCATATTTATTATTATTTATTTAATTATTTTTAAAAATTCTTTTAATTTTGTTGGTAATAACGATTCAAAATTTTGTTTGTTTCCTTGTAAATCTTTAAAACTTAACAAGTAACAGTGTAAGAATAATCTTCCTAATTTTTCATCCCAAACATGTTTGCGTTTTTTTTGAAAATATACGGAATCGCCGACCAGAGGATGATTATAAGCTAACAGATGAGCTCTTATTTGATGCATTCGGCCGGTATGAATTTTTACCCGCAAAAGCGTGAAATTAATGAATTTTTTTTCTGCCCAAAGTTCGGTTAAAGCATTTTTACCTCCGGCGTCATTTTCCAATCCTTTAATGGTAAATGGACGAGCGGCCATGCGTTCACCACGCTTTGATCGTCCGAGCGGAAAATTAAGTTCAGCCCAGTCGGCTTCCATTTTTCCGTGAATTAACGCCCAGTATTCTTTTTCTATGGTACGATTTTTAAACTGCTCTTTTAAGCACTCAAACATTTTATTATTTTTTGCCACAATTAGCAAGCCGGAAGCGTCTCTATCCAAGCGATGAACAATACCCGGGCGTTCCGGACTGTCACCGACTTTTTTTAGTTGAGGATATTTTTTGCTTAATATTGAGGCGATTGATTCCTCTTTATTGTTAGGCAGAGAGTGGGTCAAAATGCCGGCCGGTTTATCAACAATAATATAATCTGGCATGTCGGCCACTATAATTATATCATTAATAGAGAATTTTTTTAACGGTTTGATTGTTTGTCTTTGATGAGATGGAACAACCTTTTTTTCTTTTTGTGTTTTAACAAAAACAATGTCGTTCAAGTCAAGTTTTTCTCCGGCTTTTTTAGGTAATTGATTGTTAATCATTATTTGTTTAAATTCAATCATTTTTTGCGCTTGTGATCGAGTGGTTTTTAATTTCTCGGATAAAAAAATATCCAGTCGTTGACCGGCGGTTTTTTCGTTGACGATGATTTTTTTTGTTGCAGCCATGAGATTGATTTTATTTGGAAATTTCTAAGATTGATTCTAAAGCGGCGGAAAGTTCAGTGATTTCATCACTACCGCTAAAATGTCCTTTGTTGTGTTCAATAATAATTTTAGCGTTGAGCTTATTCTTAAAAATTTTAGAATCGGAAATTGGTACCAAGGAATCGTTGTCTGAAAATATAGCTGTAAAATTATCAGTATGAGTTTTTATTTTATTCCAATCTAATGGTGTGTTCAGCCAAGGTTTGGCGATTGTTTTGTCTTGTTCATCTTCAAAAGCGTTATCTGTCAAATTGACCCAAGGCGCAAGCAGTACTGCACCGCCGATTTTTGAGTTTTCAGGGAGTGTTTCTAAATATCTTAAAATGGTTTGGCTGCCAATGGAATGTCCGAAAAGAATCGTATTAGTATCCGGCTGATCGACAATTTTATCTAAAAAAGAAACCCATTCGTTTACGGTTGGTTCTAGGGGGTTGGGCATAAAAGGAGTTTGGACTTCATAACCGCGATTTTCCAATTCTTTTTTTAGATAAGGAAAAATTCCTTCCGCAGGATAACCATCCCAACCGTGAACAATGATCACTCTTTTCATAATAAGATGTTAAACATAATTTTGTGCGCCTGGATGGATTTGAACCATCGACTTCCACCTTATAAGGGTGGCACTCTAACCGCTGAGTTACAGGCGCAATAACGGCAATATCATATCATTTTTATTATTTTTTTACAAGCCCGAGAGAGTTCTGGAAATTACATCTGTTTAAGGTTTATTTATTCTATAAAACTAATAAAAAAGGCGGCAGAATCGGAGTTCGGCCGCCCGACGGACATATGAAAGAAGATTATTTCTTGGCTTGATTTTCAGGTTTTGATTTGCCGGATGTGTTGAATCCAATTTTCTTTTTGGATTTATCGTTCGGATGTGTTGAATCAATTCGCTTTTTCTTGTACGTAAGCGGTTCTGTGAAACCGACTGTCTTTTTCGGTTCATCAAGAGTATTGGCGATTGTACGGACGAGTGACGCCAATACTGGAACATTGTCTTTGACAAAAATCAATGTTTCAATGTCTCGAGATTGCTTAAGCAGTAATATGCCAGCGCGAGTTTTTGTTTCAGTATAAGTAGCGGTTGCGATTACCACCTTGAGCATTTTGCCGGAAAGTTTTGGCTGAATTTCAGGTACATTTTCAAAAACATAAACCAAATTATCCGGTGTTATTCCGTTTTGCAACCAAGCTGCGCCGGCAATAAATCTCATATCAGGCGCCCATTGGATGATGTAGCGGAAATCTGTTACTGAAGGCAATGTTTTCACAAATCTGTCCCAAGCGCGCAAGCGAAAATCAGTGTTTTCTACCCACTCTATAATGTAACAGAGTTCATCTTTTGTGGGATTCAATTCACAGAAATTCATCCACGCTTTGGATGTCAAAGAAGGAATGTATTGCATTATATAGATGCAATCATTTTTATCTGCCAACCCCATTCGCAATAGGGCCGACCAAAAACAATCGAATTTGGCCCAACGAGGGTTGTTGCGATTAAACATTTTATCTCCTTCCATTTCTTTGTTAAAGAGCTGACAATATAATTCTTATATTTAAGAGTTATATTGCTTATAAATGTAGTATAACATGTAAATAAATCACGTCAACTCAACCGACTGAATATTTGCTATGTTTTAATTAAGCTGTTAGAATATATAAAAAATAAAAGGTATTTTATAAATAAAATATGGATTGGAATTCTCAAATTCTTGTTAAAATCAATGGTTTGTCTGGCCGAAATAAATGGTTGGATGCTTTTGGGCGCGCTGGCGCGGAATGGGTAATTTTGGCTATTTTAGCTTGGTATGTGGCGGGAGTTTTTATAACTAAAGTCACTTGGCCACAAATAATCACTCCATTTGTTATTTTGTCAGTGGCCTGGCTGGTTGGTTTACTGTTAAATTTTATAATAGGTAAAATAATAAAAGAACCTCGTCCATATTTGACTAATCCTGAAATAAAATTACTTTTTGTTCCTTTGTCCGGATGGAAATCTTTCCCATCAGATCATGCTATGTCAGTTTTTTTGATTTTATTTTTTGGTTTATTGTTTCATTTGCCGGCCGTTTGGAGTTTGTTACCATTAGCTTTATGGGTAGCGTGGGGACGTTTATATGCCGGACTTCATTATCCTTTGGATATAATTGGTGGAATTTGTGTGGCAGGATTGTTAGCGATAGTTTTAAAATATGTTGTAAGTTATTTTGTTTTGTTTAATTTGTTATGAACGCTATTATTTTGTGCGGTGGTTTATCCACTCGTCTTAAAGATATTACTAAAAATACCCCGAAAGTTTTATTGGACATTAAAGGCAAAACTGTTTTGGATTGGCAATTGGAAAAATTGAAAGAATTGGAAATAAAAGAAGTGGTATTGGCGGCCGGTCATTTGGCCGATGTTTTAAAAGAACAAATTGGTGAAGAAAGAAATGGTATGAAGTTGATTTATGCCATAGAGAAAGAACGTTTAGGTACTGGCGGCGCTATTAAATTCGCATGGGAGCATGTGTCAGAACCTGACGCGCCAGTGGTTGTTTTGAACGGAGATGTTTTAACGACGGACAGTCTGAAACCAATGGCGGAAAAATTAAGAAAAGACAGCGAGGGTATTATTTTTGGCGCCAAGGTTGAAGATGCTTCTAGTTATGGTACTTTGAAATATGATAAAAATGATCGTTTGCTGGCTTTTAAAGAAAAAGAAGGGGTTAAATGTTCTGCTCATATAAACGGGGGAGTTTATTTATTTACTTCGGCGGCACGCCGACATTTTCCTCAGGAATCGGCTTTTAGTATTGAATATGATGTTTTTCCCAAAATGAAAGATTTGGATATTTATCGTTCAGAACACCCATGGATAGATATCGGTTTGCCAGAGAGACTTTTTTGGGCAAGAGAAAATTGGTCTGAATAAAATTTATGTCTGTTAATCAAAAAATATCTATTATATCTTTAGTTATTTTATTGGCTTTTCCGGCAGCAGGTTATTTTTATTACAAAAAAACACACCCTAAATATATTCCGATTCCTCGTCCGGAAATTAATATTAGAATTAAGGAGGGTTGGAATTTGAGGCAAATCGCTGATGATTGGAAGAATAAAGGCATAGTTTCATCTACCGAAAATATTTATAATTTACTTGGTCAGCCGGCATATAATTATGAAATGCAAGGTAAAACTGCGCCCGTATTGGCACTTGCCAATGATTCTCGGTGGGCAGAAATTTTTTTTGATAAACCGGATGATAGTTCTTATGAGGGTTATTTGTTTCCAGATACTTACACTATTTATCAAGATTCTGATTTAAATGAAATTCTGGAAAAGATATTTGAAAATTTAGAAAGTAAAATTACGATTGAGATGCGCGCGGAAATAAAAAAACAAGGTAAAACAATTTTTGAAATTTTGAATATGGCTTCAATTGTTGAAAAAGAAGCTCCGGACGAAAAAAATATGGCAATGGTGGCTGATATTTTTTGGCGGCGACTGGATGAGGGTATGGCTTTGCAATCCTGTGCTACGGTTAATTATGTCACCGGAAAAAGTCTACCGGCGGTTTCCGCGGCTGATAAAGCGATTGATTCACAATATAATACTTATAAATATCGCGGTTTGCCGCCCGGCCCAATTAGCAATCCAAGTTTAACCGCAATTAAGGCTACTATTTATCCTGAAAAAAATAACTATGTTTATTTTATGAGTGGGTCTGACGGTGTGATTCATTATGCCAAAACATTGGAAGAACACAATATTAATGTTTATAAATATTTAAAATAAAATGTTAACTTCAGAATTTGATTATAATTTACCTGATGAGTTGATTGCTCAAATGCCAGTTGAACCGCGGGACAGTTCCAGATTGATGGTGATAGATAAAAATAAAAAAACGGTTGATCACCGTTATTTTTATGATGTGTCGGATTATTTTAAAAAGGGAGATTTGTTAGTTTGGAATGTGTCTAAAGTTTTTAACGCCAGATTAAATGGTATGGTCGGTGAAAAATCAGTGGAGATTTTTTTATTGCGTCCGGCGGAACAAAAAATATGGACAGTGCTGGCTAAGCCGGCAAAAAAATTAAGTGTTGGAATGAAAATAAAATTTGCCGGTGATTTTGAATGTGAAGTGTTGAAAAAAAATGAAGATGGCACATTGTTGGTAAATTTTAATGAAAATGAAGTTTATGTCCGCATTAAAGCGAATAAATATGGGCAAGTACCGACACCGCCGTATATTAAACTGCAAGTTACAAGTCATAATGGCCAATTGAGTGAACAATATCAAACTGTTTATGCTAAGAATGAAGGTTCGGTGGCGGCGCCGACTGCCGGATTGCATTTTACTCCGGAGTTGATTAAAAAGATAAAAGCTAAGGGTGTAAATTTTGCTGAAGTCACTTTGCATGTGGGATTAGGTACTTTTCAACCGGTGAAAACGGAAAAAATTGAAGAACATAAAATGCATTCTGAATGGGTTGAATTGTCTGACGAAGCGGTTAATTTAATTAATCAGGCGAAAGCTGAGGGTAGGCGAGTGGTGGCGGTAGGGACGACTACCACACGGACACTGGAGGGAATTTATCAAAAATATTTCCCGACGCAAGGACGGGACTCTGATTTTACGTCGGAACCAATTCCAACAATAAAACCATATTCCGGAGATATTAATATTTTTATCACCCCCGGTTTTCAATTTAAAATTGTGGATGCGCTGATTACTAATTTTCATCTGCCAAAATCAACTTTGCTGATGCTGGTGTCGGCTTTTGCCGGTGATAAAGATTTTATATTGGATTGTTATAATACAGCGGTAGAAAAAAAATACCGGTTTTTTTCTTTTGGCGATGCTATGATAATTTTTTAAGTCGGAAAATTACATAGTTAAAAAAAACAATATAGCCAGCAAGTTGACTTTTTTGGTTTAATGTGTTATTTTATTTTCAAACAAGGAGGTGTTAAATGGTCCGGAACACAGATCATAATGCTAAAAAGAAGATCAGAATCAGGAGGGCAGTGTTCAAATTGGTCAGAGCCAATCCGGCTAAGATGACCGTAATTGCGCTGATTGGCGCTGTTCGCTGTCAAATTGAAGAGGGTCTGTTGTCGGAGGGTTTGATTGCCAGCGTGATTTGGTCAATGATTGACTGTGGTCAGTTGGAGATTGACTTCAGCAAAGGAATTTCTCTCGGTCCGTGCGTGCCGAAGCTCCGGAAAAAGTAGATTTTCAGATTGTTCCTTATAACCTCGCCGTATTGGTGGGGTTTTTTAATAAAAAAATCCGCCTCAATTATGAGACGGATTTTAATTTATATTTATTCAACAGTCACACCCATATTTTTTGCCGTACCTTCCACCATTCGCATGGCCGCTTCAACATTTGTTGTGTTTAAATCCGGCATTTTCTTTTCGGCAATTTGTTTAACCTGCGCCTTGGTGATTTTGCCGACTTTTTCTTGTAATGGTTTAGCCGAACCCTTTGTAATACCGGCCGCTTTTTTTATCATTTCTGACACTGGCGCGTTTTTCATTATAAAAGTGAAACTTCGGTCATCATAAACAGTGATAATTACCGGTACGATTTCACCTTTTAAATCTTTTGTTTTGTCATTGAATTCTTTACAGAAACCGGCAATATTCACACCGTGTTGGCCGAGAGCCGGACCAACCGGAGGTGCCGGATTGGCTGCGCCGCCCGGAATTTGCAATTTAATGTTTGTTAATATTTTTTTAGCCATATGATTATTATTGTAAATCATTGAGAAGCGCCGCAAGGGCCAATGATTTTATTTTATAATATTATATTTTTTTAGCTTGCAAAGCGTCAAGTTCCACCGGAGTTTCGCGGCCAAACATTGTAACCATAACTTTTATTTTTCCGCGTTCGCCGTCAACTTCACTTATTTTTCCTTCAAAATTTTTAAACGGTCCATCTGTAATTCTGACCACGTCATTAATTTCCACATCAATTTTATGTTGCGGTTCTTCTTTACTGACACGATCCATCAGAGTATCAACTTCTTTTTGGTCAATTGGCGTTGGGGTTGTGCCTGAACCAATAAAACCCGTGACATTTGGCGTATTTCTGACAACATACCAAGAATCGTCGGTTACAACCATTTCCACTAATACATAGCCGGGGAATATTTTTTCCTCAATCACTGTTCGTTTGCCATTTTTTATTTTAATCTTTTTTTCTTTTGGCACTAAAACGCCAAAAATCTTGTCGTTCATATCAAACGAATCAATGCGTTGTTCTAAATTGTGTTTTACGTTTTCTTCGTATCCGCTATAAGTATGTAAGACATACCAACGGCGGCCTAAATTTAAAGTTTGTTTAGCCATAGTTTAGGCGTTATTAGATTTTGATTTTATTTTAACAATAAAGCTTGAGCGATGCCGGTTTTGAAAATGTAATCTAAAATGCTGAAAAAAGCGGCAAAACCGACACTCATTCCGATTACTATCATGCTGTAAGTGAAAGTTTGCTTCTTGGTAGGCCAAGTCACTTTTCTCATCTCAGCGTATGAACTTTTAAGATAATTTATTAATTTTTCCATATTAAGCTTAATAATAAAAAAGTATTTAAAAACGGCCTCAGGCCGACGGTTATAAGTATAGCACAAAATAGATAATTGTCAAGGGAATAATCCCCAATTGGATTAATTGAAACACCCGGCATCAAAGCCGGTATTTTTTAATTTTTAAAAATCTCAACAGATTTTCTAGAGTTTAAATATCAAGATTTTTTACGTCTTTAGCGTAAGTTTGGATGAATTTTTTACGCGGTTCAACTTCGTCACCCATCAGGGTTTCAAAAGTTTTGTTTGCCAAATCCGCGTCTTCAGCGGTGACTTTTTTCATAGTTCGTCTTTTCGGATCCATAGTTGTGTCCCAAAGTTGTTCCGGGTTCATTTCTCCGAGACCTTTGTATCGCTGAATAGAAACTTTTAATCCGCCAATGACATAAGATTCAGTTTGACTTTCTTCCGTGTCAGAAGTTTCAGACACGGGAGTTTCTTCTTTATCTTTTTTGCTTTTAACCGGTTTGGCCGCATCTTTAATGTTTTTTTGTTTTTCTAATTCTTTAATAATTTTTATTTTTTCATCTTCGTCATAAGCATAATGAATTTCTTTTCCGAGTTTTACGCCAAAGAGCGGTGGTTGAGCAATGTAGACATGTCCACCTGTAATTAAAAGCGGGAAATATCGATAAAAGAAAGTCAGAAGCAGGGTACGGATATGCGCTCCATCAACATCGGCATCAGTCATAATAATAATGCGATGATAGCGGAGTTTGGAAATATCAAATTGTTCGCCGATATTAGTGCCCAAAGCAATAATCAGGGATTTTAATTCATTGTTGGTTAGGATTTTGTCCAAACGAGCGCGCTCCACGTTTAAGACCTTGCCACGCAAGGGGAGTATGGCTTGAAATTCGCGATTACGGCCTTGTTTGGCAGAACCGCCGGCTGAATCACCCTCTACTATGTATAACTCTGATTCTTCGGAGGAACGAGAAGAACAATCAGCCAGTTTACCCGGTAAAGTGAATCCTTCTAAAGCGCCTTTTCTTAAAATTGTGTCGCGGGCGATTTTGGCGGCATTGCGAGCTTTAGCGGCCAAAACACATTTGCCGATAATTGCTTCAGCGTCACGCGGATGTTCTTCTAAAAATATTAAAAAGGCTTCGCCAAAAACTGATTCCACTGCTGTTTTTGCTTCAGTATTACCTAATTTTGATTTGGTTTGCCCTTCAAATTGAGGTTCCCTTATTTTTATGGAAATAATTACATTTAAACCTTCGCGCACATCTTCGCCTGATAAGTTAGGATCTTTTTCTTTTAAAATTTCTTTATTTCTGGCGTAAGTGTTGAGTGAACGGGTTAAAGCAGAACGAAAACCTGCCACATGCGTTCCACCATCCGGATTGTAAATATTGTTGGTAAAAGCAAATAAAGTTTCAGTAAATTCACCGGTATATTGCAAAGCAATTTCTACATTGACATCATCCGATTCTTTTTCCACATAAAAAATATTTTCATTTTTTATTTCTTTATCTAAATTTAAATGGCGGACATAAGAAGCGATACCGCCTTCAAAATAAAATTGGTAAGCCGGATTTGGAAAATCAAGAGCGGTTTTGTCTAAGGCTTTTTCTTCAGCCGAACGTTCATCTCTAACTTCAAAACTCAAACCCTTGGACAAATAAGCGTATTGCCGCATATGATCCACGATGATTTTCCATTCATAATCTAAAGTTTCAAAAATATCCGGATCAGGTTGGAAAGTTATGATTGTTCCCGTGTCTTTACATGAACCAATTGAAGCAACTTTTTTTCTTGGAACACCGGTTTTGTATTCTTGCATCCAAATTTTATTGTCACGGTGCACTTCGGCGCGCAAATAAATAGACAATGCGTTAACGACGGAAACTCCAACACCATGCAGACCGCCGGAAATTTTATAACCGCTATCGCCGAATTTTCCGCCGGCGTGTAATTTGGTGAGAACCACTTCTAACGCGCTTATTTTTTGTTGAGGATGCATATCAACTGGAATGCCACGGCCGTTATCACGCACTTCAATCATATGATCAGGGCGTAGTGTAATGGTAATTTTATTACAATATCCAGCCATTGCTTCATCAACTGAATTGTCCATCACTTCCCAAATTAAATGATGCAGACCGACCGGTCCGGTGGAGCCAATATACATACCAGGGCGGCGGCGAACAGCTTCTAAGCCTTCTAAAATAGTAATGTCTTTGGCGCTGTAACCGGTGTGTTCGGATTTTTTTTGTTCAGCTTTTATTTTATTTTGTTTATTATTTTCCAGCTGACTGATGGTTTGTGTCGGGGTAAACATTTCTTTTTGTTTAGCCGAGATATTTTTTTCTGCGGGTTGGGTTTCCTTGTTTATTACTGGAGTTTTTTTAATTGTAGCAGGGGATTTGACGGACGATGGTTTGGAAATTCCTCCTTTGCTGACTATTTTTTTAGGCATATTTTTATAATTTTTTAGAGTTTAATAGAAATATTTTAGCATATTTTAAATAAAGAAGCAAGGATTTTTAAAACAAAAAACCCCGTAAAATACGGGGTAAAAGAACTGTGGAAAAAGATTAGTTTTTGATGCAGATTTCTTTGATGAAGAGGTACTTACATATCAGCAGAAGGATAATAATAATCCAAAGAGCTGTATATGTGCTGAATAGAGCGGATATGGCCTTTCCAAGGAGTATGCCGGCGCCGACTGACAGACAAGTCCCCAGTCCGACGATTAGACCGGCAACTAAGCCATGCCAACGGCTGACCATCAAGCCGAGCGTTGTCCCAAGAATCAAACCAACGACGGCAATACCAAATAGGCTGTAGGGTGTGATATCAAAGATGTTGATTATCAAGCTGGTCAATAGACAGATGCCAAACGCCATAACAAGACTGATGACCAAATCGGCTTTCAATTCGGTTTTGACGAATTTCCCGCAGGATATTCCGTTCATTTTGTCCTCCGTGGTTTTTCCATTTAGTTGATTGTTAAATGGGTTGTTAAAAACAACTTCTTTTCTATTTCTATATATAGTACATTCGGTCAGTTTTGTCAATAAATCGAAAATCGGCTATAATATATGTATAGGCTTTTAATAATTTAAAATTCTTCTACCGGATATGATAAATTTTTACGAACAACAAAATCGCAATCATAATTACCAGCCAATTGAAGAAAAAAATGAAATAGTTAATTCTCATAAAATTAACGGCAAGAAACCAAATTTTGAAAAATATGATGATCCGACAGGTGAATTTGATTCCAAACAGTTAAAGTGGGGAATGTGGTATGTTCAAAATAAGATTTTATTGCGCAGAATAGGAATTGGCGCGTTGTTTGTTTTTATCGCCATAACTTTTGGGTTTAGTTTGTGGAAAGGCGGTTTTATTTTATATTATGATTTTTTTCAACAGCCGGCAGCGGAAATAGATTTGACTCGGGCGACGAATTATAATGTTTTAAACCAATCGCGTATTCCACAACAGATGCAAATTATGGATATTCAGATTTTGCCGGGAGGAGTAGATAAGAATGATGTGATTGCAGAATTAGTTAATCCGAACGAGCGTTATATTGTTTATTTTGATTATTATTTTGATTTTGGCGGACAACAAAGTCCAAGACAAAAAGGTTTTTTACTGCCATTTGAAGTTCGTCCAATCGCGGCCATGGGTTTGGATTCAGGCTGGGCGGTCGGTTTGGCCAATTTGATGGTTGAAAATATTTCTTGGCAACGCATTTCAAATCATCTTATTTCTGATGTAAAAAGATGGCAAGATGAACGTTTGATTTTTTCAATTTCAGATTTTGTGTTTAAACAAACCGGAGTGGCGGGGGGCGCCAGTTCCAATATTATCAGCTTTAAATTAACTAATGAAAGTTCATTTAGTTATAAAGACGCGGTTTTTTATGTAGGTTTATATCAAAACGGTTCTTTGGTCGGATTAATGAAATTACCGGTTCAGGATTTCCATTCTTTGGAAGTTCGCGATGTTGATTTGCGGAGTTTTGTTTCAAATTTAGTTGTTAGTGAAATCAAGCTTTTCCCGGCTATTGATTTATACGATAAAGCAGTGTATCTTCAACCGTAGTAAATAAGTAATCTTTTTTAAATTTTTAGCAAGAGATTAAACTTATTTTTTAATTTAAAGCTTAATCTCAAAACTCAAATGTTAAATGTCAAATCCACAGCTATAAATCCTAAATCCGATACAAAAATACGTTGTTATTATTTTTCTATTAAAGTCATAAAGTTTTTACAAACTTTACCTGAAAAAAAGTTTACTGGATAATTGCCGACCAATTGTTGCGTTCATCCATATCAATAGGAGTAAATATTGTGGAAGCCAAGTCATCATCATCCAGAAGAGATTTTATTAAGTTTTATGAAATTGCTTTGAAGTCGGCAAATGAAAGCAAATATTGGTTTGGATTGTTGAGAGATGCTACCGAAGCAAAAAAAGAAGAGATAACGCCATTATTAAACGAATTGGAAGAAATATCTAAAATGCTTGGAGCCAGTTTACTAACATTGAAAAATAAAAGGCTTTAATATTGAAGGTTGTGGTTTTGACATTTGAATTTTGACATTTGAGATTCGGAATATGTTAAATTGGCAAAAATTTTCTTCACGCAGTTTTGATTGGCCGCTGATTATAGCGGTTTGTTTGTTGGTTGCCGTCGGTTTGGCGGTTATTTATAGTGTGGATTTATCGCGCGGATCAGAGCTTATTTATTTTAAAAAGCAAATAATCGCTTTTTTAATCGGTCTGGTTTTGATGGCGGCAGCCAGTTCGGTTCAGTTTACTTTTTTTAAAACTTACGCCAAATGGATTTATTTGTTGTCGGCGGTTTTGTTGTTGCTGGTTTTGGTGTTTGGAGCGAATATTCGCGGTACAAGAGGTTGGTTTGATTTTGGCGGTTTTTCTTTTCAGCCGGTGGAATTTGCCAAAGTTGGAATTATTTTAATGCTGGCTTATATTTCGGCCGGATTTGGACGGCGTTTTCATAGTTTGTTGTTTTTTATCGGTTCCGGAGTTGTGACATTGATTTTAATCTGTTTGATTATGTTACAGCCGGATTTAGGTTCAGCAGTGTTAATTGGTTCTGTTTGGTTGGGATTTATGTTATTGTTGGGCACTAAAAAAAGATATCTTTTGATATTGGCAGGCGTTTTGGTTGCGGTGTCTGTGGCGGCTTGGTTTTTGTTTTTACAGGATTATCAAAAAGACAGAATTTTGTCATTCGTTAATCCCAGCCGCGATCCTCTTTATTCCGGATATAATGTTATACAATCAATCATCGCCGTTGGTTCCGGACATTTGACCGGCAGAGGATTGGGTTTTGGTTCGCAAAGCCAGCTGAGATTTTTACCGGAAACTCAAACTGATTTTATTTTTTCCGTCATCGGCGAAGAGTTAGGTTTAGCCGGCGTCAGTTTGATGCTAGTTTTATTCGCGTTTATTTGTTGGAGGTTGATTAGAATTGTCCGGCAAACAAATAATGATTTTATTGCTATGTCGGTCAGTGGAATTGTTATTTTATTTTTTGTTCAATTTATCGTTAATGTGGGAGCCAATATCGGATTGTTGCCGGTGACCGGAGTTACTTTGCCGTTTGTCAGTTATGGAGGTTCATCATTGATTATGAATTTATTGTTGATTGGAATTGCTGAAAGTATGTGCAGGAAAAAATATTAAAAAATAATTTGTTTATAGGCAGATAAAAAATCTCCCGTTTTGTCGGGAGATTTTTTATTGATTATTTGATTGCTTTTGGATTGGGGGAGTATAGAGGATTTTTAATTTTCCATTTTGCCACGAATTGCCCAATTCCTTTTTTTTCAGTTTTGTTTTTAACAGTGGTGTGGCGTTGCGACCATTTGACTAAACTTTCAAAATTAAGTTTATAGCGTCCGCCGACCACGGCATAAGTAATTTCTTTTGAGGCAATTGCCCGGCGAACAGTTTGTGGATTGACCCCAAAAAGTTTAGCCGCTTCGGAAACAGAAACACGGATGATTTCTTTTTTTTCAATTTGATTGTTTGGTGGAGTCATATTGTTTTGTATACAGTAGTCTATACATTTTGATTATCGGTTGGCAGACAGTTAATAATTTTAATTCAGTATAACAAACTCGCAAAAAGGTTGTCAAGTTTTTTCAGACAGTATCGTGGCAGGTTAGTTGATAGTAGTTTTGTATACACTAGTCTATACAAATCATCAATATCAAATTTCAATTCAACCTGTTTTAAATATCAAAGTCAAAATTTTTAATGTAAAAAGTTAAATCAAAAACAATGATAGCGCGATTTTAAGATTAAGAGTTTTAATTTACGGATTTGACATTTGATATTTGATATTTGAGTTTTGAAATTGTTGTGTGGATTTGACCTTTTTATTGTATTCTGTTATTATTATTACCATTATATAGCTTTTATAGCATTGTCAGGGAAATAGCGAAGGGTGTAACATTTTGTTAATTTTTACGTCTTCTATAATGTCTACTGAAACTTCTGAAAAAGTCCTACTGTATCGGTTACAGGTCAAACAGGACACGGAAGCATTCGCAGCTCTCTACGATTTATACATAAAACGAATTTATCGGTTCGTTTTTTTTAAAGTTTCCGGACACGAAGAAGCGGAAGATATTACATCAGAAGTTTTTTTGAAAGCGTGGAATTACATTTCAGAAAAAAAAGATGTAAAAAGTTTTTCCGGCTTGCTCTATCGCATCGCGCGCAACGCCATCATTGATATGTACCGTTCCAAATCCCTACACGCCAATCCATTGCTCTTGTCGGAATTGCCGGAAGGAATAGAAATCGGAGATACGGGAAAGTGGGTTGAAAGAGTTGGAGGAATATTGGAAGCGAAGAGAATTGTTCAAGCGATAAAAAAATTGAAACAGGAATATCAAGAAGTTGTTACTTTAAAATATATTGATGAATTGTCGGTAGCGGAAATTTCCGAAATTACCGGTAAAGGAAAAATCGCGGTGAGAGTAACTCTCCATCGCGCGATCAAGAAATTACAAAAAATAACAGAGGAATAAAAAAGAGAAAAGTTTAAAAATAAAAAAGTTAAATATCAAAATATGTCTCGCGACATAATCCAACAACTCAAAAACTTGAAGCAGGGCGAAGTTAGCCCGCGCGAAGAGTGGTTGAAAAACAACCGCGAGTTTTTGATGTCCCAAATCAGAAATACTATTCCGTCGGAAGAGAAACCCGGCGCGGTGGAAAAATTTTGGTTGGGTATGTCCATCTTCTTGCCCAAGAAGGTGGTGTTTGATTTTGTCCGTCCGCTTTCCATATTATTAGTAGTGGCCATTGTCGGCACCAGCGGTTGGATTGCCACTGTGGACGCTTCCTATCAATCTCTGCCGGGCGATTTGTTGTATCCGGCGAAAAGAGCGGTGGAAAAAACTCAAGTTATGGCCGCTTCTGTCACCGGCAACGATAAAGCTGAAACTAAACTTCATGTTGAATTTGCCAAACGCCGCGCCACTGAATTGAAACAGGTGGTGAAAGATCCGAACAAACAAGACAAGGCGACTCAGGCGGTAGTTGATTTAAAAACCGAAATTAAAAATGTTAATAACAGTTTGGAAGAAATTAAAAATAATACCACCGATAAAGGACAGGCTGAAACCGCCAAGGATGTCAGTAAGAGTGTTGAACAAATTAAAATTACATTGAAAGAAGTTAAAGCGGAATTGTCTGTAGGCACTTCAACTGAAAGCAAGATTTTATCCAAGGATGTTTCCGAAGTTAAAGATATGGCAAAAGACACAGCGGTTAATGCTGTGGATATTATGGTGACCAAGCATTTGGAAGGCGACACCACCGTTACTAAAGAGGAAGTAAAAGCCGTATTGGATAAAACAATTCAAACTGCCGTCACTGAAGCTGCTGCCGGCGAGCAAAATATGGTTGGAGTAAATTCAGTGGTGACAGCGGTTAAAGAAGCTGTTAAAACGGAAAATTTAACAATGAACACCACCAGCACTCCGGCTGAACAGAAATTGTTGGATAAAGTAACCAATCAAACTAAAGATGCCACCGTAAAAACTCAGGAAGCTTCGGTGGTTTTAGGCAAAACAGTTTCTGAAGCTAAAAATTTGTTGGCCAGCGATAATTTGACGCAAGTGGTGGATAAAATAAGAGAAGCGTCTGAAACCAGCAAGACCGTGGAAAAAATGCAGGATAATGTTTTATCAAGCGCTACCCGCGTTATACCGGCTCCTATTATAGAAGCGGTTAAAACCGCGGTTGGCGATTCATTATCATCCAGCACTACTGAGAATTGGAAAATTATAGTTGTTTCCACCACTGCTTCGTCCGCCACAATTTTAAACAATTTGCCGATTGCCGTGATTGTAACCAGTACTCCGGTATCAACGACTACTATCAAGAAATAAATTTAATTCACTTTTTCTCTTCCGTCTTGTGCATATATATAATGTAAGCAGAGGGGGGGAGAGAAAAAACCTTATTAATAGGTCTTTGTAAAGGTCGAGGGTCCATAAGGATTCGCATGGATCATTGTAACTTGATTTGTTTCGGGTGTGCCCGTAATAAATCAGGAAAACTTTATTTCTTCTGACCTCCTTCGGGAGCGCGTAGGAGTATAAAGATAAATAATCTTAATTATGAACAACGTATTAAAAATGGGTAAGAAATTTTTCACCTTTAGCGTTGTTATTACCACCATGTTGTGGTCAGTAGGCGTTGCCGCTTTGGTACCGTCTGTAGCCGAAGGCGCGGTTTGTCCGACCTTGGCAGCTGGCGACATGATTAAAGTAACTGGCAAAGCCGCCATTTACTCGGTGAATAACGACTTGAAAGTTTTATACTTTCCTTCAGGTGATGAATTCAAATCATGGAGACCCACTTATGGTGGTTATATCTCCATAACACAGGAATGTTTTGATTCCTTATCTGTTCCTTCAACCTATCCGGCCGCCGTTAATTACGCCCCGGGTTCATATGTCGTGAAGAGACCTTCTTCCGATCAATTGTATGTGGTTGAACCGAACAACACTTTGGCTAAAATTACATCAGCCGCCGCGACCGCTTTATACGGAACCGGCTACAAGGTTATGACTGTGTCTGATGTTTTCTGGCCACATTATGTAAATC
Organism: Candidatus Magasanikbacteria bacterium CG10_big_fil_rev_8_21_14_0_10_36_32; assembly: GCA_002778465.1. Classification (GTDB taxonomy): domain Bacteria; phylum Patescibacteriota; class Patescibacteriia; order Magasanikbacterales; family GWA2-37-8; genus 1-14-0-10-36-32. The sequence goes on along the minus strand of PFBV01000003.1, from coordinate 69,856 downwards.
GTGGAGCTGATATTACCACTTCCGTTGCCCACCCGGGTATGTTAGTGAGCAATGGCGGCGTCACATATTACATTAATACTGATAACACCAAGAGCGTGGTTGATGCTACTGGTATGACTGCCAACGGTTTTCAAACCAAGTTCGTGCACGCTGTCGCCACTGCGGCCGTTTCCGGTTTAACCGCCGGCACCGCGATTTCCGCTGAAGTGAAAGCTTTGACTGATAAAACACAAGGTGGTGGAATTACTTCCACCGCGACTACTGGCGGCGAAGCCGCTGCCGGCACTGTCGCTGTCGCTTTGTCAGCCAACAGCCCGGCCGGTGGTCAAATTGTGCGAGACGCGGAAAATTCCGTTTTCACCAAGGCGACTTTTACCGCCGGATCCGATGCTGATGTTCGCGTGAACACAGTGGTTATCGGACGAAAGGGTTTGGGCGCGGTCAGTGATTTTGCTTCAGTGACGCTTTATGATGGCGCCACCAAGCTTGGTTCCACCCGCACTTCTTGGGATGCTGATGATACCATTACTTATAACATTCCAAATGGCTGGACAATCGCCAAAGGCACATCCAAAGAAATGACCATCGTGGCCAATGTTGACACCGAATCAACTTACAACTCTTTGGGCATTAATTCAGTCAGCGTGACCGCAGGTGCTGTCACCGGTTTGCCGGTTTATGGCAACACTATGACTGCTGTGGTTGTTGCTTCTATGGGTACTGTCACTGTCACTAACCAAGATGCTTCCACTGTGACCAAGAAAGTTGGCACATCTGATATTACCTTGGCCGGTTTCCGTTTGGATTTAAGCGATCATCAAGGTGGTAATTTCCAGAGAATCACTTTAAAGAATAAAGGCACTGCCGCTGATGGCGACATTACCAATATTACTTTATGGAACGGCACCACTTTATTGGCCGGTCCGGTAAGTATGGTTTCCGACAAAATCACTTTTGTTTTGGATAACCCATTTGCCATCGCCCGCAATAAAAATGCTGATTTCATCGTTAAGGGCGATTTAGTTGATGGCACTGCCAATAACACAATTAACTTCATTTTGGAGTACAACACTGACTTGTCAGTTATTGGTACTACTTATGCTTCTGATATGATGGTTTCCGCCACAGCTTATAATACAGCTAACGAAGGCGCGATCATTACCATTTCAGCTGCTGAAATGAATGTTGCTTATAGCGGTGTGGCCTTAGAAACAATGAACGATGTCAAAGATGTGTCTTTCGGCACATTGACTTTTAGCACCGGTAATACTGATGCTAAAATTACCACTTTGGTATTGCAAATTTCTGAGACCCCGTCCACCACAGGTGGAGTAGTTGCGGATGTTGATCTTTTTGAATTAGTGGAAGTTGGCACCGGTTCAGCTTATTCCGGTACCGAATCTACCGGTTCTGATACCACTGCTACCACTGAAACATGGACATTCTCCGATGAAATCTATTTGACCAAGGGTGTTGCTCGCACCTTCACGATGCGCGGCGATATCCCAAGTACGGTTGATACTAACGCTTCTTTCAAAGTGATAATTACCACAGTTGATACCAGTTCAATCGTGGCTGAAACTGTCCCGGCCGGAGATTCTATTTCCGGTTTCTCAGTCGGCAGTATCACCGGTAAAGAAGTTACCGTGAAAATGCCATATTTGACCATTGAAAACATCGCGTTGAATAATACCAATGCCGTGGTCAATCAGAAAGATGTTGTCTTGTTCAAGGGTACTCTTAAAGCTTCTGCCGGAAAAATCACTGTTTCCCGTTTGAAATTTGAGGGCGCCACATCTACTCCGGCTTTAGATTTAGCTCGGTTGGATGCTGACAACTTCTCAGATATTAGTTTATGCACCGTTGATTCTGTTGGTGTTTATACAGTTCAACAGACTGTCACCTTCTCCAGTTTAACCACCGGATATGTTGACTTTAACGCTTTGAGTTTAGTAATTCCTGCCGGCACCACTCAGACTTTCGTTGTGAAAGCCACTATTGATGCCACCTTGGATTCTTTATACAGAAGCGTCAATGTTGAGTTGGATACCGTAGCTGCCAAAGATTCTGACAACAACACTGTTGTTGCTTATAAATCCAATGGCACTACCGCCATTGAAGATGGCGCTGAATTATACGGCAACGGCGGTGTCACTTTAGGCGATACCGGTTTGCTCTATGTCCAGTTGCGCAATAACGACGCTGGCTTTAACAAGGACCGCGTCCTGTTAGCCGGTGAAGGCAGCTGGGTTGGCAAACTCCGTTTGAGAGCTGATTATGAAGCGGTTAAAATCATTGACTTGAAATTTGAGAACGGCAATTACGGTGAAGAAGATGCCGTTAAGAGTTTCTGTATGTATAAAGAGCAAGTGGTTGACTCTTCCAAATTGGTTGGTTGCGCCACCTTTGACTCCAATGATTTAGCCTTCTTTGATGATATCAATTATATCGTTAATATCGGCACTCAAGATCTCTTTATCTACGTCACGACAAATAACATCGGCAATTCTGCCGGCGCTACCGCCGACAACACTGATCGTTTACAATTTGCCATTAACACCACCACCGGTCATTTGACCGCTCGCGGTGAATCCTCAGGCACTGACCTGGCTTATGGCAACAACAACGGTACAGCCGCTGCCGGTGAAATCGTCTTTGACTTGGATGTTGATGGAAGTTATGATGAAGCTGCCGCCGATGTCGGTGGTACCGCTTCTTCAACCAATTTCTACATCAAGGGTTCAAAGATTTCCAATGTTCAATTGGTCAGTTCTTACGGTGGTGAAGCCCTCCCGGCTAAACTTACTGGAACCGGCTCAACCACATTGGCTATCTTGGCCATTACTGCCGCTGCCAACAGCAATACTGATGCTAGTGGCAACGCTTTGAAGGTTGGTATTGAGAAGCTTACTTTGAATTTCAATAGATTTGCTTCTACCACCATTGATGGCGCGACCATTAAGAGAATTGGCGGTGTAACTGCGGCTCAGAATTTAACCTTTACCGCTTACTCCACCAGTCAGAATACAGCTGTCACAGCTGATTCTTGGACAATGTCTGCCGCTACCACTACCCTTGGCAACGATGCCTGGATAGACGCCGGTACGACAGCTTACTTTGTCATCAAGACTGATGTCAATTTCCTTGACGCGACAGCTTATAAGACCAACTGGATACAGCTTGGTTTAGATGATATCAAAGGCTCTGTTGATGATTCTAATAACAATATTGACTGGTATGATGGCTATGATGCCACTGATACCAGCGTTGATATTGATTATACGTTCTTAGACACTGAAAATATTGAGGGAACTCGTATTTACAGTGACATGAACAGCTA
>PFBV01000003.1:0-66494 GCA_002778465.1 Candidatus Magasanikbacteria bacterium CG10_big_fil_rev_8_21_14_0_10_36_32 | reverse complement strand
CCGCCGATGCATCGGCGGGGATTTTTGTTATATGAATAACTCAAATGTCAAAGCTCAAATGTCAAAACCAAAACTTTTAATGTCAAAAGTTAAATTAAAAACAATAGTAGTGTTTTTTTAGATTGAGGGTTTTGAGTTATAGATTTGACATTTAACATTTGAGTTTTGAGATTGTGTTGTGGATTTAAAACAGTTTTTATAGTTATCCACAATGTAGTGTATTAGCATTGCTAAATGGTGTATAATATATATATTGAAGGAGGAGGGGGCAAAATAATCTCGACCAAATGTCGGGGTTGTTTTTTTATTTTAGCTGTTTAAAAAATTAAAAATAAAAAATTAATATGATATAATATAAAAAAGATTATTTATCATATTTTTAATTTATGTTTAAAAAAACAATCGTTATTTTTTTTATTGTCTTTAGCGTATGTTTTGTGTCAGTTGATTTTGTTTCCGCCGCGCAGAATCCGATGGATTTAATCAAAGAGAAGTTGTTAAATATTGGAAATAATAATCGGCAAGTTAGTGTCACCGGAACTGTTCGGGGAGCGGTTGATTTGGGTAAAATGATGATGAATAACGCTGAAGTGATAAAAAACACGCAACAAACAGCTGAACAAGCGAAAAAATTTTTAACCGCCGGCAGTGGAAAAATGACCCCTGAGATTTGGGTGGAAATTACCGCCCGTCTCCGCTGTGTGAATGAGGCTGTGGTTGATAAAGAACAGACTAATGCCATTATGTCGCAATTTGGGGTAACATCGGCTGAATATGCCGCTTACGCGTGGCAGACAAATTTTAAAACTTCCGGAGATGAAGCAATGCAGGCAGACTGGAATATTGAAGAAATGAATAAGCGTTACGAAGATAAATACAATGAATTGGTTGTTTCCGGAAATTGCGCTGTCGCTGACGCTATTATTGATGGAATGAATGATGATAAGTGGATTGAAATGACCGGTTTGTTTATGTGTTTGAATAATACTGAAGATGTTAAACACGGCTGGATTTTCAGCCAATTCCGAACGACGATTAATGAATTTGATGAATATGATAAAAAAATCAAATTGCGTGATGATTATTCTGAAATGAAAGAAAAAACCCGCGCGCGTTATTGGACGTTTGTGGGTAATCGCATTTGCGACCGACTTAATCAGTCAGTGGCTGATGTTTCCACCACCTTGCCTTATGTTCCTTATTTGATGGATAATCAAAATCTTTGGGATTATATAAAATTAAGGTTTAAAAATTTTGGCTGTAAAATAGGTTTGATTTCCGGCGGAGTGAATTGTCCGACTCCGGCGGTTATTAATCATCCGGTCGCGGCAGAAGAGGATATGGCGGTTAAAACGGATTCGGTTAAACAAGAAAGTTTATTGGAAAAAATAAAATGCCAAATAAAAAAGTTTTTTGGCAAAGAGTGTACATAATTTCATTTAGGTGTATAATGTATTAAAGAATATTAATTAATTTTAATTTTAAAACTATGGAACAGCAAAATGCTCCGACAACCCCGCCAGTGGTTAACGACACCTCGCCGGTAATCAATGACACTCCGCCAGTGGTTGAAAATCAGCCAGCCGCGCCGGTTGCCGCCAATGTTACAAGTGAACAAACTTGTTGCGGAAAAGGAAGTTTCTTTGAAAAATTAAAATGCCAAATAAAAAAGTGTTTTGGCCAGAAATGCGAATAATTTTATTCTAAAAAAATCCCCGACAATACGCCGGGGATTTTTTGTTTATTTATTTTATTTATATAGCGGAAATTTTTTTGTCATTTTTACGACTTGTTTTTTAATTTCTGCCAGTTTTTTGTCATTTTGTCGGTTGATTATCACTTGATCAATCCATCCGGCGATTATTTTCATTTCTTTTTCTCTCATTCCTCGACTGGTCAGAGCCGGCGTGCCAAGCCTGATGCCTGACGGATCCATTGGCGAACGCGGATCGTCCGGAATCATATTTTTATTGACTGTAATACCGGCTTTATCCAACGCTTCCTGAGCTTCTTTGCCGGAAAGATTTTTATTGTTTAAGTCAATCAGTAGCAGATGATTATCGGTGCCGTTAAAACAAATCTTGTAATTGCGTGTTTTGAATTCTTGTTCCAGAATTTTGGCGTTTTTCATTATTTGTTTAGCATAAGTTTTAAAAGTCGGTTCCAACGCTTCTTTAAAAGCAACAGCTTTGGCGGCAATATTATTTTCATGCGGTCCGCCTTGAAATCCCGGAAACACCGCTTTGTCAATTATTTTTGCCCACTTTTTCTTACACATAATCATTCCGCCTCGCGGTCCGCGCAGAGTTTTGTGAGTGGTGGTGGTGACAACATCAAAAATTGGAACGGGATTATTCATTTGTCCGCCGGCAATCAAACCGGCGATGTGGGCGATATCCGCCATAGTAATGGCGCCTACCTTGTCAGCGATAATTTGAATTTTTTTATAATTAATTTCCCGCGAATAAGCCGAATAGCCAACCAGAATTATTTTTGGTTTGTGTTTTTTTGCTAAAATTTCAATTTGTTTATAATCAATTTTTCCGGCTGATGTTGTTTTATAACGGATAAAGTTAAAAATTTTCGCCATATAGGTGACCGGATGCCCATGTGTTAAATGTCCGCCGTGTGATAAATCCATTCCCAATACCGTATCGCCCGGTTTTAACAAAGCGAAATAAACCGCCACATTGGCCGGCGCGCCGGATAACGGCTGAACATTTACGTGTTCGGCTTTAAAAAGTTTTTTTGCCCGTTCAATCGCTAATGTTTCCGCGTCATCAATAAATTCACATCCGCCATAATAGCGTTTACCGGGATAACCCTCGGAATATTTATTGGTTAAAATTGAACCAAGCGCTTCCAAAACCGCCGGTGAAACAAAATTTTCCGATGGAATCATTTCAAGACCCTGTTCCTGCCGTTGTTTTTCTTTTTCAATGGCGGAATATATTTTTGTATCAAATTTTGATAGTTTTTTATGATTCATAAGATGAAATTTTTATAATTTTTGAATTTTTAATTTTATAAATAATTTTTTAATGCTTAAATTTTTGAAAATATTTAACAAACCGTCGGTTTTTGTGTTTTAGTGTTTTAGTGATTTTATCATATAAGTATTTTCCGGTTTGTAGCCGAATTTTTTATAATAATTTTTCACACCAACTCCGGAAATAACGGCAATTTCTCTGATTTTGTGTTTTTTACAAATTTTTTCCGCTTCTTTAATTAATTTTACTCCCAAACCTTTATGTTGAGAAGCTTTTTGTTCCCTTTCGCCGACTGAAATTGATTGTCCATAAACATGCAATTCGCGGATAAAAGCCGGATAAATTCCGGTTTTATCAATTCTTAAACGGCAAAAAGCAAATATCGCTTGCCGTTTAATATCTTCAAAACTTAAAAAATATTCCATTCCGCCGCTGGATTTATATTTATTAGAAAATAGTTTGATTTTTGATTTTTTATTTTTTATTTTTTCTTGATGTCCTATTTCTCGACATCGCAGACATTTACATTTTAATTTTTCCGCCGCCATTTCCGATTGAATAACTTGCCGCAGATTTGTGACTTTATTGCCGGCTTCAATATAACGGCCGGGTACGTCGCGGATTAATCTGGATATTCTGACATAATAAGGTACTTGAGCTTTAAATTTTTTCAAAATTGATAATAGTTGTTTGTTGGAATAAGGCTGAAATTTTCCAGCTTTCCACCAACGGTATAATTCGGAATTTTTTATTACCGCGCACGGATAAATTTTAAGCATATCCGGACGGTAATCTGAATCTGAAAAAACACTTAATAGCATTTTTAAATCTTTGGCCGGGGTGGAACCGGGCAGTTGCGGCATAAGATGAAAATCAACTTTAAAACCATATTGTTTCAGCAATTTTACCGCTTTTTTTATGTCTTCCGCCGCGTGTCCGCGTTTTATTATTTTTAAAATTTTATCATCGGTTGTTTGTACGCCAAGTTCAGCTCGGGTACAGCCGAGTTCGCGCATTTGCCCGACTGTTTCATAAGTGACAAAGTCCGGACGGGTTTCTAAAGTCAGTCCTATAATTCTGTGTTGCGCTGTTTCATTTTTTTTCTGTTCGCCGGCTAATATTTTTTTAAATTCGTTAATTTTTATTTTGGAATTGAATTTTTGATTTTTTATTTTTGATTGATTTTTCGCGTTGCAGGCCTCAAAACATCTTAAAATAAACCAATATTGATAATTGATTGGATAGGCATTCCATGTTCCGCCTTTAACAATTAATTCAACCTTATCGGTTGGATGACCATTTTTTTCTAAAGTGTTTAATCGCGCCGTTACCTGTTTGAACGGATCAAAATTCAGTTTTAATGCCCGGGCGGCCGCCGGCTCTTCAGATAAATAGCTTTTTGGCATATTTTTTTCCAACGGACAATAAACGCATTTTCCCGGACAGGGGAATGGTTTAGTTAAAACAGTGACGATGGATACGCCGGACAATGTTCTGACCGCTCGTTTAACCAGCAGTTTTTCCAGTATTTTATTGGGTGATAACTTGTTTTTTTCCACTAAATTATGATATGCTTTAAGCAAATTGGCTGTTGACGGAAGTGTTCCGCTTTTAATTTCTGAACGCAAAACAAACCGTTTTAATTCATTGAATTGTTCGGCATTGTTCAGCCGGCGAAGACGGATTTTTTCCGTCGCCAGTAAAATAACTTTTTCTTCAATTTTACCCATAATTTATTTCTATGGAAAAACGAAAAGCTTTAAGCATTATAAGCGAAACCAGAAGAAATTACAATATCATTGCCAAGGAGTGGAATATTAGCCGGTCTATACCATCTTTAATTAAAATAAAATTATTAAGGAATATTGCAAAAGGTTTTAGTGTTCTTGATATTGGTTGTGGCAATGGTTTAATGGCTGACGAGGCGATTAAGCGCGGTGGTCGTTATTTTGGGTCGGATATTTCAGTAAAATTGATTATGGAAGCCAAGAAAAAAAATGTTGTGAATATAAAAAATAAAAAAGCTAAATTTTTTGTTGCTGATGCCGTTGATTTGCCTTTTAAAAAAAATCAATTTGATTTTATTTTTTCTTTTGCCGTTATCCATCATATACCATCCGTTGAATTGAGAGAAAAATTTTTAAAAGAAATTTTTCGCGTTTTAAAAACCGGCAGCAAAGCGGTGATAACCAGTTGGAATTTGCTTGAAAAATGGGCTTGTAAAAAATATGATATTAAAAATCAATTAAAAAAAATTTCCGACGGATATGATAGCGGCGATGTCTGCGTGCCATGGAAGGGGACACGAGGAAAAGAAGTAATGAGATATTTACATTATTTTACCGCCGATGAATTAAAAAGTTTGGCAAAATCCGCCGGATTTAAAAAAATAAAAATAGAATATTATGATCGTTTTGGAAAGAAAAAGAAAAATAGTGAAACAATTGTTTTAAGTTTGATGAAAATATAAATAAAAAGCCCCGTCAAATGACGGGGCTGATTTTTTAGAAAGAACGATTGGTCAGGGGAGCCAGATGCATTTGTTCAAGTTCACGACGAGAACGTAACGGGCGCCTTTGTGGTAAGTGGCGGCGCACTTTTTGGTCATAGAGATGAAATGATGATCGTCAGGATCGTCAGTGTCGGAAATGACCGCCTCCACTGTGCCGTTGGGAGCGTTCTTATCCACGAAAGCGATGAAGTTGTAGACATCGCCGGTGTCTGTGCTTCCAAGCGTTTCGCTGTCGCCTAGGCATATAAACGTCCCCAGCATAAGGCCGAGCAGAAAAATGATAATACCGCATATAGAAATCCACCATCCGGAGTGAGGATCTTTCTCTTCCTCTTTATTTTTTTCCGCCACAGTCTCTTCCATTGTTATTTCTCCTTTTTGGTCTTTCAGACCGCAGTGGCTCAAAAGAGCAATTTTCAATTAAGATAATACATTTTGAGTGTTGTGTCAATAGCGGAAAAGCGGTTAAAAGATGGAAAGAAATAGTTTATCTGTGTTATAATAAAGCAATATAATATATAAATATGTTAATTGACGGAAAAGCCATAGCTTTTAAAATTAATCAAGAAACATTGGATAAAGTAAAAAAAATGAATCACAATTGGTTTAATCCGAAAGTGGCGGTTGTTTTGATTGGAAATCGTCCGGAATCTGAAGTTTATGTTAGGCAAAAAGAAATGATGGCCAAAAAGTTGGGTTTTGGTTTTGAACTGTTGCGGTTTCCTTCAAAAATAAAGGAAGAGGATTTAATTAGAGAAATAATGGCGGCGCAATCTCGCCGAGATACGGCCGGAATAATAATTCAATTGCCTTTGCCAAAACAATTTGATCAGCAGAAAATTCTATCATATATTTTGCCGGAAGCGGATATTGATTGTTTGACTGAAATAAATTTGGGAAGGTTGTTGTTGAAAGATAATCGTTTGGAACCGCCGACCGCCGGAGCGGTGATGGAAATATTGCGTGATTTAAATGTTGATTTTCCGGGCAAAAATGTGGTTATAATCGGTTCCGGATTATTATTGGGCCGTCCATTGGCTGTTTTGTTGATGAATGCTCGGGCGACAGTGACTATTTGTAACAGCACTACAAAAAATTTAACAAAAAAATGTTTGGAAGCGGATATAATTATCAGCGGCGCGGGAAAAAAGAATTTAGTCACCGCTAAAATGGTTAAAAAAGGAACAATTGTGATTGATGCCGGGTTTTCTTTTGATAAAGGAAAAGTGTTTGGCGATGTTAATGTTTCCGGTTTGGATAAAAAAGGCGTTTTGGTAACGCCGACACCGGGCGGAGTCGGACCAATTACTGTTGCTAAACTGTTTCAAAATGCGGCTATTTGCGCTGAGAGAAAAATGACAGGTAATGTTTAGTTTAAGTTCAAACTTTAAATTTTTAATTTTATAATTTTATAATTTTTAAATAAATCATAATTTTTAAACACCCAGAATAGGATAGTCATATGAATTATAATTTAGAGGAGAGAACAGCTAAATTTGGAGAAGAAATAATAAAGTTTATTAAAACATTACCAGAAAATGTTATAAATAGGCCGTTAATCAGTCAGATAGTTCGTTCTGCCACCAGTATAGGAGCAAATTATATGGAAGCGAATCAGGCAAGTTCTAAAAAAGATTTTAAAAATAAGATTAGAATCTGTCAGAAAGAAGCTAATGAAACAAAACATTGGTTAAGAATGATAGTTACAGCTAATTTTGACAAGCAAGATATTTGTCGTAAATTATGGAAAGAATCACATGAGTTAACTCTGATATTTGCTAAGATTTCCAAAAGTTGCAAGTAGTTTTAAAAATTGGAGCATTAAGAAATTATTTAAAAATTAAAAATTAAAAATTTTTATTTAAGGAGTATGTGGTTTTTTGTCGCTTTATCCGGATATGCCATCAGTTCGGTTGTAAATATATTGGATAAATTTGTGTTGGATAAAACTGTCCGTAAGCCGGTGGCTTTTGTTTTTTATTCCACCATTTTTGCTTTGCTATTTTTATTGTTGATTCCGTTGAAAGTCGGATTATTAAATTGCGCGTTTGATTATGGTTTGGCTATTTTGGCCGGTCTGACATTTGTTTTGGGTTTATGGGCCAGCTATACCGGCATACAAAAAAGCGAAGTCAGTCATATGGGACCGTTTATTGGGGCGGTTATTCCTATTTTTGTTTTTGTATTCAGTTTTATTTTTTTGAATGAATATTTTTTATCAAGACAATTGTTGGCAATTGTTTTGTTGGTTTTTGGTTCTTTTATCATTGCGTTAGAAAAAAGCAAACGCCATAACGGATTTCAAAAAGGAGCAATTTGGGGTTTGTTGGGCGGTTTTTTGTGGGCTATTTTTGCCGTGGCGGCAAAGTATTTATATGGCAGATATGATTTTGTAACCGGTTTTGTGTGGACTCAGGGGATGGTTGGCGCGTCCGCTTTACTCTTATTATTTTTCCCCGGTGTCAGAAATTCTCTGTCGGGTATTTTTCGTCCGGTTGACGGAGTGAGAGATTGGAAAAAGGGTTTGTTTGTTATGATAGCTAAACTGTTGGGTGTGATTGGTCTGATTTTGGTTCAATATGCCAGTTCGTTGGGCAGCGTGACGATTGTTTATGCTTTGGCCGGTTTTCAATATGCTTTATTAATAATTTTAGTTGGTTTATTAAGCAAATTTTATTCTAAATTTTTTAAAGAAAAATATAGCCGTTGGGAAATCATTCAGGAGATTATCGCTGTTTTGATTATTGTCGTCGGTTTGGCTTTGTTGGCAAAATAATTTTATTTAGAATGTTTAAATTGAATATTTTTTATGTTTGTTAGAAAAAAAATTATGACAGGATTAATTGTTATCGCGACAATAGTTATTGTTTTATTTTGTTTGAATAAATATTACGCTTCGCGGCAAAATCAAAATCAAATTTATGGCGTTAGTTTTAACGAAGAATACGCTGATTATTTAAAGTTGAATTCGCGTCAGGTTTTTACGGCGATTTTAGACGATTTAGGCTTTAAACGCATTAGGTTGTCCGCTCAATGGGATGTGATTGAAAAAGAAAAAGGAAAATATGATTTTTCCAGTTTGGATTGGTATATGGATGAAGCGGTTAAACGAAAAGTAAAAGTTATTTTGGTGGTTGGACAAAAAATTCCGCGTTGGCCGGAATGTCATCCGCCAAAGTGGGCAATGTCATTGTCTGATGAAGAATATTTTAAAACATTGGACAGTTTTGTTGAAGCGACAGTGAAACATTATCGAACACATTCGGCGTTGGAAATTTGGCAGGTGGAAAATGAACCGTTTTTGGATTTTGGAGTTTGTCGGAAATTTTCCGATGAAATGCTGAAAAAAGAAATAGAAACAATTAAAAATTTAGACGCCGCTCATTTGACTTTGGTAACCGACAGCGGTGAGTTGTCTACTTGGCAAAAATCAGCCAAACGCGGAGATTTATTTGGTGCCACGCTTTATCGGGTGGTGTGGAATAAAACTTTTGGATATTTTAGTTATGATTGGCTGACGCCTCTTTTTTATCGGGTTAAACTTTGGTTGGCTAATCGCGCATCGGATCAAAGTTTTATTGTGGAATTACAAGCTGAACCATGGGTGACCGATACGGATATACATACTTTTTCAATTAAAGAACAATACAAATCTATGAGTCCGGAACGTTTCCAAAAAAATATTGATTATGCCAAGCGAGTTGGTTTTTCGCGCGCTTATTTGTGGGGGGCGGAGTGGTGGTATTGGATGAAAGAAAAAAATAATATTTCAGATTTTATTGATTTGGCAAAAAAATTAAAAAAATAGCAGAATAATTTTAATTTAAAAATATGAAAAAAATTTTATTGATATTTATCATTTTAATTTTATTTGTTTTTTTATTATTAGTTTTATTTTGGAAGATTGAATATAATCCGTTAGCCGGTTTTTCAAGATGGAATTTGGAAGGCACAGTGATTGAAAATCAACAGGATACCAATCAAAATCCGGATATAATCCAATTGAGCAATAATTGTTTTAGATTGTATTCGCATGGTACTGGAACGGGAAGTGACGGTTTGATGAATATTTACAGCTATAAATCTTGTAACGGGTTAAATTGGGAATTTGAAGGAGAAAGAATTCATCGGGCGGCTATGCCGGCGGCTATTCTTGAAGATGATGGAAAAATTAGGCTTTATTTTCAGAGAGGATTTGAAAATGATAAACAGCAAGCGTTAATGATGGCAATTTCAGACGATGGATTGAATTTTGAAGTTGAAAAAATGCCTTTGCTTGTAACAGGACAAGGAGAATTAGAAGGTATAAAAACAATCGCGCATTTTGAAATTATAAAATTGGATAAAGGATATAGAATGTATTTTGATGAAGGCGGGTTGGTGCCATCTGATTTTGAAAAATACAAAAATGAAAATTGGACTTGGCCAGTGTGGCGAATTAGAAGTTTATACTCTGAAGACGGTTTGAATTGGGTATTGGACACAGGTGTTAGAATAGATTATGAGCAAGAACCGTTGAAATATATGCAGAGAGCGGGTAGTTGTGCCGTGATCAAAGAAGGAAATTTGTATCATATGTATTTCGTCGCTGGATTTTCTCCGTGGGAAGATTTGAAACAGTGGAGAAGGTGGAGTTGGAGTGGAATTTATGAAGCGATTTCAGAAAACGGATTAGATTGGAAAATAGTGGATAAAAATATTTTTGATAAAGGCACCGATCCCAAGATTTTGCGCATGGGAGATGAAATAAGAATATATATTTCCGAAGGACACAGGGAAGGCGGCAATTCAATTGATAGTTATTTAAAAAAATAGAACTTATAAAATTTAAAAATGAGCCAAAATATTGGCTCATTTTTAAATGTGCACGCCAAGGGATTTGAACCCCTGACCCCCTCGGTGTAAACGAGGTGCTCTAACCAACTGAGCTAGGCGTGCTTAAAGTAAAATCATTATATATTAAATTGTTATTGAAGTCAACTCTTGTTAATAGTTGACTTTTTTGTTTAAATTTGTTATATATAAAGCAGTTCATTAACAATTCGTCAGTTGACGGAAAAAGGCAATAGGATGTGGTAATCCAAAAAAGAAAAAAGCGTTGGTACAAGGGCCGATAGTATACTTTGTCTGTCGGATGAAATGGAAAAAAATTGTTTCCGTACGACAAACAAGCTAAAACGTAAGGTTGCGGCCAACAGGAGAATAAAAAATGTTGGAAAGATTTATTGAATTTTTACCACCGTTTTTAATTCTTATTGTGATTATAATTTTTGCGGCATTGGTTAGGGCGGCGGCAAATAAATTATATAGCAAGAAATGCGGCAATGCCAAATGGTTTTATAAAAATTTTTTCAAGATGTATTGGTTGAATGACGGCATGGAAGCTTGCGTTATTGGACCCACTGGCGAAGAAATGGTTTTTCGTTTGCCGATTATTTTTTTCTTTTCCGAGTTAACCGTTGTCGCCGGAATTGCCATTATTATTTCCAGTGTCATATTCAGCGGTTTGCATTGGTATAACTTTAAAGATGAGAAAAAAATAATTTATAAGTTTGCCCTGATGATACCGATGTTGTTATTTGGAATTATTAGTTGTGTGGTGGGAATTTTATTGCAGACAATTTGGATACCGCTGGCGTTGCACGTAATTTGGAATTTTTCTTGTGAGATTCATGATTACATATTGGAAAAGTCCCAAACGGACAAAATCATGCAAAATGAAGAGTTTGCAAAGCTGGCCCAAGCGGCTTTGGATATGAATGTGTCATTTGATATTAAATCGTCCGATTTGTCGTTTACGGATGACGATAAAATCGGTTAATTTTTTTGTTAATTTGTTCTTTTGACCCCGCCTTTCGGCAGGGTCTTTTTTTTTATTTTAACATTGACTTTTTTGTTTAAATTTGTTATATATAAAGCAGTTCATTAACAACAAAAGGAAATAGGATATTTACAGACGGCAAAGCAGATATTTTTAAAGCAGAAAGGAACAAAATGGAAAAAGATGAAAGGACGGAAAAAATTAGAAAGTCCCTTCATTTATGTCAAGTTGGTGTCGTAGCGGGAATGATTTTTTGCACTGTTGTCGCGGCCGCTTGTTTTCGGTGGTGTTTGAATAATTATAATTCCAACGACTGGTTTGAAATGGTATGTTGTGGCGTGTGTTGCACGCTTAATGCTTATGGTACGTTTCGGTTTTATAAAAATTTCCAAATTATAAACAGCCGTTTAATTATTCTGAAAATGGAAGGCTGGGAAGCTTTGTTGAAAAAAATTGAACAGGAAATGAGAGAAAATGACGATGAATCAAATTAAAAATAATTGTTGTAACAAGTCGTCATGCGTCAGGATCATCGTTTTCATAATTACTTGCTTGGTGTGGGTGGGAATGTCCGTGATGTGCGGTTTAGCTATTTATATTGCTTGTTTGGGCACAGTGTCTGCGTGCATTGTCGCGATTTGCGTAATTTTTATTTGTTTGTTCGGTCTTTGGTCCGCTTATCGTGATTTCAAGGAATTGTTCGCTAGATCCTGAACTATTTTTTTTGTTAAAAAAATACTCCCAACTTTACTATTCTTTTTTGTTAAAAAAATACTCCCAACTTTTGTCGGGAGTTTTTTATTAATTTAAAAATGTGTTATACTATTTAAGTATGTTGAAAAATGAAAAATCCGTAGTTTTACATCAAGGTGTATATAAACAAACCGCCACGGTGAGTGAAGCGGTTTTTATGATTACAGGAATGACTATCGGCGCCGGTATTTTAGGTTTGCCTTATGTGGTGGCGCAGGTCGGTTTGATTATTGGTTTGATATATATATTGGTTTTGGGTTTGGTAGTAATGATGTTGAATTTGATTATTGGTGAAATTGCCGTTAGAACTAAAGAAAATTTTCAGATTCCCGGTTTTGCCGGTCGTTATTTGGGTTGTTGGGCAAAAAGATTGATGTCATTAATTATAATTTTAACAGGCTATGGCGCTTTGTTGGCTTATATTATTGGAGAAGGGGAAGCTTTGTCGGCTATGTTTGGCGGAGATAAAGTGTGGTGGAGTATTTGTTTTTGGTCAATCGGCAGTATTTTAATTTGGCGTGGATTGCAAACGGTAAAAAATGTTGAAAAAATATTAAGCATGGTTGTTATCGGGTTGATTGTCGGTTTGAGTTTATTTTTATTGGATAAATTTCATCCGGCAAATTTTTTTTATACTGATTTAACAAAATTATTTTTACCATACGGCGTGATTTTATTTGCGTTAAATGCCACACCGGCGATTGCCGAGGCGCATGCTTTGTTGCCGGGCAGCCAAAAGCATTTTCGTAAAGCGATTATTATTGGCGGATTGATTCCAATTGGTGTTTATTTATTATTCGTATTGGCGGTAGTTGGTTTTTTGGGTGTGAACACCACGGAAATTGCCACTGTCGGATTAAATCATCAATTTGGCGGTTGGGTATATGCGTGCGCTAATTTATTTGCCGCTTTGGCAATGGGCACAGGATTTTTGGGGATTGGCATTGCTTTAAAACAGTCTTTAATTTGGGATCATAAGATAAATAGGTATTTGGCGGAGTTTGCCGTGATATCCGTGCCGGTAATTTTATTTTTATTTGGTTTTAGAAGTTTTGTTTCTATTTTGGATGTTATCGGCGGTTTATTTATTGGAATTGAAGCTGTGTTATTGGTGGCAATCGCTTATAAGGCAAGAAAAAAAGGCGATTTAGACGCCTCGCGTTATGGATTGAATAATTTTTGGCTGGTAGCCATTCCGGTTTTATTGTTTTTTTCAGCCGCTTCAATTTACACGGTGGTGAAATTATTTCATTAAAGCTTGGATGATTGTTTCATGAAGAATTGATAAACGGCGTTGCAATTTTACGTCGTTTTTTTGTTTTATTGTCCGTCTTCAAGCTGTTGTTCTTTTTCCGCCAAGGCTATGCCAATTATGTCATTTAAAGTTTTTAAGCGGGGTGTTAATTCATCGTCTTTTTTTGTTTCAGCAGAGGCTTGTTTGACGAAAAATTCCAGTTGATTTGAAATATCTTTTAAAATTTGCAAATGCGTCGGATGATTGGCAAATTTATCCATCATTTCTTTAAGCTGCTGTGTTTGTTCCTGAGTGTTATAATGGATGTTGCCGATTAGTTGTTGTATATTTTCCAGCAATTTGTTTAATTTGTTCGCGTTTTCTCGGCTAATAGTCACGTTCACCATTATAACTGATTCCAAGGCGCTTGGCGTTCCATAAATTGGCGACTGAAAATATTTAACCGGAATCGTTTTTAATTTATCCGGATTTTTTTCTTTTTTAGGATGTTCATTTATGGCGATGGAGATGGCTAAAACCGGCGGTTCTTCCCCGTAATTTTCTGACGGATAAGCGGCGCATTCGGCCAGTAAGTCTACTTTTTGCCGATCAATATCATAAGCGGACGGGCGCACGACAGCCATTTGCGACCCCAACCATTCACAGGTAACAGCGCCAACCAACAATGTCTCGGCTAATTTTTCGTTTTTGATGCCGGTTTCGGTATTGGTTAATTTTTTATCTTTGTTTATTTCGTCTTTTTGATAAAGTTGAGTAAAATTATACTCGTCTATTTTGTTGGTTTGACAGTTAGAAAATTCGTTGATTCGGCGGGATAATTTTGAATCACCGTAAATGATAATTTCTTGGTTATTTGATTCACATTCGCGCATATACATTAAATCATTAAAATATAATTACTCTAATATTATGCCACTTATGGCGGAATTGTCAATTTTGAAATTTTATTTTTAAATAAAAAGCCTCACATTTTGTGTGAGGCTGATGAGAAAAAGAACGATATTTACGGTATATCAAATTCGGGTGATGGTGGACGTCGGGTGGTCGTCCAGATGCACGAGTCGTCGTTATTTATAATTAGAAGTTCAGCGCCGGCAAAGTAGCTGGCGAAGCATTTTTCGGACACTGTCACAAAGAGATGTTTAGTCGGGTTATTCATAGTGGACACGAGCAGTTCTTGTCTTGGTTCGCTGATATCTTCGGACTTATCCATGATGTGAACAATATTGTAGTTGCCAGTGCTAAGTTGCAAACTTTTGCCTGTGTTATGCGACGAAAAAAAAATAAGTGCTCCCGTCATAATACCAATAACCCAAGCACTTATCATAAACAAAAAATCTTTCATCCCTTTTTCCTTCCTTTTTTATTTTTGTGTTTTTAAAACCCTGAGTTTAATTTAAAAGAGCATCTTATTTATAGTATATTTTAATATTTGTGTCAATAGGAAAACCCCGCATTAATGCGGGGTTGTTTTGTCCTAAATAGACAGGAAAGAACAATGTGGATGGATATCTGGCGGAGAGATTGCGGATGTTTAATGAAAAATTATTCTCTGAGCCAGTAACACCAGTCATTGATCACAACCAAAACCTTGTCGCCGTCGTTGTAGTTGTTGAAACATTCCGGCGTCATAGTCACGAATCGGTGAATATTGAACTCGTTGTTTTCTTTTACCACCACTTCGGTTCGACTTTGATCAATCGGGTCGGCGCCGACGACATTGATGAGTTCATATCTTCCGTCTTCAAGTTCGGTTGAGCGGCCCTCAACCCCGTTGGTTCCGAGAATGCTTCCCACGGTCATTCCGAATAAAAAGTAGATTACGCAAGCGACAATCAGCGAACGCATACTGTGTTTCATTGCATCTCCTTGTTTTTGTCCTCGTTGTGACTTGGTTATTTTGTGAAAATAACGAAGTACTATAGCATATTTTAGAGATTTTGTCAATACTTTAGTTTAGCTAATTTTAGGTAAATAAAAAATTATAAATTACGAATTATCAGGAGATTATGAAATTGAATTTTTAATTTATAGTTTGTGACAATTGATTGACAGCATTTATATTTTATGATATGGATACATTAGGTAAGTTCTTTAACAATTAAAGTCATTTGATAACCAAAGAGGCAAAATTGCCTTAGATGTGGAGTATAAAATGTTTAGGTATTTGACCATGGTTATTGCGATTGCCGTCTTTTTTGGAGTGACGAATGTTTCAGCGGATTCTGGAGAAATCAGAAAAATTGAGTCGCTGGAATATCGCGGACTGGGCGGAGTAGATTTGACTTTGGACAGCCGTATTTTGTCAAATGTTATTTCTTCAACAGAAGGTTGGAAATTTTCTGTTTTTAATTTGGATGTGATTGGTAATTGGACGGAATCCGATGATGCGATTGATTTGTATTCGGATATGTTCAATGCCGGAAATTCTTTGGCCGCTATCATAGCAGTCAACAAAAGACCGACAATGAATTTTGGTTTGCGCGCTCGCGTTGAACCATTTCGCATTTCTTGGGGAACAAAAAAAATCGGCCGACTGACGGTTGGCGCTTACAATGAAAATGATGTCGTTATTCACAATGCTCCATTGGATACATCCCCGCTGCCTGTCGTTCATGATGGTATTAACAGTTATGTTGATTTTTCCGGCACACCGGATATCGCTGCCATAGCGATTCGTTCCGACATCGGCGGATTGATTGGATACACTCGTATGTTTGAATTGCCGTTGGGCATTGAATTGTCAGCTGGCGTTCAGGGTCGAGTAATGCATCGTTGGTTATCGCCAAAAACCGCCGTTAGATTTAACGGACATCTCGGTCTTGCCACGTTTGAAAACGCTTTGCAGACGCCTGATTTCAATTGTTTATCCGGAATTGGTTTTGCTGTTGATTTATCTTCCACTGTCGCTTTTCATGATCCGATTTTAGATGCCAGACTGGCAGTGACAGCAGAAAATTTCGGCACCGTTTGGTATAACGGTGATTCGCAATCTGAAAATCCTCGATTTTCAGTCGGAACGGTAGTGACTCCGTTGCATGTTTTAGGAAAAGATAGTTGGAAATTAGGAACCGA
Source organism: Candidatus Magasanikbacteria bacterium CG10_big_fil_rev_8_21_14_0_10_36_32 (assembly GCA_002778465.1). Taxonomy (GTDB): domain Bacteria; phylum Patescibacteriota; class Patescibacteriia; order Magasanikbacterales; family GWA2-37-8; genus 1-14-0-10-36-32. The sequence continues at coordinate 50,088 of PFBV01000003.1, read as the reverse complement.
TTTTGAAAATTTGCAGGATGGATTGACTTGGCAAATCGGAACGCTTTATACATTGGGCAATGACAAATTCAGTATTTCACCGCAATTCGGTTACATTCACGGTGAAAATGATATGTTTTTTCGCGCCAATGATTTCATCACGGCTGGATTGTCCGCCAACTTGCGCGGTTTCCATTTGCGCGCTGTTTACGAGTATAATCTTACGTTTGATTTGCACAATGTCGGTTTCGGCTTGGAGATGACTTTTTAGTTTGTTCTTTCTTAACCTCGACTTCGGTCGGGGTTTTTAATTTTTTAGTGTTGAAATAAATAGTTTTTTGTAATATAATACTTATAAGAAGTTAAGATGAATATTTAAAATTATGCGAAGAATAATATTTTATATTTTTGTTTTCATTGCTGTTTTAATCGGTATTTTTTTCTATGTCGGGCGGATTAATGCTCCGGCGGATAATAATTTACAGGGTTTAAATTGGATTGAAATTTTCGCCCCATCATCCGGCAATGGTATTGAAGAAGCGATGACGGGTCGTAAAATATATAGCGGTGATGAAATAATGGCGCCGATTATTTTAAAAACAGAATCGTCCGAATCAGCTAATATTTATTTAGCTAATGGTTCAGTAATTCGTTTGGGTGGCAACACAGAAATTGAATTGGACAAAGCTGTTTTTAATTTTAAAAAAAATGCATTGGCAGTGAAAATTATTCTTAAAACCGGACAAATTTGGTCAAAAATAGTGGGCTCGCCGGGTGATTCATCTTGGGAAGTAAAAACTGACAACGCGGTTGTGTTTGGTCAAGTGGGGGCTTTTGGCGTGGAATATTCAGAAGGAAAAACTTTGTTGGTTGTGGCGGAAAATAAAGCCGCCTTAACCGTGGTTGATCCGGAAAAAGAAAATAATTTGGCGGATAGCACAGTATCTGTTTCGTCCAATGAAATTATTGAAATAAACGACAGTGATATTGAAGAATTTAAAATAGGAAAAAAGACGGTTAAAAATTTTATTCGGCAAGAATCGTCTGTTTGGCAACAAGCGTGGATTTCAAATTGTATTATTCAAGATATGGTCGTTAATAATAAAATATCTTCTTTTAAATCCGGTGGATTGGATACTTTAGAAATTCAAAAAGCTTTAATAAAAAATAATTTGCAAGAAATGCAAAAGCAATTGTCCGGCAGAATTACGGCAAATTAATAGGTGTTAATATTCAATTAGCATTAATTATAAAAAAATTATGTCTAATAAAACCAAACAAAAAGTTGCGGTGTTTGATATTGATGGAACAATTTTTCGTTCCAGTTTGTTGATTGAAATTTTAGACGCCTTAATTCAAGAGAGAATTTTTCCGTCTTCGGTTAATAAGGAATATGCCAAGTCGTATAAAAATTGGTTGAATCGTGTCGGCACTTATGAAGATTATATTATGGATATTGTAAAAACTTTTAATCGCCACATTAAAGGTGTTCCTTATAAAAATTTTTTTAAAGTGGCTAAACGTGTTTCCGATTTTCACAAGAATCGAGTTTACCGTTATACTCGCGATTTAGTTAAAGAATTAAAATCCAAAGGTTATTTTTTGTTGGCTATTTCTCATTCGCCGAAAGAAGTTGTTCATGAGTTTTGTCATTTGATGGGTTTTGATAAATATTACGGTTTGATTTATAAAACCAATGATAAAAATATTTTGAACGGTGAAAGAGATGCTATTATTTTTAATAAAGCGACATTGTTGAAACGGGCGGTTAAATTGAATAATTTAACATTGAAAGGTTCGGTCGGAGTAGGAGATACAGAATCTGATATTCGCGTTTTAAAATTGGTGGAGCGGCCGATTTGTTTTAATCCGAATCAGAGATTGTACAAGCATGCTAAACGACATGGTTGGCCGGTGGTGGTGGAAAGAAAAGATGTGATATATCATCTGTAGGAAAACAAAAGAAAAAGCCTCGTCAAATGACGGGGCTGATTTTTTAGAAAGAACGATTGGTCAGGGGAGCCAAATGCAATTGCGGGTACTCAGCTGGAGCAAGTAGTTGGCTCCCGTGTGGTAGGATTTCAGACAATCCTTGTAGATGTAGGCGAAGTGGTGGTCGTTGGGATCGTCTGTTTCGGAAATGACGATTTCCGCCACATTGCCGGGAGCGTCCGGGTCCACGATGGCGATGATGTTGTAGGTTTCGTTGTTGTCGAGTTTCAGACGGTCGCCCTGTCTGGTGTAGCTGCCGACACCCAACATTATGACGCTCCACACCACCAGCAGCATAACGATACAAAATCGCGATTCGTTTTTCGTCATCTGTGCCATTGTTTGTCTCCTTTGTCCGGTTTTACCGGATGTTTTTGCGGGTTTTACCGCATTTTGTTAAAGAATAGAGTGTTATAAGCCAATCTTGAAATGGCGGCGTTGTTCATATATAGAAAACAAGGTTTTCCATCTATTCACAACTTGCCATTATAGCACATTTTGAAGGTTTTGTCAAGTCATTTGTGGCTTTGTTTATTATCATTTTTTACTGTTTACGCTTTGTTTTTTTTATGCTATATTACTTATATAATTACTAAATTAATCGTTTTTTATGTCCGCTTTTAAAAATATACTTAAAATGGCCGATGAACAGTTTATTCACGGACAAATAATGTCTCAATTAAACCTTGATTTTTTATCGGAAAAAGAAAGGATTGAGTTGTTAGATAGAATGAATGATGTTATTAACCAACGTGTTTTATTAAGGATTTTTGAACAAATTGGCAATCGCAAGCAAGATGTATTTACTGAAGTTTTGGAAAAAGGGTCAGACGATGAATTGAATATTTTTATTCAAAACAACGCGCCTAATTTTTTGGATATTCTCCAAGAAGAAATTATGGCGGTAAAAAAAGATTTAATCGCTCAAGTTAGCCGGAGTAAATAATATGGATGTAAAGATTATGGATGTTCAAACCAAAATTCAAGAGCGTTTGGAAAAAATTAAAACTCTTCGCAGTGAATTAGCGATGGAGTTGTTGAATTTGGAAGAAGAAGGTAGAAAACTCCGACGCGATGTTTTAAAAATAGTTGATAAAGCAAAGCAGACAAAAATAATGAAATTTATTTCCAAGCAGAATTGATTAAATTATGAATTATGAGTGATGAAGTTGATAAAAATTTAAAAGTAGATGATGAAATGGAAAATTTGGAGGAAATAGAAAATTTAAAAATGACAAACAAAGAAGTATTGTCGGTTTTTAAAGTTGAAATGGAAAAGTATGAAGAATTAATGAAATTTTATCAGATAGAAAAAGATTATAAAGCGGAAATAGAAAAAGTTTTGAAAGAATTAGAGGATATATCCGGCGAATTGGATGCATCTGATATTCAACAGGAAAAAGATTTTATGGTTGAACGAATTAGAATATGGCAAGAGAGGATGAATAAAGTGGAGAATCGTTTAGGAGAATTATCCGATGAAATTGAAAAATCTTTGGTTGGCAAATGGTTAGAATCAGCGGAGGAGGAGTTGGAAGGAACAAAAAAAATTCCAACAATAAAAGATGAAACAAAAACAAAAAAAGAAATTATAAACAAATCAGACGAAGAAATTTTAGCGAAAACTGAAAAGATTGAAAAATTTGTTCAGCCAGCGGAACAAGTTGTTTCTGCTGTACAGGAAACAAAAAAACAAAAATCGCCGGAATTTTCTTTTGATTATAATATTGGCGCGTTAAAATTACCGGATGGCATGTCTGTTGATATGGTTCCTGCCAAAGGCCATTGTGATTTGAAATTTTCCACAGAAAATAAGGATAAATTGATTGGTTTTGTTATTCATGGAAGCAAGCCGGATAAAATAATTAAAATTAAAGTAACTGCCGATAGTACGGTTAAAATTTTAGAAGTTGAAGGTAGAGCTGAACAAGTTTTGACTTTTAATAAACCGGCGGAAGCTAAAAGTTTTATTGAAAGATTTGTGCGTTACCATGTGGTCGCGCCGGAAGCTAAATTAGAACCAATTCAATCAAAAACAGTACCAGAAATCAAAAAAGAAATTATAACAGAAAAACCGGCAGAAACAATAAAAGCAAAAATAGAAAAACCGGCAATTAAGCCGCGGGAGAAAAAATTAAAGCCGGTTACGCCAAAAACTGACGGTAAAATTTTAACATGGCAAGAACAATTAGAAGCGGCCAGACAAAAAATTAGTACAATTCCGACAGAATTGTCCGTTATTCAACCGCCGGCTAAAACGGAGGAGAAAGTTGATTTGCCGTCGATTGTTAAAGAAGAAGTAAAAGTATCTGCACCGGTCATATCTAAAGAAGCTGAAAAATCGAAAGAAGTTATAACAGAAAAACCGGACGAGAAACACATTGAAGAAGTTTCTTTAAAGTCGGAAGTTTCAGAAAATAAAGAAATTTTGGAAGAAATTGAAATTCCTAAAAACGTTGATATTGCTTCAATTGCTAAATTTTTTCATGAACGGCAGGATGATACGGCTTGGAATAATTATGACGGTATTGCTCTTGATTTGGAACAATTAGATAAAAAAGATAAAAATAGTAAAAGGGATATTGTCAGTCGGACAATAAAAATGTTAGAACAACGCTTGACAGTGGCTTTGACTTTAAAAAATAGTTCAGATACTCAAAGGTCAAGAAAGTGGAGAGTTGAAGAAAAAATCGTCGGTCTTTATAAAGAATTTTTACAAAAATTATTGGAAGAATTGCCGGAGGAAAAGGAAATAAATTTGGAAGAAATAAAACAGGAAACAGAAATTAAAGAACCCGTTGTTGAAATAATTGAACCGGTCGCAGAATCTTTTGTAGAAGACGGATCAATTGAAATTAATGTGGATGATGAAATTTTGGCGGAATGCCAAGAGAGGAATAAATTAATTGAAGAACTTAAAAATCAGTTAACTGAGGTTCGGAAAAATTTAGTCACCGCTTTAGCCAATCGCGAACGAGCAGGTGGGGTTTTTGGTACGATAAAAACTTGGTTGGGCAGCACCCGCGAAGAAGTGGCTGAAATAGAATATGATAATATTTGGGCGGTATACGAAAGAGTTCAAAAAGAATTGTTATCGGCCAGTGAATTACAAGCTGAATCTTTAAAAAAATTCTTGGATAATGAATCAAAAAATTTACAGAAGAAACTCGGTGAACATTATAAAAGCAAAGAAAATATAGTGGCTAAAGTTTGGAAACGGCTTGGTGAAATGAATCTTTATAATTATTTGGAAAAGAAAAACAAAGAAGTTTTGAGTAAAGAAAAATCCGGCGAAATAGTTCGCGGTTGGGATAAATTTTGGTCTAATCGCGGCGCGGAATTGTCGCAAAGCGGTTTGTGGGCAAAACTTGGCGCTAAAGCTTTGAGTGTGCGATTGGGAATTTCGTTGGGTTTACTAGGAGTTGGTTTATATGAAGTGCCGGGTTTAGTAAGTAGCCATGTTTATATTGGAGCCAGAACGGCATTTGTTGGTACAGGTTCAATTTTTGGCAGTCGGGCGGCAGCGGATACTTTACAAAATATTGGTCAGCGTTGGTTGGGAAAGAGAGGAGAAATTTTTAGTAGTTGCGATGAAGCCGAATTGGTTTGGCGGAATAGATTGGGATTGGCGGAAGAGGCGACTGGCGGAGATTTGGAATTGCCGTCAGGCGGTGAAAGTGACGCAAAAACTGAAAAACGTCATAAAAAATTAGAAAAAGCGATGGAAAAAGTTGAGGCAACCATTAGTTTAATAATGGATTTACAACCGGAGGATCGTTTGAAAGAAATTCAACATCGCATAGCTGCCATTGAAGCGTATGCTTATGTGAATGGTTTTGATTTGAATAAAGATGAAAATTATCAGAGATTGACACATTTTAGAGATCAAATAATTCAAGAAATTTTAAAATCGAAAGCCGTAGAAATTGGTGATGCTCGCGATATAATTCGTCCGGATAGTTTGGTTGACGCGTTAGCTTATTTGGAAAGTCGGAAACAAGAATTGGATATTTTAGGCGGTAAAATTACCGGCGAAAAACAATTGCGTTGGGGTAAGCGGATTGTTTCATCGGTTATTGGTGTGGCTGGCGGTTGTTTGGCTTATTTAAATATGTTGGGGAAAGCGGCAGCGATTGAAACTGAACATCATACTGTTGGTGGAAAAATTATTGACGGCGGAGCAGTGACCGGAGAACCTAAAACAGTCACTGACGAGTTGGTTGATAAATATAACTATCCGGCTGAAGGAATGGCGGAATCAACACAAGAACAAATTAAAGCATTGTTAAACGGTTGGGAACAGCGAGGTTTAAGTGCTGGGGCAATCGGTTGTGTAGTTGAAAATGGTTTGACTGAAGGGGAAATTGCCGACATTAATCGTTTGTTAAGCGGAGTGGCTGGACACCGTGAAGTATTGGCGTCTATCAGCCGTATATTAGAAGGTGGCGCTGATTCGTCTAAAGTTTTAAAATCAATGTTGGTTCAAACAGCCCGTGGTTCAAATAATATTGAGGGATTATTACAAAAACAATTGAAAATAGATCCTGAGGCTTATGGTTATAATCCAAAAAATGGTTTGTCGGTGGATAAATGGGCAGATCATCAAGCAAGTGTGTTGACACACGAGCAACATCTAGATGATAAATATTTTGTATTTAATAAAAACAGGGATCAGTTTGTTATTTTGCGCCCGGATGGAAAAATTGAGTTGGTTGGAAAAACTTATGTAATGGAACATGCTGATATAGAACCGATTAAAGTTGTTTCTGAACATGAGATGGATATTGAAACGATTGATAAATATTTTAAAGCTGAAGCATCCGGCGATACGGCGGTGACGGAAAGCATGTTGGATGATTACGCCAAACATCTTACTGATCAAGAAAAAGTTTGGCTGGATAAACATTGGCAGACAAATGAAATTGGTGAAAAGTTTTTATCCAAGGATGACATGAATACGTTGCAAGAGATACAGTCAAGAGGACATGTTTTTGAAGATGTAAATACAGGTAAACAATACCATGCCGATCAGCTGGATATTGCCGATGAACGGTCTGTTGATGTGGTGGGAGAAGGTCGGATAGAGGAACAATTAGATACCGTTTCAACCATTAAATCAAATAAAATCACAGAACAACCAATTGCGGCGGCTGATGTAGTTGATAAAAAAGGAAATATTTTAACTTCGGAAACGCAAACCGAAGATAATCTTGCAACGCCGGCATTTGGACCGTCACATCCTGAATATATTTTTAAAAAAGGCGATTTATCGGTCAATTTAAATTTTGAGTATGGTATTGGTGGAAAAGTAATTGGTTACAATGGTGATTTCCGAGGTTTTTCTGACAGTCAGGCTTATAATAATTTTTATCGAACCGATTATATTAGACAAGCAGAAGATATTAGGCCATTACTTAGAGCAAAAAATTTAATGTTGAGTAAAGATGGAGAAATATTTAATGATTTAAAAAATAATGGTTTGAGTAATTCCGGTGAAGCTGAATTTTTGAAGGAAAAAATTCGTCGAACTTTAGAAAACTTAGCCCAAATTAAAAACACCCAAGTTCATAATTTATTTAAACAAGATAAATTGGTTGAGTTTGGTTTTGAGGAGAAAAAGTAAACAACTAAGCAGTTATTTTATTGTAAATCAAATTAAGATTAATTAAAAATCTCGTCAAAAATGGCGAGATTTTATATTTTTTCAAATTTATCTGTTTTTTTCTTTACACACCCCTGTGCATAAACTGTGAATAGCTTTTTTTGACCGGAAGCTTATTTTAGAGTATAATGAATTTAGGCTAAGATATGCGCTTTTTTGCCTCTTTAAAATAGTATAGCTCTTTAACAAGTAATCAGGTCAAAAAGTGTATTTTTACCTAAAAGGTCGAATTTTTACAAAACCACTAACCAAATGCATATGACATTATTTTTTATAGGTGTAGTGGAAATGCTGATTGTCGCTATTTGGACTAAAATGGTTTCTGGTAACCAAGTGTTGGCCGGTGGCGCAATCACAGTCATTAATATATTAATCTGGTATTATGTCCTAGAAACAATTATCAAGGACATCAATAACTGGCAGTTGGTTCTCTTATATGCTACAGGTTGCGCCGTTGGAACAATGGGGTGCTCACTTTATTTCAAGTGGCGCAATGCAATCAAAAAAACTGCAGGAGAGTCAGCTTAATAATTGCGTATGAACGAAGAATCGCCGAAACCCGAAAGGTGTTCATCTACTATATAAAAAACCGCCTGATTGATTTCAGACGGTTTTTTATTACTAAACGAAGCGAGCAAAATGAAAATTTATTTTAATTTCCGAGCAAGTGAAGATAAAATGACACATAAAGGGTCTTTTGTACGATGAGGTGAAAGAAAAGAAAATTTATTTTCTTTTCTGAGCAGATAAACACATGTCTGTATTTTATAAATATATTATCAAATGATTTAATGCGGGTTTAACAAAGATGTGGAGCGTTTTATTTTTTTGTTTGTTTATGGTAGAATAGTTTAACGAAATTATTAAAAATAGACACAAAATAATTTTTTTAATTTTAAATTAATTTTTTAAGTTTATGTTAACAAAAAATTCTTTTGCAAAAGTTGGTATTTTTGTATTTTTAATTATTTTAACAATTTTTTTCGGCGTAGTAGTTTACGGATTTTGGCATGGTGATTTGAAATTTTCCAAAGACGGCCAAGTTATTTCTCCAGCGCCGATTACTACGATTAGTGATTTTAAAACAGCTGACTTAAAGGATATTAAGAAATTTTCTTCAGAGCAGGAGTTTAAGGATTTTTTAGCCAATCATACCGGCGGCAGTGGATATTATGGAATTGGCGGCAGTGCACGAACAATGGCAACTATGGAAATGGCTTTGCCAAATGCCGTACCCGCAGGAATGGGTGAAATTGGTAAAACAGTGGCTTCAGACAGCAGTGTATCGGCTGATAGAATTTCTAAAACTAATGTGCAAGTGACTGGTATTGATGAACCGGATATTGTAAAAACTGATGGTAAAGAACTTTATTTGTCAGTCAGACAGCCAATGGTGCGTTATTATACAACTACTCCGTCCGTGAATATGACTGAACCGGCAATGGATACGATGATTAGAAAGGGTGAGTCAGTACCTCCTTATTATCAAGCGTTAGGTGAAACCAAATTGGTAATGGCTTTTCCACCGACTGATTTGAAGGAAGACGGAAAAATTGAAAATTATGGCGATTTATTACTTTATGAAAATATTTTAGTGGTTTTTGATAATCAAAATAAGATTGTCGCTTATGATGTGACCGATAAAATGTCGCCAAAAGAAAAGTGGAGTATGGAATTAGGCAAACGGTCATCTTTGATTAATGCTCGTTTGATGGATGGGACTATTTATCTATCTGTTTCTGATAGTGTAAATTATACAAAGCCATGTCCGTTACAGCCGATTATTTTGCCTGAAGGAGAAATCAATGTGGCTTGCGGAGATATTTATTATCCAACTACCGTAGGTGATGTGGATGTCACTTATACTTTGTTGTCTGTCAAAGCTGAAACCGGTGTGGTTGGAGATAAAGTATCTTTTGTTGGTTCATCAGGACAGTCTGTTTTTTATATGTCGCCAAATGCCGCTTACCTGACATATTCTTATATGGGTGATTTGGTAAATTTTACCTATGATTTCTTTTCTGAAAATAAAGATATCATTCCACAATGGATGTTGACGAAAATTGCTCAATTAAGCAGTTATGATTTAAGTCAGTCGTCAAAATTATCAGAGTTGAATGTGGTAATTAATCGTTTTATGAATTCTTTGAGTGACGATGATAATTTAAAAATACAAAACGATTTAACTAATCGTTTGGATGAATATTATTCTAAGCATCGTCGTGATTTGGAACAAACAGGAATTGTTAAAATAGATTTAAATAAAATGAAAATTTCCGCTTCCGGACAAGTTCCTGGACAGTTGTTAAATCAATTTTCTATGGATGAATATGATAATCATTTGCGTTTAGCCACAACTGTCGGTGAAAATTTTTGGGGGATTGGCAGTATTGGAGGTAGTCGAAAAACAGTTAATGATATTTATGTCTTAGATGATGAATTGAAAATATCAGGCGTTCTGCAGGATATGGGTGAAGAAGAAAGAATATATGCGGTTAGGTTTATGGATGATCGTGGTTATATGGTGACTTTTCGTCAAACTGACCCATTTTTCGTTTTAGATTTAGCTAATCCAAAAAAACCATTATTACGCGGTGAACTGAAAATTCCGGGTTATTCTTCTTACTTGCATCCGTTGCCAAATCATAAAGTTTTAGGTTTGGGACAGGAAAGTGGAAAAGTTAAAATTTCAATTTTTGATGTAGCAACAGCTGAATTGCCGGTCGAAGTTTCAAAATATACGCTTAATGAGTATTGGTCTGAAGCATTAAATAATCATCACGCCTTTTTGTTAGATGAAAAACATAGTGTATTTTTTATTCCAGGAGGACAAGGCGGTTATGTATTTAGTTATGCCGATGATAAATTAACGTTATTAAAAGCTATCAGTGGATTGCAAATTTCACGGGCAGTTTATTTATCGGATTATCTTTATTTAATCGGTTCTGATGAGATTGTTGTTTTAGATGAAAAAACATGGGAAACCGTTGGAAAATTAAGTTTAAAATAAATAATAAGTTTTGGTTTTGTCAGTATACTCTTACGGGGGTTGACAAAAATAGCTGAATTGTGTAATATAAGGCTACTTTATTATGATACCGGAGAAAAAGAAATCTGATTCTTGGAGAGAAGCGCTTAAATTTATCAATAAGTGTCCGGTTTGTGGCAGTATTTACAATACGAAAAATGCGCGGCTTTTCGCTTCGCAAGACAAGGCCAGCTTGATTCATATTAGTTGTGTCAAATGTGCTGGTAATTTTATCGCCATGGTGGTTGAGGTGGGACACAGTTTGAGTTCAATGGGGATGGTAAGTGATTTGAATTTCTCTGATGCGGAAAAATTTTGCCAGTTAGAACCGATTGTAATGGACGAAATGATTGATGGCATTAGACAAATTAAAGAAAATAATTTAATTAAAAATTATCCAGACGCAAAGTCGGGATTCCGACACAGTGTCGGGAAAATATAAAATAATGTATGTTTAAAATTAATGCTGTAAAGCGAGAACAAAAAGGAGAAAAAGTCAGAGTGGACGGTTTATTACCAGCTGTTATTTATGGTGCGGGAGGAGAAGCTGATTCCGTGTCATTGACTTTTAAAGAATTTAATAAAGTTTACCAAGAAGCCGGAGATTCCACTTTGATTGATTTGGAAGTGGACGGTAAAGCAGAAGGAAAAGTCTTGGTACAAGATGTGCAATATGATCCGGTAAAAGACAGAGTAATTCATGTTGATTTGAAAAGAATTGATATGAATAAAACTTTAGTCGCGCCGGTAGAATTGATTTTTATTGGTGAATCACAGGCTATCAAGGAAGCTGGTGGTACTTTGGTGCGTAACTTTGAAATGATTGACATTGAATGTTTACCGAAAGATTTAGTCAGTCATTTGGATGTTGATTTGTCTGTTTTAAAAACATTTGATGACGCGTTTCGTGTGTCAGATTTAAATTTGCCGGCGGGTGTTAAATTTTATGAAGTGGATGATGATGCTATTATTGTTAAAGCTGTACCGGCTTTGACTGAAGAAGAAATTAAAGCAATGGAAAGTGAAAGTACTAAAGATGCTGATTTAACCAAGATTGAATCCGCTGAACCGGCCAAAGAAGCTAAAGAAGGCGAAGAAGCCGCTGCTGAAGCCGGAGAAGAAAAGAAAGAAGAGACGAAAAAAGAGTAATAAAAATTTTAAGATCCATCCGCCATTTGGCGGATGGATTTTTGTTTTAGCTAAGATAAGCTAAATTAAGGTATTGACAAAAGTTTTAAAATATGATATAATAATCCGTTCTTTGGAAAATCAATCAAGTCTTACTAAAAATAGGCAAAACAAGGAGGATATCACGTACAACGTTCAGTGTTTGGCTGGCCATGTATACGAGGTATCGCATGGGAGTGACATTGAGAAGCGGTGTATTGAGCGAGAGAAGCAGGGCTATCTGGGTGCCATGTGTCTTTCGTCCGAAGAGTGTTCCTATTGTCACGAGTACCGTCAAGAGCGTTTACAGCGCGAAGCTTGTCCTTGCGACAACATCGGTTTCTTCAAGGACGAAGACGACATCTAAGGTTTTCTTAACAGCAGTTCTTTCACATAAGGCCACTGAATCAAATCGGTGGCTTTTTTTATTTAATTTCTGGTATAATAGAATATATGTTAAAAAAATCCGATTGGCAAAAACTTATTTTGAGTTTTGGATTAATGACCGCTTCGGCCGCCATTCTTTGTTATTATTTTTATTTTGGGCAAGAAGGAACTGTTTGGATCACCAATCCTAACAAAGATAATTTTTTAGGAATAACGCAGTTTAATCATCGGAGTAAGTTAGATGGAACAGGTGTTGCCACAATTGAAGATGAAACACCTGATGTGGTTGGTGTAATGATTGACGGACATTTTGATGCCTTACCTTTAAACGGAGTAAATGAGGCGGCGATTATTTATGAAGCGCCAATGGAAGGTGTGACCAGCAGATTTTTGGCAATTTATCCGATTGGAGATGAACAAAATGTATCTGAAGTCGGACCTGTTAGAAGCGCCCGACCGTATTTTTTGGATTGGTTGGCTGAATATGGCGATGCTCTTTATATGCATTGTGGCGGTTCGCCGGAAGCATTGGGTTTAATTAAAGAAAGAAAAATTTTTGATGCTAATGAATTTTATTGGGGAAATTATTATTGGCGTGATCATAATCGGACGGCGCCATATAATTTATTTACCGCCAGCCAGCAATGGAATTTAATTTTTGATAAGTATGGAGAAAAACATCCTGGTTGGAGTTGGGAAGGTTGGTTATTTGATTCAAATCCAACCATCATTGCTTCATCGGAATCCGTGACAGAAATAAAAATCCGTTATGGTCGTGGTTTTGAAGTTGTTTGGAAGTATAATTTAGATAATCGAAATTATGAGCGTTGGCTTAATGGAGAAAAAATGTTGGATGGCAACGGTCAACCAATAACGGCGGAAAATATTTTGGTTCAATATGCCACCATGATTACTTTAGATAATGTTGGACGGAGGCAAATAGAAACAATAGGCGAGGGGGAAGCTCGTATTTTTAGACGCGGTGAAATGATAAGAGGAATTTGGAAAAAAGATGGACGTCCAGAAAGAACTCGTTTTTATAATAAAGATATGACAGAAATATTTTTAATTCCTGGAAAAATTTGGTTGATGATCGTGCCGGAAAATTTAGCAATTGAAATTTCCGTATAAAATTAAACTATTCCGACATAAATCCGGAATAGTTTAATTTTGATAAATTGTTAATATGCGATCTCGCCGAGCGAGATCTTTTTTTATTTCTATTTTTGCTTTAGGAAAATATTTTTTTGCCAATTCCATTGCCATTACTGACTGCCGTGAGTCAATTTCAATAAAGATTGACGGGGAACTGTTGAAGTTTAATATTATAAATTTAATTTGTTGGAAAAATTTTTCATAAAGAGATAAACCATGTTTATTGTCGGACAATAAGGCGGAAATAGGTTCTTTTTGTATGCCGGGTTCTGATTTAATCCAATTTTGTGTCAAATATGGTAAATTGGCGGTGATAAACAAACGGCGGTTATTAATTATTGCGGAATAATTGTTGATGAATGGTTTTAATAAATCGCCATGGATAAATTGGATATCAACATTGTGGCGTTGGGCGTTTTGTTTGGCCACTCGCAAAGCCTTTTTTGAAATATCAGTCGCGATTGTTTTTATATTGCTATCATTTAATGTTTTAATAATACTGATCGGAATGCAACCTGTACCAGTGCCTATATCAATTAGCATTTTTCTTGGTTCGGAATGATTATTTTTTAAGTTTTCAATAACCAATTCCACCATTGACTCCGTGCTTGAACGAGGAATCAAAGTATTTTTGTTAACTAAAAAATTCAAGCCGTAAAATTCTTTATGTCTGGCCAAATAGGCGGTTGGCCAGCCTTGTTTGTGGCGTTTTGTTAGCCACCACAACCGCCAGCGTTCCAAGCAGGACATTTTATAATCAGTATGACTTAGTACAAATTCTTTTGATTGGCGGATAGCCAAACTAAAAAGAATAATTAGTTCTTGACTGTCAATTTCTGAGTATTTTTTCCAGATTGTTTTAATGTCTAACATAATGATAAAGTTTTTTTCTGTCTAACTGGTGAGCGTCAATTATTTTTTTTAGTTTCCAGCCGCGACCTGGCAGAATAGTACTCAAATCAATACCACATTTTTCTTCTTCTAAAAATATTTCATCAAAATTTTCTAATTGTTGATTGTTTAACCACTGATTAATTTCATCTTGCGGATGGATATAACGCAGATAATTTTTTGAAACAATATCAGCTGCCCAGTCAGTACCTGTAAAATATGGTAAAGTTGGAATTGGACTTTGATAATATCTTTCAATCAGTAATTTATCAATAAATAAATTATAAATAAAAACTTGTTTTTTTGCCGGTTGATAATTTTCCGCCAAATAATTATTTATTATGCGCCAGTCATTTAGCGGTAAAAGTTTATAGAGATAAGTCCAGCCGGGTAGAACCAGCAGAATTATTATTCCGGTAGCGAGTAGATTATTTTTTATCAGTTTATTTATCAGATAGGCGATAATAATCGCGAACCAAGGCAGAACAATTATAAAAAATTTAATATTCCAGAGACCAAGCATTCCAGCGGCGATTATTGGTGTTATGGATGCAGTTAACAGAATAATAAATTTTGTATCCGTGTTTTTATAATGAATTTGCCGATAAATAATAATTCCGGATGTTAATATAAAAATTGCGGAAATCAAACAACCGGAAATTTTATAATGCGGACCGAGTAAAAGAGGTTGCAGAGAATTAATTATGTCAATTAAATTTGTTTTTAGCCAAAAATACCAGCCACTGCCGAATAAATCAAAGTTTATTTTTAACGGCAAAGAGAAAGCTGACCAAACTCCGAAACATAACAGGGGAATGGCATTTATTTTAAACCAAAATTTAAAATTGGATTTTTGAACTGCTAAAACTATTAATTGTCCGACGATGATAATAACCGAGGTCAGATGGGTGAACATTAACAATAAATTTATTAAGCCGAGAAAAAAAATACTTTTTTTGTCAGATTTGTTTTCAAAAAATATTTGATAAAAAAAGTAAACGGATAAAATATCAAGCAGGATTAGAAGTGAATAACCTCGGCCGGTAGCGGACATAAAAATATGATATGGCGAAAAGGCCAATACAGTAGCGGAAATAACGGCTAAGCGATTGTTATTAAAAATTTTAAGGGTGGTTTTGTATACTGCACAAACACTTAAAACGCCAAATATTAAACTGGGCAGGCGGGTAAAAAATTCGTTGGTTGGAAAAATATAAAACCAGATTTTGAGAATTGCCATATGTAATGGTGGGTTTGTTTCCCAAAGCCATATTTTAATGCTTTCCAGCCAAGTTTTTTGACTGTAAGTAAAACTAAATATTTCATCCCAAATAAATGCGCCGTATTTTAAAATAGTCAACAAACGCAAAGCGGTCGCCGCGACGATTATGCAAATTAAAATTATCTTAGTTTTGGAAGACACAAGCCGTAAAATTATTGCGCCATCGCTTCGTAATCAGCTTCGCGCAAAGCGGTTATTAGGGGTTCTAAATTCCCATTTAAAATATTTCCGATATTGTTCCAATTTTGATTGATGCGATGATCTGTGATCCTGTCTTGAGGAAAATTATAGGTGCGTATTTTTTCACTTCGGTCGCCACTGCCGATTTGTGATTTTCTTTTTTCTGACAATTCTTTTTCTTTTTTTTGTCTATCCACTTCATAAAGGCGTGATCTTAATACAGACATGGCTTTTTCTTTGTTGGCAGCTTGTGAACGTTCATCTTGACATTGAACCATAGTATTGGTTGGAACATGAATAATACGAACTGCCGAATAAGTTGTGTTTACACTTTGTCCGCCGTGTCCTCCGGCGCAAAAAGTGTCAATTCGTAAATCTTTTGGGTCAATTTTTATTTCTTTTTCTTCAATTTCAGGCAAAACAGCCACAGTAACAGTGGATGTGTGAATTCTGCCGGATTTTTCTGTTTCCGGAACGCGTTGAACGCGATGTACACCCATTTCATATTTTAAATCTTTATAAACTCCATTATTTGATGGATTGGCTTTGATAGAAAAAATAACTTCCTTAAATCCACCAATACCAATCATATTAGAATCAATAAGTTGAGTTTTCCATCCGCGATTGTCAGCATATTTGGAATACATTCTATAAAGATCGGCGGTGAATAAAGCTGATTCGTCTCCGCCAACACCGGCGCGAATTTCCATGATTACATCTTTTTTGTCCATTGGATCTTGCGGACGGGTTATTTTTTCCAACTCTTCTTCTTGTTGTTCTTTTTTGTTTTCCAATCCTGATAATTCATTTTTAGCAATTTCTTGTAATTCCGATTCTTGTTCTTCCGTTAGTATTTTTTTTGTTTCAACGATATTATTTTCTGTAATTTCTAATTCAATAATTTTTTCAGCCGTTGATTTTAAATCAGAGTATTCCTGCGACACGGTTTTTAATTTTTTTGTATCATTAATCACGGCCGGATTTTGCAGGTCGTTTTCTAACTGTTTAAATTTATTTTTTATGTCAATATATTTTTGAAGCATATCATTAGTTTATCATATAATTTGAATATATTTCTATTAGATATAATATTGTCGACTTTTTCGGAAATAAAAATAAATTTTTATTTCGTTCGTTTTGTTATCTAATAAAAAAACAGACTGGAAATATCCATGTCTGTTTTTTAATTATTAACGCTAAGCTTTTTTGACAGCTTTTTTAGCAGTTTTTTTTGTTTTTTCTGGAGTCTCAACCCCTTCAGTCTTAGCAGTCTTTTTTGTTTTTACAGTTTTTAATAAAGCCGCTTGTTTTTCCGCTCGTTCTTGGAATTTTTCTACTCGGCGAGCACTGTCAACGAATTTTTGTTTTCCGGTATAAAAAGGATGGCATTGGTTACATAACTCAATGCGGATTTCTTTCATTGTGCTGCCAGTGGTAAATGTGTTACCGCAGGCGCAGGTGACTTTACAGTCAGTGTGAAATTCGGGGTGAATGTCTTTTTTCATAGATAGTTATTATTAAATGTGGTTGCTATATTAACAAATAGTTTTGAAATTGTCAAGTTATATGGACTTTAATTCCAAAGGTTCGTTTAAAGTTGTTAAATCAAAGGATTCTAATGTTGGAAGTCTGCGGTTGGTACTAATCCATTCACCGCCACCATGAGCAACGCCGGTTTTTTTACGTTGTTCCTCAATTTCCAATTGGTCACCCTCAACAAAAATAAGGTTTTTATTGCGTTGCTTATATAGAGCTTTTGGACTGGAAGAATAAAATGTTTTTCCGGCCGGAATATCAATTTTTTCTTCACCGAATAACGTGGTGGGAATTTTGCTTGGCAAAATGTCGCCATCAATTTGATTATCAGTGACATGAAAACCTAAAACCATTTTGTGTCCGATTTCTAATCTTTTTTTATGTAAACTTTCTAATTTATCAGCATCTAAATCTTCTTCATCATCAACTTGCTGTATTTCCACTTGTCGTTCTACTAACGCGGCCGGTAATTTTTTAATCAGATATTTTTTCCACAAATTCAAAAGTTGTGGTTGTGATTTTAGATCATTGCGAGAAAAAGATTCTTTTGAATTTCCTAATGAAGCGACAGTTTGAAAATGTTCAAATGACGGGTCATTGTTTATAAAATCTTGGTAAGCGTCAAAAAGCTGTTTTGGCGTCATTTTTTTCGTTACAGATGAATCAATCAGCGGTAAGGCGTCAACGAAAAATTCTCTGACTTTTTTGAGTTCGTCTGATTCAATTTCTTTTTGTTCAATAGTACGATATTGTTCCATATGTTTTTTCATATTTTTAGCTAAATTCTTATCACAAGAATAGCATAAAATTTGGTTTTTGGCAAGTTGCTCTTGACAACCTTCTTAATTTATTGTATATTTTACACAATATTTTATCACTCATCAGTTTGTTTGTCCGGCTATCCGGAGAAAATTTTTTCCTCCCTTTGACCACTCAAGGGGTATAACTGAGAGGAAGTAATAAGGAAAAGTATGAATTTATTGCCGTCTCTTGCAGAGATGTTAAAACTTGGCGTGCATTTTGGCCACCAAAAATCACGTTGGCATCCGAAAATGAAACAATATATTTTCGGAACCAGAAATGGTGTTCACATCATTGATCTGGAAAAAACACTTGAGGAAATGGACAAAACCTTAAGTTTTGTTAAAAACCTGGCCGCTGAAGGCAAGGTTATTTTATTTGTCGGAACAAAGCGTCAAGCGCGCGATTTAATTAAGGCGGCGGCGGAAAATTGCGGGATGCCTTATTTGGTTGAACGATGGATTGGCGGTTTAATGACAAATTTTGAAGAAATGAAACGCCGTTTGAAAAAATATCTTTCCATGAAAGAACAGGTTGCCAGTGGTGAAGTAGAAAAATACACAAAAAAAGAACAAATTAAATTCAAAAAAGATTTGGAGAAAATGGATAAATATTTAATTGGTTTGTCTCAAATGGACAAAATGCCTGACGCATTGTATATTGCCGATTTACGTACGGAAAAAACCGCTACAGCCGAAGCTAATCGTACCAATGTGCCGATTATCGCTGTTTGCGATACCAATGTTGATCCGACTGATGCCAGTTATATTATTCCGGCAAATGATGATGCTGTTAATTCCATTAAATTAATGGCCGATGCCATATCCAATGCTGTTAATGAAGGCAAGAAGGAGTACGACAAAAAGAAAGCCGTAGCTGTGGCAAATGAAGAAAAGAATAGAGCGGAAGCTATTAAACCGAGACGAGTAATGAAAAAAGAGGAGTCTCTTTAAAATTATAATTTCTATTTTCTAATTTCTATTCTTATGGCTATTACAATTCAAGATATTTCAAAATTACGTGAAATGACCGGAGCCGGCATGATGGATTGCAAAAAAGCTTTAGATGAAGCTAATGGTGACACAGATAAAGCAACTGAAATTTTGCGTAAAAAAGGCGTGATTAAAGCTGCTAAACGCGGAGATAAAATCGCTGCCGAAGGTTTGACTGTTGTGAAAGTTCAGAATGATGTAGCCGTGATTGCTGAAGTGAATTCGGAATCCGATTTTGCCGCCAAAAGTGATGATTTTAAAAATTTAGTTTCTTTTGTTGCTGATTATTTGATTGAAAATAAACCTGCTTCAGTTGAAGAAGCTATGAAAGGTTTGCAAGATAAATTCAGCGAGACGGTTTCTAAAATTGGAGAGAAATTAAATTTGCGCCGCATTGCTGTAATTAATAAATCTGCTGAAGAAAATTTTGGCGCTTATGTTCATATGGGTGGCAAGATTTCGGTGTTGGTGGTATTGGAAGGCGGCAGTGAAGATTTAGCTCGTGAGATTGCTATGCATGCCGCCGCTACCGGTCCGCGTTATTTGAATCGTGAGGAAGTTGACGGTAGTGTTTTGGAAAAAGAACAAGAAATCGCTTCCGAACAATTGCGCGCTCAAGGCAAGCCGGAAAATATCATTGTCAATATTGTGAAAGGTAAAATGGATAAATTTTACAGTGAAGTTTGTTTGTTTGAACAGCCGTTTATTAAAGATGAAGAAAAAACTATTGGTCAATTGGCTGAAACGGCCGGTGCTAAAGTAAAATTATTTTGGCGATATGAATTAGGTGATGGGATTACCAAGAAAAGTTGTGATTTTGCCACAGAGGTAGCTGAACAGATGAAATAAAATTAAAAAATAAAAAAAGACGGCCAAAAGCCGTCTTTTTTGTTATTTACAGGTATGGTTGTTGTCAATGGGGTTGCGTAATACTTTTAGAAACGTTATAATATTTAAGTGATTTTATATTTAAATTATTTATTTAATTTTTTATGAATATGTCGTGGAGAAAAATTTCGTTTGCCGCCGCTATTTTAGTCGGCGCGTGGTTTTTATTTGGTAATGTCGCTCCGGCTTCAGCTGCGGGATTAAGTTGTTATTGGACAGCTTCTTCCAGTCAAAATATGAGTGACCCAACTAATTGGTATGATTCCGCGCTTGCTGATGGCAGTCCTTGTTCTAATGTTGTTGGCGCTGGTTTGCAGCTTAGAAGCGATTATCTTTCCCCTGAAGCTACTTCTACTAACGCTATTTGGGACACAGGTTTAACAACTACGCTTAGTGTTGCAATTGATGTAACTTATAATGGAGTAGTTTCAATTGGTGAAGCAAATGCCACTACTTCATATTTTTACCAAGCTGGAGGTACAGTTTCAACAACAGGCAGTGGTGTATTTCGTGTCGGCGGAAGTTTTATTATTAATGGTAATGCCAAATGGGCCGGTTTAACAGGTATGAATGTTGTACTTTATGGTGATGATGCAACATTAACAATTAGTACAACAAGTGTTGATTTTTATAACTTAGTCATTGATGGTTCTTATACATCAAATGGAACTAATTTTGTGATTGTAAATAATGATATTACTGTTAATTCAGGTAAGAGTTTGATTTTAAGTGCAATAAATAACGAATTAATTGTTGATGGTAATTTTTATAATTCCGGTACAGTTACACAATCAAACGCCAGTTATACTATTATGAGAAGTGGTCAAGGAGTTACTTTGGGCGGTTCCGGTGTTACTACTTTGTACAACTTAACTCTTACTTCTTCTACTGTCACTTTAGCTGGTAATATTGATATAGATAGTAATATAAGTATTGACGAAAATTCAACTTTAGATTTAGCTGCTTATGATTTGGATTTGGCTTGTAATTTAGACAATTCTGGCACAGTCACCCAAACTTCCGGTACAGTGTCCATGACAGATGAGAGCGCTAATTATACTTTGGGTGGAACCGGTGACACTACATTCTATAATTTAACTACTACAGGTGTTACTACTACTTTAGCTGGTAATTTGACTGTTACTAATGTGTTAACTGTTGATACTGATACGGAATTTGACGCCGCCACATACACCCTTGTTTTATCAGGTTCAGGAACCCCACTGGTAAATAATGGTATTTTTTCTTCCAGTGCTTCTAATGTGCAATATACCAGTACCGGTGCAGTGACCAGTACAGCAGAAACTTATTATGATTTGGTTTTTGGAACCGGCACATATTTTTTTAGTGATAGTGCCACTTCATCCAATTCGTTTATAAATAGTGGTACCACTACGATTTGGGCTGATAAATATCTTTACGCTCCGGTAACATTTGATAATAATGGGACTATCACGGAAAATGGCGCCATTAAACATCCTGCGACTTCAGTTAAATTGACCAATAGCGCCGGTACGGAAGTGTCAACTTTTACTTCCGCTGATTCTGTCTATGTTACCGTAGAAGATCATGATGGTAATTTAAGTAACACAGTTGCTGACACAATTAGCGGTTCACTGATTACCGCCAGTCCTTATTCTGACAGTGAGGCAATTACATTAACCGAAACAGGAGTGGATACCGGCATATTTCGCAGTTCAGCTTTGCCACTGGTAGTGACTGCTGGCGCATTATCAAACAATGGACAGCTCAATGTTTCTGGTGATCATAGTTTATCTTTAGCTTTTGTTGATAGTAAAGAGAGTGCTGATACTGACACTGACACAGCTAATTATTCAGTTAGTGCTTATTCGGGCGGTGGGGGTGGTTCTTCATCTGGTTCTTCATATGTTGCTCCTGTAGCTGAAACCACTACCGAAACTGTCACAGAAACTACAACTGAAACTGTAGCTGAAACCACTACCGAAACTGTCACAGAAACTACAACTGAAACTGTAGCTGAAACCACTACCGAAACTCCAATTACTCCGGTTGTTACCACTAATGTCACCGCTCAGTTTAATAATTATTTAGGCGTTGGTTCGCAAGGTGAAGAAGTTAAACAGTTACAGCAATTATTAAAAGATTTAGGTTATTATACCTACTCATCCATCACCGGTTACTTTGGTAATATTACTAAAGCGGCGGTAGTTAAATTCCAACAAGCCCAAGGTTTTTCTTCATTTCCCGGACATATTGGTCCGTTAACCCGTATTGCTTTGAACAAATTAACCAAACCCGTCACAGAAGAAGTTGTTGTTGAAGAAACTCCGGCAGTTGCGGTTGTCACGCCTACCGGTTATCAATTTAAGAATTATCTTTATATTGGTTCCAGAGGCGAGGCTGTTACCCAATTGCAACAATTATTGAAAGATCTTGGTTATTTCACATATCCTACTATCACCGGTTACTTTGGCAATGTTACTAAAGCGGCGGTGGTTAAATTCCAACAAGATAAAAATTTATCTCCATATCCAGGTTGGCTCGGTCCGTTAACTCGTGCCGCCTTGAATGAATTGGTACAATAATTGATATTAATTGAAAATAAAAACCGTCCGACTATTGCGTTGGGCGGTTTTTTGTATTAAAATAAGATATAATTTAGGTTATGTTTATGACTAAACTTATTGTAAACCAAAATCGTGTCGGGCCAATTTTAGGTCGTCATCCGTGGGTTTTTTCCGGCGCTTTAAAATATGTCCCGGAAGGTTTATCTTGCGGACAGTCAGTTCAATTGGTTGATGAAACCGGACATTTTTTGGCGCAAGGATATTTTAATTCTTATTCGCAAATGGCTGTTCGTTTGTGGAGTTGGGATGAAAAAGAAGTTATAAATGATAATTTTTTTGTCAAACGAATTACAGATGCTTATAAATTACGGCAAGATTATGTAGTTGATAAAAACACCGACGCTTATCGTTTAATAAATAGTGAGAGTGATTTGTTGCCCGGTTTGGTGGTGGATAAATATGGCAATTATTTATCCGTCCAATTTCATAATCGAGGTATTGAATTTTGGAAACATAATATTCTTGATGCATTGATAAAATGTTTAAAACCAAAAGGAATATATGAGCGTTCTGATGTTGGTGGGCGAGCGCGTGAGCAGATGGAAAAAGAAGTTGGCTTATTATATGGCAAACTTCCTAAAAAAGTTACAATTTTAGAAAATGGTTATAAATTTGTTGTGGATATTATTAGTGGACAGAAAACAGGATTTTTTTTAGATCAGCGCAATAAGCGTCAAGCTTTGAAAAAATATTCTAAAAATAAAAGAGTATTAAATTGCTTTTCTTATACCGGTGGTTTTAGTGTGTATGCCTTATCAGCCGGCGCAAAAAAAGTTATTAGTGTGGATGCGTCAGAAATCGCTTTAAAATTAGCGGAAGAAAATATTAAATTGAATAAATTAGATTCAAAAAAATGCGAATTTATTTCTGCTGATGTGAAAGATTATTTATACAATCCACCGGAAAAAGATTTTGATTTAATTATTTTAGATCCGCCGGCTTTTGTTAAAGATCGCCACAAAATACGTGAAGGTCTGCAAGGTTATCGTAAAATAAATGAGGCCGCCTTGCGTCTTTTGTCTCCAAACGGAATTTTAGTTACAGCTTCTTGCTCCGCTCATGTCAGTATGATGGATTTTCGCCATATGTTGTCGGAGGCGGCCGGCCGAGCTGGGAGAGTGGTTCAGATTTTGGAAGTTTATACTCATGGAATAGATCATCCGGAATTGGCGGCTTTTACTGAAGGAGAATATCTCAAGTGCATATTTGCCAGAGTCATGTAAAAAAGATATAATTATACTATCTTATGAATAAAAAAATACTTAAATATTCGTTTGTTCACGCTTTTTTGGCCACTGCCTATATTTTTTGCGTGGCTGTATTTGTATTTTGCGCCGACAAAATAATTAAAATTGATAATGTTCCATTTTTTGGTCCGGTGATAGTGTTGCTTTTGTTGGTTTTGTCCGCTACGATTATGGGTATTTTAATTTTTGGCAAACCGGTATTGTTATATTTAGATAATCAAAAAAAGGACGCGCTTACTTTGTTATTTTCTACTGTCGGCTGGCTGGCATCTATTTTATTTATTGTTATTTTATTTGTTTTAATTTTTTAAAATATGAATCTTGCAATCAATGGTTTTGGTCGGATTGGCCGTCAAGCTTTTAAAATAGCTTTTGCCCGAAAAAATATTAACATTGTCGCCATTAATGATTTGACTGATCCAAAAACCTTGGCTCATTTGTTGAAATATGATACTTCTTATCGTGAATGGGAAAGAAAAGTTTCGTTTGATGATAATCATATTATTGTGGATGGAAAAAAAATACCGGTTTATGCTGAAAAAGATCCGGCCGTTTTGCCGTGGAAAAAATTAAAAATTGATACAGTTTTAGAATGTACCGGTAAATTTACCAAGCGAGAAGGAGCGGAATTGCACATTAAGGCCGGAGCAAAAAGAGTGATTCTTAGCGCGCCCGGAAAAGGCGGTGAAATACCAACTTATGTTAGAGGTGTTAATTGCGGTTTGGTTAAAAAAGAAAAATCTTCCATTATTAATAATGCTTCCTGCACCACTAATTGCATTGCTCCCATAATGGCTGTATTGGAAGAAAAGTTTGGTATTAAAAAAGCGATGATGAGTACGGTTCATGGTTATACCGCTGATCAAAATTTACAAGATGGTCCGCATAAAGATTTGCGTCGGGCTCGGGCGGCGGCGCAAAATATTGTTCCAACTACCACTGGTGCAGCTAAAGCGGTCGGGGAGGTTATCCCAAGCTTAAAAGGTATTTTTGACGGATTATCGCTTCGCGTGCCGATTTTGACAGTTTCTCTGGCTGACATTACCGCCATAATGAAAAAGAAAGTGACTAAAGAAGAAATTCACAAGGCAATGATTGAGGCTTCTAAAACACCAAGATTTAAAAATATTTTAATAACCACTTCTGAGGAGTTGGTTTCTTCAGATTTTGTCGCCAATCCTTATTCAGCCGTTGTTGATTTAAATTTAATCAATGTGGTTGATGGTGATTTAGTTAAAGTTGTCGCTTGGTATGATAATGAAATGGGTTATTCCTACCGTTTGGTGGAAATGGCCGAATTATTTTGCTAAATATTTTTTATGAATAGAATTTATTCCGTTGATACTGTTAATAAAGTGGGGGAGGAGGTTTTGCTGAAAGGCTGGGTGAACGCCCGGCGTAATATGGGCAAAATTGCGTTTTTGGATTTGCGTGACCGTGAAGGAATTTTACAAGTGGTCGGTGTACCGAGCGAATTGGATGAAAAATCCAATGAAGAATTGAAACGAGCGCGCTTGGAATATCTTTTAGAAATTCGCGGTATTGTTCAGGAACGCGGTGCTAAACAGCAAAATCCGGATATGCCGACCGGTACGATTGAAATTTTAGCTAAAGAAATTAAAATCATCACTGAATCGGAACCAATGCCATTTGAAGTTAGCGCTGACACTAAAATTATTAGCGAAGAATTGCGTTTGAAATATCGATATCTTGATTTGCGTTCAGAGAGGATGAAAAATAATTTGGAAATTCGTCATAATATTAATTTATTTTTACGTAATTATTTATCCGAACAAGGTTTTTGGGAAATAGAAACACCATCATTGACTAAAGGAACACCGGAAGGCGCCCGTGAATTTTTAGTTCCGTCCCGTGTTTATCCGGGAAATTTTTATGTTTTACCACAGTCACCTCAACAGTTTAAACAGTTGTTGATGGTTGGTGGTGTGGAAAGATATTTTCAGATTGCTCGTTGTTTTCGCGATGAAGATCAGCGCGGCGATCGTCAGCCGGAGTTTACACAGTTGGATATGGAAACGTCATTTTTTTCACAGGAAGATATTTTACAGTTGATGGAAAAAATGACAATTGAATTGGTAGAAAAACAATTTCCTCATTTAACTATTCAAGAAAAACCTTTCCCGCGACTGACGTACAAAGAAGCAATAGATAAATATCAAAGTGACAAGCCGGATTTGAGGAAAGATAAAGATTCAAAATCTTTAGCATTTTGCTGGGTTGTAGATTTTCCAATGTTTGAAAAAAGTGAAAGTGAAAATAAAATTGTCGCCGTTCATCATCCTTTTACTCGTCCACTAGATGAAGATTTAAATTTAATGGATAAAGAACCTTTGAAAGTTCGAGCTAATGCATACGATTTGGTTTTGAACGGTTTTGAAATTGGTGGTGGCAGTTTGAGAATTTTTGAGCGTGAATTGCAAAAAAAAGTATTTAAAATACTTGGTTTATCTGATGAAGAAACACAAAGTCGTTTTGGTCATATGTTGGAAGCGTTTACTTTCGCTCCGCCACCACACGGTGGTATTGCTTTAGGTTTGGATCGTTTGATTATGTTATTGTCTGGCGAAGAAAATATTCGTGAAGTGATGGCTTTTCCGAAAACCGGCGATGCCCGCGATTTGATGATGGGTGCGCCATCGCCAATGCCTGAATCAGCGCTGAAAGAAGCTCATATTAAATTAAAATAAATTATGATGATTGAGAAGAAGGCTTGGCCGGATTTATTTCAGCAGGTATTGGAGGGAAAGAAAAAATTTGATTTGCGTTTAGCTGATTTTGATTGTCAATCCGGAGACACTTTGATTCTCAAAGAATATAATCCACAGACAAAAGAATACACGGGACGAACTTTACAAAAAACAATAACATTTGTTTTAAAGACCAGTGATCTTGAATTTTGGCCTCGTGAAGAAACGAAAAAAAGAGGTTATATTGTGATGTCGTTGGAATAGTAAAACAAATAGTTTTTTATTTTATGTCCACTGAAATAAAGTTGGAAAAATTTCAAGGGCCGCTTGATTTATTGCTTCAGCTGATTGAGCAGGAAGAATTAAATATTACGGAAATTTCCCTTTCAAAAGTCACTGAACAATATTTTGATTATTTAAGTCGGTTAGATGAAAGTCGACCGGAAGAGCTGGCCGATTTTTTGGTTATTGCTACGAAGTTGGTTTATCTTAAGTCTCGTAATTTATTACCATATTTATCTGCGGAAGAAGATGATGGTTTAAGTTTGGCGGATCAACTTAAAATGTATAAGCGTTATATTGAAGCCAGCCTTCATGTTAATAAATTTTGGACAGCTGGACAAATTGCTTATGGACGCCACGAACCGCCGATAAAGTTAGACCATTTTATTTTACCACTCAATGCGACAGTGGAAGATTTAAAAAATTCTTTTATTGGTTTGTTAAAAAAAATCAAACCATTGTCACCGTTACCAAAGATAACAATTGATCGTACTGTGTCGGTAAAAAATCAAATTGATTATATTTATAATCTTTTAAAACAGCAGAAACAAGTGAGTTTTTCGTCAATTTTAATTAAAGCTGAAAATCGGACTGAAGTGATTGCAAGTTTTTTGGCTTTGCTTGAACTGGTTAAACAATTAAAAATTACTATTAATCAAAAACAATCCTTTGAGGATATTTTGATAACACAATTTTAAATATGACATTATTATCTCAAGTAGAGTCAATTTTATTTGTTGCCTCCAAACCGTTGACGGTTAAAAAAATTGCTAAAGCCATTGGTGTTTCCGATTCTGAAGTGGCAGAAGTTTTAAAAGGTTTATCAATCAAATATAATCAGCCGGATTCAGGTGTGGTAATTTTGCAAAACAATGATGAGTGGCAGATGGTTTCTAATCCGGAAAACAGAGCAATGTCGGAAAAATTTTTAAAAGCTGAAGTATCCGGGGAATTAACCCGTCCGCAATTGGAAACTTTGACAGTTATTTCTTATTGCGGTCCAATAACTAAACCGGAATTGGAACAAATTCGAGGGGTAAATTGCGGTTTGATTTTACGTAATTTATTACTTCGTGATTTAGTTAAAGAAAGTGAAGATCCAAGTAATTTGTTGCCAACTTATGAAGTAACAATGGAATATTTGCGTCATTTGGGAATTGTCAGTGTTAAGGAATTGCCTGATTTTGAAATTTTACATAATCATGATTATGTAATTAAAATTTTAGAACAAAAAACAACTGAAAATCAATAATGCCGGATAGAATTTATGTCTGAAAAATTATTTAATTTTTTTTCTTCGTTTGGAATAATGGTGCTGGGGGTTTTTTTGATATTTATTTTTACAGTATCTTTCCCGGCTGTTAGAAAATCTTTTAATAAATTTCCCCAAGCTGGTCCGCGGGAAAAAATTCAAGTACAACAGGCGGTTTCTAGACAAACCAACAGTTGGCCGACGAGTTTATTATTAGCCCCGGTAGCCAAAGACAGTGGGGTTTGTGCGGCTACCTTTACTTTGTTTTCTTCCATTGTTATTGATGAACGTACAGGTACTATTTTATTTGAAAAAAACAGCAAAAACATTCGTGCTTTGGCCAGTATCACAAAATTAATGTCCGCCATGGTTTTGTTAGATTTGCCGATCAATTGGTCGTCCACTACCACCATTACTGAAGCGGATGATGATTCAAGTAGTCACCAATTTAAAATTGGGGAGGAATATTATTTTTCCGATATTTGGAATGTCGCGTTAGTTGGTTCGTCAAATAGCGCTGTGCGAGCTTTGGTGCGTAATAGTGGAATATCTATGGAACAATTTGTTGCTCGAATGAACGAAAAAGCGAATAAATTAAATTTAACTTCATTGCGTTTTGTTGAGCCGACAGGATTAGATTCTGGTAATGTCGGCAATGCCACTGATGTTGCCCAGTTATTAAAAGAGGCTGTTCGATTTGAAAAAATAAATAGAACTTTGCGAATGCCTCAATATATTTTAGTTCCTTTAAATCAAAAAAATGAATCGCACCAAGTGTGGAGTACAAATTGGTTATTAACTAAATGGATTCCAAATAATTTTAATCAGGAAGATATCGTGGGTAAAACAGGTTTTATAAACGATTCACGTTATAATTTTGTTGTTAGATTAATGGACCAGCGTCGTCATCCAATTATTGTAGTAGTCTTGGGCGCAAACTCTAACGAAAGCAGATTTAGTGAAGCGCGTGATTTAGCTCGTTGGATTTTTAGCCGATATTTATGGCCGGAAGAGGAGGGTTATGGACAGGTTAGCGAACAACAGAGAGTTGATTAGTGAAAACCCTTGTTTCGTGCTATAATTATATTACATATTTTCCTATCCAAAAGTTTATATGTTCGGTGCAGCAAGAGAAAAGTATATATGAAGGTAAATTCAGTTATTTTAGCTAAAAATTTAAAAGGAAAACGCGTTTTAGTACGAGTGGATTTTAATGTTCCTTTGAAAAACGGTAAAATTAACGAAAGTTATAAAATTACAAAGAGTTTACCAACGATAGAATTTTTAATAAAAAAAGGAGCTAGAGTTATTTTAGTTAGTCATTTAGGAAGGCCGATCGGGGTTGACAAAAAATTAAGTCTAAAACCGATTAGTCAAATTTTAGAGAAAAAACTTAAACGTAAAATAAAATTTTTAAATATTGATTCGTGGAAAAAAATTGAAGCAGAAATTAATAAAATGAAAGAAGGGGATGTTGTTTTGTTGGAAAATATCAGATTTATCAAAGGAGAAGAAGATAATAAATTAATAGTGGCAAAAAATTTATCCAACCTGGCCGATCTGTTTGTTTTAGATGGTTTTGCTGTGGCGCATCGCGCAGCGGCATCTGTTTCTGGAGTGGCAAAATTATTGCCGACTTATGCCGGACTGTTGATGACAGAAGAAATTGATGGTCTGTTAAAATTAACAGTAAAACCGAAGAAACCGTTTGTGGTGATTTTAGGCGGGATTAAAATGGAAACCAAATTACCTTTATTGAAAAAGTTTTTGGAAAAAGCCGATTATATTTTGTTGGGCGGGGGATTGGTTAATACATATTTATGGGCCAAAGGAGTTAAAGTCGGAAGTTCAATTGTTGAACAATCGTTAAAAAAAGAAGTTTTATCTTATCAAAACAAAAAGAAAATAATTTGGCCGGTTGATTTGGTGGTTGGAGAAAAAAATGGAAAAAATGCCAAAGTTTTTAAAATAGACGAAATAAATATTATTAATTCGAAATTGGCAATTTATGACGTTGGTCCGGCGACAATAAATTTATTTAATAAGTATATTAAAAGAGCTAAAACATTGATTTGGAACGGTGCTATGGGATATTTCGAGCAGCATCCGTATGAGTTTGGCAGTTATTCAGTGGGAAGATTGTTGGCTTCGCGAGCTAAAGGAAAAGCGTTTGGTGTTTGTGGAGGTGGGGAAACTGTGGAGATAATTAAAAAATTAAAAGTAACTGATGATATTGATTTGGTTTCTACTGGCGGGGGAGCAATGTTGGAGTTTTTAAGCGACAATCAATTACCCGGTGTCAAATCCGTGTTGAAAAAAAAATATAATTAATTTTATTAATAAATTGAAAATTTTTTTAACGAAAGATTTTCATTATAGGAGGAAATATATGGCCTTGATTAAATCTAAAAATAAAAAAGAAAGCAGTGAAACAAAAATCGTCAATACTTTAGATAAAATTCATTGTTGTATGGGCGGTCATGGGTTTTTTGTTAAGAAATTATTTATGACGTTGTTGGGAGTTTTGTTGGTTTATTTGATTTTTTATGTTGGCACTGCTATTTCATTGAATATAAAAAAATCTAATTATGTCGGTTTGGCCGATCGGTCTGAAAAAACTGTTTCCATTAATGGTTTGGGTAAAGTAACCGGAGATAATAATATTGCTGTTACTTCTATTGGCTATTCCAATACAGACAAAGAAGTGGCTAAAGCCCAGACAAGTAACAAGCAAGTTATGGATCAAGTTGTGGCTGAATTAAAAAGTTTAAAAATTGAAGATAAAGATTTACAAACCAATTATACTATTTATCCCGAGTATGATTACACTGAAAAAGGCGCTGTTTTAAAAGGATATAAAGTGACCAATACCGTTACTATCAAAATTAGAGATCTAAGTAAAATTAATGTTGTTTTATCGTTGGCTGGAAAATACGGCGCAAACGAAGTGGTTGGTTTGAATTTTACAATTGATGATACGAGTAATTTAAAAGATCAAGCGCGCAACAAAGCTTTAGTTGATGCTAAAAATAAAGCTGCAATTTTGGCTCAGTCATTGGGTGTGCGTTTAGGTGGTGTGGTTAGTTATAATGAATATGAAAGCGGCGATGATAATTACTATAAATATAGCGCTTACAGTGGTGGAATCGGTGGTGGAGAAATGGCACCAGCTGTAGTTTCAAGCGGCAGCAAAGATGTTATAATGAATGTAAATGTGGTTTATGAAATACTACCTAAGAAATAATTAACAATTTATACAAAAGGGGCCAGTTTCCCCTTTTTTGTATTTAAGTTTAATAATTATGAAGATTAAAAAAGTAACAGCCAGAGAAATTTTAGATTCACGCGGCAATCCGACAGTTGAAGCCAAAGTAATTTTAGAAAATGGAATTATTGGTGTTGCTAAAGTTCCATCTGGCGCTTCCACTGGCACGCACGAAGCTTTGGAATTGCGTGACGGCGGTTCTCGTTATGGTGGCAAGGGAGTTTTAAAAGCAGTAAAAAATGTAAATGTTTATATTTCTAAAGCATTATCGGGTATGGATATTATTGATTTGCAAAAAATTGATAAAAAAATGATTGATTTAGATGGCACAAAAAATAAAACCAAACTTGGCGCTAATGCCATACTAGGTGTTTCTATGGCCGCCGCCAGAGCTGGTGCTGAACATATTGGTTTACCTTTATATAAATATCTCCGTAAAGTTTATAAAATTAATGAAAAAGGTTATCGTTTGCCAATCCCAACTATGAATATTATTAATGGTGGACGGCACGCTGATAGCGGTTTGACTATTCAGGAATTTATGATTATTCCGCGTCATAAATTATTACGTGAACGAGTGCGGATGGGGGCGCAAATTTTTCATGCTTTAGCTGGTTTGCTCAGTCAGAAAGGTTATGTAACTTCAGTTGGCGATGAAGGCGGTTTTGCTCCAGAATTATTGAATAATGAAAGAGCTGTTCAAATGATTGTTGAAGCAATCAAGTCTGCTGGTTGGGAACCTGGCAAACATGTTTATTTGGGATTGGATGTGGCTGCGTCTGAATTTTGTAATAAAGGCAAGTATTATTTCTTAAACAAAAAACAATCTTGGAGCGCTGAAAAAATGATTAGTACTTTAGCTGGTTGGGTGAATAAATATCCGTTTGTTTTCATAGAAGATGGTTTAAGTGAAGATGATTGGGATAATTGGAAAATTTTAACTAAAACATTAGGTAAAAAAGTTGCCTTGGTGGGTGATGATTTATTTGTTACGAATGTTGATAGATTATCTAAAGGTATAAAATCCGGCGTGGCCAATGCTATTCTTATTAAATTAAATCAAATTGGTACTGTTTCTGAAACAATCTCAGCGATTATGCTGGCTAAAAAGAATAATTATCAAACCAGTATCTCTCATCGTAGTGGCGAAACAGCAGATACTTTTATTGCTGATTTGGCAGTGGCGGTTAATTCTGAATTTATTAAAACCGGTTCATTGTCTCGTTCCGAGAGAGTAGAAAAATATAATCGTTTAATGGAAATTGAATTGGAGCTCGGAATTTAAATATTTTGATTATGGCCGTTAAAAATAAAAAACATCATAATACAAAAAATAAAAAAACTACGGTTTTAATTATTATGGATGGATGGGGGGTAGCTCCTTTAAAAAATAAAGGAAATCCGATTCAACCAAATATTACTCCTAATTATTTTCGTTGGTTGAAAGATTATCCGCATACTGAATTGCAAGCGAGTGGCACATCCGTCGGTTTATTTAAGGGTCAAGAAGGGAATAGTGAAGCCGGCCATATTAATTTGGGTGCCGGACGAGTGGTTAAGCAAGACGCAATGTATATATCCGACGCGATTAATGATGGAACCTTTTTTAAGAATAATGCTTTTCATCAAGCGTTTTATCATGTTAAAAAATATAATAGCTCCATTCATGTAATGGGTTTACTTTCAAATCATAATAGCGCCCATTCTTGTCCAGAACATTTATATGCTTTAATGGATTTATTGCGTCGAGAAAAATTTAAAAAAGTTTATTTGCATTTATTTACTGATGGTCGAGATTCGTCTCAACACGATGCGCCGCATCATTTAAAGAAGTTATATGAACATTTGAATAATGGTGAAAAAATTGCCACTATAATGGGTCGTTTTTATGCCATGGACAGAAGCAAAACATGGAAAAGAATCAAACAATCTTATGATGCTTTGGTTTTGGCGAATTCTAAACATAAAGCTCCGAGTGCCACTGAAGCCGTTCTGCAGGCATATAATCGAGGTGAAACAGATGAATTTATTCAACCGACGGTAATTATTGAAAAAGGAGAACCTGTGGGAAAAATTAGCAGTAATGATGCAATATTTTTCTTTAACTTAAGAAGTGATCGTGCTCGTGAATTAACAAAAGTTTTTGTCCAAAGAAGTTTTGACAAAGAAAATGATAATTCTTTTGTTCGGGAAAAATTACCAAGAAATATTCGTTTTGTGGCCATGACTGACTTTGGTCCTGATTTACCCGGTGTTTTAACCGCTTTTCCGAGTCGTGATGTAACTAACAGTTTAGTACAAATTTTATGTCCGCGCCGTCAATTGTTTGTGGCCGAAACAGAAAAGTTTGCCCACGTGACTTACTTTTTTAATGGCGGTTATAGCCACCATTTTTGTGAGGATCGTTGGGTAAAAATTAATTCCGTTGCAGTTGACAATTATTCAAAAAAACCAAAAATGAACGCCGGCATGGTATCAGATTATGTTTCTCATGCCATTGAGTCATGTGAATATGATTTTATTTGTGTTAATTTTGCCAATCCTGATATAGTCGCTCATACCGGTGATATTAAAGCTACAGAAATCGCCGTAAAAACTGTAGATTCTGAAGTAGAGCGTTTAATTAAAATTATTAAAAAAAATGGTGGGCAAGGTATTGTCACCGCTGATCATGGCAATGCTGAAGAATTAGTTGATTTAAAAACTGGTGAAATTAATACTGAACATTCAACCAATATGGTGCCGTTATTTTTGATTGGGGAACATTTTTATAAAAAACGTTTAAAAATGAAAAAAGGAAAATTGGCTGATGTTGCGCCAACAATTTTAAAAATGATGGGTGTCAAACAGCCTAAAGAAATGACCGGTCGGTCTTTAATTAAATAAAATATGACTTATAAATATAAACCCGTAGTTCTTATTATTGCTGATGGTTGGGGTATTGCTCCGGCTGGTGATGGTAATGCTGTAGAAAAAGCTAATACTGTAAATTTAAAAAATTATATTAAAAACTATCCCATAATGACTTTGATGGCTGCTGGCACAGAGGTGGGTTTATCTTTTGGTGAAATGGGAAATTCGGAAGTCGGTCACTTAAATATAGGCGCTGGAAGAGTTTATTATCAAACCTTACCTCGTATTGACCATGATATAGAAAGTGGAGAATTTTTTAAAAATCAAGCATTTTTATCAGCCATTGAACATGTTAAGAAAAATAATTCAAATTTACATTTGTTTGGATTAGTAAGTGAAGGTAAAGTTCATTCTAATAGCGCTCATTTGTTTGCTTTGTTAGATTTAGCAAAAAAACATGGTTTATCTGATAATGTTTTTGTCCATGCAATTTTAGATGGTCGCGATACAATTTTTAATTCTGGAAAATATTTTATTGATCAACTGATGAAAAAGATGAAAGATATTAAAGTAGGTAAAATTGCTTCTTTAGCCGGACGATATTACACTATGGATAGGGACAATCATTGGGATCGTTGTGAAAAAGCGTATAATGCCATGGTAGAAGGAAAAGCTGAGCGCACAGCTGAGGATCCTTTAAAAGTAATTGATGAAGCTTATTCTCAAAAAAATTTTGATGAAGAATTTTCTCCGACGGTTATTGTTAAAAAAGACCAACCAGTTGCTGTTATTAAAGATAATGATGCTATTGTATTTTTTAATTTTCGTCCTGATCGTGCTCGGCAAATAACTAAGGCGTTTGTTTTGCCGAATTTCGATAAGTTTGCCAGAAAAAATATAAACAATTTATTTTTTACTGCTATGACTGAATATGAAAAAGAAGTACCCGTTAGTGCCGTAGCTTTTCCTCCGGTAGTAATCAGAAACAGTTTAGGTGAAGTAGTTAGCAATGCCGGCTTAAAACAATTTCATATTGCCGAAACTGAAAAATATGCGCATGTCACTTTCTTTTTAAATGGTACAAAAGAAGAACCTTTTACCGGAGAAGATAGATTGATAATTCCATCACCAAAAGTCGCTTCTTATGATTTAACACCGGAAATGTCTGTTTCTGAAGTAACAAAAGAAACTGTTAAAGCGATTGAAAGTGAAAAATATGCTTTTATAGCGGTTAATTTAGCTAATGGTGATATGGTTAGTCATACTGGAAATATGGCCGCTACCATAAAAGCTTGTGAAGCGGTAGATAGCAGTATTGGTGAAATAGTTGATCATACTTTAGCTAAAGGCGGCGCTGTCGTAATTACATCTGATCATGGCAATGCTGAAGAATTGCTTAATTTACAAACTAATGAAATTGACAAAGAACATTCCACTAATCCTGTGCCGATGTTTATAATCAGTCAAGATTTTATGGGTCAAGCTGGTCCGGCCGGTGATCCGCCAGAAGGCGATTTAAGTTTAATACCGCCAGTTGGCATATTGGCTGATGTTGCGCCAACGGTGTTGACGCTGATGGGTTTAGAATTACCGCCGGAAATGACCGGCCGAAGTTTAATTTAAACCCGAAAGAAGAAATTTGGCTTTGTTTCGGATTTCAGTCACCGCTGTTTCTTCCGCTTCCTTCAAATTTTTGTCGGAAATGGAAAAAACGGCGATTTTTTTATCACCGGACGGATTGAATGTTTTGGATAATTCCATGGCGTCAAAATATTTTTCGGTTGCCAGTAAACAATTTATTTTTTTATCGTTTGAATTTTCAAAAATAATTAGAATCATTTTGATTTCGGGGGAGTTGCTGATTAAATCATGAATCAGTTCGCGTAAATCATCTTCGCTGGCGCCGGAGCGGGCGAAATCTTCCCGTGTGACCGTGGTCCAGGCCAGACCGGTTTCGCGGTCATTTTGCAGATTACTTAAAGCCTGTCCCCATAATTTTAAGGTGGCCAGTGATTTTGTGTAATAAAGATGGCGGATAATTTTTTCGCGGTCGGCGCCGAGATTCATCAGCCGGCCGGCCAGATTTAAAGTGTCCGGATTAACATTTGGAGTTTTGAAGCTGCGTGTCTGGCTTATCATGCCGGTCAGCAACGCGGTGGCGATTTCTTCATCAATATGTGCCGCATTGAGCTGTTCCAGAGTTTTGAAAATAATTTCAGATGAGGAAGTGGCGCTGATATCAACCAGATTGATTTGTCCAAAATGTTCATTGCTTGGGCGATGGTCAATATTAACAATCGGCACGCGATAAAACAGGTCGGTGTTGTTTAAAAAAATATCACCCAGCGACTCCAAATCTTGGGCGCTTAAAGTGATAATCAAATCATATTTATAAGTAGATTGCGCCGTCCGCAATTCATTCTTTGTAATGAAACCGTGTTTTGGCGTCAGATTGATGGACAGCCAATCATCTTTAACATCATAGCTGATTGTTTCAATTTTTGATTTTGAAATATCAACTTTGATGATGAATTTTTGCAGATGAGTCAGTTCAGACTTTATTTGTTCTAATCCTGGCAAAAATGACATTGCCGACGGCTGTTTGAAATTGGTGGAAACCAAATCAATTTGTTTGTGTTGTTTATCAAAGAATTTTTTTAAAGCCAAAGCGCCGGCAATCGCGTCCGGATTTTTTTCAGCTCCAAAAACCACCAAAATGTGGCGGCTTGTTTCCAAAAGTTTTTGTAGTTGTTGGGTTGTGGTAAACATACAGAACATTGCAGTATATCTGATATTGGAAAACTTGTCAACTCCGACGCTAAAAAGCCTGCCTACCGGCAGGCAGGTCGGAGTCCCGACCCAGCAAAAGGGCGTCGGGAGAATGAAAAAATGGCTTAAATAAGGGTAAAAATAAGGTGATTTTGCCAGTTTGAGGAATAAGCCGTTTTTTGACGGTTTTTTAGCTTGCTTTTTTCGCTATTTTTTCGTAAAATATAGTATAAATATACTCTGAATTATGAAGGAATTGTCAAAAGCGTACGAACCGAAAAAGTATGAAGACGGCATTTATAAACGCTGGCTGGACAGCGGGTTTTTTAATCCTGAAAATTTGTTAAATACAAAAGGACAGTATGTAAATATTTTACCCCCGCCAAATGCTAATGGTGAAATGCATATCGGGCACGCTTCGGGTTATGTTGTAATGGATTTACTTGGACGTTATCACAGGATGAAAGGCGAGAAGACATTACTTTTACCGGGCAAAGATCACGCCGGCATACAGTCGCAAGTTGTGTATGAAAAGAAAATTAAAAAAGAACGCGGTATCACTCGGTGTGATTTGGGCAGAGAAAAGTTTTATGATGAAATTTTTTCTTTTTGCAAAGACCGCGCGCAATATATGCGAGAGCAGGAAAAAAAGATTGGACTTTCAGCCGACTGGTCGCGTGAAAAATTTACTATGGATCCGGAATTGGTTAAGGTGGTATTGGATACATTTGTAAAAATGTATAATGAAGTTGATAAAAATGGAAACAGAATGATTTATCAAGGCGAGCGTATAATTAATTGGTGTCCGCGTTGTTTTACCGCTCTCTCGGATGTTGAGGTTGAACACCTGGAGCAGAAAGCGAAATTATATACTTTTAAATATAATAAAGATTTTCCATTTTCCATTTCCACTACCCGACCGGAAACAAAATTGGGTGATACGGCCATTGCCGTAAATCCGAAAGATGAAAGATACAAAAAATATATTGGTAAAATTTTTGAAGTTGATTTTGTCGGCCTACCGTTAAAAATAAAAATAATTGTCGATCATGAAGTTGATTCAACATTTGGCACCGGCGCTTTGGGAGTGACTCCGGCGCATTCGGCTGTTGATTGGGAAATGGCTCGAAAAAATGATTTACCAATTATTAAGGTTATTGATGAACACGGTAAAATCCATGAGGGTTTTAAAAAGTTTAGTGGTATGCCCGTGAATGAAGCACGAGAAATGATTGTTAATGAATTACGTGAGCATAAATTGTTAGAAAAAGAGGAAGACTACCCGAATAATTTGTCGGTTTGTGAACGCTGCCAATCAGCGATTGAGCCCATGGTATCCAAACAATGGTTTGTAAATGTTGATCATGAAAATTTTTCTTTGAAAAAAGCGGCGCGAAAAGCCATTGAAAATGACGAAATAAAAATTTATCCCGAGAGATTTAAAGATGTGATGTTAAATTGGATAGATAACATTCGCGATTGGTGTATTTCTCGTCAAATTTGGTGGGGGCCGAGGATACCGGTGTGGTATTGTGCACGGTGTGAAGATGATAGAAATAATATAAGCAAGGTATCGTTTACTAACGATAGTAATCACGCGAATATTAAAATAAAAAGCCGTGTCGGTAAAATTCCCGTTGCTGTTGGTGAGAAACCATTGGTGTGTCCTGTTGATGAACGTCATGGTAATAATATGCTTTTTCAAGATGAAGACACACTAGACACATGGTTTTCCTCTGGACAATGGGCGTATTCTACTTTGGGTTTTCCAAACGGAAAAGATTTTAAAGAATTTTATCCGAGCGATATGATGGTGATGGGAAGGGATATTTTGCCATTTTGGGCGTTTCGGATGATTATTATGAGTTTGTATTGCACCGGACAAGTACCATTTAAAAATTTATATTTCACCGGTTTGATTCGCGATGAAAAGGGACAAAAAATGAGCAAATCAAAGGGCAATGGCATTGACCCAAAAGAAGTGATTGAGAAATATGGCACTGATGCTGTGCGCCTTTCTCTTTTGATTGGCAATTCTCCGGGTAATGATTTGAATTTGGGGGAAGAAAAAATTGCCGGTTTTCGCAATTTCACCAACAAACTTTGGAATATCTGCCGGTTTATGTTGTTGAATATTGATAAACCGAAAGCGGATGTCAAAAAACCGGTTGGAAAAACTCTGGCGGATAAATGGATTTTATTAAGATTGAATGATGTTGCCAGTCAAGTAAAATATTGTATTGAAAATTACAATTTATCAATGGCCGGAGAAAAACTCCGAGATTTTACATGGGGAACTTTGGCCGACTGGTATTTGGAAATGGCTAAAATTGAGGGCAAAAAATCTGAAATTTTAAATTATATTTTAAATAATATTTTAAAACTTTGGCATCCGTTTATGCCATTTGTTACTGAACAAATTTGGCAGGAAATATATAAAGATGAGAATTGTTTAATGATACAAAAATATCCCGAATTCAAATTAAGTAGCAATGGGTCAGCAATAGATGAATTTACTTCATACATTGTTGATATAATTACCAGTATCCGTTCGCTCCGGGCTGATTATAAAATTGAACCGGCGAAAAAAATAAATGTCGCGATTAGCGCCGGACAAGCGGAAAAATTTTTGAATAGCAACGAGGAAATAATTAAAGGTTTGGCTCGAATTGAAAATTTAAAAATTTCTAAAAAATTAGATAAGCCGCAGGGCAGTATCGGTTTTGTTTCTTTCGGTGTGGAAGTGTTTATTGATTTATTAGGTTTGGTTGATACCGGAAAAGAAAAAGAACGGCTGAGTAAAGAAATTGCCGCGGTGGAACCATATTTGATTGGATTGGAAAAGAAACTATCTAATCAGGAATTTGTCAGCCACGCGCCGAAAGAAGTGGTGGAAAAAGAAAAACAGAAATTGTCTGAAGGGCAAGAAAAATTAAAAAAATTAAAAGAACAATTAAAAAATTTAATATGAAAATAGACACTGACGCAAAAAAAATTGAAGAATTATTAACTCGGGGAGCGGAAGAAGTAATTGAATTGGAAAGTTTAAGAAAAAAACTCTTTTCCGGTAAACGTTTACGGGTTAAATTTGGCATAGATCCAACAGGGTCACAATTACACATTGGTCACGCCGTACCTTTGCGAAAGTTAAAACAATTTCAAGACCTGGGTCATCAAGTAATTCTTTTGATTGGTGATTATACAGCAATGATTGGCGACCCGTCTGGACGTAATGAAACAAGGCCTGTTTTAAGTCATGATGACGTTAAAAAGAACATGAAGACGTATATAGATCAGGCGGCAAAGATTATTGATGTAAAAAATCTTGAAATACGCCGCAATAGTGAATGGTACAGTAAACCGAGTTTTACCCAGCTTTTGATGGATTTAACTTCTAAAATTACTGTGGCTAGAATTTTAGAAAGAGATGATTTTCAGAAAAGAATGAAAGAAGGTTCGGATATACAAATGCAGGAAATCATGTATCCATTATTGCAGGGTTATGATTCAGTTGCACTGGAGGCAGATGTTGAAATAGGAGGAACAGACCAGAAATTTAATTTGCTCATGGGCAGAAAATTACAAAAAAAGTATAATCAGTCAGAGCAAGATATATTGACGGTTCCGATTTTAGAGGGGGTAGATGGTGAAAAAAAGATGGGAAAAAGTCATGGTAATTATATAGCGCTGGAAGATTTACCTGAGGAGATATTTGGTAAAGTTATGTCCATTCCAGACAAATTGATAATAAAATATTTTGAATTGGCAACGGAAGTTTCAATGGAAGAAATAAAAAAATATGAAGCAGAAATGCAATCAGGAAAAAATCCGCGTGATTATAAAATGAAATTGGCTCAAGAAATGGTTAGAATTTATTATAGTGAAAAAGAAGCTCAAAAAGCGCAGGATTATTTTATCAGCACTTTCAGCAAGAAAGAAACACCGGATGAAATGCCGGACATAAAACCGTCGGTTTATGATATTGTTACAGTGTTAGTGGAATCCAAAGTTTGCGCCAGTAAATCGGAGGCTCGCCGGGCGATAGAACAAAAAGGAGTGAAAATTAATGATAAAAAAGTTGAATCAATTGATGAACACGCCAAACCGGGCGATGTGGTCCAAAAAGGCAGCCGATTTTTTGTGAAAGTTAAATAGTGTGATGCTAATATACGAATTCATGCGAATTATACGAATATGATGGAAATAATAAAAGCAAAATTAACGCAGTTATTAAGAAAAACTAATATAAAGGGAGATATTAATTTTTCAGTACCACCAAAAGCGGATATTGGGGATTTAGCATTTGCTTGTTTTGAAGAAGCTAAATTATTAAATCAAGGTAGTGTTTTGGTGGCACAAAATATTGCGAGTCGCATAAATGATGATTTACAAGGGGAATCTCCTTTGGCTAAAAAAGATCCTGTAAGTGCTGATATTAAAGAAATAATTGATAAGTGTCAGGCTGTCGGTTCTTATCTTAATTTTTTTATTAAACCGGGATATATTGCTAAAGTGGTAATAACTAAAATAAAAAAAGACGGAAAGAAATATGGTATAAACAAAAATGGAAAAAATCAGAAAGTTTTATTGGAATATCCGTCGAATAATACCCATAAAGAATTGCATGTCGGGCATTTGCGCAATATTTGTATTGGCAACGCCCTGACAAAAGTTTTTACCGCCAACGGATACAAAGCCGTGCCGATAAATTATGTTAATGATTTTGGCGCTCATGTGGCTAAGTGTCTTTGGGGATTGAAAAAGTTCCACAGCAAGGAAACTTCGCCAAAAGGCGGAGAACAAAAGTGGCTGGGCGACATTTATGCCGAAGCTAGCCAATATTTGGCCGAACACTTGGATAGTAAAAAAGAAGTGGAGGAATTACAAAAAAAATTGGAAGCGGGGGATAAGAGTATTCAGCCGTTATTTTTAACGACAAGAAAATGGAGTTTGGACGGTTTTAAGAAAGCTTTTGATGAATTAAAAGTTGAACACGCAAAAGTATTTTTTGAAAAAGATGTAAAATCCGCCGGACAAAAAATGGTTGATCAATTATTAAAAAAGAAAATCGCTCAAGTAGGCGAGGGCGGTGCGATTATTGTTGATTTGAAACAGTTTAATCTGGATATCGGATTATTACGGAAAAGTAGTGGCACCGGACTTTATCTGACCAGCGATTTGGGATTGGCGGTGGCTAAAAATAAAATTTTTACCAAAGTATCTGAAAGCGTGCATATCACCGGCACCGAACAAAATTTTTATTTCAAACAATTGTTTAAAATTTTGGAATTGGCCGGATATAAATATAAAATGACACACATCGGCTATGGTTTGGTTAACCGTCCGGAAGGAAAAATGTCTTCGCGCTTGGGCAATGTTATTTTATATGATGAAATCCGGAATGAAGTTTATGAACAGGTTTTTCAGGAGACCGCTTTGCGCCATCCGGATTGGCCGAAAGAAAAACTTATCGCCACGGCTGAAAAAATATCTTTTGCCGCTATTAAATTTGATTTTTTAAAACATGAAGCGGCAAAAATTATGATTTTTGACGCCAAGAGCGCAACTTCGTTTGACGGTTTTACCGGTCCGTATATTTTATACGCCGCCGCCCGGATTAACAGTATTTTAAGAAAAGCCGGAAAAGGAAAAGGTAAGATTGATTATTCTTTGCTAACCCAGCCGGCGGAAAAACAGACAGTAATATTACTTGGACAATTTGGTGAAGCAATAAAAAAAGCTTACGCTAATTATAACCCATCGGTAATGGCAAAATATGCTTTTGATTTAGCTCAACAATATAATGATTTTTATAATCAATGCAGTATTTTAAAAGTTGAAAATGAAGCTTTACAACAGGCTAGAGTTGGGTTGTCAGCAGTGGTTAAACAAACTTTGGAAAATTGTTTGGATTTATTGACCATTGATACCGTTGAAGAAATGTAAGGAACAATAGGGTATTTAATATCTCTGATTGATTGTTTTAAAGGTGAATATTTGAATTTGTGGAAAATTGTGGAAAAAAATGATAAAATAGTGTATTATATATAAAGTATAATTTAAGTAATTTATTTGATCGCTTTGCGGTTTTTTCCGCAGGGAGATATATATTTTTAAAAACTATGATTTTTCAAAGATCGGCATCCAAAAATATTGTGGAAGAAACTGTTGTTGACACAACAGACG
Organism: Candidatus Magasanikbacteria bacterium CG10_big_fil_rev_8_21_14_0_10_36_32; assembly: GCA_002778465.1. Classification (GTDB taxonomy): domain Bacteria; phylum Patescibacteriota; class Patescibacteriia; order Magasanikbacterales; family GWA2-37-8; genus 1-14-0-10-36-32. The sequence continues at coordinate 6,977 of PFBV01000003.1, read as the reverse complement.
AAAAAAAACCTGTCAGTGAAGTCAACGATAATGTTGATACCGTGGTGGGTCCCTCAGTAAATGTTGAGGGTGATTTTTCTTCGGAAGGCAATATAATTGTAAAAGGAACAGTGACGGGAAGTTTACATACAAGTAAAAGTGTAACGGTGGAAACTGGCGCTAAAATTTTTGCTAATGTTCGGGCTGGTAGCGCTCATATTTCCGGTGAGGTGAGAGGTAATATGAAAATCAAAGATTTTTTGGAATTGTCTCCCTCAGCCAGAATTGTTGGAGATATTGAAGCTAAAACAGTTACGATGGAGGCTGGAGCTTTATTACTCGGAAAAGTTTCTATGCCGGGTTTAGAAACAAATGATGGGCGAACTGCTGGACGAGTGGGTGGACGAGTTAAAAAAAGTGATGAAGCGGCCACTGTAACATTATAGAACAGGAGGGGATAAAAATTAATAATCCCGAATTATGTACGTTTATCTGTACGACAATTTTTTAAATCATAAAAAGTACGCCGCCATTTTAAAATCAATCGAAATTCGTTTAACTGATTATGGAATTGCCGGAAAAATTTTGCATCTGAATAATTATATAGATGTTAAACCGATTATTGATGATGAGATTAAACGGGGGGCAAAAACAGTAGTGATAGTTGGAAATGACAGAACGATTGGACACGTACTTTCACGCGGCGCGACATGCGACTGCGTTTTTGGTTTTTTACCGATTGGACAAGACGAAAATAGTATGGCTGAAGTTTTGGGTATTCCAATCGGAGTTGATTCCAGTGATATTTTAGCTCGTCGCCGGAGACAAAAATTAGATGCTGGCTGGTTTAATAATCGTTATTTTATTTCACAACTCCATGTTTTGCCGGCCAAAGTTCGTGTAATTTATGATGATAAGTTTCAAGTGACAACTCCTTTTAAAACAGAAGTTGTGGTTTGTAATTTTCAGCCGTTTTATTGGAAAAAGAGTAAAAAAGACAAAGAAATCAGAGTAGTACATCCGCAAGATGGAAAATTAGAGGCTTTTTTGAGACCATTGACAAAAAGTGGTTGGTGGAGTTATAAATACGAAGAGCCGAGTATCTTTCCGTTTGAGGAGATGGAGATAATTGGCGATAGCCCTTTTGTAGTTGAAGCTGACGGAAAAACAACTAAGGAAGTAAGAATAAAAATAAAGTTAGCTCGGAATAAAATAGACATGATTGTTGGTAAAAATAGAAAATTTTAACAATTTAAGCGCGGGTGGCGAAACTGGTAGACGCACTACTTTGAGGTGGTAGCGCCGCAAGGCATGGAGGTTCAAATCCTCTCCCGCGCACTAATTTACACAAAATGACAGTTAAAGAATTAAAAAATAATCACGCTGATTTGATTAAACAAGTTAAAAAAGAACACCAATTATTTTTGGATGAATTGTCAGAATTAAAAAAAAGTCAGCAGCAGCTTTTAAAAAAATACCGGCAGAAGCTGGAGGATTTAAAAATTAAAGAATTAAGAAAAAAATTAAAATAACCTAAATCATATGACTGAACAAAATCCTTTTGAACGAAAAAATGGCCAACAGCCGGAACATAAAAAACCGGCGGAAGTTTCTGAACCGGAAGGGGAGGAAATAGAATTATCGCCGGATGAATTGGTTGAGATAACCGCGGAAAAAATGGAAATAGAAGCTGAATCGGTGGTGGAAAAGAGCAAAAAAGAAATAAAGCGTTTGGATAAAGAATCCGGTTTGGGCGAACCGGAATTAACCGAGGCTAAAAAAGAAACAGGTGTTGAAGAAGAAACGAAAAGTTTTGGACAGAAAGTGAGTGAAGTTTTAAAAATGGCTAAGGATAAAATCTACGGTCTTTTTCAATCAACCACTGAAGAAAAACCGGAAAAAGAAGTAGTTTTTGACGGTGTTTTTGATCCGGAAGCGGAATTGGTGGTAATTAAAAAATTACCTCACCAGGAACGCAAACAGGCAGTGGAAATTTTTAAAGAAAAACTGGCGGCGCAAAAAGAAGGATTGGCAAAAATGCAAACACAGTTGATTGAGTATGTGCGAATTAATCCGGATGCCTCTTTTGAAGAATTGGTTAAAAAAGCGGAAGATTTGGGGTCTCCATATGGCATGTCTGAATCACAACTTGAAATTACCGCTGAAGTTTTGAAAGCTTATATGGAAAAACATAAAGCAGTAAGAAAAATTCGAACAGAATATTCTGATGATGCTGAAATATATGAATTATTGTTTGGACAAAAACCGAAAGGGAAGGTGCAGATAGTTGAAGGTCCATTAACGTTGCATTTGCGTTTGTTAGATAAGGATGATTATGAACATACTTTGCGGGCGGCTACAGATTTAACACACGGACAACAGTCGTCGGATACATATATTCAAATGATGGCAGAGAAAACTTCCGGAGTAACTTTAAATAAAGTTATGATTCCAGAATTAGATGGATCTGTCATTGCAGAAAAAGCCGAGAGTGAAGATTTTAATGATACTGCTAAGAAAATATATGATCACGAAGAACAGCATGCCATGAAAAAGTTTTTTGAAGAGCAAAGAAACAGTAGTAATGCCCTATCTGAGTTTCGCGCCAGTCAGAGTGATGAGGAGAGAGAGAATGCTTTACGTCATTTTTGCCGTCACAATAGACAGCAAATAGAAGAAAAGGCCAAAGATGAAATAATGGCTTATTTTAAAGGATCTACCCATTCGGCAGAGCAGGTTGTAGGGACACTTACGCGTACCCAAGAACAGGGAGGAACTTATGATTATTTTATGATTAATAAAATGGAAGAAGTTCTTTCAAAATTTTTATTATCAAAGAGTATAGATGAAAAATATTTGCCAATGATTAAGAAAGTCATTCATGATGTTTTTAGAAATGAATATGATAACTTGATCAAAAATGGTGTAAAATCTTTTGTTGATTTACAAAAAAGCGATTATTCTACAGACAAGACTATTGCCTTATTAACTCATGAGCCGTTAAGAAAGTGGCCCTTAGTTGTAAAAAGAATGTTAGAAAGTAAAAAATAAATATAATTATGATAGAAAAGTCGGGTTTTATTGACCAAATAAAAAATAAAATTTTTGCCAAAGAAGTTGAACCAATAATGATTCCGGGCGAGATTTTTGATCCTGAGAAAGAATTGATTGACATTCGCCAATTACCACATGAAGAACGCAAAGAAGCACTCGAAGAATATAAAGAAAAATTGGCTTATCAAAAAGAAGGTTTTGCTGAAATGCAGGTTAAACTGATTGAGTTAGTTAGACAAAATTCTGATGCCACATTTGAAGAATTAAATGATAAGGCATTAGAAATTGGATACAATTTTGGTTTTACTGAAAATCAACAGCGAATAATTCAGTTTATTTTAGAACAATACATGGAAAAACATCAGCAAATCAGAGAATTACGCAAAAGTTATCCTGATGACAAAGAATTATTTAAAGCGATATTTGGACGTGAACCAAAAGGTGATTTAGAAGTGATAGAAAGTCCAATAATTTTATATTTTCGTTTGCATAATGAAGTTGATTATACGGTTATTCGTAGTGGTGCCTACAAAGATAATCGTGGTATTACTGATGAAGACATAAAATCAGCAATTAAGTCCAGAGGAGTTAATATTCAACAAATAAATATTAATTATAATGGAGAACAAATGGTATTAAAAAATATAATTTGTGCTGAGCAAGCAAGAGGAATTGAATTTAATTTTGATCGTCAAGCGACTTTTCGACATGAAGAACAGCATGCAATTGAAAACCTATTAGTTGATACAAAAGCAAGTGATATGATGCCTTTTTTAAAGGCTCAAAATGATGATGAAAGACAAAAAACGTGGCGGGGTTTTTTACAAGATCGTTGTCGGCGTTTTCAAGCCTACACGAAAGATGAAATATTGGCTTTTTTACGGGGAGGAAACAGAAAATTAAAATCAATTTATGAACAATTGACATGTTTGAGTGAAAAAGAAGGTTTGTATGATTTTTTAACGAGATTTGGAGAAACAGATCGGGAGTATGTCACTAAAATGCCGGAAAATTTTCAGCCAACGGCGCTTAAAATTTTAGAGGACGTGTATAGTAGAGATAATTTTAATAAACTTATTAAAAACGGGTTGAATGCTTATACTAGATTGGTAAAAGGCGGTTATTCCAAAGAAATGGCTATTAATTTGTTATCCACTGAACCGTTGGTAAAATGGTTGACTGTCACAAAAAGAATGTTAGAAAACAAAAAATAAGCCAATATTGATTTTTGGTAGAAGGAGTAGAGTGTGGTAGAATATCGTATGGTCTATTAAAAGAATTTTTGAATCAAAACAATTTTATGAGATATTTTATTGGAATACTGTTTGTTTTAGCCGGAGTGTTATTGGTTTTTAAAGCCGAATGGTTTTATCAGAATTTTGGCACTAACGCTTGGGCGGAAGAGCATTTAGGCACCAGTGGTGGAACGAGATTAATGTATAAATTGATTGGAATAGCATTTATTTTTATCGGTTTTATGACTATTACTAATTTAACCAGCCAATTTTTAACGGCTACTATCGGACGGTTATTTATTAGTCAATAATTGATTTTTATGACTCATTCAGGGATAGCTTTAATTGATCCAAATAAAATTTTTGAAGAAATACATTTGGCTGATGGTATGCGGGTGGCGGATTTTGGTTGTGGACGAACCGGACATTTTATTTTTTTAGCTTCTAGAGCGGTTGGAGAGAGAGGGGCGGTTTATGCTATGGATATAATTAAAGATATTTTGGAAAATATAAAGAGCCGTTCACGTTCTGAAGGGTATCGTAATATTCAGACTATTTGGACCGATTTGGAAAAAATTGGCGCAGCGCCGATTCCCGAAGAAACTTTGGATGCGGGGTTTTTTGTTAATGTGATGTTTATGTTACAAAATAAAGAGCAAGCCTTAAAAGAAGCAATCAGATTACTAAAAAAAGATGCATGGTTAGTAGTGGTTGATTGGTCAAAAAAAATTGGTCCGCTTGGTCCGGAATTGTCACAAATGGTTAAGGATGAAGAAATAGTGTCTTTGGCTGAAACAGTAGGATTAAAATTGGTAGATAAACCAATTATTGGCGATTATCATTTTTGTTTAATTTTTAAGAAAATGTAGTATGAGTATTTTTCATTTGTTTGAATTATCATATTGGTTTCAACAGCCGTTTATCGCTCGTCAGTGGTCGTTGCGAGGTTGGGTTATAATTTTGTTGATTTTGGTTTTTGTCGGCATTGTCGGTAAAATTTGGCAGTTGAAACAAAGTGAAAAGGTTGTGCGGCAGATTTTTAATCGATTATCCAATATCAGTTTAATTGTTGGTTTGTTGGGTTTATTATGGTTATTTTTCCGTCAACAACAAGTGCCGTTTTTTGCATGGAGATTTTGGTTGGTTTTGTTATTTGGCGGTTTATTGTGGTCAATTGTTCGTACCATTATATTTTTGGTCAGACGTTATCCGGAAATAAAAGTTGAAAAAGCGGAGAAAGCCTTAAAAGATAGATATTTACCGAAGAAATAAATTTAATTTTGTTATTTGTTTTTAAATAAAAGAAGTTTTTACTTCTTTTATTTATTTAAAATATAATTTTATGGATCGTCGTTTGAAAAATATAGGAGATTGGGGAGAGGAGCAGGCTTGTTTTTTCTTGCGCCGCAAAGGTTTTGAAATTGTGGAAAGAAATTTTCATACTCCGGCTGGCGAATTAGATATTGTCGCTATTAAAGACGGTGATTATTATTTTGTAGAAGTTAAAACTAGACAGAATTCTATTTTTGCTAATGACTTAGCTATTGGTTATATCAAGAAAAAGCGTTTGGAAAAAAGTGTCAAATCTTATTGTTGCCGTCGTGGCGTGGCTGATGTTTCTTTAATTATGGCTGGATTGATTGTTTATGTTGATAAATGGAAAAAGAAAGTTAATTTCAGATTTGTGGTTTTACAATAGAAACTTGACCGAAAGATATTTTTTCGTTAAAATATAGCCATTAAATAATTCGTAATTAATATTTGTATGGCCAATAAAAAAGAGAGGACATTCGTTATTATTAAACCCGACGGAGTTCAGCGCTCGTTAATTGGGGATATTATAAAACGCATTGAACGAACCGGTTTAAAACTCGTTGCTTTAAAATTAGTGATTCCAACCGAAGATCAATGTTGGAAACATTATAACAAAGATGATGCGTGGTTTGAATTAAAGGGCGCTAAAATGGTAGATAGCCGAAAGGCGGCAGGTTTGTCGGCAGATAAACCGGCGATTGAGTATGGCAAGGATATTGTTAGATTATTGGTTAAATTTATGACTTCTGGTCCGGTAGTCGCAATGATTTGGCAAGGAAATGAGTCTGCGGGAATTGTTAAAAAAATAGTTGGCGGTACTGAACCAATGACTTCAGATGTTGGAACTATTCGTGGTGATTTGACGATTGATTCCTATGATTTAGCCGGTGGCGATGAACGTGCTGTTAGAAATTTAGTTCATTGTTCCGATAAACCAGAAGAAGCTGAACGAGAGATTAAAATTTGGTTTAAAGAAGAAGAAATAATTAAATATCGATTGATAAATGAGGAAATTTTGTACGATGTTAATTTGGATGGAATTTTGGAATAATTTTAATTTTGTGGTATAATATAGATAGGTTTTGATTAGGGAGCTAAAACTGTTCTACAAACAACATGCAAAGGTTAGCCAAATTTGTTTAGTCCTTGGATTAAACGTGAGGCATACCACCTACATTTAGGGACATGTTGAGCCCTTAATCAAAATCTAAAAGCACCCCTGCCAGTACAGAGGTGTTTTTTTTATTTCGCTTATCTTAGCCATTTCTTACTATTGACAAAAACGTTAAAATGTGCTATAATGGCAAGTTGTGAATAAAGGGAAAACCATGTTTTCTATATATGAGCAACGCCGTCATTTCAAGTTTTACTTATAATGGCAAGTTGTGAATAAAG
>PFBV01000004.1:35942-99701 GCA_002778465.1 Candidatus Magasanikbacteria bacterium CG10_big_fil_rev_8_21_14_0_10_36_32 | reverse complement strand
GTTCAACAATATCGGCTGTGTGAAGCCGAGAATCTTTTTGGTGTAAAAATTGTTCGCCAGAGTATTTTTCCATATTTTATTTCACTACAAAATTTATTCAACGAAATACATTTACCACCAGATTACTATTTTAAGCAAAAAGAAATATAATGTAAAGACCAAATTGGCCAATAGTAATATTATCTTCGGTATTTTAAGCCCCGCAAAACTAATCCGACTAGTCATTCTTGATAATAATCGACTATCTCCCACGGTTCTATCACGTTGGATAGCGTGCCGATCAATCAACCACTGACGCCAATTGGCAGGAGTCATCCAATAAACATAGACAGCTAATAATTCTTTGATCCAGCCTTGCGCGGCTGACAAAATCAACAACCCCAAATTAAAAATGATTTCCATTGGTAATATTAAAATCAGCGTCGGCCAACGATAAAACATAAGTTGTAATACATGGCGATTGCGTTCAATCCAAAACATTTTATCCGGTTTATTAGAAAAATTATATTTATGATAAAAAATCGCCCGATTAACGGAAACAGCCCGATATCCAAGCGACACTAAACGCAAAGTATATTCCGTATCTTCATGATAAAGAAAAAAACGTTCATTCCAATAACCATGCTGTCTTAGTAAATCAGCTCGCATAAAAGCACACGCGCCGCTCACATAACCAGTATCATAAATTTCCGCCATATTTGGTTTATACGTTTCACGATATTTATAACAATAACCTATTCCTAAATAATGAAGGTTGTTTCCTGCTGAATTAATCAATTCTTTTTCCGGATGCAACAACATTAACGGCTGACATTCGCCAACATTTTTATTTGTTTCCATCGCTTTAACCAACTCTGTAATCGCTTCAGCTGCCAAATAACCATCAGCATTGTGTAAAAAAACATAATCAGCTCCATTTTTTACCGCATAACGCGCGCCAAAATTATTACCGGCGGGAAAACCTACGTTAGATCCCGGTTCCAAAACCACTGTTTCCGGCAAATTATTCTGCCGTTGAAAAATTTCCGATCGGATATAATCAACTGAAGAAATTTCGCCTTCCCGCGGACCATTATAAACAATTACCAATTGAAGCAAATCTTTTGGATAAGTTTGTGTTTGAATTGAATCCAAAGCTTCCGCCAAATATTTTTGTGGTTCGTCGGCCCAACACAAATAAATAATAGAAACTTTTGCTTTAAACATAATATTTTCTGTTTCCGCGCCATTTAAAAAAATATTTAAGCCAACTCAGAATATGTATCCTGGTAAATTTATTTTTAAAAATTGATTTCAAAACACCTGATGTTTTGGCTGAAGCTCGAACATGAACATGACTTAAAAAAATATTATGCACATAATAAACCGTCCAACCATTTTCCCAAAGCCGGCGGCACAAATCACTGTCTTCAGCATACATAAAAAAATTCTCATCAAACCCCCCAACCTGTTCATAGGCTGAACGGCGTAAAAACATAGCCGAACCCATTACCCAATCAACAGGTTTGGTGGTTTGGTGATCAAAATCTTTCATTAAATAATCATGGGTAGCAGCCAAACCAACTTTAGTCGCGCCAAATTTTGTCCGGCTGTACAACGGCTGAAAAAAAGTCGGGAAACGATAGCAAGAATATTGCAAAGTTCCATCCGGATAAAAAATACGCGGGCCGGCTAAACCTATTTTTAGATGAGCATCCATATAATCAACAAACTTCCTTAAAAAATTCTGACCAACTGGAAATTCAGTGTCCGGATTTAAAATAAAATAATACCGAGCCGGCATTTTTTCTATCGCCCGATTATGAGAATAACCAAAACCCATATTACGATTATGCTTGATGGTTATCAAATTGGGAAATTTATTTTCCAATTCTTCAATTGCTTCATTTGAATTATTATCCACCACTACAATGCCAATATCTAATTTGGAATTGACCGAATCAGCCAACAAGGTTGTTAAAGCTTGTTCCACTTCAGAACGCTCTTTAGTGTTTACAATTGAAATACAAACATCAAACATAATTTTTATTTTTACAACCACCAGCGGCGCAAACCTTTCCAATATAACTTTCGCGAATTAACAATTGCCATCCGCGCTTGCCGTGTGTATTTCCGATGTTTAATTATATCAGACCAGCCTAAAAACACCACTCGCGGATTAATTAGTAATAAATAAATCAGCTTTTTAAATTCATACCAAAAAATAAACGGCCCATCTATCATTAGATTCTGCCAATATTCATTTTTATAAAGAGTGCGCAAATGATTTTTATAAGAATGAAACCGGACAAAATAAGATTGGTTGGATTTATTTCTCAAAGCCGACCAATCCCCCATTTTTTTTGGCCCAGCTCCGGTTCTGTCATGATAAACAACTGTGTCTAATAAAACATAAGAAACATAACCGGCATTGCGTAAACGATAAGCCAAATCCAAATCTTCTTTGTATGAATGGTAAGTCGGATCAAACATATTATCACCCGGCAACAAAACTTGCTGAATAACACTTTTGCGATAAAAAGCCAACGCGCCGGACACTCCAAAAACTTCCACCACCTGTTTATTATAATTTTTTTGAACATCCAGAGAAGCGCTATCCTTTGTCCATTCCTGACGAGTCAACCATTCTACCGCCCGACGATTCCTGAATAACCTAATGCCAATGGCATCAATCTGCGAAGTAAAACCAAGTTGAGCGGCTGATAAAATATCCGCGCCGGTTTGAAATCCAGCTAAAGATTTTTCAAAATTCCAGCGCATTAAACGCGGCGAAACCGAAACTGTTTCAGGATGAGTATCAAAAAATGTTACAGCTTTTAACATTGCATCGGGCATTAAATATGTATCCGCGTTCAAAAGCATAAAATACGGCGTCGTTACTTCGTGGTATGCTTGATTATGCCCAGCGGCAAAACCGACATTTTCCGAATTATAAATTCCACGCCACTCTATTCCAGATTCAGTTAAAGTTTTTTCCAACAATTCGCGGGTACCATCAGTAGAAGCATTATCAACAAAAATCAATTCAAAATCTTTATACGTTTGATCTTTTAATGAGGCAACAAAAAAAGGAATATATTTTATACCATTTTTAATCACTAAATTAACACTTAATTTTTTCATACTAAAAATTATTTAGCCAATAAGATTGTCAAAAAAATCGCCACCGGACGCAAAATAGCAATTATTGTCCACTTAGAACGAGACTCCCACTTACAAAAATACTGCAACATGCTTTGAGTAAAATTTTTCTGTTTCCAAAGCGCCGGAATTTTTTTAAAAGTTTGTCCAACCAAATCAACGCAAGAAATAATTGGAGTATAAACAACTTGAAAACCATTTTTTCGCGCCTCACGACAAACATCAACATCTTCAAACCAAATATAATATCTCGGATCAAACGCCCAACCAAGTTTTTCATACAACTCACGTCTCATCATTAAAAAAGAACCTCGTACTGAATCAACTTCCTGTTCTTTTTCCATATCAAATCCGGCATATAAATATTTATTTAAAACACTTGGGAAAAAGTGAGGAATTTTTAACAAAATCATTGCCTGATCAAATAATGTTGGTAAACGACGCGGTTTAGTCCTCTCATCAAACTGTCCAGACGGATTTAACAGTTTACAACTGGCAATTCCGACTTCCGGACGCGCGCGCATCCATTCCACCATTTTTTTCAAACTACCGACATCTACTATCATATCGGGATTTAAAAATAACAAAAAATCACCTTTAGTCAATTGAGCGGCTCGATTATTAGCCGCGCCAAAACCGGCGTTATATCCGTTTTGCACCAAAGTAACTTGAGGAAAATCTTTGGTAATCATATCAATCGTACCATCGGTTGAACCATTATCCGACACCAACTGTTCAAATTCCAAACCTTCAGCGCCAGACGCCACTGAACGCAATTGCGCCGCAATATTTTCCTTATCATTTAAAGTAACGGTAATAACTGATAACTCCATACTATTTTTTAAGCTGTTGTTTAAAATAATCTACAAATGGAATAGCAGTTGGATCAATTCCTTCCAACATGGCCAAATAAAAACTAAGATAACCGCTCAACACCAACATTTCACAAACTTGTGAAAATTTATCTTTTCCTTGGCATTGATAAGAAACGTATCCGATTTTATTTTTATCCAGTACGGTTTTGGTTACTTCATATCTTTTTATCACTCGCTCATCATATAAAACCGACTCTAACAAAATAAAAATTATATTTTGTGGATTATTTTTAGGAAAAATCATTCCTTCCATCAAATGATGATTAAGTTCCGGAATTAAATAATATCCGGCCATTCGTTTGGCGTTTTCATTAATTTGATTAGCCACCACATGAGCATTGGCAGACAAATGTTCCGCTCCAACGCACCAAACACTTCTATCACCGATAGCAACAGCTATACTTTTAGCCGGATTATCTGCTTGTGCATTTACAACACCAAAAATTCCATTATAATTTTCAATTGTCTGCACAGCTTTATCAATTTCTTCCTGATTAATTTTCAAAACACCAATTTTCGACAATAAAATTATCTGACCAAAAACAGAATAACCTAAACCCATCCGCGGTGAATTGCAAGGATTATTTTTTGTGGTAAAAACAATTGCTGGAATTTTTAAATCACGGCTCTGTTCAGCCAACTTGCCGCCGGCGGTTATAATTACCAATTTAGCTTTTTTGGACATTGCTTCTTCCATTGCCGCCAATGGTTCTTCGGTTCCGCCGGAATAACTAGAAACTACCACTAAAGTTTTGTCGTCAACATAAGCTGGAATATGATAATCATTTACAATATCCAGTATAACCAACATTTCTTCTCGAAATAAATATTTAATGATATGCGCCCCCAAAGTTGAACCACCCATACCCAAAAAAACAACTCGTTGAATATTTTTGTAATCGGTTGGAAGATTTAATTCAGCCGCCGCTTGAGCGACTTCTTCCGCCTGTTTAGACAACGATTCCAAACTTCCCAACATATTTTTAACATCCAACTTTCTAATTTCTGTTAAATTATCCAAAATTTGTGTATCCATATGATAAAAAAATCGCTTAATTAAGCAACTGTTATCATATCACTTTGACACATTTTGTAAAGGTAAAAAAAACCAGATATCAAATCGGATTTTTTCTTTTTAACTCTGTCGGCTGACACCGGCGATAATTCCAGCGGCAATTAAAGCAACAAACAAGGCCGAACCGCCATGACTGACAAATGGTAGAGGTACGCCGGTTAACGGCATTAAACCAAGCATGGCGGCAATATTGATGAAAGATTGACTAAAAAACCAAACCGCAATTCCAGACACCAACAAACAACTGAAAATATCCGGTGATTGTTTAGCAATTTTTAAACATCGCCAAGTAAATAAAAGCAATAAAATAATAAACAGGCTAGTTACAATAAAACCCATTTCTTCAGCCATAACGGCAAAAATCGAATCCGCTTGAACTTCGGGTAAATATTGATATTTTTGCCGCGAATGACCATAACCCAGTCCCCACAAACCACCGGAACCGACAGCTAATGAGGCCTGGTTAATTTGATAACCAATTCCTTGAGGATCAAGTTCTGGGTGCATAAAAACAGTCAGACGATCCAACCTGTAAGGGGCAATCAATACCAAAGTCACAAAACAACCGGCGCCAAATAAACCTAAAATCAACAAATATATTTTTGGGATTTTTGCCAAATACAATATACCGACAATTACTATGGCAAAAATAGACAAAGTTCCAATATCTGGCTGAAACAAAACCAAACCGATTACTGGAGCCAAAATTGCTAAAATCGGCAACAAACCATTTTTCCAATCACGTAAATCTCTTTTGGGGTCACTTAACAAACCGGCCAACAAAACAATCACACCCAATTTGGCTAATTCCGCCGGTTGAAAATGAAAAATACTCAAATAAATCCAACTGTGCGCCTTAGTACCAACCGCCGCTCCAATACCAGGAATAAAAACCAAAATTAAAAGAATCAGGCAAACAATATAAAAAGGCCAGCTTAACTTCTGCCAAATTTTATAATTTAATTTGGCGGCCAACAAAAACATTGCGATACCTGGCAATAAACCAAACAATATCTGTCTCTTCACAAAATAATAGGTATCACCAAACTTATTATAAGCATACGGAGCGCTGGCCGACACCAAAATCAATAAACCAAAAACTAAAATAGCGACCAAATAAAATAAAAAAAGACGATCGGTCTTTCTGGTTCTCTTTCTCTCCAACATATTTTAAATATTCATTCCCACCGCTAAATAAGCGGTCAGCACCAAACAGAGCTGAAAAATAGCAGTAAATACCGTAAACAACCGAGATAAAACCTTATCCTTATTATAGCAACTGATTGACAGTAAGAAATTTACAATCAAAATAATCAACCCTCCAATTGGAATGAACAACAATTTCCACCAATCTCCCACCAAATCAACACCGAAAATAATATTATAATGCAAAAAATATTGTTCCTGACTGCTTTGTGTAAAAAATAAAATATACCACCAGGAAAAACCCTGTCCGGCAGCTGAAATAATTAAAGGAAATAAAACCCAAGGATCACGAAAAAAAACTTTCAATAAATACCACATAACTCTTAAAATATATCAAAATGCAAAATTTATGTGTCGTTTCACGACATTTATTTATAAATAAATTGTGAACGAAATAAGCACCTTAATTTTAATTTTTGATTTTTAATTTTTTAATTAATAACTCGTATATATCCTCCCCTGCCAATTGCGATTTTATCGCGTCGTTTTAATTTATTTGATAACAACATTTCCGCCAACTGATTTTCTATTCGTTCTTGAATCGCGCGGCGTAATGGACGAGCGCCAAATTCCGGATCAAAACCAACACCAGCCAAAAAATCAAGCGCCTCGTCTTCAATAACTGTTTCAATACCTTTTTCTTCCAACTCTTTAGTTATTCTCTGTAACATCAGAGCGGCAATCTTCTTAACATCATCATAAGCCAATGGTTTGAATAATACAATACCATCAAAACGATTTAAAAATTCCGGACGGAAATTTTGTTTTAACTCGCCATGCAATAAGCGTTCTTTGATGGCTTCCGAGGACAAACCAGCTCGCATTTGTTCTTGAACATAAGTTGTGCCAGCATTGGAGGTGGCAATTAAAATCACATTGGTAAAATCTATCACCTGTCCGGAGCTGTCCGTCAACCGGCCATCGTCCATTACTTGTAAAAATAAATTTAAAATATTAGGATCGGCTTTTTCAATTTCATCTAACAACAACAAAGAAAATGGCTGACGGCGCACGGCTTCGGTCAAAATACCGCTACCCTTTTCTCCTGGCGCGCCAATTAAACGATAAACACTGGTTTTATCCTGATACTCACTCATATCTAAACGAACCATCATATCTTCGCCTCCAAAATAAACAGTAGAAATGGTTTTGGCCAATTCTGTTTTACCGACACCCGTCGGACCCAAAAATAAAAAGTTGGCAATCGGACGATTAGTTGATCGAATTTGCGCTCGCGCGCGACGTAAAGCATTAGCAATTAAACCAACTGCTTCTTCCTGTCCAATAACTCGTTTGTGCATCTCTTGTTCTAATTTCATCAACTTGCCGGATTCATCGGCTGTGACCGAAGTAACGGGAATACCGGTTTTGTCTGAAACGACTTTTGCCACATCTTCAGCCGTCACTAATGATTCGTTGCCTTTTTTATTTCGCACATGCGCCGCTGATTCATTTATTACTTCCAATGCGCTGCCCGGCAAACAAACTTCGTGCAAATATCGCGAAGCCAGTTGAACCGCTTTTTCAATGGCGTTGTAAGCAAAAAAAACTTTATTTTTATATTCTACCAAACCAATTTTTGATTCTACTACTTGAATTGCTTCATCTTCGGTCAATTCTTTAACATCCACCTTGGTAAAAATATTTGACAATGATGTGCCGGAAATATTTTTAGCATAAAATTCCGGCGTGGTGGTGGCAATTGTAATAAACCGTCCAGTTTTTAAACGTTCAGCCAAAGTATCAGACAAATCCAAACTACCACCTTCTTCACCAGCTGAAACACCTGACATCTCATGAATATTATGAATAAATAAAACAACATTTCTGGCATTAGAAATTTCATTTAAAATATGTAAGAGCCGTTCTATTGCTCCAGCCGGAGTAGTGCCAGACAACAATGATGACACACTCAAACGAACCAAACGCTTATCTCGTAAACGCGACGGCACATCTTCATTAATCATTTTTTCCGCAATTCCTTCCACTACACTACGTTTTCCCGCCCCATGTTCCCCAACCAAAACCACATTTTCCCCTCCACCTTCAACTGCGCGAAAAACTTCTTCAATCACTTTATCTCGGGCAACACAAAATTCTAACCGGCCATATTGCGCCAACAAAGTCATATCATCACTAAAATTATTCAAATAGGGAGTGGCCAAAGCAGTCATCGCTTTGTCCATTCCTGATTTGGAACGATGGCTGGCTGAACGCGAATGCGTCACATATCGCCGGTATAATCTCTCTCCAATTCTTGCCCATTCCACCGCATTAACCAATTTATTTTTTTCAATTCCCACATCGTAAAGCATTTCCTGTAACATTTCCGACTGTTTAGCCGCCGCCACTAACAATTCCGTAACACTGACATATTCTTGATGAGCCGAATAAGATTCTTCGTAAGCGCCAAATAAAGCTTGAAAAAAATCAGGCGACACTAATGGAGCTTCACCAATTCTTTTTTCCACTTTACCTTTTTTATTTTCTAAAATCGGCAATAAATATTTTTTAATGACCGATGCGGGAATTCCCAATCGGACAAAAATATTGCCAATACGATTAAAAGATAGTAAAGCAAAAAATAAATGCTCAACTTCTAAAATTTTATAACCATTTCTATCAGCCATTTCATAAGCTTCTCCAACCGCCGCCAACGCCTCATCAGTAAAAGACGAAGAAATATTCAAACTTTGCCGACCGGATATTTTTTCAATTTGTTTCCAATCGGTTAAAATTTGATTTTCCGCCGCCGTCATCTGAACATCATAACTATATTTTTCCACCTCCCCTTTGATTTTTCGTTCAGTAATGACGCGGTATGTCCAATAACTGATAAAAATCACGCCGAGCCAAAACAAAATCCAACTGGAACCTTCAACATTGTTTAAAGCATTCCACATATACTCTGGACCCTTAATCACGTCGGCCCAAATAACTTTTTTATAAATCAAAAATCCAAACCAACCCCAAGCATTAAGCCATAAAACAACAAAAGTAATCCGTCTAATTTTATTAAAAATTCTTTTTGCTTTAAGCAATGCCAAATTATACCGAGTCAAAGGAAATGACCAATGTAATAATTTTTGGCGCGGACGATAACCAACCGATTTGCCACGACATTCTGAACAACCGGACATACCAACAATGCCGGTTCCTTTACAAGACGGACATATCAATAAATTTAGCGGTTGTTTTTTTTCAAAAAGCATATCAAAGTTTAATCACCGATTTTAATAATCCATAAGCTGTCACCAACGGCATTGCTAACCAAATTAAAAGCAACAACCAGCAAACCGCCAGCCACAAAACCAAAGCTAAACTGCGGACAAATACCTGCGCTGAACGGACAAGAAAACTGATTATTCGTCCCTGCCAATCATACTGGCCATACATCGGCACAAAAATATTTTGCAACCACAAAGCCGGAGCCAATGTGTCATTGCCTTTTTTCAAAAGTTGCAAACACCAAATCGCGGCATGTTTTGTGCCGCCGATATACCACCAAATCGGAAAATAAAGAATATCAATCACTGCCCCAAAAAATAGTCTTTGTAATACCAAAAAAAACATAATTGTCTATAAATTGTTCTTACATATTATATCACACATACAAAAAGACCGCCAAACAGGCGGCCCTTTTGCCATGGGGAACAAAGGAACTAAAACTACTGTTTCGCCATTTCCGAACCGGAAATGACAATATATTTAATATTTTTTACTAAAATCATATCGGTTTCTTGCAAACGTTTTTCTAAACTGGACATTGAATTCTGACCGGCAATATCCACATCAATTTTTTGTATTTCCATTTGTAAATTATCAACTCTCTTTTGTAAGCTTTTCATTTGATATCCGCTACCGGCCGCCCGGCTGATAGCGCCAATATACGCCACTGACACCACAGTCAATAAAAATAAACATATCACTCTCATTCCGCGCCCAACTAACCAAGCCGGCGGTCTTAAACAACTGCCCACACTCAACAAAAATCTGTGGTAATATTCAAATTGATATTTTATTTTACGGCGTAATGACATACTTTATAAAATTATTTTTTTTCTATAATTCTTAACTTTGCGCTTCTCGCCCGAGGATTATTTTTCAACTCTTCTTCTCCTGCAATAATCGGTTTTTTATTGATTACAACACATTTGTCTCCAAGCGTTTGAAAATACTGTTTAACTATTCTGTCCTCCAAAGAATGAAAAGTGATAACAGCTAATCGTCCTTGCGGCGCCAACACCTCTATTGCTTGCGGTAAACTCATTGACAACATTTCCAATTCACGATTAACTGCTACTCTTAAAGCTTGATATACCTTAGTCGCCGGATGTAAACCACCAACCCACGGCACTTCTTTTTCAGTTTGTAATTTTGTCCGGTAAACATCCAGAATTATTTCATTCAACTGACCTGTTGTTTCAATCGGATTTTTTTTCCTTGCTGTCACTATTGCCGAAGCAATTTCACGACTAAATTTTTCCTCACCAAATTTTTTAAATATTCCAGCCAATTCTTCCTTATTGGAATTTTTTATTATATCGGCCGCTGTGGTTGAATTATTAGTATCAAATCTCATATCCAACGGCTCACCTTCGCTATTCACAGGATTAAAACTGAATCCTCTGCCCCGTTCAAAAAATTGCGGCATTGACCAACCTAAATCCATTAACACTCCGTCAACTTGCTTGAAACTATTTTCTTCAACCGCTTTTTTTAAATTAACAAAATTATCTCTGACATAAATTACCCGATCACCATAGCGATATAAATATCTTTTCGCTCTCAACAAAGATTCAGCGTCAGCATCCATTCCCATTATTTTTCCGTTTGAACCGGTTATTTCCAAAATCGCTTCACTGTGTCCGCCGTCACCCAAAGTACAATCAATAATATTGGCGTTGGGTTTCAAACTTAACGCCTCAATCACTTCGTTTAATAAAACGGGAATATGCCTCTCCATAATTAAATTTTAAAGATTTAAACCCCCAGCTCACCCATCCGCTCGGCAATGGTACCGCTTTCAGATTCAGTTTGTTGTTTGTAAATAGACCATTTTTCTTCATCCCAAATTTCTAATCGACTATACAATCCAGCCACTACAACCGATTTTTTCAATCCGGCAAATTTTCTTAAATACTCTGGCAAAATCACCCGACCCTGCTTATCTGATTCAACATCCATCGCACCGGCTAACATTAAGCGAGCAAATGCCCGACTGTTTGATTGACTAATCGGCAACGAAGCTAATTTCACCGCTAATTTTTCCCATTCTTGTTTTGTATATAAAAATAAGCAGTTGTCTAAACCACGAGTGACAACTGCTCCCTTTTTTAATTCTAAACGAAATTTAGCCGGTATTGCCAAACGTCCTTTGTCATCTAAATTATGATTATATTCACCAATAAACATAGAAATTTTAGTAAATGGATAACGCAAGCATTTGTATCCATTTTTAGCTACTTCCCCACTTTTTACCACCTACTTCCATTTTACACCACTTTTAAACATTGGTCAACATTTTTCACCAAATAAATTTTGGCTAAAACAAAACAAAAAAACCCACATTTTGCGGGGTTGTGGATAACTCTTTTAAGTCAAAGATCAAAATGCAAAAATCAAAATTATAATTCAAAATTCAAAATAACCAATACGCCGAATGTCTTTGACTTTTTGCCAATTCAAAAGTTGAAAAAACTTAATTTTTTTCTAAACATTGGTAAATCTAAAAAAATAAGCCCCGCATTTTGCGAGGCTTTTTGTTAACGTCCAAAATTTTTGAGTCCGCATTTTGCGGACGAAGTAAATTTTGTAACAGTTAACAATCCCGTATCAATCCAATGTGAGTATTTGAATTAATAAAATGTAAGGCGGAGTCCCGCTCAGCGGGACGGAGCCGATGTCTTGAAAGTAAACTAGAATTAAATAAAGGTATAAGGGGATTTGATACTGGGATAATTTATAGTATTTTATACCTCTAATGGTATTTCGTATTCCGCTACGGTGACATCAATTTGAAATTCAGAAAATAATTTGTCCCGTAATACATCACAAGCTTGCGATTCACCATGATTCAAAAAAATCTTTTTTGGATGATGTCCGGAATTATTCAGCCATTCCAATATTTTTTTCTGATCAGCATGAGCTGATAAAATACTGACTGCTTCAATTTTGCAACGGACAGAAATTTTTTCTCCAAAAATATCAACCGGCGACTCCCCTTCCAAAATCCTCCGACCCAAAGTATTATTGGCTTGATAACCGACAAAGAATAATGTATTTCTAAAGTCTGATAAATACCGGAGGGCGTGATGCATAATCCGACCGCCATTCATCATACCGGCGCCGGCAATAATAATTTTCACTCCGGGCGTGCTGTTTATTTTTTTTGATTCTTCTTTATTGTAACAAACACGCAAACCGGGAAATTCAAACAAATCATTTTCCGCTTGTAAAAATTTTATTGCTTCCTCATCATAATATTTAGGATAACGACGAAAAACTTCGGTTGCGTCAATAGACAATGGGCTATCTAAAAAGATTGGAATATCTCGAGGTAACAACTTCTTGTGCTGAATTAAATCATTTAAGTTATACAAAAGTTCTTGTGTTCTTTCCACCGAAAATGCCGGTATCATCAGAACTCCACCTCTATCAATTGCTGATTTTATAATTTTTTCTATAACTTCCTGTCTTTTATTTTGTACATTATGCAACCGATCACCATATGTGGATTCACAAACCACCACATCGACATCATTTGGTAATTTTTCCGTTTCTCTTAAAATAGGAACTTCGGCATTGCCTACATCGCCGGAAAAAATAATCTTTTTGCCGGACAAATTAATTTCAATGAAAGCCGAACCAAAAATATGTCCGGCATCATAAAATTTAAACTTTATTTCTTGCCCAGAAACGGTTTTTATAATTTGTTCTTCGTGATACTCAACTGTTTTAAATTGCGCCATTACATTATTAATGTCTATCTCGCTATATAAAATCGGCGTGCCAAATTTGCGAGAATTATATGTCATTACTTCTAGAGCATCTAACAAAATCAACCTCGTTAAATCAACAGTTGGTGGCGTAGCATAAAAATATCCGCTAAATCCGCCTTTTACTAATAGAGGTAACCGGCCGACATGATCTAAGTGTGAATGAGTCACCATTACGGCCGTTAATTCTTTTGGGTCAAAAGCAAAGGTATGCTCATTTCTATTTTCTAAAAAATCCCCACCTTGAAAAGCGCCGCAATCCACAAGTATTTTAACCTTGCCGTCAGACAACAAATTACACGATCCTGTCACTTCTCGTGCCGCTCCATAAAAAGAAATATCCATAAAACTATTGGCTATTGTCCATAAACTATCAACTATGGACTATTAATAGTATATCACACTTTACCCACTACACAAAGCTGGAAAACTCTGATAGAATATGTTTACTAATTATTTCAACTTATGGACAAAGATTTAATTAAAGATGTGCAGATTGTTGAACCGCCGATGCGCGAATTAACTAAAAAGAAATTTGGTTTTGCTGCGGCCTGTATGAGCAGTTGCGGTTTTTTTATTTTAATTATTATTGGACTGGTAGTAGGATTAAAAATTTACATTGGACAAGGCCCGCAACGATTAAAAACGCTGCCAGAATCTTTTCCGCAAGATATTTCTCTATATGATGAGTACAATGTAGATGGTATTACTTTTATCTCCGGAAAATACAAAAGCCGAAGTATTGGCATTGCTTCACTGATTCCAAAAATAGTTTTATCACCTTTGTTTTATTCATTAAAAAATGAACAAAACACAGGGGAACAAATACCCAGCACGACAAAAAAATTCAATGTTTATAATTTTTGGCGATTGGTTACCACTCCGGTCAGCGACAATCGCGATACAATTCAGATTGAATGGCGCGATGTTCAAGCGGAACCAAGTTTCTTGATTTCTTTTTATAAAAATAAATTACGAGACAAGCACTTTAAAATCGAAACCGAAAGTGAGGGTAAGCTTTTTAAACAATTCACTTTTAGCCGCAACGACGGAATTGACGGAACAGTTTATACACAACATCCGGAAAACAGTAAAAAAATAAATTACGCTTTCTTAATCGTAAATATTCCAGCAACCACTACCAATCAACAATAATTTTTCACTGACAAACGCGTTTCCGGTTTACAATTTCCAATTTCAAATTAATGATTACTCAAGCTTTAAATAATCAGTCTAAAACCATCACCGGCGCCGCTTTAATAATCGCCGGCGCTACTTTATTAAGTCGTATTATCGGTTTAGTCCGCGACCGTATTTTTGCGCACTACTTTGGAGCTGGAGCGATAATGGATGCTTATTACGCCGCTTTTAAAATTCCTGATTTAATTTATAATCTTTTAATCGTCGGAGCGCTAACCGCTGGTTTTATTCCAGTTTTCACCAAACTATTTCAACAACATGGCGAAGACAAAAGTTTAGCCTGGCGAATGGCCAATAATATTTTTAACATTGCCGGAATTACTCTCATTATACTTGGCGGTTTGGGAGTAATTTTTTCTCAACATTTCGCTCCGTTGATTGCGCCTGGATTTTCCGAAGAAAATAAAATGTTAGTGATTACATTTACTAGAATAATGTTTTTCTCGCCGATATTTCTAGGTCTGTCCATGACTTTGGGAGGAATTTTACAATCGCTAAGAAAATTTTTATTATATTCAATCGCTCCAATATTTTATAATGTCGGCATCATTATCGGCGCAATTGTGTTTGTTCCGATTTTTGGTATTACCGGTTTGGCTTGGGGTGTAGTTTTTGGCGCGGCCATGCATTTTGCCTTACAATTTTATGGAGCTTGGCAATCCGGCTACCGCTGGAAATGGATTTTTGATTTGCGTGACAAAGAAATGGTTTTAATCGCCAAATTAATGGCGCCACGAACTTTAGGTTTAGCCATATCTCAATTAAACATCGTGGTAGTAACAGTTTTAGCTTCCTGGTTGCCGTTGGGCAGTGTAGCTGTTTATAATTACGCCAACAATCTTCAAGGAGTACCGATTGGCATTATTGGTATACCTTTTGCTTTGGCTGTTTTTCCTGTTTTATCATCAGCCGCCGCCAAAAACGATATGCAAGAATTTGCTAAAAATCTTTCCGCTACCATTCGCCAAATATTATTTTTAATTATTCCTGTTTCAATCGCCATTATGTTATTGCGAGCGCAAATTGTCCGCGTGGTGCTTGGAACCGGCGCTTTTGATTGGGAAGCGACTATTCATACCGCCAATGCGTTAGCTTTCTTCGCGTTTGGACTATTTGCTCAATCATTAATTCCTTTACTGGCTCGCGCGTTTTATTCTTTAACCGACACACAAACCCCTTTTATCATCGGCGTGATTTCAGAATTAATAAGCATCATCGCCGCTTTAATTTTAATGAAACCGCTTGGTGTTGCCGGTTTGGCATTGGCTTGTTCAATTGGCGCAACAATTAATGCTGTAATTTTATTTATTAAATTGCGGCAAAAAATAAAAATCATTGAGGCTGAAAAAATACTATCATCATTATACAGAATTCTCGCCGCCGCTTTAGTAATGGGATTGGTTATCCAATGGCTTAAATATCCACTGGCGAAAATTTTCAATTTAAATTATTTCTTAGGTATTTTTGGACAGGGTTTTGTGGCCGGAGTAATGGGTCTGGCAATTTACGGTTTAATATGCTATCTTCTCAAAGTGCCGGAATTTATACATTTTAAAAATAGTTTTGAAAAAAGATTTTTAAAATCAAATAACCTGCCGGCCGAAGCAATGACAGACACAAAGGAATAGTAAACAATTTATGAATGAACAAATTAGAAATTTCTGCATTATTGCCCACATTGACCATGGAAAAAGCACCCTGGCCGATCGATTTTTGGAATTGACCGGAACGGTTTCTCGGCGAGATATGAAAAATCAATTGCTTGATTCAATGGATTTGGAACGTGAACGCGGAATAACCATAAAACTTACGCCGGTCAGATTAAAATATCGTGATTATATTTTGAATCTTATTGATACTCCGGGACATGTTGATTTTAATTATGAAGTTTCCCGTTCGTTGGCGGCCGTAGAAGGGGCAATTTTATTAGTTGATGCTACACAAGGTGTACAAGCGCAAACTATCGGTAATCTTTATTTGGCTTTGGAACAAAATTTATCAATTATTCCGGTTATCAATAAAATTGATATGCCACTGGCTAATATTGAAAAAACCAAAGCGGAAATTATTCATTTAATTGGCTGTCCTGAAAGCGACATAATTTTAGCTTCTGGAAAAACCGGCGTCGGAGTGGAAGAAATTTTAGACGCGATTATTCAAAAAACACAACCGCCAAAAGATCATTCATCATTGACGCCACGCGCTTTAATTTTTGATTCTGAATATAACGAATTTAAAGGAGTAGTCGCTTCAGTCAGAATAGTAGACGGTGAATTAAAAAAAGGCGATAAAATAATTTTAATGACAACCAAAACACCAGCCGAAGTTTTGGAAATTGGATATTACACTCCAAAATTTCAAACAGCTGATAAATTAAAAAATGGCGAAATCGGCTATATTATCACTGGATTGAAAGAAGTTCGCGATTGCCGTGTCGGTGATACAATTACATTGTTAAATGAAAAATTAGCTACCACTCCTCTGCCTGGCTATAAAGAAGTCAAGCCAATGGTTTTTGCCGGAATTTTTCCGAAAGAGGGTGATCAATATCGTGAACTGCGTGATGCTATAGATAAATTAAAATTAAGCGATTCATCTCTTTATTACGAACCAGAACATTCGCAAGCGCTTGGTTTTGGATTCCGTTGCGGATTTTTAGGAATGTTGCATTTGGATATTTTTCAAGAACGCCTGAAACGCGAACATGATATTGATGTGGTCATTACCGTTCCCAGCGTCGCTTACAAAGTCGTAAAAAGCAATAGTGAAGAAATTATCGTGCACAGTCCGCAAGAAATGCCCGATCCGGCAAGAATTAAAGATGTTTTTGAACCGTGGATGTCTTTAGATGTCATTACGCCAAAAAATTATGTTGGCAATGTAATGGCTTTGGTATCCGAACGACGCGGACGATATTTAAATACCGAATATTTAAGCGCCGGCACAGATCAGCGAGCTATGTTACATTATGAAATTCCTCTGGCTTCATTGATTACGGATTTTTATGACAAACTGAAAACTGTCACTTCCGGATACGCTTCAATGAATTACGAACACATCGGATACGAATCAACCTCAGTGATTAAATTGGATATTGTCATTGCCGATGAACAGGTGGAATCGCTGGCGACTTTGGTTTGGGAAGATGAAGCTTATAATGTCGGAAGAAAAATAGTTGACTCACTGAAAAAAAGTTTGCCACGCCAGCAGTTTGAAGTTAAAATTCAAGCCGCCATCGGCGGAAAAATAATTGCCGCCGAGCGTTTGACAGCCTTCCGCAAAGATGTGACGGCTAAGCTATATGGAGGCGATGTTACCAGAAAAATGAAACTGCTTAAAAAACAGAAAAAAGGAAAATTAAAAATGAAAGCTCACGGCAAAATTGACATACCCGCAGAAACATACCTTGAGGTACTTAAACGATAATTTATAATTTTTTAAATATATGAAACATAAAACAGTAAAAAATATTTGGATTTTAGTGGCTGTCGTCGGCATACTTGCCATGTTAATGTTCACTATTCTTCCGGCGTTTCAATTATAATTTATGAAAAAATGGGTTGTTACTTTACCGCCACCCGAAGAATTTATCGGCCAATATCCTGAATTGCCGCCGATTATTTGCCGTTTGCTTTGGAATAGAAATATCAAAACTCAAGAGGCTATCGATGAATTTTTAAATCCGGATTATGTTCAGGATATTCATGACCCCTTTATTTTTCAAGATATGGAAAAAGCGACGAAAATGATTTTCAACGCCATTAAAAAAAATAAAAACATTGTTGTTCACGGCGATTACGATGCTGACGGAGTTTGTTCGGCGGCGATTTTAATTCAAACTTTAAAAAAACTTGGCGCTAAAAAAGTAAATGTTTTCCTCCCCCACCGCGAAACTGACGGTTATGGTTTAAACACAAACACAGTGAAACTTCTACGTGAACAAAAAACAGATTTGATTATTACTTGTGATTGCGGTGTCAGTAATTTAAATGAAATTAAAGAAGTAAAAAAATTAGGAATGGATATTATTGTTACTGATCATCACACTGTTCCGATTGAAATTCCGCCGGCTGACGCCATTATTCATCCCCTATCGCCAAAAGATAATTATCCTTGCAAAACTCTGGCTGGCGCGGCGGTAGCGTTTAAATTGGCGCAAGGACTTTTAAATAAACATCAAGAAGAAAACGAGACTTTGCCGGACGGACAAACTCACGAAGCTTTTGAAAAATGGATTTTGGATTTGGTGGCAGTTGCCACTATTGCTGATATGGTGCCGCTGCTTGGCGAATCAAGAACATTGGCCAGATATGGACTGACAGTTTTGAATAAAACTAAAAATCTCGGCTTGCGACAATTATTAATCGCCGCCGGAGTGGCCGACGAAACAGGAAAACCAAAAAGAACCTATGATTCAGAAACAGTCAGTTTCCAATTAGCTCCTCGTCTTAATGCCGCCGGACGAATGGATCATGCCAATTCGGCTTTTGCTTTACTAATGGCTGAAGACGAAAAAACCGCCACGGATTTAGCTGTTCAGTTGGGAAAAAATAATTACGACCGACAAAAATTAACTGAACAACTTGTTAGTCAGGCAATTTCTCAAATCAAAGAAACAAAACAAGAAAATAACGCCGGTTTATTTGTAATCGGCGATAATTGGTCTCTTGGTATTATCGGATTAATTGCTGGAAAACTTAAAGATTTATATTATAAACCATCGTTTGTGATGGGTTTAACCGATGGAGAAATTTCCGGTTCAGCCAGAAGCATTGCGGAATTTAATTTGATTGCCGCCATGAAAGAAATGCCGGAAGTATTCAGTAAATTCGGCGGACATCCTCAAGCTGGAGGTTTTTCTTTAAAATCACCGGACTTATTAGAATCTTTCAAAGAAAAAATGCTAGAAAAAATTTCCGCCGTTACTGCTGGAATGGAATTGGCGCCACAAATTACCATTGATGCCGAAGTGGATTTGGACAAAGTGGATTGGAAATTATATGACATTTTACAAAGATTTGAACCATTTGGACAAGCTAATGAAGAGCCAAAATATCTGGCTTCTGATTTAACAGTGGTCAATGTTAATCCGGTCGGACAAGACAGAAAACATCTGCAATTAATGGTTAAACATAATTCCCAAATAATTAAAAAAACAATCGCCTTTGGTTTCGGCGACATTGGAAAACATCCTTCTAACTGGCGAGAAATTCTCAAACCGGGTGATAAAATAGATATGGTATTCCGCATTAGCGTGAATGAATGGAATGGCAACCGCGAACTTCAGCTGACTGTGATAGATTTACAAAAAAAATAAAACCGCCTTTCGGCGGTTTTGTTGTTATCGGTTTAAATAAGTAATAGTCAACTGCAAAACCGTGGCGAATAAAACCCAAAGAAAATACGGGATTTGCGCATAAGTAATCCAGCGAGCATGCGAATAGATAGCTGCCATCGCCCAAACCAAAGTGCCAAGCACCAACAGAATATCAATCGCCGCTAGATAATTATTTTGCAATCCAAATTGCAACGGGGTGAAAGAAAGATTAAAGATGATATTCAGAATAAACGGCAAAGCCACCATCCAGCTAATTTGTTTTTGAAATGCCATTAATAATACCTTGCCAAAAGAAATGGCGATTAAAATATAAAGAACCGTCCAAACCGGACCGAAAAGCCAAGATGGCGGAGACCAGAATGGTTTAATGAGTTGGGAGTACCAATTATATGCGTTGTTCATATTTTATTTTTTCCAATCTTCAATGATTATTTTTTTGCCTGATTTTTTAACAATAACCTTTTGAAATTTTTTCCATTTTAATTCCCTCAAAATTTCAATCGGTAAAGTAATACCCAAACTAGACGAACCAATCCGCGCAATTTTCCGGATATTCCGGTCTTCCGTTTTTCTCGCTGACATATAATAAAATTATCAAATTAACAATTGTATACTACCACAAATCCGTTCAAAATTCTAATACCTATTACAATGGGTATTAGAATGGGTATTTAAAAAACAGACCTCACAGTCTGTTTTTTATTTTTTAAAATAATTATAATTTTCCAGAACTTTGAGAAAAATCTTTATTTTCTCTCGTAAAATATTTATTTTCACCCATATCAGTATAAGTTAGATATATTTGATTTTCTTCTTGTGTCTCTTTATATTTACCACTTTCAAAAATAGCATTAATTTTTGTCCCTGCATTCATCCAGCCCCAACTTGGCAAAAACTGAAAAGCCTTTGGTTTTTCACTATCCATAAAACGTATTCCATCATTGGTCAATCGAAATTCATCATCTATAATTCGAATATATCTACTACTATTTAAAGTACCCATATATTCACCTTCTTTTATATCCAATGTCTGCTTAGCTTCCGAAATTTTCCATTTTGAGTTCATCTTAGTTTTAGTATAAATTTCATAAAGATGAATCATTATTCTTTTTTCAAGATCAGAAAGCAAGGTCAACGAATCTTTTTCATTAATTTGTGATATTTCATTTGCAAAAAGGAGGTTATATTTATTTTTATTAATTATAATGTAACCACTTATATCCTTTGCAATGTTTTTTAGAATAGTAAATTGCAACGGTTGACCTTTCAACTGCCCGTTTTTGATACTAAACTTTATATCCTCCCATTTTGATATCCAACCACTTCGTAAAATAACAGGGCGCAAATTACTTTCTTGCTGATGCTCTAATTGTTTTTTCTGTATTTTTTTTAAATCTTTTGTTTCAAGTGTATACAAAAATATGGCTAAAAAAGTAGCAAATATTACTACTATGTTAATTATGTTTAAGACAATAGTAAAATCATTATTATCTTTAACATATGGAGACAACCAACGTATTAAAAGAATAACTATTAAAAACAAATAATAGCCAATTGCGATTGTCACTACAATATTATTTGTTAAAAAATCATCAATCTGTGTAATTAATTTTTTACTCATATAAAAAATCCTTTTAATAGAGATACTCTACTCCTTTTTTTCTATTTGTCAAGCTAAAAACTATCTTTCTAGAAACTAAATTATACTGGTAAAAACAAAACAGGCCGGATGACCTGTTTTGAATAATTATTTCGGGCGCGATTGGCGCGATCTTTACTGAATTACCGATTTTCAACATCCCCTACGCTCCACTCGCTCTACCTACTTTAAATTATTTTTATTCTTCCCCACGCTTTCTACGATTTTTATGTATTTGTTTGTGTTTGCTAACTTTTATTACAACGAGATTTTTGGGGGTATCTTTTCCGCCTTTTGCGAGAGGTTTAATATGATGCACTTCATGTCCTCTCGGCACTTCACCGTTTGGATATCCTCTCTTTTCCAATATTTTTTTTATTTTTTCAGCATCTGCTTTTCTTTTCATAAATTTAAAAATATTTTTTAATTATTTTCTATCACTTCTTCAACCTTTGAGATTTGTTTTAAAACAAAAAGAAATGTTTAATTACTCTACTTTGACATTTTTAATTCCTAAAGTAAAATACTGCCGACTCTTTAATTTTCATAAGTTTAATTATTAATTTAATTGTTTAATTTTACTCTCTTTAAACAAAAAAGTACACAACACAACCCGAATAAAAATTAGACCAAAAATACCCATTTAAATGGGTATTTTTGATTTATTATAATTTACAACTTATTATATTTAGTATGTTTTCCTTTGGCTTTTTCAACCGGATATTTATCCTCATTCTTTTTATATTTTTTCTCTAACGCATCAACTATATCAATATCCAAATCATAACTCATCAATAAAATCCAAGACAACACATCGGCCAATTCCTCGCCAATATGTTCTTTGTAAGTTTTAACATATTCCTCCATTTCTTCCTTGTTCTTCCATTGAAAATGTTCCAACACTTCCCCTGCTTCCAAAACCAGCGAAATCGCCGAATCTTTCGGATTATGAAACTGTTTCCAATCGCGAGCATCACGAAAAGTGATTATTTTTTTGGTTAATTCTTTTACGCTATCCATATGATTTTTTATAGATAATTTATATTTTTATTAATTTAATACTACAACAAAAAATTAAATCAAGCAATATAAAGCAAAAATTTAACTACCTATTTAAATGGGTATGCCGAATTTTGATGATTGACAATTTGAATAAAATTTGTTATATTTTTTTTATCAGCTCTTTACCAACAAAATCATCATAAACAATGAAACGGGGTGAACAATGAACCGTAAAAACAACTGGTATGAGAAAATTTTAAAATCTCTCAGCAAGCTGTGGCAATCTATTCTGAAAACTGACAACGCGCAAAAACCCGACACAAATATCGTTTTCGTCGTGTCCGACAATTTTAAAACAGACACTTCTGAAACAGCGACGGTAAAAATTTCCGGCGCCAACCATTTGTTTAAAAAATATTTTTTCGGGCTTTGTGAAAAAACAAAAAACACACCAATTCAGTACGGTTACCTTGATCATCAGAAAGATCATTTCAACCCAAAAAAAATCATCGCCAATTTGGGCGGTGAATCCAAAGTCATAACGACCATGTTCGGAATTTACCAACTGATGAAACACCAGAAAAGCGGACAACGCCAGGCCATTCTCCACAAAGGCCACCCAAACATATTCTGTGTCCGCGACACCAGTGGTATTCCACGAACCGTCATCACAACTTGGTTTAACGAAGGTTGGAACCTCAACACACTTTCAATCGACGATACATACAAGTGGGGTGGCAGATTCAGAATTTTCTACCCACGCTTTTAATTCGTTTCAAAGTTCTTTCCGACCCCGGCATATACCAGGGTCTTTTTATTTATCAAAAAACCGCCTTACGGCGGTTTTTATGATTATTTATTTCTAATTTCTTCAGCCAACCCATCCCATCGTTTCTGCAATTCCTTTATCAAATGATTTTTCATATCAACCGCCATTTCTTTTTTTGCGGCATATTCTTCAACAGCCCGTTCCACTAAAGCATCATACATTTCTTTAGTCGGCCCTTCCAAAGTTTTGATAGTTTCTTTCAATTCAGCATAGAGAGGTTCCAAGTGAGCGGCGATTTTAGCACGAATTTCTTTGCCTTTAATAGTAGTATTCAACCACATAGCAGCGGCGCCAATTAATCCGCCTAAAAAAAGTCCTTTTTTAAATCTTCCCATAGAACATTAATTAATAGTTAGTAAAAAGTAAACGATGAGGAAAAGTAGAATTAACCGCCACAACCGGCTGAAGCATCAGCTGTTCCGGCCGTATTGCCAAATCCTGCGCCGGCAGCTGAATTACTGAGTATTTGTTTACATAAATCCGGCGGAGTTTTAAAACTGGAACAAACAACCTGTTTTATCGCTTCCGGACTACGGGAAGCATTGGCTTCCACGCCATTAATCACCAAAGTTGGAGAACCCTGAACGCCATATTGCTCATTTAATTCTTCGTGAACCGGATAAATCGGGAATTGTCCGCTTAACCATGAAGCTTGGTCATTATATTGAGCGGTAATGCCAAAATCTTTGTCAGATTTTGCCACACACGCATTCATTTTGGCTTCATCAATTCCGCTTGCTTTCAAACAACCGGCGGAATCATCTTTTCCTGTAAAACATTCCATATAATCAAGGAATTTTCCATTTTGTTCTTTCTGAATACAATATTGTCTAGTATTTTCATCAATTTCTTTCTTGCCGTGCATAGCATAAGATACAAATTTAATATCCATTGTGGCTTCATCCTTCAAAAGATCCATCACCGGTAAAAAGGCCTTTTCCATCTGTAAACCGTATGGACAATAAGACATTACGAATAATTCAACGGTCGGTTTGTCGGTTTTTGGCACATCGGCAGAAGCTTGTTCGCCGCCGGCCAACACACTATCCGTTAAACTGAGCATTTCGTCGCCGCCGCAACTACCCAAATTTCCACTCAAAAATAAAGCGCTCATAACAATAAAACCGATTGTACAAAGCACTAAAATACCGGAAATAAGTCCGACAATCAAAGCGCTTTTCGGCTCTAAACTGTTAAAAAAATTCTTTTTATCTTCAGACATAAATAATATTGATTATTTAACTAAAAGTTTATTATAGGCGCGAATACAGGCTTCCGCCAATTCCGCAGCCGGTATTAATTGTATATTATTGACATCTTCTGTCAAGTGGACATTTGGCTGATTTTCCGATTTATCGGCCATACTTTTCAACTCAATTATCGCCTTTTTGTCTTTCATCCAACGCCAAGCCGAAGTTCGTTTTAAATCTTCAGCTGACAAGCAACTGATTGCATCTGCCACTTTAAATATTTTCGGCAGATAGTAATTATTATACAACAAAATGAAAAAAGAAAACAGGTCTGTCAACCTTATATCGCGATAATAAGTAATAATCAGTTTTCTGTCCGGATTTTGTTTTTTCCAAGCCAATAATCGTCTGGCGGCACCCAAAAAAGGACAATGTAAATGAATAATATCAAAATTATCCAGTGAGGCGATTATTTCATTAATTTTAATATGACCTTCAAAAGAAGCGCCTGGTGATTTTTGCCAGATTTCAATTTTTGTTTGTCGGGTAGTAGTGCCATATTGCAATGTAAAAATTTCAGATTCCACTTCCAAATCAGACAAATGATCAGTCAGTTGAAACACAAAATCTCTAATATCGTTAAAATAATCAAAAGCAGACGGAACAATATGTAAAACTTTCATAATTATTTTTTGATTGATGTGATATGTAAATTCGGCGACGGAATTTTCTGCCACAAACAAGATTCTAAATTAATCCATGCGTTAACAAATTTTTTAAACAACGAAACACCAGAACCATTAAATTTCGCAAAATATTCCTCATTATTAATTTGTCCGCCATTTTGTTTTTTAGCGGCACGATTCATCATAAAAAATGAAAAAACTCCGAGTTTTTGCCCGACAATATGTTCGCTGTAACGACAGCGGCTGATGTCAAATCCATTTTTTTGCAATAACCGCACAATATCGCCGCGAGAAAAATAATTAATGTGACCGGCGAATTTTTTGGTCAAATTATTTTTTAATCCTAATTTATCCAACCAATGCCAAAAAGATAAATTATCACCTTCACATGGCACAAACATATAAAAAACTCCATGCGGGCGTAAAATCCGATAAATTTCTTTCAATAAATTTTCAGGATTAACCGCATGTTCCAAAACATCAAATATCGCCACCCCATCAAACGAATCACTATCATAAGGTAAAGAATTTTCATTATTCATCAATTCATAAATCACACCATCATTTCTTTGTTTAGCCTGTTCAATCGCCTGTTGACTAATATCACAACCGCGACAATCAGCTTGAAGCATATTTTTTTTGATAGCTCCAATAAATTGTCCGGCGCCGCAACCAACTTCTAAAATACGGCCGTTAGCTGGCAAATTTAAAAAAGATTTTAAACATTGTTTCAAACGAAAACAAGACGGATCCGACACATTCAAAGTCGCCGTCCCCCGCCCCCAAATTGATTGTTCATAATTAAAATTCATAAAACAATCAGCTAACCGAAGAATAAATCTTTTCTAAACTTTCCATATGTTTATCCCAAGTATATTCCGACAAAACTTTTTCTCGGCCTTTTTCTCCCATTTGTTTTCTCTGCTCCGGAGGTAATTCAAAAAACTTTTTCAATCTAGCCGCCAAACTTTCAGCCGAACCTTTTTTAAACAAAAATCCATCAACACCATCCGACACACGTCCTCTTAAACCCGGTATATCACTGGCAATAACCGGCAAGCCGGACGACAAAGCATAAATCGCGACCAAAGAAAAAGATTCAGTGTCAGACGGCACAACCAAACAATCGGCGGCGTTGCAAAAAGCAGTCAGTCGTTTTGCGTCGGCGCAATGTCCGGTAAAAATAACTTTATCCTCCAATTTTGATTCTGATAACATTTTTTTATAACGATATTCATCATATCCGCCACCAACAACCACCAATGATAATTCCGAATCATTCAAAATTCCAAGAGCTTCAATTAACAAATCTAACCGTTTGATTGGCATCAAATTGCCAATAAATAAAACAATTTTCTTTCCGGCTAAATGTTCCAATCCCAACAAAGACAATTCCGCCGGTTGCGGTTTAAAAATATCTGTTTCCACCCCATTAGGCAAAATCACCGATTTTTCATAAACTGATTTATAAAATCCGGAATCAACCAAATATTCTTCATCCACGCCGATAATTTTTTCCGCCGCTTTAAAAATAAGCCGGGGGAAAATTAAATCATAAATTTTTTGAAAAATTTTTTTCAACCAGCCAGATGGCGCCGCATCCATATGATAAGTGACGATTAATTTAGCTTTGGATTTTCCAACAACCGGCAAAACCCATTCGGCACCGCCATAAAAAGGATAGTGCAAATGTATTAAATCAAAACCTTTCAATTTTGACGATAAAGACGGCGTGATGCCGGCATCGCCAAATTTTATCAGCGGATTAAGACGTTCAATGGAAAAACCGTCTTTTATATCTTTTTCCGGCAACCCTGGATAAAGCAAAGTAAAAACCGAAACCTGATGTCCGTGAGCGGTCAATCTTTTTACTTCTTCAAAACATACTTGGCCTATTCCCCCAAAACGCGGCCAAAAAGTAGAAACTACATGAGCGATTTTCATTTTTTTTCTTCATTATTTAATGTATTTTTTCGCGTCAATTTCGTTATATCCCGATTCATTTTTTCCAATTTAACCGTCAAACCAAAAACCATAATAAATAATAAAACTAAAGCAACATAAACAATCAAATCCGCGCCGCGGCCGATACCTAATTTATTGGCTAAATAAAAAGTGCTGTCCGGACTGATGACAATGACCATTGCCGCCAACCAAAAAATCAACCAAAAAATTAATTCTTTCCAATTTAAATCACCGGCGCGAAAACGAAAAACTGTTTTTAAAACAATCAAAGCGAATAAAGCGATTAAAATTAATTGTATAGCCAACATAAAATAATAATTACTTAATTAATTTTGCTAAAATCCAATCACGAAGAATTTTTAATCCACCTCCAATTCCCTGTCCATATTCATAATAATAAACTAACACCGGTTGTTCGGCAAATTTTAAATTTTTCTTTTTTATTTGAGCGATGATTTCAGAATTATGCGCCATACCGTCTTGAGTAATATGAATCTGTTCCAAAGCGTGACGAGATAAAATACGAAAACCATTATGCACATCAGATAATTTCAAACCGGTAAGAAAAAAATTAATCAGCCGTCCGACAGGAAAAACCACGAATTTTTTAAAAAATGGAATTCGCGAACGATTATCTAAAAATCGGGAACCCAAAACAACATCCAACTGTTTTTCCTGTAATAATTTTATGGCTGGAGCGATATCAGCCGCGTCAAATTGTCCATCGGCATCAAAATGAACCGCTACTGAGGCGCCACGCAATAAAATATAATCATCACCTGTTTGCAACGCTGCACCTTGTCCGCGATTGATTGTGTGATGCAAAACAACCGCGCCGGCTATTCGCGCTTCCTCGCCGGTCTTATCACAAGAACCGTCATCAATAACCACAATATTGGCATAACCATATTGAATAAGGCCGCGTACAACGCGGCCTATATTTTTTTCTTCATTATACGCCGGAATAACAACAAAAATCATAATTTAATTTTTGTGATTGAACAATAAAGCTTCTTTGTTAGCCACCACATATTCAATGGTTTTCTCTAAACCGTCTTCCAGTCTGGTTAAAGGCATCCAACCAAGCACATCTTTCACATAAACCAAATCAGGCGCGCCTTTGGTGGTCAAAAAGACTAACGGATTTTCAAAAGTTATTTTTGAATTGGAATTAGTCATTTGAATAATCATCTGTGCCACTTCAGATAATTTTATAATTTTTTCATCACCTAAATTAATAATTTTAACTTCCGGATCGGACGCCATTAATTTTGTCAGACCCGTAATCATATCACTGATATAGCACAACGACATTGACATATTTTCATCGCCATAAATTACCAAATCTTTTCCTTCAATGGCACTGACAACAAAATCAGGTATTAACAATCCTTGAAACAAACGCATACGCGGACCATAGGTAGTAAAAATGCGAGCAATTTTCGCGTCTACACCGTGCACTTGACGATAAGTTTCCACGCAAGTTTCAGCAAAACGCTTACCCTCATCATAACAAGCGCGAGATGATAAATGGTCAACCACACCTTGATCAGTTTCTTTAAACGACCATTTAGTTTCGGACGCATTTCCATAAACAACAGAACTTGACGCAAAAACATATTTGGCATGATATTGTACTGCCAAATCTAAAGTATTTAACATGGCCGATGAATTGGCCGTTAAGGATTTCATTTTAAACCTTTCAAAATCTTTCGGACTGGTCGGACAAGCCAAATGATAAATCTCCTGAATACCCTGAAATTTAACTTTAAATTTATTTAACTCTTCAAATTTATCCAAATCAATCGGCTGGGCAACATCGCAATTAATAAATTCAAAATCAGGATATTGTAAAAGATGAGTGATATTTTGCGGATTGGAGTTTGAAAAATCATCAATACAAATAACTTTTGAATCTTTTAAAAGACGCTCGCATAAATGCGAACCAATGAAACCTGCTCCACCGGTGACTAAAACATTCTTTTTTTCAAAAATTGGAGTATCCATAAAAAAATAAAATCAAAAATCAAAATGCAAAATTACAATTAAAAAAACAAAATTTGTCAATTTATTACTTGTTACTTGCTAAGTATAGAATATCAGAAAAAACAACACCGTGCAACTGAGCTTAATCAGCTAATTGGCCTGAAATTTTATCAATCCTCAAACTCTGAAGCCACTTTCCTTTGCCGTCAATAACCGAAAAATTTCCTCCGCCCGATTGAAAATGTAAAATTTCTGATAAACCATCAAAATTTATATCTTTTAAAATAATATTTTGCTTATATTTTTCCGCCAAACCGAAAGATTCACGAATAAAACTGCTATTAGACAAATCATAAACATACATTTCACTATTTTTTCCGCGATTAACAGTTATAACCGCTTGTTCAGTATCACCAGACCAAACTTTTCCTACTGCCAAAGCCGGCACTCCGCTCACCCCGGTTAATCTCCAATCTACAATTTTATTAGCATTCCAATCATACTCCAACAGCCGCAAAGATGAATTTGTTTGCTGAAGCGCCACAATTTTTTCTTCTGTTTTTTTCAACGACCACGACACAAATCTTCCCAAAAGAGAAACTTCCGTTATTTTTTCTCCGGAACGCCAATTTAATTTTAAAAATTTTGTTTTATTTGTTTTATTGTCATATTCACTGACAATTAAAAATTGATTATTGTTCTGTGAATAGATATTCAAACCTGTAAAATTGCTGCCTAATTTAGATAGTTTAATATTATATTGAAAAATTATATTGCCTTTGGAAGATACAATGTTAATTTGATAATTATTTTTATTTTTTGTCATCGTCGCTATTTCCTGAATTCCGTCATTGTTTAAATCTCCATAAGCCATATTTATTACAGACCAATCTAAAGACGTTAAATAAACATTCTTAAATAATTGCGGCTGATAAAAATATATTTTTTTATTATTAAAACTGTATAAATTAAAAATATCCAAATCAACCGGCTTGCTCAAATAGGCATTTTCCGCCGCCCGACCGATATTAAGCCGTCCGTAACCAATCTGTCCGACAAAATCCGGGTTTTTTTCATCAACAACATCGGCAGAATTAAGCAAAGCCAAAATAATTTCTTTTGCACTCCATTCGGGACGAATTGATTTTAATAAAGCGGCGCTGCCGGCCACCAATGGCACAGAAAAAGATGTGCCACTCCACGGACCGCCAAATTGACCGCTTAATCCGGCTGATGGAGCGTACAATTCCGTACTGTAGATATTTTCACCCGGAGCCATAATGTCCACGCACGGACCACAGCTGGCGAACGAACTTAAACTATCACTTCTATCCACTGAGGTAACACCAATCAACCAATTGTCAGAACTGTCTTTATCAAAACAAACAGGATAAACAGGATTGGTATCAATTGAACCACTGACTAATTTAGGACTATTTCCAGCGGCAGCGACAATTACAATACCGGCATCGTAAGCCCGACGCATAACTGAACGCATTTCTTCTTCCAATACTTCACCAACAATACTAATACTAATAACATTGGCTTTATTTTTTATAGCATACTCAACCGCTGCGGTTATATTGCCATATGAACCGGAACCATTATTGTCCATAACCCTCAAAGGCATAATTTTTACACGCCAATTTAAACCGGTGCCCAATGATTTATTATTTCCAATCGCACCGATCAAACCTGAAATTAAAGTACCGTGTTGAGCTGCCCCCTCTTCCAGTTTTTCTGCAAAAGCCGGTGGAACAATATTATTATCTTTTCCAACAAAATTCCAACCGTGTAAATCATCAACATAACCATTATTATCATCATCAATTCCATTATCAGCCACTTCATCTTCGTTTAACCATATATTCTGACTAAGCTCTGGATTAGAAATATCCACACCGGTGTCTATCACTGCCACAACCACTTGACCATTTCCTGTTTCATAATTCCATGCTTGAGGCGCTTGAATTTGATTCCAAACTCGATCCTGCAAAATATACCATTGATCATCAGGGACACGAGCTGAAACCGCCACAGGAACAACACATAACAAAAAACCACCAACTACCCATAAAATAGTTGATTTTTTAAGCCAATTAGTGTAAAATGAATTCAATAAATTCATATCAATATTATACAGTAAATAAACGATAAAATCCACTTTATGTACTACCGCTTTAAACAAATAGCGTTGGTGATTGGCGACATGCTCCTGCTTTATGTCGGACTTTATTTTGCACTGGTTTTGCGCTATTGGCAATTCACCACACCAACTTTTTCCGACTTGTCATCTCAAATGATTTGGCTTTTTATTTTAGCCGTCATATTGTTATTTATTATGGGTTTATATGATTTAAACCAATCCAGAAATTCTTGGCCATTTTTTCAAAAAATTATAATTGCGGCGATTATTTGGTTGGCATTTGGCATCGCCTTTTTTTACATCAATCCGACAAAAACTGTTTCCGCTCCAAAAACCATCCTTCTGCTATGTACTTTGGTCGGATTTGGATTGGTAGCTGGCTGGCGTTTTATTTATAATCATTTTATTTCCACATCTCTAAAAATACAATTGGTATTTGCCGGTTTTACCAAAGAAACAGCGGAGCTGATTGATATTTTACAAAAAGAACCTGAGTGGGGCTATGCGGTGGCTGGAATTATTGGCACTGCGCAAGATGAATCAGAATTAAATCAAGAAAAATACAAAGATTTTAAAAAAATAATTTTAGAAAAAAATTTCTCTGAAATTAATCATCTGATTAAACAACGCGCTGTTCAATTATTTGTAGTGGCGCCATCAATGTCGCAAAATCAAGAAGTGATGAAACAAATGTACGCTGATTTGTTTTATCAAGTCGGAGTAATCAACTTGGCAAATTTTTACGAAGAAATTTTTAAAAGAATTCCTCCATTCACTTTTT
Source organism: Candidatus Magasanikbacteria bacterium CG10_big_fil_rev_8_21_14_0_10_36_32 (assembly GCA_002778465.1). Taxonomy (GTDB): domain Bacteria; phylum Patescibacteriota; class Patescibacteriia; order Magasanikbacterales; family GWA2-37-8; genus 1-14-0-10-36-32. Next base: position 67,644 of record PFBV01000004.1, on the reverse strand, counting down.
CCGAAAGCTGGTTTATTGAAAATTTACAGGAACAAAATAAAAAAATTTATGACCGCGGACGAATTTTGATGGATTATTTTCTAGCCGTGATAATGAGTATATTTTTTGCCGTGACTTTTCCAATAATCGCTTTGCTGATTAAAATAACTTCCCGCGGACCAGTCTTTATAAATCAGGAACGCGTCGGGCGGTTGGGAAAAACTTTCAGAATTTATAAATATCGCACTATGAAATCGCTCGGACAAGGCGGCAGTGCTGAAATCAACGGACCAAAATTCGCCGCCATCAATGACCCGCGTATCACCTTAATAGGAAAATTATTAAGAAAATCCCGATTAGATGAAGTTCCTCAATTTATAAATATTTTAAAAGGAGAAATGAGTATTATAGGACCACGTCCGGAACGCCCAGAATTTGTAACACAATTAACCGACACGATGCCGTTTTATAATCTGCGACATTTAGTCAAACCTGGTTTGACCGGTTGGGCACAACTACAAAATTCTTATTACGGTACAATGGAAGAAAATCTGCGCAAACTGGAATATGATTTATTTTATATTAAAAATCGCAATGTAATTTTAGATTTGGTAATTGTTTTAAAAACATTCAATATTCTAGGTAGGATGGTGGGACGATAAATTCACAAAAAACACAAAAACAAAAACCCCGGCGAATGGCCGAGGTTTTTAATTTCTATTTACTAATTTCCAACGCCTAAATAAACCCTGTACAAAACCCTCAAAATGTACTAAACTACTCAGTTCTTTAAAAACATGGCAATCCTCAAAGGAAACCTAAAAACAAGGAGAAAAACACGGCAAAGAAATGTCTATGTGCCCGATGTTCGTCAATGGTTCCCGAATCCAACAAGACGGTTCCCGGACACCACAGGCCAGTTCCCCAAAAAGGAACAGAACAGATCGACATCGTGCCAGTTCGTGGCATCTTCGGTTCGACCGTCAAGGGTGATACGCACTGCTGCGGCAAAAGGACGCTCCGGTACAAGATAGTCATAACTGCGGTCTGCAACATCTGCGGAAAGAGTTACAAAAGAAACCAGATGACCAGGATATCGACCTCTGCGTGGTCTGCGACCACTACGAGCACGTCTGGGAATTCATCTGATCGCCACCTTTTTCTCCAAAAAACCAGCCCCGACTTCGGTCGGGGCTTTTATTTTATTATTTTACCGTAATGGAAATTTTTGAAGATATTCCATGCCGTAATTTTATCTCAGCTTTATATTCACCGGCTTTTTTAATCGGCTGAATTAAAATCTGCCCTTTTTCAATCTCTATCCCCTGCCGTTTCAGCGCTTCGACAATTTTCTGCTGTCCAACGGCGGCATAAAGCATTCCTGCTTCATTAGCTTTTTCTTCAAAAACCAATTTAACATTTTTTAATCTTTCAGCTAAACCACTTTGCTGCCGAAAATCAAGTTCAGCATCTTTTGTAATTTTCCGCCGACGAATTTCCAATTCATTAATCGCCATTGCTGACGCTGCCACAGCCAAATGACGCGGCAATAAAAAATTAACTGCGTAACCGTCGGATACATTTTTAATTTCATCTTTTTTTCCCACATTGGGCACATTTTGTAAAAAAATTACTTTCATAATAATGGGGTTGATTTTTTTAATTAATTGCGTTATTATTATACCAATATGACAACAAAAAACAATAACCAACCTGATTATCAAAAAAGCGGCATAATTACTCTAGTTGGACGTTCCAATGTGGGTAAGTCTACTTTGCTAAATACACTAATTGGCACCAAAGTGGCAATTGTCACTGATAAACCGCAAACTACCCGTAATATTATTCATGGGGTTTTAAACACGCCACAAGGCCAAGCGGTTTTTGTTGATACACCGGGTATTTTTAAACAAAGCAATTTGTTGGCCGGACGATTGACTAAACGTGTTCAAGAAGCGATAAAAGATATTGATGTAATAATTTATGTGGTTGATCCATCAAAAAGCATCGGCGCTGAAGAAAGATACAATTTATCTTTAATTCGACAACTGACTGTTCCTAAGATAATGGCTATTAACAAATCTGACTTGCCGATGAACGAAAAATTATATGTGCAGGATTATCGCGAATTAGGAGATAATTTTTCCGCTGTTTTTGAGCTGTCAGCTTTAAACAATAGCCATGTTCAACCGTTGCGAGATAAGGTTTTTGAATTATTGCCAGAAGGTCCGGCGCTTTATCCGCCGGAACAAATGACTAATATTGACCCCAAATTTTGGATAGCTGAAATTATCCGAGAAAAAATATTTTTGGCTTTGCGCAAAGAAGTTCCTTACACCACTCATGTAGTTGTAACTGGTATTGAAGAAAAAGATGCAAAAACAAAAAATGACAGCGGATTATTAATAATTAAAGCGACAATTTATACCAATGAACCGCGTTACAAAAAAATGATTATCGGTGCCAATGGCCGAGCCATCAAAGAAATTGGAATTGCCGCGCGCAAAGAATTAGAAACAGCCTTAAACAAAAAAGTATTTTTGGAATTAGAAGTGGAAACGGATAAACATTGGGAAAATAAAATTTAAAAAATAAAAATAAAACCCCCCTAAATCTCTAAACTTAGGGGGGTATTTTTTAAAAAAGAACTGATTATCCGCTACTTGGAAAGAAACTCCAATGCCTTGTCCAAAACAGGATCAGTGTCCCATCCGACCTTGTCCATATCAACCGAAATTCGAATATCCGGCGTTAAACCGATTTTGTGGACATTGCGACCAAGAGGTGTGTACCATTTGAATGATACCAATATCAGCAACGAACCATCTGACAAGACCGTAAGGTGTTGTCCCACTCCCTTGCCATAAGTTTTCTCGCCGATAATAGTCGCCAACTTGTAATCCTGCAAAGCGCCGGCGACCACTTCAGAAGCTGAGGCTGAACCTTTATTTACCAATACGACTGTTTTCATGCCGGCAAAAAGATGCTCCTCAGATGACATTCCGAGTTCATCTTTGCCCTTACGATCTTTAATCGTATAAACCAGCATATCACTTTTTGTCATCCACTCGCTAGCCAACTTTCTGGATGCTTCCAGTGAACCGCCGGGATTATTGCGCAAATCAAGAACTATTCCTACAGTATTTTCGTTCACATACTGACGAGCGCAGTTATAAACACCATTCATAACAGCGTCATTAAAATGGCTGACTGAGATATAAAGAATGCTAGTATTTTTGATAGAGCAAGTCACTGTCGGAAAAATAACCTTTGAACGAACAATAATGACTTCTGCCGGCTGTTCCGAATCTACCTTTTGAACAGTCAGTTTTACTTGAGTATTTTCCTTTCCCCTAACCTTATCAGAAAATCCCTGCATGTCCAAACCAACAAGTTCTGCTCCGTCAACTTTCAAAATAATATCGCCACTTCGCAGACCGGCTTTGTCAGCCGGACCGCCAACCACCACAGAAATAATTCTAAATTGTTTCTGCTGGTCAATCTGATAGCCAATACCGATACCGACCATTTCACCCTTATTTCTTTTGAAATAAGCCGTCGCCTCAGACGGAGTCAAATAACTGGTAAAAGGATCATTTAGCGATTCCACAGCTCCCTTGATGGCCCCGTAATACAATTCATCTTCATCGTAAGAACCGACATGATTCTCGCGAATGTTGTCCAACACATCCTCCAGCCGGTCTTCCCGAGCCATAGAGGTGACATGAGAACAACACATACCGCCGCCGAATGCCGACAGCATCAGAATAAAAACAACCACCCAAGGCAAACTCTTCCTAAAAAAACCACAACTCTTCATTTCATTTTCCATTTTGTCCTCCCATACCACTTTGTTGCTTTGTTTTGCGGATTTAAATTGTATAAAGAACTATTATTTACTTAAGGTATTTTTAGCATATTTTTCGATATTTGTCAACCTGGAAAATTATTGATTTTAACATTGACAAAATGGTAATTTTTGGTATTATACAAATACCGTTCATTGACAATCAATACATCAAACATCGTTAAAAAAACGATAGGAGGACCGTAACAATGCGTTCGTTAAAACTATGCGCCAAATATTTTTTGTTTCTAATACTGATTTCTGTTTTCATATCTGGTTGTATGTTCAGTTATACGGCGAAATCAGCTTATTTCCAAATGGAAATGCTGAACAGCCGTCAATCGATTGACAAAGTACTGGCTCAAAATCTGCTACCCCAAGAACAGGCCGAACGCTTGGCCATGGTGCCGAAAATTAAAAAGTTTGGAGAAAACCTTGGTTTATCTCCGACAAAAAATTACGGTACGTACACTGTCAATTGGAATCGTACCATCTTGGTTTTTTGCGCCTGCAAACCGCTGGCGTTTCAAAATGAAACATGGATATTTCCTGTTGTCGGAAAAATACCATACTTGGGTTTTTTTAGAATGAAAGATGCTCGACCTTGGGTCAATAAATACGAAGCTGAGGGATGGGATGTTTGGCTGAGAACAGCCGGTGCTTACTCAACTGGAGGAAAATTTAAAGATCCAGTTACACCGGCCATTCTTGAAAATAATGAATGGAGGTTGGCCGAACTAATTTCACACGAACTTGCCCATTCTACTGTCTGGAAAAAAGGACAGACTGATTTTAACGAAACATTCGCCAACGTGGTTGGAGAAGAAATTTCCGACAGATGGATGATTGCTCATTATGGCGCTGATTCAACAGAACTTCGCCAAATGCGTGAACAGCGAAAAGATAAACAAACTTTTTATCAGATTATAAATGGTTTGTATAACGAACTGAATATTATTTATTGTGACAAACAATTCACCGACGAACAAAAATTGAACCTCAAAAACCAACTGATCATTTCACTGCAAAGTCGCATTCTAAACTCCAATATGACAAATAAACTCGGTTATGCGAATTATGTCAGCCGTGAAACGTGGAATAACGCTCGGTTATCCCAATACCGAACATATAACAATTCACGCGAAATGTTTGATGCGTTGCTTGCCAAATACAACGGCGACATCCGTTCTTTTATTAAAAAATTGAAAGCGATTGCCAGGGACAATGAAAACCCTTGGATTGCTCTCAAGAAAGCTATTGATTAAAACACAGTTCTTTAACCCCGTCATCTGACGGGGTTTTTATTTTATAAATTAAAATACCCATTTAAATGGGTATTTTAATTTGTATTTTATTTATTGAACAACAGCGGGCGGAGTAGTGGTAGTAATAATTTCTTCTGGCGGAGGTATGCCGTATTTTAATACCTCTACGGCTTTATCTATCATCGTATCTTCCCCAACATCTTCATTGTCCCAATCTTCTTTAAATTCCACATCAGGCAAAATACCTCCTTGATTAATATTTCGTCCATCTGGCGTATACCATTCAGCTACAGTTAATTTCAAAGCTGAACCATCCATAAATGTTTCAAAATCTTGTACCGAACCCTTACCAAAAGTTCGCTCTCCTATAATAATCGCTTTTCCGTAATCTTGTAATGCACCAGAAACAATTTCAGAAGCTGAGGCTGAACCACTATTTACCAAAATTACCGTTGGCACGTCAGCTAAACGATGAGAACCGTCAGCTTCATGCTGTTTAATCAACACATCATTTGATTTCTCACTCACCACAACTTCACCATCTTTCAACCATTCACTGGCAATAACTACAGCCGCTTCCAAATAACCGCCCGGATTACTGCGTAAATCCAAAATTAATGATTTGGCTTCATTGTTTTTTATTTGTTTTACATAACGATTAAACAAACTTTGGGTATCATCATTAAACTGTAAAATTTTCAAATAAGCCACTTTGCCGGATTTCCATTCAAACGTCACTGATGGAACATTAATTTTTGCCCTGATAATTTTTATATCCTGAGTCTTGGTGGATCCGCCGTTCCGACTGATAGTCAAAACGACTTCGGTACCGGCTTGTCCCCGAATTTTACCAACTGCTTCATTCACCCCCATACCAAAAGTGCTTTCCTTGTCAACAGCCATAATTTTGTCACCCGGCCGCAACCCTGCTTTTTCAGCGGGTGAATCAGCCAGGGGCGCGACAATCAACAATTGATTATTCTTTATACCTATTTCGGCCCCAATACCTTCAAGTTCACCTGATAAATCTTTAGTAAATTCTTCAGCTGCTTTTGGCGGGAAAAATAAAGAGTAAGGATCATTAAGCGCATAGACCATTCCACTGATGGCTCCATAAAACAAATCTATATCATTAATCGGTTTATTGACATATTTTGATTTTATCCTATCCCAAACATCCCAAAATTGATCAAAATCAACTGTTTCTATCCTGCTAATATCGCGATTAAAATTAATCACTTTTAAAACTTGCTCTTCACCACTATCATTAGAAACTTTTTTATTTACATAAATTGTTTGACCAAATAAAAATCCTAAACCAAAAGCCACAATAAACAAAGTTATTGATAAGTATAATCCGAGATATTTACTCGCTCTTATTTTTATCGGATGAAAATTTTCCATCATAATTTATCCTCCTTAATTAATTTAATGTCAGCTCCGGCTTTATTTAAAACAGCATAAAGTCCTTCATAACCTCTGTCTATTTCATAAGTATTTCTTAAAATTGATTTTCCTTTCGCCGCTAGCATACAAATTAGCATGTCCACCGCCAAACGCAAAACCGGTGGAGTCATCAATTCTTTGGCAATCATTTCACTTGGACCTTCCACCCAAACACGATGCGGATCCAACAAAGTTATTCTGGCTCCCATTTTAACCAAATCCATATAATAAATCGCTCTGTTTTCATAAGCCCAATCATGCACCAAGGTTCGGCCTTGCGCCTGCGTTAAAATGGGAACAAATAATGGTAAGTTATCAATATTTAATCCGGGAAAAGGACGTCCATCAATTTTATCCGGCAAAGAAAATAACGGACCGGGAATCAATTCAATATCAGCCACGGAAAATTTATTATTTTTTGATTTTCTTTTATTTTTAATTTTATATTTTTGGCCCATTTTTTCTAATTTACACAATTCCAATTCTAAAAATTCTAACGGACAATTTTTAACCGTTAAACGAGACTGGGTAGTAATAGCAACGGAAATATAAGTCATAGCCACAATCGGATCAGGCATAATCGGATAATCTTTAATTGGAGACAATTTTTTAACACCAGTTATGGTTAAAGTTGTTGAACCAACACCTTCAATTTTAGCTCCGGCTTTTTGTAAAAAATAACAAAGATCCTGCACCATATAATTGGCTGAGGCCATTTTGATAGTAGTTACTCCTTTAGCCATTACCGCGGCCATAACAGCATTTTCTGTGGCTGTATCACCAGATTCATACATTACCAAATAAGCGGCCTTTAACGGTTTGTTGGAAATTTCATAAAATCCGTCGCCTGACTTAACTTCAACACCAAACTTTTCCAAAGCATACAAATGCGGACGGACAGTGCGCTCACCTAATTTACAACCGCCCGATTTATATAATTTATATTTTTTTTCACGAGCGGACAAAGCGCCAAGTAACAATAAAGACGAGCGAGTTGCTTCGGAAGCATGTTTATCAATTTGTTTCATCCGCAAAGGTTGTGAGGAATCCAACATTATTTTTCTATCACCAAGTTTTTTAATAACAACACCAATGCTTTTTAATAATTCCAAAATACGAAAAACTTCTTCAATTTGAGGCACATCTGATAACACAACTTTTCCTTTTGTCATTACTGAAGCGCACAACAAAGCTACAGCCGAATTTTTGGCTGATTGATTGGTAATATTTCCCTTTAATTTTCGTCCACCATTAATAATTAAATAGGACATAGACTTTGACTCTTGGCTAATTTTACTATAATATAGTTTACAACATATATTACTAAAAATCAACCTATGGATTATCCCTCAAGCAAGCTAAGTAAATCAAAACGCCGCATCATTTTGATTATTTTTGTGGTTTCATTTTTTGTGATTTCTCCAATAATAATATTGTATACGAGCGGTTATCGTTATGATTGGCATTATGGCTTGTTAAAAGAAACGGGTGCGATCAATATAGATATATTACCAAATAACGCTTCTATCTATATTGATGGACTATTAATTGAATCAAAAATGCCAATAAAATTAAACAACCGTCCACCTGGTAAATATAACATCAAGATTACCGCTCCGGGATATTATGATTGGCAAAAAGATATTGAAGTAAAAAGAAAACAAACAGTCTATATTAAAGGCATCTCTTTATTGAAAAAAAATGAACCATCCATCTTGTTTGAAACCGATTTAAATAATTTTAGTCTGTCTTATGATAATCGCTATGTCGCCTACTCTGTTTGGAAAAATAAACAAACAGAAGTGTATATAAAAGATTTGTCGGGTAAACAAGAAAATAAAATGTTATTAAATTTACCGGGAGAAAAAACAATAAAAATCGTTTGGGATCTTTCTAATTATTTCTTAATTATCAGCGACGATGAATCGCCGCATAATTTGGTCTATATAATCAATGTTGACGAACCGGAAAAAATATTGGATTTAGTAAAACAAACAAGATATCCAATTGTAAAATACCAATGGAAAGAGTCAGATGAGCCGGAATTATTTTTCAGCACCAAACTTAAAATAATGACAATTTTACCAAGACTTGGACAACAATATACTTTGGGTAAAAATAATTTTTTAGATTGGTATATTGCTGAAAATGGACGAATGTGGACAATGCAAATTGTTTCTAGTACTAATAAATTTCAAATAACAGAAGATACTCTTGGTTTTAATTCTATTTTTTGGGAAGAACAAATTACCTCTCAAATGGAAACAAAATTAAAATTCGTCGCAATCAATCAAAAAAGGATTCTACTAAAAAAACCCGATATGTCAGAAATGGTAATTCTGACAAAGGATAAGAAATTCAACATATCTGGGGAACAAAATGCAATTTCTATTTATAATAACTGGTGGTTAATTTGGACACCGTGGGAAATTTGGACACACAGTGAAAACGAAGAACCGTATTTATTAACACGATCCGGAGAACAACTGCAACAAATAGTACCCCTAGATCGTTATAATACACTGGCCTTGGTTTGGGAAGACAAAACCAGTATTTTATTTCCTTATTATTTAGTCAGCCATAATTTATTAAATTATAAAATTAAAGACGCGGTGGCTGATCCTAAGAAAAAAATATTTTATTTTATCGCTACAATAAATAATCAAAAAGGATTGTGGCAATTATTTTACTAAACATTTAAAAAAATCAAAGTTATGCGTTTAACAATTAACACTGACGGCGGAGCACGGGGCAATCCCGGACCAGCTGCAATTGGAGTGATCATTAAAGATGAAAAGCAAAAAATAATTTGTGGCTACGGAGAATATTTAGGTGAACAAACTAATAATTATGCCGAGTATGCAGCTTTAATTTCCGGACTTAAAAAAGCCAAAGAATTTAATGCAGATGAAGTTGAGTGTATTTTAGATAGTGAACTGGTGGTAAAACAAATGAGACAAGAATACAAAGTTAAAGAACCAACTCTGCAAAAATTATTCATTCAGGCGTATAACGCCGCCACCCAATTTAAAAAAGTGACTTATCGACATACTGAACGAGCAAACAATACTGAGGCTGACAAATTAGTAAACGAAACATTAGATAAACAAAAATAATAAAATAAGAACCCCGCATTACTGCGGGGTTAAGATTTAAGAACTGCTTAAGAACAAAACGAATCTGCTAAAAATAGAATCTTACTTCTTGGACTTCTTAACGGATCTTTTGGCCTTGACCGTACGCGGTTTGTAACCGCGAGCACGGCTCTTTTTGACATTACGATGGAGATTCTTGCGCTTCCGAAGAAACGCGAGAGCCTTCGCCGTCCTATCAAAATATTCGGTGCCGAATCTCGTGAGAGTTCCATCCTTGGAATAAGTTATGGAATGGATAAGGAAACCCACATCCGAGATCTTGCCGAGTCCGTTAATAAATCCGGTCCGACTCTGGAGACAAGGAAGGAGAATGAAGATAACGCCCTTATAGAGCATCGAGCAGTAGACGTGGCCGCCTCCGGAGAGAATAACCACAACCTTACCGCGGAACCTTGCCGGCTCCTTCTCGATTTCCTTCAGGATACTGTCCTCAATAACCTGCTGGGGTTTGTACGACCGAGCATAGCCGGTACCCCAGTTAAAGTGCTTGAGAAGAGTAATGATGCGCTTTGACCTTCTCTCTCCATCCTGGATACCAAGATAATTAATATCAGGACGCGCTTGCGCCACGTGCGCAATAAGGTCAAGACCGACGGTATCCAAGAACCACCTATCGTGATCGCCGGCAATCATACAGATCTGAATGCCTTTGCGAGACGGAAGGAGACGGATGATGTCAAAGATAAGCGGACTGGCGCGGAACTCACGAACCTCGCCCTTGAAATGCTCATCGTGCTTCGGTGAACCGTTGGAAACGTCTCCGCCGTGATTAACTACGGTGATTCCTCTTTTCGAAAAGATTTCGAATGCCTCTTCTTGAATCGGAACGAGTTCCGAATTACTACCGATGTGCGTATCCGAAATGTCGCCTTCGCGAACGGTCTCGAAAAAGTAATCATCAAAATTAATTGGAGGAACGTTGAACTTCTTCTTGAACACAGAGTTGAGCTTGAAATTCTTGCTCGCATTCATTTCACTGATGATGAAACCCTTGCTCTGAAGTTCGAAAATAATAGAATCAATCGTCTCGGGACTTTTATTAATCGCCTGTTCAAGCTCACCGCTTGACTTGGGCGACTCTTCCAAAAGCTTGAGAACCTTACGCTCGTCAGAATTCAAACCACGAAGGAATTCCTGATTCTTGGAAAACTTCTCGCGGTAATCATTCTTGATGCCCTTGAGAGGATAGCACTTGGCCTTCACTGCGAAGGTGCCGTCCTTTTCAAAGGTCACCGTGACGATAACGAAACCGATAGACGGAGCAACCGCGCGGTTCTTCCGCCTAAGAATCGAGGGGGAAATAAGACGCATTCCGGGAACCGCGTAGAGGTTTCGGACTTTTCCACCCGAAAGATCAAGGTAAACGCCCTGACCTGCCACCACTACGACATCCGGAGTCTTCTCTCCAACCAAATCGTCAACATCCTGAATCAGGTTCTCCACGAGACCCTGTACGGGATACGACTTGGAATAAGGGCTCGTGTCTCCACCGTGATACACGACTTTGAGCATGGGCCACTTCTTATCTTTTGCCTGACCCCTCCGGATGGAAACGTCAGACTGAATATCACCTCGGTAAGCGAGATCATCGCGACGCGAACAAACTTCAGCCAGGATATTCAAATTATCCTTCTTCCACTGCATATCATGAAAACCGGAAACGAATTTCGTCTTGAATTTATCCGACTTCGGATAATTCGCGACGATGTAATCGATCTGCTTCGCTGCGGTGGAAAGAAAAAATTCCTCCTGCTTCGACGGAGTCGGTTTTCCAGCCGAAACTCCGACATGGAACATTACGTCCACACCTTCGTGCTCGGCGATCTGAAATGCGCTGTAGAGACCGGTCAATTGCTGGTACTTGGAACCAAGCATCGTGTCAGCCAGGATGCCGATACGAATCTTATTTTCCTTGATGACAACATGCTCGGGCAAACACTCGATAGTAGTGCCGCTCAGATAGAGAACACCGTCCTCTTTCCAAATACGGACACCCTTGTCGCACACTTGCTGAGCCAGATCAACAATTCCAGCTGCCGATTGGTCCATGAGATGCGAAAGATCCTTGATGTTGCATCTTCCACCGCGCTCGTGGATGAGATTCAGGAGATTTTCCTCTTCATCGGAAAACTCCACCTGAGTCTGACTACCCAAAAGCTTATCGATGAAATTACTCTTGCTTTTAGACATACTCACTACCTCCTATTTTCTGTCCGATATTTGATTCGGGCAGATTCGTTGTATTGTAAAGAACTGTATATTTATCAGTGGCTTCATTTTACCACTGTTATTTTATATGTTTAAAATAACAAAATTAAATAGATATGTCAACAGTTAATGTTAATAATTTCAAGTTATGAATAACTAAATTGAAAACGCAATAATTTACAATTAAACAACCTACAAAAAAACACCCTTAATGCAGGATATTTTAATGTTTTTTGACTAAAATTTTATTTATATTGTTTATAATTCATCACGTAATTCTTCCAACTTTTTTTTAACATCACGGCTAATTTTTCTCGGTACGCGAATTTTAACTTTAACATAATGATCACCGCGGCCGGCGCGGCCCAATTCAGTAATCCCCCGCCCTTTCAAACGAATTAATTGACCAGATTCCGTGCCTTCCGGAATTACTAATTTAACCATTCCGTCTAATGTTTCAATCTCAACTTTATCTCCTAAAACAGCTTGTGAGAAATTAATTTCTTTTTCAGAATAAATATCAAAACCTTCACGATTAAATCCTTTCAATGGACGAACGTGGGCGCGGACATATAAATCTCCCGACTGACCACCGTGTGGAACAGCCTCTCCATAACCGGATAAACGAATTACTTCACCATCATCAATGCCGGACGGAATTTTAATTTTAACAGAAATTATTTTAGCCAAAATTCCATCCCCGCCACAATTTTTACATTTTTTACTCGGTTTTTCTCCACGACCATGACAATCGGAACAAGTATTAACAGTTTGCATCGTGCCTAAAAATGTGTGCTGTGTTTGTACTACCTGCCCTTGTCCATTGCAAGTGGCACATTTTTCCATTTTACTGCCAGGCTCAGAACCATTACCGCCACACACATTACATTGGGTTTGTTTACGTAGAGAAATTTCTCGCTCAGTACCAAATGCCGCCTCTTTAAAATCAATTTCAACATCTACTTGGATATCTCGACCTCTCTGTGTTCTACGTCCGCCACGTCCTCGTCCGCTCCAACCCGAGGTTGGTCCGCCTTGGGCGGAAAATCCACCACCAAATAAATCTCCAAAAATATCACCCAAATCAACACCGCCGACATGACCATCACCATGTCCACCTTGACGAAACATATTCATTACATCCTCCCAATTAGCCCCCGAACCATTCCAACCGCCTTGCTGATCAAAATCAGCGCCGAACTGATCAAAACGCTGGCGCTTACTAGAATCACCCAGCACTTGATAAGCTTCATTTATTTCTTTAAATTTAGCTTCGTCACCACCCGGACGATCTGGATGATATTGCATGGCAAGTTTTTTAAACGCTTTTTTAACTTCTTCAGCTGAAGCGTTTTTTTCTATACCAAGTATTTTGTAATAATCTTTTGACACAATTAATTCTTAAAATCATTATAAAATAACCGTTCTTTTTGTTTCTCCAACAACTGTCCAAAACCCCGACCATTTTCATTGTCCCAAGTAAAATTTTTTATTGGCAAGGCGCTAACCAATATCGTCAACCGATTCCGCATCCATTCGACAAAAGATTTGTTTACACCATCAGCATTTACTTTATTCAGAAGTACATCGGCCTCAACAATCAATTCATCTCGACGATTTTCAAACGCATTTTTATCAATTTTACCGATTAAATTAAAAAATTCATTCCAAATATCTAACTCAGTTTGAGTTAATTCATCGGGATTAATAGTCACTAAAGTAGAATCTTCTTCAGATAATTCACTTTGTATCAGCTTAATATATTCTCTATATTTATTTAATGGATTGCGTTCTGACTTAATAACTTCAATACGTTGTGCTAAATCAGCAATTTGTTCCGGCATACATTAGTAATTTACTCAGCTTAACAAGCTCTTATTTAACAACTTCACCTTCTATTGGACCTTGCTCATCCTTATTTTCACCGTTCTGATTTTCTTGTCCAGACTGATTACCTGAGGCGTCCGACTGTCCAGTCGGTGGAGTTCCTCCTTGATTGGCATACATTTTCATACCAACCGCCTGAGCAGCCTTGGATAATTCTTCCGACGCTTTTTTAATATGTTCAACATCATCTTTATCTTTAACTTCTTTTAATACCTTAACTGCGTCTTCAATTTTCTTTTTTTCATCATCAGTTACAGAAATTTTCTTTTCTTCAACTTCTTTCATCATTTTTTCAGTAGTGTAAATCATTGTATCGGCAATATTTCGAGCCTCTATCAAATCTTGTTTTTGCTTATCTTCGGTGGCGTGCAATTCAGCTTCTTTTTTCATTTTTTCAACTTCATCTTTATTTAAACCTGATGATGCTTCAATGCGAATAGTCTGCTCTTTGTTGGTAGCTTTATCTTTAGCTTTGACATTTAATATGCCATTAGCATCAATATCAAAAGAAACTTCAACTTGAGGAACACCGCGTGGAGCCGGCGGAATACCGTCCAACATAAACCGGCCAAGTGTTTTATTATCAGCCGACATCGGACGTTCACCTTGTAATACATGAATTTCTACACCTGGCTGATTATCGGCCGCGGTAGAAAATATCTGACTTTTAGAAGTTGGAATAGTAGTATTTCTTTCAATCAATTTAGTCATCACTCCACCCATAGTTTCAATTCCCAATGACAAAGGAATAACATCTAATAATAAAACATCTTTAACATCGCCGCGTAAAACTCCACCCTGAACAGCCGCGCCAACAGCAACTACTTCATCCGGATTAACGCTAACATTCGGTTTCTTGCCAAAAAACTTTTCTACTGTCTGAAGAACTAATGGCATTCTGGTCATACCGCCAACCAAAACAACTTCTTCAATATCCGAAGTTTTCAATTTGGCATCTTCCAATGCTTTTTTCACCGGTTCTAAACTTTTTTCAACTAAATCACCAATTAATTCTTCCAACTTGGCTCGGGACAATTTCATTAACAAATGTTTCGGGCCGTTGGCGTCAGATGTAATAAATGGTTGATTAATTTCAGTTTCCTGCGCAGTAGACAATTCAATCTTAGCTTTTTCAGCCGCTTCTTTAATACGTTGCAATGACAAAGTGTCAGCGCTTAAATCCACGCCGCTTTCTTTCTTAAATTCAGCCACAATCCATTCAATAATACGCTGATCAAAATCATCACCACCCAAATGTGTATCTCCATTGGTAGATAATACCTGTACTGTGTCGGCACTCACATCTAAAATAGAAATATCAAAAGTACCACCGCCTAAATCGTAAACAGCAATCTGTTGATCTTTCTTTTTATCAAAACCATAGGCTAAGGCAGCCGCAGTCGGTTCGTTGATAATACGTAAAACTTTCAAACCGGCGATTTCTCCAGCATCCTTGGTCGCCTGACGTTGAGAATCATCAAAATAAGCAGGAACAGTAATGACCGCTTCGTTAATTTTTTCACCCAATCGTTCTTCAGCATCAGCTTTCATTTTGCCTAAAATCATAGCCGAAATTTCTTGAGGGGTATATTCTTTTCCTTGCATTATGACTTTAACAGCCTCACCGGATTGAACCATTTTGTAAGGCACCAATTTCAAATCACGCTGAACCTCAGTATCATTCCATCGGCGGCCGATAAGGCGTTTAATTGATGATAAGGTATTTTCCGGATTGGTGACGGCCTGGCGTTTCGCCAGCAAACCGACTAATCTTTCACCGCTTTTGGAAATGGCGACAATTGAGGGGGTCGTTCTGGCTCCCTCTTTATTTTCCAACACCTTCGGCTGACCGCCTTCAATAACGGCCATGCAGGAATTAGTCGTTCCCAAATCGATTCCTAAAATCTTTGACATATGTATATATTAATTATGAATTATTAATTATTTTTGTATTTTTCTTTTTACTTGGCAACAATAACTTTTGCCGCTTTGATTACCTTGTCTCCCATTTTATATCCTCCTGATATCTCCTTAACAATTTCGTCTTCACCCGCACCTTCAACAGTTTCATGTCCGGCCGCTTCATGTAAATTTGGATTAAACTTTTCTCCAACAGTTTTAATTTCTTCTACTCCATGTTCTTTCAGTACGCTTTGAAATTGTTTAATCACATTTTTTATTCCATCCGTCCAAGAATCTTCACCTGCTGATTGCTTATTCTGCTTATTGCTTATAGCTAACTTCAGGTGTTCATATATTGGAATAAATTCTTCCAAAATCTGCCGTTCGCTCATCTGCGCCCATTCAACCCGGCGGGCAACGGTTTCTTTCTGCAGGTTTTGATAATCTGCCAGAGCGCGCAGCCAGTTATTTTTATATTCATCCCGTTCTTGTTTAGCTGTGTCTAATTCAGATAATTGAGGAAGGGATTCCTCCGCTCCGGTCGGAATGACAGGTGGGGTGACAGAATCGTCAGTTGGTTGGATATTTTCGTCAGTCATATATTTAACTTAAAATTTCTCTGATTGTTTTGAGTAAAGCAAAGTTGCGGCGGTAATCGGTGCGGTTCGGCGACAAAACTATAAACATCGCGTCGTTGTCTCTTCCGGCCAATGAAGCGGTCAGGCTGACCGATTCGCCGAACGGCTGTTCTGAACCGATAAAAAATCTCGGCACATCAGAAATTTCATCAACAAACTCATTTAAATATTCTTCACACTGATCAAACATTTTTAAAATATTTATAGCTTCCTCTCCGCCAAATTCCGGTTTACCAATAAGATTGGATAAACCCGTGTGATAAACCTTATTTATTCCAAAAGAAAAAATTATTGATTCGCCGGATAATTCTGCCGCCAATTTAGCAACATTTTTACAAGCCATCTCGTAATCTTTTACCTCATTAAACGCCCGCTCCAAAGATGTCCTATTGCTATTTTTTAATTTTGCTTTATCCAACGCCAAATGCGCAATATAATATCGGTAACCTTTTTCGGTCGGGATACGTCCGGCAGAAGTGTGCGGATGAGTCAAATAACCAGCTTTTTCCAATGCCCGCAATTCATTGCGCACAGTCGCTTCACCCCATTCTAAATCTCCTTCATCAACCAAAAACTTGGATCCGATCGGTTCGGCCGTTTCCACATATTTTTCAATAACTAAAGCCAAAAGCTGTTCCTGTCTTTTGTTCATACTCAAGACATAATTTATCACTCTAAACCTTTGAGTGATAATATATCACATTTGAAGCAAGGAGTCAAGCCAGCAGACATGTGTATAACTCAAAATAAAAAACCGCCCTTTTTGCGGACGGTTTTTATTTATTTTTTATTGAAAAATCATTGATATTTCACTCAGCAAAACATTTTCTACATAAATTCCTCTAGAGTAAAAAATGCGTTCTAATTCCTCTTTTAATTTCTGCTCCACATCTGCTCTTTTGGCACCAACAATATCAGCATAATCAAACCGACTAAAAACCATACGAATTCGACTGCGGACAGTCGGACGAATAATTTTTTCTACAAAATCTTCTCCGATGGTTTGCCAAATTGCCGGAATTTGATGTACATCTAAACGCATCAACACTGTCCCCTCTACTCCGACTTTCTTACCATCTTGAGTGATGGCAGCAATTGGAATATCACCCATTGCCCGCGATTGTTGCGGATTAAATTGCCGTGAAACACTATATTCCAAAGTTTGCGTGTTAAATAATTTGGCTTTTTGCCAAAAAGGAATTTTTAAATGCAAACCCGGTGTAAGTACTTTTTTTAAAACCCCATGTCCCAAGTCGTAAACACACGCCACGTAACCCGGTGGTACATGAATAAAAAATCCACCCAAAACATCATCAATAACGAAAGAATAAATCAACTTATCCAACGAATCTTCGGCCATATAATAATTAATTAACCCGTTTTAAGCCTTTGGAATACTCGAGATTCCAACTGGCGGTTCAACCGCCTCCAGCTTTTTAGCGGGGGAAAATATTACTCTAATGAAAGTAAGTATATCAGAAAAAATCATACTTGTCAAAATGAACAACGATTTAACCATTGGCAAAATCCACAACGCGGTAAACGTAAAAAGAGGAAATAAAAACAAAAAAATCACTTCACCTTTCTGCCAATTGCTTATTTTTCCTTTAGTAATAATAATGGATAAAAATAAATACAGGGCTGAAATCCCCGCCCACACACTATTGTGTAATTCACCAATATTAAAGCCGTAAAAACTATTATTTATAGCACCTGGAAAACTTACACCTTGATATAACACCTTAACTAATTTATCTCCAAAAATACCACCCATAAACACTTGGTACAAAAGTATCAATACGATAAATTGAATCAATAATATTACCACTTTGGCCCAAGGAGAAACTTTATTTTTTTTCATTATTTTCCGATATTCTTCTTTTTGTGCCACCGGATCATTTTTGAAATTTTTCACCGCCTCTGTTGCTTCTAAACGAACTTGCTGCATTCGACCAGAATCACGCTGAGCAACAATGGAAAACGGCAACAAAACAACACGTAATAAAACGGTTAAAATTATAACCGACCAACCCATGCTGTGATCGGAAAAATTATTATAAATCCAAACTAAAGCGTTTAACAATGGCTGATATAAAAATGTAAACCAAATAAATGAAAACATATTTTTAATTAAATAAACTAATAATATAATTTTTAAATTCCAATTGTTCAGCTAGTGTATTTTCCAGTTCCAGAGCCGTATAATCAGGAAACATTTCCAAAGAATAATTTTTTAAATAATCAAACTGTGATTCTTTTTCAGCAAAGTGCTTATCGTAACGATACGAAGCTACGTCCTCACGAAAAAAACTTTTATCCATAATTGCCCCAATATGAGCACACCCCACTTTATATTTCTTAGTCAAATTAACTATGTAATCATAAATTTCTGGCTGTAAACGGCGATCGTTTTCCAAATGAGTAAAGTCAAGACAAATACCGGCAGACGCTTTCACAAACTTTTCTTCCAACAAGGCAGCGCCATTTTCCACATAAATTTTATCACAATAATCACCAAAAACATTTTTATTAACATCTACCGCGCCTGAATGAATATTAAAAACCTTACAACTCCATCTTTCCGTAAGATATTTTATTTCAGCCAACTCCATATCTTCCTCTCTCAAATGCGTAAACGGTATTGTTTCCAAATTTGTTTTTTCTAATAAATTATAAAGTACATCTCTTTCTTTTTTTTCTAAAAATGTGGGAAACAAAGCTACTTCTTTTAAATTTAAATCGTCTA
Organism: Candidatus Magasanikbacteria bacterium CG10_big_fil_rev_8_21_14_0_10_36_32; assembly: GCA_002778465.1. Taxonomy (GTDB): domain Bacteria; phylum Patescibacteriota; class Patescibacteriia; order Magasanikbacterales; family GWA2-37-8; genus 1-14-0-10-36-32. The sequence continues at coordinate 48,571 of PFBV01000004.1, read as the reverse complement.
TTTCCTTTATTTTTTGCCGCCAATCAGAGCCAGGGGTAGTTGTGATGGATAATAATATTTTGGCGTCAAAAGACATAATTATTTTTCCAAAATTTCCACTCGGGTAACTGTAACCGGATTAACTGGACGAGAAGTTTCTCCGCCTGAACCGGCTGTTACCGGCGCTTCGGCAATTATATCTACAATATTCAAACCATCAACCACCTGTCCAAAAATAACATAATTTTTAGGCAATGGATAATCAGCGTGCATAATAAAAAATTGACTTCCATTGGTATTAGAACCAGAATTAGCCATCGCTATCGTGCCACGCTTATATTCACCTTCAAATGGTTCATCGTCAAACTGATAACCCGGACCACCGGTGCCATCACCGCGCGGATCACCACCTTGTATCATAAACCCTTTAATCACCCGGTGAAAAATCGTATTATCATAAAAATTCTTGCTTGCTAACGAAACAAAATTATTAACCGTATTCGGAGTTTGTTTAGTATTTAAAGCGACTGTAATATCTCCGGCGGAAGTATGCAAAACCGCCTCATAATTTTTATTGGTGTCTATAATCATAGGAAGTGGATTAGAATTTGATTGGAAATTAATTTGATTTGATGATTGTGCTGAATTATTTGTATTTGAATTTTGTGCAGTTGAATCCGGTTTAGTGTCCGTTGTTTTCCAAATATCTTCTTGCTTGTTTTCTTTCGGAATATATTTAGGTGTTTCGTAATTACCAGTAAATAATAATTGGCGACAAGCGACAAAAATTAATATTAAAATACCAATAGTTAAAAATAAATAAGTTTTCATATAAACCTTTATAAAAAACCACAAGATGAATAAAGGTATACATACTTGCTGGTTCGAAAATGAAAATCAATTATACTAGCATTCATTTTCTCACTGTGCCATATATATATAAATTCCTCTTGTTATTCATCTACATTCGTTTATAAAACAAAATGTTTTTGAAGAAATAGGGATTCCAATATAAATCGGAATCCCTACACTTAAATCATGGACAAAAAACTTTTTTAATCAGGTGAAATTGTCAAATTTTTCATTCGTTCAGACAAACATGCGGCCAATTTATGTAACAATTCCACAGAATAATTTAGCCGTTCTGTATATGACATATCAGCCAATATTGAAGATGAGCATTTGACACCCAAAGTGCTGAGAATAGAAATCTGATTAACTATAAATCTGTCTAGAGATAGCCAATCACACTGATGAGCGATTGTCTGTAATTCTTTTTGAAAAACAGAATATTTCTTACTCAGATCCGCAAGTTTTCGGCTTTCCACTTTAACTTCTTCTTTAAGACGATTTATTTCTTCACGTATACGATTACGTGCCGCGGGATCAATTCCTTGGCCCGACGCAATGGTCTTTTTTAAAAAATCAATCAAAAATTTTAAATTTGCACCCAGATTGCAACTATTTTGAGAATTCAAATTTTTCAAAATTTCCACAACATCGTTTAAGTTGACAATAGCCATTTTTATCTCCATGTTTAGTGTTTGAAAAGATCTTCAAAAACATTTTGTAAAGAACACGCATATATCTTATCAAAGCCTGCAAATTATGCAAGCACTGTCGGTTTGATTCTAATTTTAAATTCTTCCATAATAGATTCTAAAGCTGCCATCTGTGTTTGTACTCTATGATCAAAAGACCAGCAAGTCGGAGTTTCCGTTACCATCGCATGCGAAGTATATCTCTGCAAATGCCCATCCAATGTTTCTTTATCAATATAATTAGGATCTGTAATTAACCCCGGCGACCAAACCAAACCTTCTTCATTTATTTCATAATAAATTTTTTTCTTTTTACAAACAGTTATGCCATTATTTTCCAATCTTTTTAAAATTTTATGTCCGAGTCTTAATTTTTTATCCGGTGTAACTTCATACAAATAAAATTCTCGCGGACTATCAGCCACTGTAAAACCATCCACCGGACGATAAGAATCATCTTCGTGCATATCTATAGCAAACAAATACTGTCGAATATGCTCCATTAAAAATTTCTTTATTAATTCAACTTCTTGTGCCGGATTGGCGGCTAAAAAATTTCTATTCAAATTAATACCTTGTGGATTATCCATTGTATTATCTTCAAAACCACCAGGATTTAAACAAGGACAAATAACAAAATTAAAATACGGCAAATAATCATGGATTTTATTTTCTAAAAAAGACAAAGTTGCATATACGCCAGCTGGTTCATCACCATGTATACCGGCGGAAATAAAAACATTATGCGCAGCCGGAATTTTTCCTTGAGCAATCACACAACGCATTGGGTATTTTGTAGTACCAAATGCCACATTTCCCATTGACACAACTTTAAAACCTTTTAATTTTAAAGGTTCCAGCCGATTTAACACTTCAATTTGATAACTTCTAACATTCATATCAAAAACACATATAAAGGATAAAAAACTAATTTTTTACACGTTTTTTTATAATTTGCTATATAATAACACAAAAAAAGACTCCTGTATAGGGGAGTCTTTTTATCTAAAATTTTTTTAATTCTGATTATTTTTATCCGCTGGCGGTGGAGTCAAAATAAATATCTTCGTGCTACCTGAATAAAATACTATACTGGAACCGCCATCATTTAATTTTACAACCAAACTAATATCGTCTTTCTTAATAATTTCACCAATTACTGATTGGGAACTCGTTAAACGTGCTTGACGGGTATTGTTGTTGGGTGGCGTATTCCCCTCATTGTCAGACCATTGTCTAAATTGCGACTTGTCCGGCATTTCTCCGCTGGTCGGTGGTTGAAATTGTCGTTTCTCTGTAGCTGGGGAAATAATTATTTCGTTACTATCATCTAAAGTGGACGAATTAAATCTAGGCTGTTTGTTGGTACTGCTGTTAAAAGCCATCATAATCGAAATATCACCAATTATAATTTGCTGTGCGGTAATTGTACTGTCAGAATTAGTCACACCCATTACTATCACTTTTTTGCCAATAATTAAATCGGTACTGGTGCCCATTACCTGCATATCATTTTTGGGGGTACTGGACGATATCCTATTACCAAAATCATTTTGCTGTTTTTCTTGAATATTATTGCTAGTAACATCTCCTTCTTGTTTAAGAGTATTACAACCGGCACCCATGGTTAAAAGAGTTAAAATAATAATGGAAAAAACAAAACCAACGCTAATACTTAGTTTAAAATATCTTAATTTTTTATTAAAATTATATTGATTCATAGTATTAAATAAAAAATATTTAAAAATTAAAAAAAATAATTATTGGTATCTCAATGCTTCAATCGGATCCATTTTGGCCGCTCTTCTCGCAGGATAATAACCAAATACAATACCAATCAAAGCAGACATGCCAACAGACAATAAAACGGAATAGAGTGTAACAGTTGTAGTTGTGTCGCCAAACTTACTTATTAGCCATGCCGCCAACCAACCAACAATTATTCCGATAATACCGCTAATAAATGTTAAGGTAACCGACTCAACTAAAAATTGACTACTAATATCGCGACGTTTCGCTCCCAATGATTTGCGTAAACCGATTTCTCTGGTTCTTTCGGTTACAGTAGTCAACATCATATTCATAATACCTATTCCACCCACCACCAAAGAAATTCCAGCAATTGACCCGAGTAAAATAGTTAGAGTATCAGCAATTGATGACATGGTTTCTAACATATCTGCCTGATTCATAATGCTAAAATCAGCTTTGGTAGAATCACTGATTTTATGTCTTGCTAATAATAAAACCGTTATTTGTTCCTGCACATACGTCATCAAATCAGCTTCAGAAACCTGAATGTTAATATTGGATACAGCTTGACTGCCAGTAATATATTGTTGAGCTGTACTGAGTGGTATATATATTAAATCATCAGAACTGCCCATACCTGTTCCGCCCTTGGCTTTAGTAACACCAATAACCGAATATTCCTGTCCGCTAATACGAATTTTTTGTCCGGTTGGATCAGTATTCTCGCCAAATAAATCATCACGGGTAGTTGGACCTAAAATTGCCACTTTTGATTTTGATTTTATATGTTGATCAGTTAAGCTAGAACCTATTTCGATTTCAATATTTTTAATTTTAAAATAATTTCCATCAATACCATAGATACTGGTATTTGTATTCTGACCCTTAACCGTCACCTGTTTTCGCGAACTGACAGTTGGGGCTACCGCATCAATTTCCATTACTTCATTTTTTATTGCTTCAGCATCATCTGTTTGTAAAGTAGTTGCCGAACCCATGCCACCCTTAACTATATTCCCCGCGCCAGACTGTTTCTGTGAACCCGGCATTATCACCAACAAATTAGTACCCAAAGATTCAACCCTTTCGGTAATGCCGGCGGCAGTACCTTGTCCGACAGAAATCATGGCAATCACCGAAGCAATGCCTATAACAATACCCAAAATAGTCAAAGCTGAACGAGATTTGTTAGATGATAATGAAAATATTGTTTCTTCAAATAAATCGGAAATAAGCATAGAAAATTTATTTTATTTTTTTATCGGACACAATCATGCCATCTTTAATTTCAATTACTCTATCCGCATATTCAGCCACATGATGATCATGGGTTATTAAAATAATAGTATGACCATCTTCTTTATTAAGTCGTCCAAAAGTTTCTAAAACAATCTTTCCTGTTTTAGAATCCAAATTTCCTGTCGGTTCGTCTGCTAAAATAATTCCCGGATCATTAATTAAAGCTCTGGCTATAGCTACACGTTGCATTTGTCCACCAGATAATTCATTGGATAAGTGTGTCCAACGATCTTCTTCCAAACCAGCGGCCTTTAGCGCAATTTCAGCCTTTTCTCGCCTGGCGGTTTTGGAAATCTGATTATTATAAATTAATGGCAACATTACATTGCGCAACACGGTTGAACGTGACAACAAATTAAATGATTGAAAAACAAAACCTATTTTTTGCGAACGAATTTCCGCCATTTCATCATCAGACATTTCAAAAACATTTTTATCACCCAAAAAATAATTACCGGCAGTTGGACGATCTAGTGCTCCTAAAATATTCATTAGAGTTGACTTACCAGACCCAGACGGACCGATAATGGACACAAACTCGCCTTTTTGTATTTCAAAACTTATATCGCGAAGTACAGGTAATTTATTTCCCCCTGTGTGGTAAATTTTAGTGACATTCTCACACTTAATCATACCGTCTTTAATTTTTTATTTTAATTTAATCTTAACGCATCATCATCATCATTCCGCCGCCAGACGGTCCACTATCCAATTTGCTATTACTGTTAGTTACTGAAGAACCAGACACTGTTCCACTGTTGCCAATCGTAATTTTTTGAGTAACTATTTCATCACCATCATTTACACCATTTAATATTTCCGTCATAGTATCATTTGAAATTCCAGTAGTAATTGTTTTTTGTACAACACCCCCTCCTTCATTTAACATTTCCACATAACTGGCGCCACCTTGTGTTTTAATGGCCGAACTGGTAATCATCAATACGTTCGGTTTGCTTTCTAAAATAATATTAGCACTAATACTCATACCAGATTTAACTCTTTCGTCTTGTATATCAAAAGCTATAATAACATCATAACTAACTACTCCTTGACTGGCAGTACCCAGCACATCTACTTCCGCCACTTCTCCTGTAACAGTTAAATCTTCAATAGCATCAAAAGTAAAAATTACTCTTTGACCCACCTTAACCTTTGCGATATCAACTTCATTAAGTGTGATAGTGGCAATTTTTTGCTTAGTAATCAACGTGGCCACAATCGCGCCGGAAGAAATTTCATCACCTTTTGTAATATCAGTCGTGGCAATAATTCCAGCAAACGGCGCTCTAACATAGTAATCGGATAATTGTTCTTTGGCTTCAGTCAAACTATTCTCGCATTGTTTGATTTTAAGATTTTGCGAACGAACATCTAACGCATCAGGGCCCGCTTGTACTTTAGCTAATGATTCTGTTTTTTCCACAATACTTCTTTCAGCCGAGATAATGGAATCTTTATTAGATTGGATAGTGGTTTTGGCAGACAATAAGTTTGATAGAAGACTATTAGATGTTCCGGTATATGAATTAAGGGTTGATTGATGAGTAGTAACTCCGGCTGGAATAGTTGTACCATCATCTGCCATGATATCACGCACATAATCTACGAAATTGCTGGCTATCTTAATAGTATCAGCAACAAGTTTTGTTGTTTCGTATGTTTCTTTAATCAAAGCTTCTATTGTTTCATCGCTTGAATATCTTGAAGCAGCTTTATAATTATCAAAATTATTAGTATAAGCAACGCGAGCGACGGATAAAGTATTATTAACATTATTTTTATACAATTCGGCCTTTTCTCTTTCTCCTTCAATAGCTGGGGAAGTTTGCAACACATACCATTCGCTATTCTGTTTGGTTATATCAATATTATTATCAAAAAAGAAACTGTCTAAGCCGGTGATTATAGAAGGTAAAGACAAAAAAGTGTTGGCCACTGCATTAAAACCATCTTCATATGCCTTAATTAAATTATCTTCCGCCTTATTTTTAGATTCCTGAGCTGAAATTAAAGAATTTTCGCTTTGCAAAAGAGTTAATGTGTCTGCCGGTTCTTTCAACTGTTCCATTGTTAATTTAGCTGTTTCTAAATTATCTTCCGCATCACGAATAGCTTTTAAAGCATCTCGGGCATTAAGTTGCGCCAAAAGCTGTCCTGCTTGAACATCCTGTCCAACTTTAACTCCCACATAAGTTAAATCGCCGGAAACTTTTGCTTTAATATCAATTTGATTTGATACAGAAATAGAACCTGTGCCACTGACACTGGTTGTTAATATTCCCCGTTCCACCTTAGCTGTAACATATCGAACACTTGTCGTGCTGGGAAATAATTTCTGCCAACAAAAATATCCACCTACACCAAAAATTATTAATATAATCAGAGTATAAATTTTGTGCCGCACAATCCAATATAAAAATTTTTTCATAAATAACAATGGGTAAATAAATCCTAAATTAACGTTTAAACAGCATCATGTCTGGCGGAGGTAACATATTTTGTGAATTAACTTCATTAACTGTGGGCATAACCCGAACAAATTTAGCTTCAATCTGACCATCATTATTCGGTTGTCCAATCACAATAATATTGTCACCAACCGTCAAATCATCAATTTTAATTGTATCTCTAAATCGTTGAATACTGGTGGCATCATCAGTCAAAATTATTTTCTCAACATCATTAACACCTTTCACCACTAAAGTGGAGCTGTTTATATTAATAATTTGTCCGACTGTTCCATTAGCATCAACAAATTCCTTGCCTTTAAAACCAACTAATATGCCCGCTTTCGGTCCGCCAAAATTACGCTGATAATTATCACTCCAACGGCATGAGAAGTCAGCCTTTTTTACACCAATAATAAAACCTACTTTAAATCCAATTGATAAAACAAAAAGAACGCCAATACCAATAACGATTCCTTTAAAAATTTTTGATTGAAAAATTTGATTAGTGTCTATGGTCATATTTTTTATATTTTATGAATTAAATTAAACTTTATATATGATTGATATTTTTTAAAATTTTTAATTACCGCGGCCAATGATTTTACAAAAATCAACAAGGAACCTAACAATAAAATCATACTGGTTGCCGGAAAAGCTCCTAATAAAGATAATATATAATTCTGCCAATAATTCATCATTAATCCAAAATCAGAAAATAACAAAGAAAAAAATTGCCAAAAACCGGATTGAGAAAAATCCGATTGGGTTACTACTACCATCACCACCGTAGCGGATAAAGAACAAATTGACGCCACGGAAAAAATAATTAAATTTTTTCTAATTTTCACCGCTTTACTTTCGACTTTGATTCTATTCATTACAGAATCAAAAAGATTAGCCGACATTATCGGCATTTCCGCATAATTGAACAATTTTTCATAATCTTGATGCATATGATTCTATATTTTTATTACGTTAAACACAGGATAATTGGTGCAATTTATAATATAAGATGTTGACGAAGCATCTCGACAGCACGCCAACAACGATTTTTAACCGTATTCATTGGTTCGCCCAATACTTCAGCAATTTCTTGAAAAGTAAGCTGTTCAATATAACGCAAGGACAAAACCACTTGATACTTCGGAGTTAACTTTTGCATTGCTAATGTCAAATGTTGAGATAAATCTTTTTGATCAAACAGTTCTGGTGGTAACGGAGTAACATCAGACAAATTGTCCTCAAGATAGTTTTTTCCATTATCATCTTCAAAATCTGAAAAAGGTATTGTTTTCTTCTTTCGTAAAAAATCAATAGCAGTATTTTTAGCAATATTAAAAATCCAAGTTTTAAAACTTCTTGTTTGATCAAATTTTTTAATATTTTTCCAAACTTTAACAAAAGTTACTTGAACAACATCCTCAGCTTCTTGAGCATTGCCAACATACCTATAAACAAAATTATAAATTGGCCGAAGATATTTTCGAACCAAATTAGCAAACGAAGATTCATTTCCCTTGAGATATCCAACTATATCATCTATATCTTCAAGTATATTTGGAGTTTCCATAAAAAACTGTAAAAGTTATTCCTTTATAATATCCTCCGAACAAACTTCCGGTCAAGTAAGCGACTTTTAATTTATAAATACACTTAATTAATGGATTCTTTATTACTGTCAACTTTTTGTGCCAAGTCAGAATTTTTATTTTGATATTCTAAATTATCATTAGTGATAATTAATTTAATTCCTAACCAAATAGCCAATCCTATCACAATAATCCAAAAAATAGCCCTAATTCGTCCGGCTTTAATTTGTTCTGCTTTTAAATTATTCAAATACTTATATTCACTCATCTGATTTTTAAACTCCATAAAAAACTTAAATATTCGGCTATAATTAGTACGAATAAATACTATCAAATGGTGCATCGCGCTTTAATTGTTAAAATCCTCGTATTTCAGAGGATTTTAACAATTCTATATTACTTTATATTTTCTAAAAATTATTTATTAATTGACTATCTCGTTATCATCTACTAATTTTGGATCATAAAAATTTTTACCTTTAACATTGTTCGCGCGCATTAACATTCGCCCTCTTATTTCACTGTTCATCAGACCCGGTCCTTTTCCTGGTTGGCCAATCATAATTTCTGTAGCAACAATGGCGGCATCATTCATTTCACCCCGAACAATAATCATATCATTCACTTTAATATCAGCCACTGTAATAACAACCACGGAGGGTTTATCATCATCTCCCTTAGCGAATGTTTTAACCGTGGCATTACTGACATCAACGGTATAAATAATATTAGCAACATCTTTGTTAAAACCTTGTTTGCCGGTCAAAGTAATACTTGTTCCACTGATGGCGGTTACTTTGCCCCTCATACCATATTTTTGTTGATTGCAGGGTTCTCCATGTAATTCTCTTTTGTCATTATTTTCAACATTAATCGACCTCGTACCTTTTCCGAGTTGGCCGGTCATAATTTCTTTGTCCATCGCGCCAAATTGATGTTGCCCACGTGATCCGAATTTAACCGAATTGTTTTTTGTTGTGTTGGCCAAAGCCACGCTTGCAATACTCACTCCGGAAATTATCACGGCCATAATTACAATTGAAAGAAACAATTTTTTATTTTTCATAATTATTAATTTATAATTTTATTTAATTAAAGTTCTACCTTACTTAAATATTTTTTTAAATAAATTCTTGATTTTAGTTATCTCTACTAGTTAGTACGAATGAGGCGATTAAAATGGTGCAAAATAAAACAAACCCGCAAATGTGGGACTGTTCTTTAATTAATAATTAATTTTAATTAAATTATCTACAACTTACCCAAATTAAGTTCTTTGTTAAATTTAATTTCTTTTACAAAATTTGGCATGTGACTAATAAGAATAATCGCGCCATCATATTTATTTATAGCCTTGGCTATGACCGGAATATGGCGGAAATTGATATGATTGGTCGGTTCATCAAGAATTAAAAGACCGGGTTTCATTAATACCAGCCGTGCAAAAAACAACAAACCTTTCTGACCTTCCGATAAATCAGAAATTTTAAGTCCCATTAATTCACCGGTAATTAAAAAACCAGCAGCAACAGAACGCATTTCTTGAATATCTACTCCCTCAGTTAGGGCGCTTTTTAAAGAATCAAAAACCGTTTGCTCATAATCCAAGGTAGAAAAATCCTGACTATAATAACCTACCCTAGTATCTTTTAAGATCGTACCACCTTTATTGATATTATCAAGTAGAGAACGGAGCAAAGTACTCTTACCAATACCATTTGGTCCGAAAATTAAAAGTCTATCTTTTTGTCTTAATAAAATATCCACTTTTTTTATTACCGGCTCATGATTTTTAATTACTTTTATCGACTTTATAACCACCACATTACCAACGATTCCTTGATCTGGAATATCAAATTCTCTGATAGTTTTATCTTCACGCCGGACATCCACTTTGTTTTCTTCCAATTCTTCAATTTCTTGTTTTAATTTACTGGCCAGCTTGCGCATTTTACCACCTTTGTTGGCAAAAAAGTTTACCTTTTCTTTATTGTCCAATATTTCTTTTTCCAATTGAGCATTTTTCTTTATTTCTCTTTCAATCCGGTCATTTATTTCTTCCACCACCGAATAATAATCGCCAACATAAGTTTCTATCTTCTTGGTAAAAACATCAAGATAAATAACTCCCTCGGTAAAACAATTTAAAAAATCAGCATCATGAGAAATGACCATCACTGTCTTATTATACATAACTAAAAATTCTATCAGATGATCAATACCAGCTTTGTCTAAATTATTCGTCGGCTCATCTAAAAGTAAAATATCAGGATTTTGTATTAGGGCATAAGCCAACAAAATTCTGGCCTGTTGTCCGCCGGATAAATCCCCTACTTTCCTGTCAATCGGCACGGTTAAATCAACAGCATTCATTGCTTTGCTTATTTGGCTTTTAATATTGCCAGGCACGCTGCTGAAAGCTTTTTCAAAATACTGTTCAACGGTTAAATTTAAATCTTGTTTTTCAACCATCTGTAGGGCTGTGGCAATAGTCGCATTATTGGTAATAAAAACATTGCCTTTAGTCGGTTTTATTTCACCTTTTATTAATTTAAATATTGTACTTTTTCCGGCGCCATTTTGTCCCATCAAAGTTATTTTTGCACCTTTGTGCACGCAAAAACCCACCTCATCAAGGACGGGCTTTTTTTCTGCGTATTCAAATGTTACATTGTCAAACCTTAAAATTACACCTTCTGCCATAATATTTATTTTTAAACAATGAGCCTTTTAAAGGCTCATCATTATACGAAGAGACTCAAAACATTCCGGAAGTTTATACCATCCACTTCCACCATTAAGATGTCCACCGTTTGAAATGGTAACTAATTTACCATTTAATTCATCTGATAATTTTTCCGCATGATTAAATGGTACAGCCGGATCATTATCACCATGAATAATTGTAAATTTCTTCGCTTTGGATTTAATGGTTTTGAAATCAAAGGGTTTTTCCAAAAAATTCTCTATCTTTTTATTATCTTTAATTTTTTCACAAGGTCCTGAAACTAAAACCGCTCCGGCAATGTTTATTCCGGCCGTCGCGGATTCCAAATAACGCAAAATGGCCGGCACGCCCAAGCTGTGGCCAACCAGATAAATTTCATCATTTTTATTTCGTTCAGTGTGCCGGAAAATTTCCTCCACCCACTCACTGCAAATGGGATTTTCCGGACTGGGCATGGCCAGCGCGCAAGCGTAAACATCCAATTTTTCCAGTTCGCCCATAAGCCAAGGCCGCCATCCGCCATTCGGGCTTCCCTCAAAACCATGGATAATAAATACTTTTTTCATATTTTATTTTTTAAAATAACAATTTTGCTTTTAAATACTTTTTCAATCGCTCACTTTGAGCGGACATATGTTGTTCGGCTGTCTTTTTATCATTTATCAAATAATCACTACTCTTACTATTTAATGAGTCGTTAAATTTTTTTGCCTTAATCACTTCAATGCGTGAAATCACATTCATTGGCATACCGCCTTTTACACAATAACTCAAACCATATTCATAATCAGTAATATGAAGAGATTCTGGATCCAAATATACATTTCTTTGTGCTGCTAATTTACCACTATCAATATAGATACGACCGTACTCTTTTCCCTCCCTCTCATCATCCATATAACCTTCAACTGCAAAATCTACGGTCTGTAAATATGTTAATTTATCATCATCCGCCGAACCAAATATTTTATTATTTTTTAAATTTTTTAAAAAAATCTCCAACTCAGTAACATGACCCAACTCTTTTGGTAAATTATTAACCGGTAAAAATTCTATCCGCATTGTGTCGTCATTAAAAAATTCAATTTTAATATATTCATTATCAAAAGCATTAATGATATTTTCTACTGATGTTTCACTCCAAGCAAATTCTTCAATACTGCCTTCAATCGACGGATTAGGTAAATTCTTATTTGACTCACATTCTGGCAAAGAAGCACGAACTTCAATCGTTCTTAAAACATGATGGTTCTTGGCCACCTCCAAACGATACTGTAAATATGGATCA
>PFBV01000004.1:15334-35915 GCA_002778465.1 Candidatus Magasanikbacteria bacterium CG10_big_fil_rev_8_21_14_0_10_36_32 | reverse complement strand
CGAGGCGCTTTGCGCCGAGGCTGTTTCTTACGATTTCACAAAAAGTGAAAATTGGCGGAGAGAGAGGGATTCGAACCCTCGATACCTTTCGGTATACACGCTTTCCAAGCGTGCGCCATCGACCACTAGGCGACCTCTCCAAATTTATTTTTCACTAACTGTCTATTTCCAGCGAACCCTCCGCTTAAAATTCAATCCTGCCATTGTTTTTTAATTTCCTGCCTACCTTCAGGATAAGTAAGAGTAGACAATTCCAAATCAAAATTTTCCCGCAATTGATGGACAGTGTATCCAAGACAGCCACCAAGATATTTCATAACATCAATCGTGCCGTCTTGTTCCGTATATTCAGACATGTTTTCTTCCATATAAATTTTATCCGGCGTATAAAGTTCGGCGCCACCGATGAGTATTTTTTTAACGCCCAAAGATTTAAGTTCATCAATCATTTCTCCCCAGGCTTCTTTTTCATTGTGGGCACACAGAAGAACAGGATCCGGCGAACAAGACTTGGTTGGAACAATATAAATATTATTATCGCGCGAATTATATTTTACATCATTCATCCAGTCGCCCATCTTTTCCAGCTTTTCAGTCGCAAGCTTATAATCCTGTACCATTTTATCGGTCTTTACGTCATATTTTGTTAAATTCCAAATTTCATTAATTGCGTGCAAAATAATCACCGGCGGCAGTTTATCCGAAGAGGATTCAAGAATACGTTGGAGAGCTCTGTCCATTTGCCGTAATTTTTTAGCGCTTTGAATCTGCTGTTGTTTATCTTCATATCCCGCATATTCTTCAAAATTTGGATGAACAAAAATACGGACAAGCCCATTGTGTCTTTTAACTTCTTCTTTTAAATTATTCTCTTCCTCTTTGTCCAATTCAAAAAAACTCAAAATCTTTCCCTTTGGTTCTGTTTCACGCATTTCGCTTTTAAATCCTGTCTCCATATTTGTTGATTAAAAATCATTTTTTAATCTATTGACTGACTTTTCCGTCTAATCTTATCCCGAAATAGCCAAAAAGTCAAGATAAAAAACAAAACCGCCATTCCCCATTGCGCCGGAGTCAAAGCCAGCCAGCGGACATCCGATTGTGGCAAATCTTCCGCTCGTAAAAAATCTAAAAAAAATCTAACTATTGAATATATCCAAAATCCAACAACGAAAACCCGACCAGCATGTTTGTATTGTTTTTTAAACCAAATAAAAATAAATAAAAAAATTAATAAAGCCAACAATGATTCAAATAAACCCAAATCATATCTAGTGGCGGTTGGAAAATTAACCGCCAACCAACAATTCGTCAAACGTCCGGGATGGTCATGAATAAAGAAACAACCTAACCGTCCAATCCCCCAACCCAACCAAAATCCAATGCTTAAAATATCAAAATATGGAAACAACTCCCGCCAACTGATTTTTTTAAAACACGCCAATAAAATAATACCAACCATAGCACCAACCAACCCACCCAAAGATGATGCACCGCCACGCCAAAATTGAAATATTTCAATGGGATTAAGTATAAAATAATCCAACGCGTAAAACAAAACATAAAATAACCGTCCACCAATCAAACCGCCGACTATTCCCCAAATAGCCATATCCATAATTACCGCATTAGACAAAGCGCGAATTTTAGCCAGCCTTAATGTTAGCAGTAAACCAACCAACATTCCCAATACAACCAACAAACCCCAGACTTGTATTGTCAGGGGTCCGATTGAAAAAGATAATAATTCAAAATAAGGAATCATTTATTGTTTATTAATATGAAACAATACTTCTTCGGGAGAATCAACAACTTTAACCAAATCTTCATCACTCTGACTAATAGTTTGAAAATCATGGTGTAATTTACGAATATAATCAATCATGGGACGCCAAAATTTCTTTCCATACAATATCGTCGGTATTTGAATCATCTTTTTTGTTTCTTGCAATGTCAACAATTCAAACAACTGATGCAAGGTTCCCAAACCTCCAGGAAAGAAAACAAAAGCTTCTGATGGCGCGGTAATAATCAACTTACGAACAAAAGGAAAAGAAAATCCGATAGAGCGATTTAAATAATCATTGGTCCGTTCGTGATTTTCAAAACGCATATTCATACCAACACTTGCACCTTTATTTTCAAAAGAACCTTTGTTGGCAGCTTCCATAATACCTGGTCCACCACCGGTTACCACACCCATTTTATTTTTTGCCAACATTTTTCCCAATTCATATGCTGCTTTATAATATGGTGACCCGACTGGAGTGCTCTTGGTGCCAAGCACAGTTACATCATTATCCAATTTAGTTAAAAATTCAAAACCATCAACCAATTCCGACATAATACGAAATATTCGCCAATCAGCGCCACCTTTATGGTGTTCAGCGCTAATCGTTGCTAATTCACTCGGACGATCACTGGCGTTTTTAATCAATTCAAACGCTTCCTCAGCAGTTTCCACTACATGCCAACTGTCTACAATTTTTTCAGATAAAGCATTTGCTTCTCTAGCTGAATAATTTCTGACAAAATCAATCAACGGTTGCCAAAATTCTTTACCCACTAACACAATCGGCGACTGTGGCATTTGCCCAATTTCCATCATATCTACCACTTCAAAAAATTCATCCAGAGTACCAAATCCTCCCGGCAAAAAAACAAAAGCATTAGCCGGCGATGTTAACATTACTTTACGAGTAAAAAAATAATAAAAAGCCACAGATTTTTTTACATATGGATTGATACGTTGTTCAAAAGGCAACTGAATATTTAAACCAACTGATTCCCCACCAGCCTCAAAAGCGCCCTTATTGGCAGCTTCCATAATACCTGGTCCACCACCGGTAATAACAGTAAAACCATTCTTGGCCAACAAATAACCAAGCTGTTCGGTAATTTTGTAATATTTATTATTAGACGGTAAACGAGCGGAACCAAGAATAGTCACTTCGCGTTTAAATTCATCTAAAAATTGATAACCTTCAACAAACTCTGACATTATTTTAAAAATTCGCCAACTATCACGATAATTAATAATTTCACCAGCTGTGGCCAATGCTGTGGATTTATGCGATATCAAAGCATTTTTTGCCATATTTTTTTATTTAAAAATTACTTCATTAAATTATGACCAATCCGCATTATTTCAGATTCTCCTATTCTGGGACCGATAATTTGTACACCAACAGGTAAACCATTCGCGGTTTTTCCAGCTGGAACTGATAAGCCGGGTACTCCAGCGATTGCTGCCGGACTTAAAAATACATCTGACAAATAAAGTACCATGGGATCTTTTGATTTTGAACCAATGTCAAAAGCGGGAAATGGAGAAGTGGGAACAACTAATACATCCACTTGTTTAAATACTTTATCAAAGTCATTTTTAATTAAAGTTCTAACCTGCTGAGCTTTTTTATAATATGCATCATAATAACCAGCCGACAAAGCATACGTTCCTATTAAAATACGCCTTTTTACTTCTTCCGGAAAACCCTGAGCTCGCGATTTAGCATAAACATCAAATAAATTTTTTGCATCAGCTCTAACGCCGTAACGAATACCGTCCAAACGCGCCAAGTTAGAACTATCCTCACTCGGCACCAAAACATAATAAGTAGCCACCGCATATTTGGTATATGGCAAACTAACTTCTTTAATTTTACAACCTCTACTTTTTAATAAATCAATTTGTTTTTCAATAATTTCTTTAGTTTCTTTGTCCATACCTTCAGCTTCAAAATATTCTTTTGGCACACCGACAATCATTCCGTTGATTGGCTTCTCTAACTCTTTTAAATAACAATCAACTTTATCCGATACTGTGGTAGCATCTAAATCATCTTGCCCAGCCATTACTTCCATTAACAAAGCCACATCTTCAACAGTTTTTGCCATTGGACCGACTGTATCCAATGAAGAAGCCATCGGCATAATGCCATAACGTGAATTACGACCATAACTCGGGCGTAAACCAACCACACCACAAAAACTGGCCGGCTGACGAATAGAACCACCAGTGTCTTCGGCAATGGAAAATATACATTGATTATCAGCTAAGGCGGCAGCCGCGCCACCCGATGAACCGCCGGCAACTTTTTTTAAATCATGCGGATTATGAACTGGACCATACATACTATTTTCATTGCTGGCACCATGCCCAAAAGCATCACAATTTGTTTTTCCTACCAAAACTGCACCTTGTTTTCTTATTTTTTTAATTACAGTTGCTTCAAATGACGGAACATAATTATCTAAAATTTTTGCCGCACCGGTTGAACGGACATCCGCAGTACATATCGCATCTTTAACCGCAAAAGGAATCCCTGTTAACAATTTTCCATTTCCGTCAGCAATTATTTTATCTGCCTTTTTAGCTTCATCCAAGGCCGTTTTTTCACAAACAGTAATAAACGCATTCAATTCTGAATTACGTTCTTTGATCCTTTTAAGACAAGCTTCGGTTAAATCAACGGAGGTAAATTTTCCGTTCTTTAAACCGTCGGCAGCTTCTTTAATTGTCAATTCATTTAAATTCATATTATTCAAATACTCCTGGTACCGATAATTCATTAGCATAAACTTTGGGCATTTGTTCTATTAATTGTTTATTGGCGGAACATTTTTTGATCTCATCTTGTCGGACAACATTTTTTAAACCGGTTACTTGCGCAGTCGGTTCAATATTTTCCGTGTCAACTTCATTTAAAATTTTCATATAATCTAAAACAGCCGAAATTGTCTCGGCGTACCGATTTTCCTCTTCCGGTGTTAATTCTAATCTTGCCAATTGAGCGATTTTTTTGATTTCCTGGTTAGTTAAAGACATATGTATTAAAAATACTATATCAAAAATAACCAATTATGACAAATATTTATTGCTCATAATCATATTGACTAAAAGACTTATTTATGGTACAAATAAGCTGACTTAAAACAAATTATACGCTGTTCTTTGACAATAAACGCTTTAAAACATATAACCAGGAGCAAAACGATGATATCGCACGCAAAACACCCTGTTGTCATGGCCATTGTCTATTCATTAACTTTCATTGTTGTGATCGGGATTTTGTTGGGTAGTGTCTATACTTACTATCAAGAACATTTGTTTAATAAAAATTTTTCCGCCAAACTTCAACAGATGACCACATCCGACTCCTTGTCTGAAACAAAAATGCAAGCTCAATCAAATTTAGATTATTTAGCAGAAGAAAACTATAACCACGGTTCTCATCCAATACCATACAAAGACAACGATGATGAAAACTGGGATTGGTGGTTTAGTGTTGAAGACTTAATTAAAAATGATTTAAATTATACTGATGATGACACCAAAAAAGCATTCCGCCTCATACAAAAAATGTTCAGTCATTCTTTTCAGAGCACACTAAATACTCCAACTGCCGGAACTGAAGCAATTTTAAAAATAAAAGATGAATTCAATGCTGTTGAACTGAATAAAAATAATGTTCTGCGCGGATTAACCATCCGACGTGATATGCAAAACATCGCCGATAATCAACCGTCCTATACACAACTGGTACCGCGGGCTTTAACAACAAACATTCTAATAATGACCACTCTGTTTGTTATACCGTTCACTTTATTATTGGTAGTTTTATTTTTCGGATTTGAAATCCACGAAGAAATTAAATTATCCAATACTATCTCCAAACTAAAAACAATACTTAGTTTCCGCTCTTTCGATTAATTTAAAGCGTCTCTCAAAAACCTCTCGACTATATCGGGAGGTTTTTTATTTTTAATATTAGAATAATTTTATTTTTATATTTTTAAAGGGTTAAAATTTGTACCACGATCATAATAATCAACTCCTTCTTTTTGTTTAAAACACCGAACAACACGATAAGTAACCGGTAATAAAATAATTTCCACACTTATTTTAAATACATAATTAGTCAGCCAAATTGTACCAAGCAACGACAATGGCAAAACACCAATAAAAGCAATAGCTATAAATATAGTCGTATCTAAAAATTGTCCAACCGCAGTAGAACCAATCGCCCGTAACCAAAAAAATCTTCCAGCAGTTTTGACTTTTAACTTGGCCAAGACATAACTATTTAAAAATTCTCCGACCAAATAAGCGGTTAAGCTGGCCAAAACAATACGCGGAATAACACCTAAAATATTATTGTAAGAATCTTGTAAACCCCAACCGGCAGCAGCCGGTAAAACTGCCACCAGCCAAAAAATCAAAACCATTAAAATATTCATGGCAAAACCAATCCAAATAACCCGTCTGGCACGACTATAACCATAAACTTCCGTTAATAAATCTCCAAAAATATAAGCCAAAGGAAACAGTATTGTGCCACCGTCAAAATTTATCCATCCGCCAAATGAAACTATCTTACTACTGGTAATGTTGGACAAAATTAACACCACGGCAAATAACGCAGTTAAAATATCAATATATTTAAATTTCATATCTTTTGCTATATAAACAAAACTTAATTTAAAATATTCTACCATTAATTATTTATAAAAACAACAATTAAAATTCTTGACACATAAATATAAATTTGTTATTTTAAAAACCTGTTCTTTATCAAAACTCAAAGGAGAAAAAATGCCAAAATTAAACACCAAAAATAAACCCATGAAAGTGGTTTTTATTGCCCATCCTATTCGTGGCAATTCCATGACAGATATCATAAACAACATGAAAAAAGCGTTGGCAATATGTAAAATTGTCCATTCCCACAAAATTTTTCCCGTCGCTCCTTATCTCATCTCTCTGCAATATCTAAATGATCATACGCCAGCTGAACGAAAACGCGGCATTAGGGGAAACCATGAATATTTTCGCCGACACTTCATTGATGAACTTTGGCTTTGTGGCGATAAAATCACCTATGGAATGGTGGAAGAAATTATTTGGGCAATTCAATATCGTATTCGCATAATTCCAAAAACGCCGGAAACAACCAAGCAATTAACACACCTTCTTCTCTGTTTTGAACATTTAACCAACCGTTAATAACGGCTATAATTTTAACCTCTCCTTTTTGGGGAGGTTTTTTAAAAAATGAAAACCCCACTTGTTTTAACAAGTGGGGTAAGTTGGTGGCTTAATAGCCAGAGAAAACTACAGAGACAGGAGCTGGCTGATTCCAGCGGCGAAAATCGCCGCCGCCAATCCGACGAGAACGATGGTGGACGCCACGCGCATGACGGCACGACGTTTCTCGATGGACGAAATCGGCTTCTTGTGCTTCTTCTGATAACCCATGGCTTTTCCTCCTGTTTAGTGTTTACATTCAAAGAACACTTGAAATTACCGCATTGTTCATATAATGAAAAATAAATTTTCCATTTATTCACAACTTGCCATTATAGCACATTTTGAAGGTTTTGTCAAGTATTCCAAACAATCCCCTTTTTAATAAAAATAATCCGTTAAAGAGCGGACTATTTTTTATTTTTTATGAAACAGCTACGGCAAACCGATTTGTATTCATAGGTACCATCATCAGGTACCACTGAAGGTAAATTATCCATTATTGGTAAGCCTTTGCTTAAAATTTGAGTATGAACCGCAGCCGGTTTTTTACACACTTCACAAACTGCCCGTTTATGCCGAACTTCTTTCGGACCTAATTCTAATAACTTTTTTATTATATCAAACATCTCCCCGCGATAATCCGTGTCTAATCCTGAAATCACTACTTTAACTCCTTTACTTAATAATTTTTCAATCACATCCACTTCAGACGGTTCAAACATGTGAAATTCATCAACTCCAACTACTTCAAAATTACTGTCCAATGCCTCAGCTAATGAACTGACTTTTTTAGCATTCATTTCTACTCCATTACGAGACCAGATTTGATTATCTCTCTGATTTCTTAATGGCTGATATAATACAAATGGAATATCAGTATATTTCAAAGGAGCAAAATAACTGATTAAATCAAACGATTTTCCACTTTTCATCGGTCCAACAATTAGAGTTAAATCCATAATCATTTATAAAAGATTAATTATTATTATTATACCATCGTTTTGAAAAAATAAAAAACCGGACCGTAAACTGACAGGTGGTAAAAATTAATCATATATAGTAGAATGACTATTATCTGTTAATACAACATTGTATCTGTTAAATATGACCCATACAGAAAAAATCAACAATATAACCAAGCAAATAACAATACAAACTGCGACCGGAAAGCCGTTCGCTTTTGTCAAAAAATCAGTCTCCCATGTCGTGCCCAATAATAATCAAAAAATAAAAACAACGAAAATAAACATCGGCGAATTAACCGATATTTTAGAAATTAATGTATCAGAAAAAACTTGTGTTGTTGAATCGGGTGTTACATTCATCAACTTGGTTAAAGCAACTTTGCCACTCGGCTTTATACCTTATGTTGTACCTGAATTAAAAAACATAACTATCGGTGGAGCTATTTCCGGATGTTCTGTTGAATCAATGTCTTATAAATATGGTGGTTTTCATGATAGCTGTTTAGAATATGAAATTATTACCGGTGACGGAAAAATAATAAATTGTTCCAAAACTAAAAACTCAGATATTTTTGAAATGATTCATGGCTCTTACGGCACACTTGGTTTGTTAACAAAAATAAAATTCAAACTCTATCCGGCCAAGCCATTTGTTAAGCTGTCTTATATAAATTTTTCTTCTTTTGATGAATTTTGGAATTTTTTTACAAATCAATGTCACACTGGAAATTATGAATTTATAGATGCTATTATTCATGCTCCAGACAAATTAGTTGCTTGTTTAGGAAATATGATTACTCAGACACCATATTTATCTTCCTACGAAAAAGAAAATGTTTTTTATAAAAGTACCCTGAAAAAACAAGAGGATTATATGACTACTGAACAATATCTTTTCCGATATGATACCGAATGCCACTGGTTGTCGCGGGCAATTCCAATTTTAGAATGGCGAGCTGTACGTAAAGTTTTTGGAAGATTCTTTCTTGGTTCAGACAATATGATCCGCTGGTCAAAACGACTAAACAAAATATCTCTGCCTTTAGCCGTTCAAAATCTACCGCCGGTTTTGGCCGCTAAAAAATTTCTACATTACAAAAAACGTCCGGATATGATTGTGGACGTATTTATTCCTAAAACAAAATTTCCAACATTCTGGCAATGGTACAAAGAATATTTTGATTTCTTTCCGCTGTGGATTGTGCCTTACAAAATGCCTAACGGAATTTACCCTTGGATTAATTATAAACATACTGCAAAAAATGATGAAAATTTCTTTATTGATGCGGCTATTTATGGTAAAAAAAATACCGCTCTTGAAATTGATTATTCAGATTTGATGGAGAATAAGGTTTTTAAACTTGGTGGAATTAAAACTTTAATTTCAAGAAATCATTACTCCCCTACTCGCTTTGCTGAAATATACAACTTAAAATTATACAACAGTATTAAACAAAAAACCGACCCGACAAACTCTTTCGGAACGGTTTTTGAACGAATGGTAACAAAACAAAAAAACTAATCTTCAAAATTAAACAAAGCATCAATTTTCGTTTTCAAAATTTCAGCTACATCATGAGCTAATTTTAATGATGGATTATATTTTGATTGTTCCAAAAAAACAATTGTTTCTCGCCTAACTCCTGCTTGACGAGCTAAATCATCCTGTGTTAAATCCAAACGCGTTCGGAATTCTTTAATTCGGTTTTTCATAATAATCTAACTACAAAGTTTTTTTGTTATAAACAATATTGGTAATGGTTTTAACAATAACGCCAGCAAACAAAGCAACCACCAAAAACCAATCTAACTGTATATCTTGAAAATAAACACTTCTGAATAACTGATATAATATGCCGGCAATCATAAAAAAAGTCATCACCCATGCGGCATTGCGTTCCGCGATAGATTCAACTCTGTGTTCCCGTTCATCACGTGGCAATGTTACCATTATATGAATAGCATCAAAAATTAAAAACAACAACCAACCACAAGTAACCCCAAACCGCAATTGTAAACTCCAATAAGGTAAGGCTTGAAAAACAAAAAACGGAATTAAAACTATTGCCAAATAAAACCAGCCTTGCCAAGTTCGAGGTGAAATACCCCAACCACCATATTTTCTCCGCTGAAACCATTCTGATTTGCCAATCATATTATTCAAGATTAAAAAATTAATGTTGATTATTCACATTCAAATGACGGAGCCGGAAAATCAGAATGTCCGTGTTCTGTCCAATTTCCATTTACATAAATCCAATTATCCTCTCCGGAAAAAAAACGAAGAGTAAAAATCGCCACTACAAAAAATAATACTGAAATCAGAATAATGTAAAGTAATTTTTTATTCGTCAAACTAAATTTACTGTAATAACGAAATATCACTCCAAATAAAAACATCAGAAAACAAGTGGAAAAAGCTAATGTCAAACCAATTGATTCATAAGCTGGATTAAAATCCCGGAAAGCGTAAAAAATTAACATACCAATAACCGCCACCCATGAGTATATTTGCAAAGCCAAAAATGCTGATTTTCCACCGATGGCATAATCTCTTTCATCAGCTATTACTTCTTTAACTTGTCGGCGAAGATATATAAGCAAAAGAGAGCTCACAATTAACGAAGTAATAGGGATTAAATAATTTTTAAAAATTATTGATTGGCTCACAATAATCGCTATAACAATAATAAAAACCAATTTTATCCATCGATATTGTCCAAGTGTCATAATTTAATTGTTAGAATTATTTAACATATCCTTATGTTAGAACATTCTAACTTGACTGTCAAAATCTCGCTGTGGATAAATAAAATAAGCCATATTAAATATGGCTTATTTTATTTTGCAGGGGGTGCAGGAATTGAACCCACGCTAATGGTTTTGGAGACCATAGTACTACCATTATACGAACCCCCCGTGTCAAAAAGGGACGGAACGAATGTCCTGTCCCCTTTTAATTACTTTGTTTCTTTATGTGTAAGATGCTTTTTACAATGTCTGCAATATTTTTTTAACTCCAAGCGATTTTTCAGCAACTTTTTATTTTTCCGGCTGAAATAATTAACTCGCTTGCATTCTGAACATTCAAATTTAATCATGTTCTCTCTTTCTTTTGAAGGCATAAATTTAAATTATAAATTTTATTAATTACTATTTTACAATAACTATGTACTATTAATAACGCTTAACGTTATTGTGGGCAGGGTAGGATTTGAACCTACGAAGGCGGAGCCAACAGATTTACAGTCTGTCCCAGTTGACCACTTTGGTACCTGCCCGATTTTTTATCCGAGCCGCCTCAGGGATTTGAACCCAGGACCTACGGTTTACAAAACCGTTGCTCTACCACTGAGCTAAGGCGGCATAATTAAGGCAGTCGGTTAAAACTGGTTCATAGTATAACATATTATTACAATTTTGGCAAGAGCTCTAAATAAACATTTATAAAAAAATCCCGACCAAAGTCGGGATTCATGCTAATTGAAAGAACTATAGGATAACGTTCAAACCTTTGGACAAACCGATTGATTTTATTATTTTTTTTACCTCTCGAGGATCAATTGGTTTGTTTTCAATTGGAGTTAAACCGATTGGATAACCATTATTCCGCAACAAGAGCTTCAATTGGCCATACTGACTTGGCACATGTCTCTTGTCTTGCCACAAACACCTTCCTGTATCATCGGCCAACTTAACCGCCAAAAAAACCGCATTGAAATATTGATCTGAACATAAAAGCTCTGTTAGACGCTTGTACTGATCAAAAAATGCACGGGTATAAACAATACAAAATAACCCTTTAGCTAAATCATCAATACTAACAAGATTCTTCTTCAAAGCGGTGACGGCGCCATTGAACGAAAAGAACAAGGTGCGTTTCTCCATCCTTTATCTCCTTTTCTAATTTATATAAAAAACAAAAACGCGATACTATAAATATCACATAAAAATAAAATTGTCAAGATTAAAAAAATCCTCCGCCATAAGAGAATTTTTTTATTTAATAATTTTAAATTATTCTTTCATTTCTTTGATGATCGCCATACCAGCCGAACAGCCCAGTCGATTAGCGCCGGCTTCCACCATTGACAACGCATCTTTAAGTGTTTTAATGCCACCAGCCGCTTTTACACCCATCTCTTCACCAACCGTATGTCGCATCAATTTGACATCTTCAACAGTTGCACCACTCGGACCAAATCCTGTTGATGTTTTTACAAAATCCGCACCCGCCTCTTTGCACAATTGGCAAGCTTTAACTTTTTGTTCATTGGTTAAATAAGCATTTTCAATGATAACTTTCACCAACGCTTTGCCTCTAGCGGTTTCAACCACCGCTTTAATATCATCACGGACAAAATCATTTTTTCCGTCTTTCAGGGCGCCAATATTAATAACCATGTCCACTTCTTGCGCTCCATGTTCAATCGCCAATTTTGTTTCAATCGATTTAACTTCAGACAAAGTCGCACCCAAAGGGAAACCAACTACCACACATACTTTCACATCTGTGTCAGACAATAATTCGGCGCAAAATTCCGTCCAAATTGAATTAACGCAAACGGAAGCGAAATTATATTCTTTAGCTTCAGCACACAACTGACGAATTTGCGTTTCATTGGCATCAGCTTTCAATAAAGTATGATCTATATATTTGGCAAAATTGTCCATAAAATAAAAAATTAAATTAATGATATATTATTTATACTGCTAAAAATAATATCCGTCAAATTAACTCTTATTAAATTACACCTTGGGCGGACCATTTTTCAGCCGAATTTAAAGGAATAAAAAGCCCGCCTTTTTGGCGGGCTTATGTGAGCCGTTGCGCGGATTTGAACCGCGGACCTACTCCTTACCATGGAGTTGCTCTACCAACTGAGCTACAACGGCGTATGTTATTCCATTTTACCAATCTGATCTTTGAAGTCTTCTAATTTTTTATTATCTGAATTCAACAAACGTAAATCATTAAACGCTTTTTGAGCCAAAGGTTTATTGTTGCATATTATAGCAATTTCTATCAACAAGTCAAGATATTTTTGATTTTTATCATCCAGTTCAACCGCTTGAGTAATGGCTTCGGACGCCACTATCGGTTCTTTCACTTTTAATAACAACTCCGCCAAATGAAAAAATCTTTCCGCAACAGAATCATTTAATACTACCGCCTGCTGATAATTTTGTATTGCCTCAGTAATTTTCCCCTGTTTTTCAAAAATTTCAGCAATTTTAACCGGCCAAATATCATCTTCTGGTGCCAATTGTTGTATAAATAAATATGTCTGCAGTGCTTCGTCAAAAGAATTTTGTGCTACATAAGTTTCAGCCAAACCACGATACGCAGGAATATGCTTTGTATCCAATTTAACAGCCGCAATATAAAATTCTTCAGCTTTTTCCAAATTACCAGAACGTAAATGATTGTCCGCCTGTTGCAATAATTCAGAAATTTTTTGTGGATTGACAGACACTGCCGAAACTACTTGTCCTTGTTGTTTTTTAATTGCTTCTTCATGTCGCCACAACTGTTCAACTTTTCCAACAAAAATTCTAAATTTTAGTTGTATCAAGCCCCACAACTTTCCCAAAGGACTAATGGTCATTTGCCATTTTTTTTGCAACTCACGACTACGAGTTTCTAAATGGTGGCGTAGTATATCTTTTTTCTTTTGCAATTCACGCTCTTCTTCAAAATGTTCCAAATCCAAACTAGCCGTCTGTGGAAACTTGCGGAAAATGATAAACAAAATCACCCCTAAACAAATTACGATAATAGAAATTGGAACCAAATAACTCATACTCCTTTATTTTTTATTTAATTTCTCCGCCGTTTTTAAAATTTTATACCAACTTTCAAATTTAGCTGAAGCTCCTCCGACCAAAACCCCATTGATTGTCTTTTTAATTAAATAAGCGGAAACATTACCAGAATCAACACTGCCTCCATATAAAATTTTAAAATTAGCTTTAATTGCCATTTTTTTAACTATTTTGGCAATCAAAGCATGCATTCGTTCAGCCTCATCTGCGTCACAGGCTTGACCAGTACCAATTGCCCAAACAGGTTCATAGGCTATAATTATTTCCTTTTTTGCATTTAATGTCAACCCTGATAACGCTGAACGTAATTGAATTTCTATTATTTTGTCGGCTTTCCCAGTTTTTCTCTCTTTAGCGGTTTCTCCCACACAAAGCACCGGTATCATTTTTTTAGATAAAATCGCTTCCAATTTTTTTCTCACCTCCTGATTGGTTTCATTAAAAATATGCCGTCGTTCGGAATGTCCAACCAATGAATACTTACACCCAGCATCTTTATACATCTTAGCTGAAATCTCACCTGTATAACCGCCTTTGTCCAACCAGTAAACATTCTGAGCCCCTACCCCAACACCCACATCCCCCAATACTTGCCCTACCGTATACAAAGATAATGCTTCTGGAAAAACAACCACATTGATTTCTTTACTAATTTCTTTCACAACATTAGAAAATCTATTGGCAAAAATATTACTTTCATCATAATCTAAATACATCTTCCAATTAGCAAAAATATAAATCTGCTTTTTCTTCATAGAATCAATTTAACATTTTTAAAATTTTATTTTTTTCTAACGGACTAATAACTGCTAATCGCATTTCTTCCGGTTGAAATAATTTTTTGGATAAATTATTAATTTGTTTAAGTGTTACACTATTAATCTTTTTTAGTGTTTCCTCATAAGTTTCTATTTTTCCCTGAAATAACATTCTATCAGCATACCAATTGGCTTGAAAACTTGAATCTTCCAAAGACAGGGCTAATCTACCGGCAAAATTTGTTTTAGCCTCAGTCAATTCTTTTGTTGTTACCGGCTGATCAACAATTTTTTTCAATTCTTGAAGAATAATTTTTAAAGCTTCCGATAATCGCGCCGGATTCAATCCTGCTTTAATATAAACAGAGCCACAATCACGAAAATAATTAATGCCTGCTCTAATCATATAGGCTAAACCACGTTTTTCTCGAACCTCCACAAACAATCGTGAACTCATTCCACCGCCTAAAATATAAAATAATAACGCAGCTGAATAACGATCTGCTGATTTATGCTTAAAACCCGGGAAACCTAAAATAATATGGGCTTGATCTATTTTTCTTTTTTCGGTCCACACCCGCTGCATTAACGGCAATTTTTTCTTCGGCCGATAATACTTTACAAAATCATTGTCTAAAAATCTTTTACCTGATATTTTTGTATTCAATTCTTTTCCAAATAACCGTTTAATCGCTAATATTTTATTCTTATCCACTCTTCCTGCGACTACCAAAATCATCTGTTTTGGCTGATAAGCTCGACGATAATAATTCCAAAGTTCCTGTCGAGAAATACCTTTTACACTCTTACTGCTACCGCCAATATCCCAACCCAACGGATGATTACCAAATAAAATTGTATCAAATTTTTGTTCCACCGCCATTATCGGATTATCCTCATACATTCTTAATTCTTCAACAATCACTCCTTTTTCTTTTTTAATTTCATTAGCATCAAATTTAGAATGAAAAATCATATCTGACAACATATCATAAGCTATTTCTTGTTTGTCGCCGTCAATTTTAATGTAATATCCGGTATAATCTTTTGAAGTAAAAGCGTTAAATTCCGCTCCCAAAGCATCTAATTCACGAGAAATATGTTCGGATGTCGGACGACGTTCTGTGCCTTTAAACATCAAATGTTCAACAAAATGAGAGGCACCGGAAATTTTTTTAGTTTCATAACGTGAACCCACAGGAAACATCGCCAACACAGTAGTGGCTTTGGTTCCGGATACTGGCGCAACAATAAGCCGTATACCATTTTTTAATTTGGATATTTTATACATAAAAAATTTATCTGCGGGACACAATACAAAACCAATCCCGCGTCAGAAAATAACAATATCATCAAAAAACTAACAATTTAATTTTTCCTGAAAATAATTTTCCAAACCGTCAATTGATATCCTCTCCTGCTCCATTGTGTCTCGATCCCGTACAGTTACTTTTTTATCTTCTAACGAATCAAAATCAACCGTCAAACAATATGGCGTGCCAATTTCATCCTGCCGGCGATAACGTTTACCAATTGAACCTGTTTCATCATATTGAGTCATCCACTTGCTCCAAAGTCGACTCTGAATTTCTTTTGACAATTTTTGCAAGGGTTCTTTTTTAGATAAAGGTAAAATAGCAATTTTTATCGGCGCTAAATTTTTATGAAGTTTTAACACCACCTCAACATTATGTTTTGCGTCTTCCTCTCCACTGCGAGCTTCAACTTCAGTATAGGCATCCAACAAAAACATTAATGTCGCACGATCAACTCCATCAGAAGTTTCAATAATCCATGGCACAAATTTTTCTCCACTTTCCTGATCAGTATAAGTCATATCAACTTTTGAATACTCTCCATGTCTAGACAAATCCCAATCACCACGATTATGCACGCCAGCCATCTCCTTCCAACCACCAAATGGCGTATTATATTCAATATCCCAAGCATCTTTAGCATAGTGTGCCCGTTCATCAGATGCGTGCTGTCGCCAGCGAAGATTCTCTTGTTTTATACCTAAATTTAAATACCAATTCATTCGCTGCTCTCGCCAATAATTCATCCAATCTTCAGGTTTACCGCCGATTTTCCGCCCATCAAACGATAAATTATAACATCCATTTGGATTAATAAAATATTGTTGTTCCATTTGTTCAAATTCACGCATTCTAAAAATAAAATTCTTGGTGGTAATTTCATTACGAAATGCTTTACCAACTTGAGCAATGCCGAATGGAATTTTTTGACGCATTGATTCTTTAATATTCAAATAGTTCAAATAAATTCCTTGGCAAGTTTCACCACGTAAATAAGCCTCGTCTTTTTCTCCTTCCACCGCGCCTAACTCTGTTTTCATCAATAAATTAAAATTTTTCGGAGCACTTAATTCTCCTTCACAATCCGGACAATTAATATCTTTAATTGATACTGGCTCTTCTTTAATATATCCCGGTTCTGCTTGTTTAGCTTCCAAAAGATGATCAGCGCGAAAACGATGATGACAACTTTTACATTCAACCAACGGATCATGAAAACTCTGTAGATGTCCACTTGCTTCCCAAACAATTCTTGGCATTAAAATGGCAGAATCTAAACCAACAACATCATTACGATTCTGAACCATTGATTTTAACCAAGCTTTTTTAACATTATTTTTTAATTCCATTCCCAACGGACCAAAATCATAAGATGCTGACAAGCCTCCATAAATTTCCGACGACGGAAAAATGAAACCTCGCCGTTTAGCGAATGATACTATTTTTTCTAAATTCACTGCCATAAAAATTAATTAAATTGTATTAATTTCCTCCTCTTTTCGTTCCCCCATATCTTTTATTTTCTCATTAAAATCTTTAACAACCTTATCTAATTCTTCCTGTAAACGAAAACGTTCATCTTCTGAAATTTCATTACTTTCTTCGGCGGCTAAAATCAAATCACGTACTTCCTCACGAATTTTTCTGATAGAAATACGAGCATTTTCTAATTTTTGATGTAACACCTTAATTAATTCTTGCCGACGTTCAACGGTTAATTCCGGTAAAAATAAACGTATCATTCGTCCATCATTAACGGGGTTTAAGCCTAAACCGGAATCTCTAATTCCTTTTTCAATGGCTCCAAGCAAACTTTTATCCCATGGTTCAATATTTAAAGTCTTAGAATCAGCTACCGTAATTGAAGCGGCCGCTTTTAATGACTGGCGAGTGCCATAAGCCTCTACTAATACGGTCTCAACAATCGCCGCCGAAGCTCGTCCGGTTCGCAAACCTGAAACTTCTGTTTTTAAAAAATCAATCGTTTTGTTAAATTCTACTTTAAAATCATTTATATTCATAATATTTTTATATTAATATTTTAATCTAATACTGCAAAACCCATCAACAACACATTGTCCGTTGTGGGATTAACTTTAATCATCACAGGAATAGTAGTGGTTGGCAGTTTCTTGGTTACCCAAGTAATACCTCCATCTGATGTTTTATAAAAAGTTGATTTAACATGTTCATTTTTCTCCCCCAAAATCGTGCCTGTATAATAAATTTCCTGCTGATTATTCGGACTAACGGCAAAACCATAAACCGCCACAGCACCTGGCGGAGTTAATAATTTTAAATCAGTCCATGTTGCGCCAGAATCATCAGAACGCAATATGCCATATTTACAAATCCAATATAAACTATCTTTTTGCGCGGAATTCAGCGAAACACGATAAAATACTTTACTATCTTGAAATGGTTCTAAACCTTTATTCATATCCAACCATGTCACACCAGAATCATCAGAACGATATAAACCGTTACGATAGCTGGCAACATAAATTCTTTTTGGTGTTTTATAATCAATCGCCATATCTTGCAATTGAAAATTAAAACGTTTTATCACTTGCCAACTTATACCAGAATCACGACTAACTAAAATATCGCCTCCTAATTGCGCTGCATATACAACTTTTGAATCTGCTGCGTCAATTCCAATTGAAACAAACCTTTGATCGCCACGCTCCTCCGTAAACATCAATTCCCAACTACGACTACAATCAACTGATTTATAAATATGTAAACCATCGCTGGCATACAAGTTACATTTATCTTTCGGATCAACCGCCATGGAATAAATAAATTTACCTGACATGGCAGCAACTGATTGCCAGCTATCTCCATTATTATAAGTATAAAACAAACCTTGACCACGGGTACCTAAATAAAAAGCGTTTGAATCACTTGGGTCTTCAAAAATTCTGTAAACTTTAATATTGGCAATACTTTTTAATCCTTGCGCTGTTGGCAAAATAGCCACCTGCTCCCATTTATCACCTTTATTTTCTGAACGATAAACTCCAACCGGCTGACTTTGTGTCGTGGTTGTAATACAACTGGCGCCAGTAAAAAGTAAAAAACAGGAAATGGCGCACAAAAATGTTATTTTTTTTATCATATAGTAAAAATTAAATTTTAAATTTTTTAATTAATTTCATCAATTTCGAAACTGTAACCAAACCTAATTCATCAGTAGATTTACCGACCAATTTTTTAAAAATAGTAACATCGTCGCTACCTTCTAAAACAAGTTGGCTAACGATATTTTCTAAATTTTTGTTCTGATTTTTTTGTTGTCCAACGTAATCTATTATTTTAATAATTTTTTCTTTGTCCAATTCATTTCTAGATAATAAGTATTCTAAAATACCATTACGATTTGAATAATCAAATTTTAAATTTTTCTGAATATAATTTTTAGTCTCCATTAAGCCCCACTCATTCTGCAAATCAACTCCCGCCAAATCTTTATCCTCAATATTTTTAAAATCATTATACCCCTCTATGTTTTTCATAAAATTAAAATTTTAACAATATTTGTTCCATCAACAGTCTTGGGTTAATATTTCTATTAAGATAACCCTGAACCGCACGCAAATCATCAATTATACTTAAAACATTTTTCGATGATATTTTTACATCTCCATGGTTATCCATAACTTGTTTTAATAAAAATTCTCTCCATAACATTATCCAAACATCTACGGTTCTTTTTATTTTTTCTTTACCTCTTGATTGATGCTTATCATCAAATAAATCCTCAACATTTTTCAATTTAGCATAAAACGGTTGAGTTAACATTTTTCGCCAACGCTCCAACTCACTTTTGTAGTCCTGCAACAATTCGGAATCTTGTAATAACTGAACGGCTCTTCCCGGTCTCCCCCACGCCAAATTAGTCGCTTCTTTTGCTGATTGATCACCAAAATCCAATTTTTTTAATCCGGAAAGTATATCTCGGTCAGATACTAAATCAAAATTAATAACTTGACAACGAGAACGGACCGTAGCCGGCAATGCTTTATCATCAGTGGTCAATAAAAACATCAAGCTATCATCACTGGTTTCTTCAATTGTTTTTAAAAGAGCATTGGCCGCTTCGGTATTCAATAATTCAGCTTCGTCAATAACAGTTATCCTAGTTCCATTTTCAAACCATGATCGATTTTGTAAAAAATTTCTTACTTGCTTAGCTTGCGCCACCGATAAATCTTTTTTTAATTTTCCTTTCTTTTCATCAATTTCTCTAGTCAAATGAAGAAAATCTGGATGAGTAGATAATTTTTCCGGTTCTGTATTTAAAATTTTAGATGCCAAATGACAAGCCACCGTTCTCTTTCCAACGTTATCAGGACCAACAAAACAATAAGCATGAGAAAGCACCTTATTTTCCAGCGCTTTTTCAAGAAAATTTAGTATTTTTTCATGACCGATTATCATATCCAACATACCTTAATATATCAAAAAAACTTCACTTTGACAACTTTTTTATTGCCTCCCATGTAAGCATGCCTGTTTTGGACCAATCAAAATTTTCTACTCGCTGCAAACCGGACAACAAACATTCTTGACGATATATTTTGTTATTTAAAAATTGCACTGCTGCGAATGCTATTTCATCAATTTTACTTGGATTTATATAAACCACAACCTCTCCTCCAACTTCTTCTAAACTATTGCCAC
>PFBV01000004.1:0-15323 GCA_002778465.1 Candidatus Magasanikbacteria bacterium CG10_big_fil_rev_8_21_14_0_10_36_32 | reverse complement strand
AAACCCTCATAAAGCGACGGAAATAAAAAAACCTCAGCCGCGGACATTAAGTTGGGCAAATCTTCTTTTGCCACCCAACCTGGACAAATAATATCCGCTTGATTAATACTGGTTTTTAAAAGCTGTTCCACTTCTTCATAACCACTGCCCGGCTGACCAGCCAAAACCAACTGACAATCAACCTGTTTTTTAATTAAATCAAATGCTCGGATTAAATTAGCTGTATTCTTTTTTCTTTCTAAACGACCAACAGTAAAAATAAAAGGTTTACTAATGCCATATTTTTTTAATATACTCCCATCATTCAATTGCACATGATATAAACTTTTATCATAACCTAACGGTGTAACTAGAATTTTACTTTCATCAAAATGGTAATATTTTTTAAATTCTCGACGACTAAAATCAGACGGAGTTAAAATCAATTTAGCTTTTTTAACAATTAAACAATTCATTAATTTCAAGTACCACCGGCTAGCCCACCAATACGATTTCGGTTCGAACAGAAAAGCGCTGTCATGCACGGTAACAATCGTATTTTTCGGACAAGCGAACGGCACCAGCTGACCGGGAGCAAAAAATACATCCGGCGGTTCCAATAAAAATTCCAATGACAATCTAACTTGGCTCCAACCCTTGCCAAACGGCCAGGATAAAATTTTTACTTCCCAATTTTTCGGTAAAACAGCCAATTCGCCAACTAACGGTTCTTGAGAATACAAAATTACCCTCATGTCCGAGGGTATTTGTTTTTTTAATTGCTGTATTATTTGCCAACTATATTCTTCCACTCCTGTGCGATTTTTTTTATTAGCATGACTGGCTTCAATCCCTAAAATCATAAAATCAATAAAATAATTGATAATTCAATAATTTTTACCTCGTGTTCTAATGTCATTATCTTGTAGCTAAAATACTTCTCTTGTAACTGTCAATATTTTCCAAAGCGATGCCGGTGCCTTTAACCGCACAAAACATAGGTTCTTCAGCAACATACGTTGGTACTCCCGTTGCTTGTGCTACTAATTCATTTAAATTTCTTAATTGAGCAGAGCCACCGGTTAAAATAATCCCTTTATCCATAATATCAGCCGACAACTCTGGTGGTGTATCGTGCAAAACATCTCCAATCGCTTTAATTAACAAATCCAGGTCATGTTGCAAAGCTTCAGCAACATCATCTGAAGTAACAGATACGATATGAGGCAAACCACTCGCCATATCTTGACCTTTTATGTCTACGCTTAATGGCTTTGACATAAACATCGCTGTACCAACACTCTTTTTAATTTCTTCAGCCGTGTGCACACCAACTGATAAATTATATTTATGACGAACAAATTCAGTAATCGCTTGATCAAATTTATTTCCACCAATTCGCACTGATCCCCAAGCAACAATTCCACCTAAAGAAATCACGGCAATTTCCGCCGTTCCACCGCCGATATTTATAACCATATGACCGGAAGCCGCGCCAATCGGAATATCAGCTCCAATAGCCGCAACAATTGGAGCTTTAATAATATAAGCGGCACGCGCTCCAGCGGCAATAGTCGCATCAATCACCGCTCGCCTTTCAATAGATGTAATTCCCGCCGGAACTGCTACCATTACTTCCGGACGAAACAAATGAACACCGCCCAAAGCTTTATTAATAAAATAACGTAACATCGCTTCTGTAGTTTTGTAATTAGCAATCACACCTTCTTTCAGGGGATGCTCAGCGGAAATTGTATCTGGTGTACGACCCAACATATCTTTAGCTTCCAAACCGACGGCCAAAATTTTGCCATCATTTTTAGAAATAGCCACCACACTTGGTTCGTTAATCACAATGCCTTTTTTTGGAACATAAACCAACACATTGTTCGTACCCAAATCAATACCGATTTTTTTGATAAACATATATATAAACTAAAAATTCAAATATCAAAAGTAAATTAAATTACAATTCATTCTATCACAGTCCTGTTATTATTTCCACCCCCGTATCAGCAGTTAAGGTAGTGGCATAATTATACTTCTCATCCCCTTGATTTTCACTTTTTTCCTCCGGTTTGGTCAATATTAATTTTTTACCAAAATCAAGATTCAATATCAATTTATTATCTGTACTGCCCAATTGTTTTTGCGCAATTAAATTATAATCATTATTTTTAATCAACTCAACCACTGAGGGAGCAAGATAATATTCAAAAATTAATTCGCCTGTTTTGCCCGGTTCAACAGAAATAAATGCACCAAACCATTGCCGACCATTTTCTGTTCCGCTGTCTACCACTCCATTTTCCAAACTTTTTTCTTTAACCATTGCACCACGAACACTTATTAATTGACTGCCTAACGGCGCATAAAATCTAACATAATCACGATAACGAGAAACACGCCAATTAAACTCTCCTCGATGGACATATTTAATTGTCGCTTGAGCCAAATAACGTCCATCTTCAACCGGTTTAAACTCATAAATCAATTCTTTATCAACCGCTACATCTGTTTTTAACGAACCCATATTAGCATCTGCCCAAAAAACATAATCAACATCATTGCCATTCATTTCACCTGTCCAATTTTGACTTGATAATTTTTTTTGTAAATCCGCATCTACAGCATAAAACATCATTTGTTTTTCCTTCAACATTCTGTCACCCAAAGCACAATAAGCCGGCCAATGTTTAAAAATATTTTTAATTACACCGACCGATAGAGCTTTGGTTAAATCTTTTAAAATATTTTTTCTATCATCAAATTCTATCCCTTTTTGCAAAAATCCATACTCAACTTCATACTCCAATTTTTCAGTAAAATTTTTAGCATTGTACGATTCGCCGTCCAAAACCACAGGACCAGTAATCGCTAACAAATTTTCAATTGCCGTCGGAGTAAAGCCCAATACTGCGGTAACATTATCTGACATTACTCCATTTTCTCTCTTATATAATTCCAATGACTTAGCGGCAGAAACACTAAAATCAGGCGACCAATTACTATCACGAAAATACCACCGTCCGACATTTAAATATTTTTTTATTGGCTCTGGTGGCTCAACAAAATCAACCGGCGCATTATTATCTAAAATTTCCGTACCTTCTATTTTAATCAATTCAGGTATGGCATTTTTAATTGTAATTACAGCATAAGCCCCAATAAACCCTCCCCCCGGTCGCATCTCCGTGTTGTTCAAAAAAAGAATCAAATAAGTTTGCGGTTTTTCAAAGCCCAACAAATCTCTCGTTAGACTAACATTAGAAGTTTTTTTAATTATGGAACTTACAATTTCACCGACAGTAAACCTTTGCCAACTTTCAAAACGACATATCAAAAAAACAAAAACCACGCCGGAAATAATCAGGGTGGCAAAAATTATTAAACTAATAAAAAACAATTTGCGCAACGACATAAAACTATCCTCCCATTCTTTTTTTAACAGACACATTAAATCCAAGATATTTGCCCACCATCAAACGAGTAACCGCATCTATACACGGTATGGCGGAAAAAAATATTAAAGATACCGGCAATAAAATCCATTGCAAAATCATCATTAAATATTTGTACGGCGAATGTCCTTCTGGTCGGGGCGGCAACAATAGCATACTTAAAATTGCCGAAACAAATAATCCAAGCATGGCTAATGTCATCATAATTTCCAAAACATGCGGCGTGTTAAAAAACAAAGCGCTCTGTCTAACTTCTTCTCCAGCTACCCATAATGGCAACCGACCTAAAATCGTAATAATTATAGCAGCCACACCCCAACTCCATTTTCCTTCCCATTCACGAAAAATCATGCCAATTTTTTTCCATCTGCCTATTTCGGGGTGTTTTTCCGACTCCCATAACAAATAAGGAACATGCTCACTGCCCCAAGCCCAACGCCTTTGTTGTAAATATAAATTTTTCAAACTAGTCCACACACTCTCATCACGAACAGTATCCATAGATACTGGTATATATAACGGAGTCACTTCATAGTTACCTTTATATTTAAACCAACATTGATAAAAAATACGAGAATCTTCACTAACAATACTTTTAGCATGACCCCCACACTCAAGCGCAGCTTTAAAGCTCATACTATGAGACGAAAAAGTCACTAAATTATCTAACCTCGCCAGACTAAACAATGTCCAAAATGTTGTACCAAATGCCATAATTCGTAAAATAGATGGCGATTCCCATAAATTATTATTGTATAAAGTAACCGGCTGAAAAGAACTGCGTTCCGGATGTGGATGACGAAAATACATATAATTTAAATGAGCAAAATATTGTGGATGAATAATGGTGTCCACATCAAAAACTGAAATAATCACATCTTCGTATTTCCATTGATGAGCATCGGCATATTTTTTAAATTCTTTTTCCATATAATTTATATTTGATCCTTTGCCAGCGATTTCATCAGGCAAATTCTTCGGGTGAGTATAACAAATCAAATCAGCAAATTTATTTTGGTAAGCGGATATAATTTGTGACTGCACTTTATTCCAATGTTCCACATCTCTTTCTTCACCAGAAAAAATAACATACAACTTATCAGCCGGATAAGTTGATTTTAAAAACGCATCTAAAGTCGCCTTAACAACTTCAAAACTTTCATGGTACAGTGGTAAAAAAATTACATTCTTTCTTTTTTCCCAATCCGGATATTCTTTAACCAATAATTTCCACCAATCAGTTTTTAATGATTTTCTAAATCTTTTCCATGACAAAATTAAATAAAAAGAAAAATACACGACCCGCAGTACCCAATACACATCAAAAACAATAATAAAATAGATCATCCATATTGGTTTAATGAATGAAAAAGCAACACTGAGAACCAAGGTTAACCAAATACTCAAACCTGGTAGCATTTCATATAAACGATAACGTTGATAATCGGTCAAAAACATAGGTTATTTTTTTCTTTTGCCAATAGTAGCGTCCGCACTATATTTGGCACTAATAAAAACTCCTGACTTAGCTGTTTTTATTTTCCGTAACAAATCTTTATAATCATCTAATACGCCAACTGCCGGAATTTTTAAAACGTAAGCCAATGTATTAATCATGGTAACGGCAATTCGCGTAGAAGTAAATTTTCCTTTGCCAACAATTACACCCATTCCTTCTACATCAGATAATTTGAACTTTGTTTTTTTAAAAAATTTATCTAACAAAAACAATAAAGAAACCTTATTGTTTCCTGGACGAATAAATTCAATCTTTTTCCAATTTTCTCTTTCAGTATAACTAAATATAACTTTATCATCAGCGGAATTGTCAACTATAAAATACATAGTTATTTGTCACTAAAATCATCAACTAAAATTATATGCTTACTTTCAAAAAGATTATAAATAAATTTATCCCCAACTTCGCGTCGTTCTTTAAATTCTTTTTCATCCATAATGGTGTAACGAATTTCACTATTCATCAAACGTTCAAATTGCTTAATTAGCCGAGCGACATTATTTGGTTTTATTTTACCCACCAATAGAATATCGGAATTAGCGTCTAAATCGCCAGTAAATAAACCTGTCAACAAAAAGAATTTAATTTTTCCTGCGCGTTTTTTAATTTCTTCGGCCAATTCTCGCTCTTCCAACATCCGCGCTTTAGACAATAACTCTTTCAACTCCTGATATAACAGACAGCCTGTTTGCAATTGATAATGTTTTGAACGATCCTTATTTTTTTCATCGGCACGGCCAATAATGCCAATTTTCTCCAAATTCAACAATTCACGCCGAACTGCATTCAATTGCACGCCAGCTTGACGCGATAATTCGCGTAAATAAAAGGTTTTTTCAGTATTACTGAAAAAAATCTGTAAAAGTTTCAACCTGGTCTTTGAACCAAAAAGGTGTTCAAGCATATTAAAGGTGGACTTAAAAAATTAAATATAGTAAAATATTATAGAACTTTTTTATTATATATAGTATAATAAGGAAAGCTACAAAAGTCAAAATATGGAGTCTGGACAAATCTTAAGATTAAACGAATTTTTTGTTGAGGGAGACAACCAAGAATTGTCTCATGTTTTATTACACATAATTCAACCCTCAACACCAGAAGAAGACCGAGACAAAGGTTATTTTTTTGCTATTTGTGAAATTAATCACGGCAGCAAAGATGATATTTATCACTTACAAAGAATTATTGATGAAATTGAAACCGGTTATTATGAGAGTGGTGATAATAAAAACAAAAGTTCATTGGAAGTAATTTTAGAAAAAATAAATCAAGATAATTCAGCTGTCTTTGCTGCAGGCTTCTCTTTAAATTGCGTTATTGGCGCAATTTGTAAAAATGAAATAACCTTTGCTTACCATGGAAAACCGGAAATTCTGCTTTTCTATAAAAACAAAGATGGTTTATATCAAAAAATGGAACTCATATCAACCGACGAAGAATCAGATACCGACGCCAATAAAATTTTTCCACAAATAGTTAAAGGCAAAATCAACCCTAATGATTATTTATTTGTCGGTACGGCCAGAATTCATGATTATTTTAATCATGACAGGTTGCAAAAAATCATTACCGCCCGTTCGCCTGAAAAAAGCGCTGAGCATTTGGAAAAAGTTTTATCTGAAATACGCAACGGTTTATCATTTGGCGGTCTTATACTTAATATAACAAAAAAAATAACTAATCAAATTCAAAATGAAACAAACGTTACTGGACAAACTGACAAAACTTCATCACCAAAAATTAATCCTTTGTTTTTAACGGAACAAAATACTGCAAGAACTCTTTCTCCATCTTTATTTCCAAAAATAAAAATAAAAATAAAATCTTTAATCAATACTTATCGGGAAAATCAAATTTCACCTTCTCAAACAGAATCTGAAACTACAGAAAAAAATTTTTCCACCACCACACAAATTACATCAAACCATCTACGTCCACACAAATCAACAATGACAAAAAGCCGCGCAGAGATTGAGCGAATAGAAAAATGGTCAATGGTTTGGCTTTATATTCAAACAATTTTTAGATATATCGGCTTGGGAATTTGGAAGATATTAACATGTGTGGGACATTTACTATACGCTATCGGAAAAAATTTCATCATGTTGGTAATCGTCGCTGTTAATTTTAAAAATCGCCGACGTGAAATTATTGACGAGTGGCTAAAAAAATATAATGATGTAAAAAACACTTTTAAACAATTGCCTTTATTAACAAAGATTTTAGCCGTTACCGCTTTGACAGTGGCCATAATATTCGGCATCAGCTTGCTTTATTTACAAATAAATCAAAAACGCATTGCGGAAAATCAACACTATCAAGATACTTTACAATTAATTAAAAACCAAACAGACGCAGCTGACAGCGCCATGATTTATGGTGATTTAAATACCGCTTTAAAAGAAGCGGACGGTGCCAGAACAGCATTGATTGAATTTATTTGTCGTCCAAAAGATAAAGATATCTGTACTCAAATTAATGATCGAATAAATACTTTGATGGCTTCAGCTAGAAAAATGTATCCTGTTACACCTCAAATACTGGTTGACTGGGGAGAATTTGGATATACAAATGTAAATAAACTACTAAAAATTACCAGCAAACTTATTGGTTTATCTTCCAACAGTTCAACAATTTGCATTTATAATTTATTAAATCAAGAAAATAAATTTTCTAAATCTCCAGACAAACAAACCGACGGTTTTACTGTGGCTGCCACTCCAAAAGAAAATGATTATGCGTTATTGATTTACAATAAAAAAAATGCGATGATTTACAACCCTCAAGATAATTCTTTAAAAAAAGCTGAAATAAACACACCAAATGCTGATACAGATATTATTGGAGGAATTATTTATAACCGCCGGCTTTACAGTTTAGATGCGACCAATAATCAAATTTATCGACACGACAACATAAAAGACGGATTTGATATGGGTAAAAATTGGTTAAAAGAAACATCATTGAACATTCGGGACACGTCCAGCATGGCGGTTGATGGAGATTTATATGTTTTAAAAACTAACGGAGAAATATATAAATTCAGTCAAAGCTACCGAACAGCTTTTGATCTGCAAGGTGTTGATCCGGCTTTATCGTCCGGAACAGCCATAAGAACGTACACCGATTGGAAAAATATTTACATTTTAGATAATGTAGAGAAAAGAATCATTATTGTTGATACAACTGGAAAATTAATTAAACAACTTGTGTTACAAAATCTAAAAAATCCTTCTGATATGATGGTGGAAGAATCTACCGACACTGCGTACGTACTGGATGATAATAAATTATATCAGGTGAATTTAAAATAATTAAAGCTGTTTCAACTGCTATTTTGAACTGTTTATCCGGTTTAAAAAATGGGTTAATTCCACATTTAAAACAAAAAACACCCGGAAATTAATCCGGGTGTTTTTTATTTGGTATTACTTCAAGTTAACTTTTCCGCCAGCTTCTTCAATTTTACTTTTGATTGTGTCGGCTTCATCTTTTTTAACACCTTCTTTAATCATCTTCGGAGCAGCATCAACTAACGCTTTTGCCTCAGCTAAACCCAAACCAGTGACTTCTTTTACAGCTTTAATAACGTTAATTTTATTGGCACCAATATCAGCCAATTCCACATTAAATTCTGTTTTTTCTTCAGCAGCAACAGCTCCACCGGCGGCTGGAGCAGCCATCATCATGGCTGGAGCGGCAGCGGAAACACCAAATTTATCTTCAAGAATTTTAACCAATTCGGCTAAATCTAAAACAGATAAATTTTCAATTTGTTCAACCAAAGATTTAAATTTATCTGGAACAACAATATTTTTTTCTTCTGACATAATTTTTAAGATTAATATAAATTAAACAGAGGCTTTGCTATTTTTATAAGCATCAAGCACTCTAACAAAACCGCGTAAATTTCCGGACATAACAGTAACTAATCCGGACACGGGAGCATTAAGAGAACTGACCAATTTGGCCAAAAGTTCTTGTTTACTTGGCAAAGTAGCTAAACTCTGCACAAAATCCGCGCTAATAAATTTACCCTCCAACAAACCGCCAAAAATTTTAACAATTTCATGTTTTTTGGCAAAATTATTAACAATTCTAGCCGGAGCCACTTCATCGCCAACGCCGTAAAAAGTGGCAATACCACCCTCAAATTCTTTCGGGTTAACTTCATATCCAGCTTGTTCACAAGCCTTTTTAACAAGTGTTTTCTTGGCCGCTACCACTTTAATATTTTCAGTACGGCAAAGATTACGAAGTTCTTCAGCTTCGACCACAGTTAAACCTTGAAAATTGGCAAAAACTACGGCTTTAGCTTCTTTTAACCCCTTGCTTAAAGTATCAATGACAGCTGTT
Source organism: Candidatus Magasanikbacteria bacterium CG10_big_fil_rev_8_21_14_0_10_36_32 (assembly GCA_002778465.1). GTDB lineage: Bacteria > Patescibacteriota > Patescibacteriia > Magasanikbacterales > GWA2-37-8 > 1-14-0-10-36-32. Next base: position 6,005 of record PFBV01000004.1, on the reverse strand, counting down.
TTTTGTTGTTTAGTTTTAGGCATATTAATGGTTTATGGTCACAGTTTGATTTTAAAAAAATAAAACTGTGGCTTTAAACCACAGACTTTAGTACAATCTTCGACCTTAAAATCCGATTAAATCGGAGGTAGATTGCCTCGGTAGCTTAATTAACTTCTCCTAATGAAGATGCGCTACTGTCTATGGCTGAATAGATAATAACAAATAATAAAAAATCTGTCAAGAGTTATGCATTATTAAAATGATTTATCGTTGCCAAAAGAGATTCTGCAAAAACTTTTTGTAATCTCTCTAATTTTTTATCATCTATCCTATTATTTTTAATGTATAAACTTTCATCTGTTTCCTGATGAATAACCGGCACTCTGTTCAACGTAAAATTTCCGTTCCAGCCAAATTTCGCGCAAATATGATCATAAACCGATGAATAAATATTGTTCTTGCCAATTTTTAAAGACGGCATTCTTTTTTTTAATTCTTTAATATAGAAATTAAGATATTTATCCGGCGCAAAATAAACCCGTTTCCCTTTGTCTATCTGATAACTTGATAAAACAACATCGTGTTGAAGTTTTTCCTTGCCTAAACTAGAGTGTCCGGACACGGTTGAGTGCCCATTAAAAATCAAAGTTTTATCGATGACAGAAACCTTTTTGTAAAAAGGTAAAAAATATTTCTTCAATAATTTCTTTCTAAATTTTCTATCTAATGGTTTTTTATAAACAGCGATTCCTCTAATAAAATTAGGCACGACCGAATCTATTATGGCCGGATTTCTAACCACGTTTAGATAAACTTGACTGTAAGGAAAAACTAATTGTTGATTATTCAACGTTTTTCTAAAATCATATAATTTATCCGTTCCTCTATCGGTTTCCGCTGTCTTACCATATAAAAATTGATTATGCCGTGTTGATAACCATGATTTTTTAATTTCTTTCGGTCGACTAACGCTGCTGTGAGGAATAATAACCAATAATTTTTTTGCTTTAATTAATTGCTTTGACAATAAATCAGTTATACCAAATATCCACGTCAAATTTACCTGTTCGGCTTTTATTAATGGTGTGGCGCCAGATGTTTCTACTGTAATACAATGTTGCGCGCCAAGCCGATTAAATAAATCGGGTAAAGTTCCATCATGCCTAACTAAAAATCCATTTTTGTCACTTTTAATCAAATCTTCAGTCAAGGCTTTTTGAACCGCCTGTCCGGTTTTTTTTACCATCATATTAAAACCAGCACCGATTTTTGCATTTTTCCATACTGGAATAATTTTAAAAATTTTTCTAATAATTTCATCATAAATCTTCAAATTACCAAAAGCATAATGATAAGCAAAAGGTTTTTTTAACGGCGTAATATAATCTTGGTGTAAATCAAGACAAGCGGCTACTTGTTTTAACGGCTCTGTTTTTAATAACCGCAGCATCAGTCGCGATTCTAAGGGAAGTTTAATTTTTAATTTTACGTCAGATGCCCAATACCAATTTTTAAAAATATTCTTATCTTTCAAATCATAAACAATTTTTCCGTTGGGCAAACGATAGCGCAAAAAATCATTATTACCGGCCTCACCCGCATCTTTGTCTATATTATATCGCCATCCACGTTCAAAACCTGTCGGATTATCCAATGGATAAATAATAACTTTTAAGCCACGCTGATGGATATAATCAATAATTTGATTTATCCGATGTAAAATTGTCAGTGGCCCGACAACTTCTTCCCCATGAATTCCAGCTCGGATTAAAATAATCTTGTCATGTTTATCGATTTTTCTGGAAGCAATCCGCCACAACACCGATTTCTTTTTTTTATAGTTTAAAGAATATTTTTTTATTACAATATCATCCCGGTCAGATAATTCTTTCTCCAGTTTTTTATAATATTCAAAAGCCAACATAAATATAATTATTCAATCACTGTTCCTTTGGTTGTTAAACCGCCAATCGCTTTTTTTAATTCAACCATATTGGTTCCTTTAACAAAAGACACCTTCAAACCGAGCTTTTGAGCTTCTTTGGCGGCTGATGGGTCAAAAGGCACATTGGCACCCGGATTCCACTTATTACCAACGATTTTTCGCATTTCCGGCCATGTCAAATGTGGCAAAGGTTTGGCTTTGGAATCCTTGCGAGGATCAGCTGTGTAAACATAATCAATATTGGAAACATTAATAACTTCTTTCGCGCCATAAACTTTTGCTAAAAGTACTGCGTCTTTATCGGTGGAACAACCAGGTTTCCAGCCACCAGCGATAATAACCGGCTTAGATGTTTTAATTTTTCTAGTTGGATTAGTAATAACTTCTGGATGAGCAATGTCAGATAATAAAAATCGGGTAAACTTTGCATTCAAATGTGTAACATAAATACCCAACCAATCCAAATTGGTAGATGACAAACCAATCGCTTCTTTAATTGCTTTCTGATAAGCACGGCAAGTTCCACCGCCACCGACCACTAAAATAAATTTATCACCCTTTTTAACTCGATCCATAATCATTTTACGAAAACTTTTTAAAAACGAAACATTAAATCCGTCTGCTGGAATTATCATTGACCCACCCAAAGACATTATGACCATTCTGTTTTTTTGCGCCATAAAATTAAATTATTAAAATTAAATTACTTTATTATTTGATACCACGGATTTTCGGTTCCACGAAATTTATCTTTATTAATTAAACTTTTTTTTATTGACGAACTAATAGCTGTATTAGCCTTAAATAGACTCGGCGTCCGATAAGCCGTTTTTCCTTTTTGCGCGCGGTTGGAAGAATAATTTTTCATAAAATTATATCAACCAACTGACAATAGTATTTATTATCGGTGCGATGAAATCAAACAGAAAAAATATCAAAATCATCAACAAAATAAAACTATACCGTTCTAAAAATATTTTTAAATTATTCATTGAATCAGGTAAAACAGCATATAGGATTTTTGAACCGTCCAGCGGAGGAATTGGCACCAAATTAAACACCATCAATAACACATTAGCATAAACTATAATAAATAATAATTCATTAATAACCAACGTCGGATTAATAAAACGAATTATTAAAGCAAATATGGCTGCCAACAAAAAATTAGCCATCGGTCCGGCTAAACCGACCAAAGCAGGACCCCATTTCTGATTTTTTAAATTATATGGATTATAAGGAACCGGTTTAGCATAAGCAAATAAAAAACTTCCGCCACTCAACGCCGATAATAATAGCGGCATCAATATCGTACCCCATAAATCAATATGCGCTTTAGGATTCAAGGTCAACCGGCCGGCATAACGCGCGGTCGGATCCCCCAAACGATCCGCCATCCAACCATGAGCATATTCATGAATAATGGCTGAGGGAATAATAATAAAAAAATAAAATAAAATGTTCATAAATATAACTTTTTGACCACCAAGATGATTTAACTTGACATTAGGCTTAATATCATCTATAATGGCTATATTATATCTTAATAAATTTAATTTTACAACCTTAAAATATATGAGTAGAACTTGCGCTTTTTGCAAAAAAACCGCGTCTCGCGCCAACAGTGTGAGCCATTCCAACATTAAAACACCACGTTTTCAAAAACCAAATCTGCAATTAATCAGTATTTCAGGAAAACGAGTCAAAACATGCTCATCTTGTCGCAGAACACTAAATAAAAAATTGCACGAAAAAGCTTCATAAACATTTCTGCCCCGCTAAATGCGGGGTAGATTTTTTTTATCGGTTATGATAATATAAACCGCATAGAATTAATATTATATTCTTATATTATGAAATTAAAAATAGCGCCGATTATGGGAATAATTATCTGCTTGGCTGTAGCCGGCGGTTTAATTTGGTTAATTTTAAATAAAAATAATAATACCGAAACTGCCAATAATAATGAGATTATTCTTTTTTACGGCGAAACCTGTCCACATTGTAAAAACGTAGAAGATTTCATTCGTCAAAATAGTGTAGACTTAAAATTAGAAATAACACGAAAAGAAGTTTTTAAAAATAATAAAAACGGAGAATTGTTGGGCGAAAAAGCCGCCAAATGTGGAATATCCGCCAACAGCATCGGGGTTCCTTTGCTTTGGGACGGAAAAAATTGCCACACCGGAGAAGAAGAAGTGATTAATTTTTTAATTACCGCCGCTAATTTATAAATTATTTATGATTTTATTTGGATTATTAATTATAATTGGATTTTTGATTGCCATGCCAGCATCCGCCATGTGTCCGGTTTGTACTGTGGCGGTTGTTTCCGGTTTTGGTCTTTCCCGTTATTTAGGTATTGATGATACCATTACCGGCGTTTGGATTGGCGCTTTAACCATTTCTTTAATACTTTGGACTATTGATTGGATGGACAAGAAAAAAATTAAATTTTTTGCCAAAAATTTAATTATCACCGTCAGTTATATTGCCATGCTAATAATACCATTATACTATAAAAATATCATCGGACACCCCTTGAATTCTTTATATGGTATTGATAGGATTATTTTTGGATTAATCTGGGGCAGTGTTCTATTTTTCCTATCTCATGTTTTATATCAATATTTAAAAAAGAAAAATAACGGTCATGCGCATTTTCCTTATGAAAAAATCGTTATGGCAGTGGTACCGTTAATTGTAGTTAGTTTAATTTTTTATTTTTTGACCAAATAATATGGAAAATCCTATAAAAAATTACACCGAATTGGTGGAAAAAGTGGATAATATGAAAAAACAAGATAAGATGGATTTGTCATCCGACCAAGATTTAACTATCGCCATCATGAATTTAGTCAGTATTGAGGAACATTTCTTTTTCACCGCCGCCAAAACCGGCAAAAATGAATACTATGATTTATTGCAAGAAGTACGGAAAATGCGCGGGGATTTATTGCGTAAAATAATTAAAGAATATGAAGGTGAAGTTTGGTGTATTTCTAAACATTTACTGGCCGCCTCTATGCGTTTAATGGAGGTGGGAACTAAACAACACAAAATGGGACACAAAGAAGAAGCTGAGGATTTATTTAAAAAATCATACGATTTATATTCTCTTTTCTGGGGTGTTAATATGAAAATTATCAACACCGATGATGTTAAAAAAATTGACAGCGACGCGCTGAATAAACACGATATGGAGAAGAAAGGATTTTTAGGAAAACTGGGCGATTTGGTAAAAAAAGCAATTGATTGTTGCATCGAATAAATATAAAAAAAATCGCTCCATAAACGGGGCGGTTTTTTATTTTAATAAAAACCCCACACTTGCGTGTGGGGTTTGGTTGTCCTGAAGGAACAAGAAAAACAAACAGCTAATTAAACTCGTAGAAAATTATGACAGTGAGACGACGACACACAACCACTCCATGCTGTATTCTTTTGATGTTGACGGAATCGCCCATCATTAAGAGCCATTTGTTGATAGCCATATCAAGATCCTCTTCAGTATACCCGCTGAAATTTTGTTCGTACTCCATTTTTCCTCCATTGTTTTACCTGTTTTTAACAGGACTTGTTTGTAATCAAAAAAACATTTACAACTCTTTCACATCATGGGGGGTTAGAAGGTCTCTGAAAGATTCCGCAGCCGGCGCGAACGCCGGTGGGATTCTCAGAGAATAGACAAGTGCTAGGCGAAATTGAGCCGGAGCCCAATCAGATTGCTTAACCTCTTGTCCGACGGTTATCTCAGCCATAAGGCCTGCTTAACCGTTTTTTCTACCCCTCCCTGATTTAAAAGAGTTAACCATGTTAAATGCCCAAAAGGCAATTCGCCACCAGCGAATTATTTAACGGGGTGAATCACAAGCTTTTAATTACCTTTAAATCATTAAACTTCTGTAAACTGAGCTTGTTTCTGACTTGACGCCCATTCCATGATTTAACCAAGCATCATAAGCAAAGCTTGAAATTGCAGCGTTGCTCATATATAGAAAACATGGTTTTCCCTTTATTCACAACTTGCCATTATAAGTAAAACTTGAAATGACGGCGTTGCTCATATATAGAAAAC
>PFBV01000002.1 GCA_002778465.1 Candidatus Magasanikbacteria bacterium CG10_big_fil_rev_8_21_14_0_10_36_32 | reverse complement strand
TCGGAAACAGTATGTAATCCGACTGAAGTTGTACTGGCTATTGCCGTGGTTACGCTACTGCCATCAATAAAAAGCGGAAAACTGGAAGCTGTCTTAGTTCCGCCATTATCATTGGTGACGGATTTAGTCACCGTAAGCTGAGGTGCAACTGCACAGGTCGCTTTAGTAATAATATTAGTATCCAAAGTAACTGCGGCATTCCGCGCTAATACCCGGCCTTCCACATTGGCACCGGTCGTAAGTGTGGCGGCCGTCAAAGCTAATATATTTCCTTTAAAGGTAGAATTTGTTCCAAGTGTGGCTGAACTACCGACTTGCCAAAAGACATTACAGGCCTGCGCTCCGTTTATAAGACTGACCACACTATCATTCACTGTAATAAGCGTGGAAGCGGTTTTAAAGATAAAAACAGCATTAGCATCGCCTTCGGCATCAAGCGTTAAAGTTCCTGTTATTCCAAATGTACCGTCCGCGGAATCATAGACACCAGATGTCAAAGTAGTCCCGCCGAGCTCTGTCGGTACTGTGGTCACAGGAGTTCGTCCGGCGGCATCATCATAAGCTGTAATAAGATCAGTTTGAGCCTGAAGTGCCGTAGCATCAGTTATGTGTTGTACTCCGCTGACCGTGCCCGGTGGAAAACCAGTCACTTCAGTACCCGGGCTTAAACCCAAATCACCGGTAATAACACTGGAACCGGTATTGGTAATCGTGGTACCGGCCAAGACCGCAAAAGCGTCCGCCGTATTAAGAGCTACTGTAGTCGTCGCAGCTCTGATTATTTGAACTAGGCTAAAAGTAAAAACAATGGCCAATACAACCAACGAAACCATTTTTAAAATTTTCATATATTTATATTTTTAATAAAATTATTAGTTGATTAAATATTTTTAAAACATTTCTATAATCTATATGATTATATCACCTTTTGTATTTGATGTATACACGATATAACTTCTTTCTTGAAAGACGTGTCAATACAAAAAAACACCCCAATTTCACATCAGGATGTTTTATTCGTGGGCGACATAGGAATCGAACCTATGACCTCGTCATTATCAGTGACGCGCTCTAACCATCTGAGCTAGTCGCCCTAAAATAAATTGTAAAACTTTGACCTCGTCATTACCCGCCTAGGCGGGCGCGCTCTAACCATCTGAGCTAATTGCCCTAATTCGCAAACAATAATAACATTTTAAAAAAATATAATCAAGTTTGCAATATCGGTGGGCGACACAGGAATCGAACCTGTGACCTCCACAATGTCAATGTGGCGCTCTAACCATCTGAGCTAGCCGCCCGATAATGTGTGTTATTTTTAAAACAGCGGAAGTAATATAACAAATTCAACAATAAAAATCAAGAGCTAATGTGGAAAACAAAAATCCCCCTCTGCTCCGCATCTTGCGAGGCTTCGGGGGATTTAATTGGCAAAGATTTTTTTTGTGGCAAAGTAGCTTGTCACTGTAAGTACAACGGTAATAATCGCTTGAGCCGCAAGATACCAAAAGTGCGCGTATTCCACCATGACATACAGAAGAAGCAAATTGGCCGCCAAAAATAAAATCCACATCGTTGTATAAATAATCATCTGTCGGCGCACATTCTTGCGGTTTTTATTTTCAAATGTCCAAAATTTTTGGAGTATGAAACTCAAAATCAAATTGGCAATAGACGCAATCACGGCTGAAATTATATAACATACGCCGATTAAATCCGTCAGACCATACAGCACAAGATAGTACAGGAGCACACCGAGGCCTCCTGCGCTTAAGAATCGCAGCACCTGCGAAACTCTGGGCGGGATAGCCATCTGATTCCTCCTCTGGTTGAAACGATTGTTTAATGAACTTCCAAAACGATAACATAAATAAATAAAAATTTCAAGTACATAACCCACCAAAAACAAAAACACTCCATAAAATATGGAGTGTTTTTTAACCTCATGAATATGGCAAAAACCAGAGCCCTATAATAAAACTAAAAGTCTTATTACCGGGTAAAATAACGCCACTCTATATACTCCCTATTCCGGTGGTAAAACCAGAATTCGACAAGATTATTCCACTTTCGTGGAAAAAATCTCCAGAAAGGAGGTGATCCATCCACAGCTTCCGCTACGGATGCCTTGTTACGACTTCACCCTAGTCATTGACCCTGCGTTCGTCCCCAAAGGAGATATTGCGCATTGCCAACTTCCGTGGTGTGACGGGCGGTGAGTACAAGACCCGAGAACGTATTCAACGCGCCGTGGCTGATACGCGTTTACTAGCAATTCCAACTTCATGCAGGCGAGTTGCAGCCTGCAATCTGAACTGAGACCGGTTTTGGTGGGATTAGCTCCACCTCGCGGTTTAGCGACCCATTGTACCGGCCATTGTAGCATGTGTGTAGCCCTGGACGTAAGAGCCATGCTGATTTGACGTCGTCCACTCCTTCCTCCTACTTGCGTAGGCAGTCTCGCGTGTACAATTTAACACACGACGTGGGTTGCGCTCGTTTCCCGACTTAACGGTACACCTCACGGCACGAGCTGACGGCAACCATGCAGCACCTATCTAGCACCCTCGAAGGCGTCGCACGTTTCTGCGCGACTGCAGCTAGTAGTTGAGCCCAGGTAAGGTTCCCCGTTTATCATCGAATTAAACCACATGCTCCACTGCTTGTGCGGGTCCCCGTCTATTCCTTTGAGTTTTAAGCTTGCGCTCGTACTCCCCAGGCGGCATACTTAACGCGTTTGCTTTTTTAAACGGCACTGACAGGGTCGATACTGCCAATACCTAGTATGCATCGTTTAGGGCGTGGACTACCAGGGTATCTAATCCTGTTTGCTCCCCACGCTTTAGTCCCTCAGTGTCAGAAGTGTTCTAGTAAGCTGCCTTCGCATTTGGTGTTCTTGCAGATATCAGCGCTTATTACGACTACACCTGCAATTCCGCTTACCTCTCCCACTCTCTAGTTTAGTAGTTTTAAGAGCGGCCTTCGTGTTGAGCACGAAGTTTTAACTCTTAACCCGCTAAACCACCTACGGACGCTTTACGCCCAGTAAATCCGGATAACGCTTGAGGTCTCTGTATTACCGCTGCTGCTGGCACAGAGTTAGCAACCTCTTATTCCTCAGGTACCGTCACGAATTCTTCCCTGAGAAAAGCAGTTTACGATCCGAAAACCTTCATCCTGCACGCGGCGTCGCTCCATCAGGCTTTCGCCCATTGTGGAATATTCTCGACTGCAGCCACCCGTAGGTGTCTGGGCAGTATCTCAGTCCCAGTGAGGCAGGTCACGCTCTCACGCCTGCTACTGATCATAGCCTTGGTGGGCCATTACCCCACCAACTAGCTAATCAGACATAGGCCCCTCTCTAAGCAATGAATCTTTAAACGCGAATGACTTTTGCCCCCGCGTTACTATCGGGTATTAATCCGCCTTTCGGCAGGCTATCCCCGACTTAGAGGTAGGTTACCAATGTGTTACTCACCCGTTTGCCGCTCGTAATTCCCCTTGCGGGGAACACGTCGCTCGACTTGCATGCCTTAGACACGCCGCCAGCGTTCATCCTGAGCTAGGATCAAACTCTTAATATAAGTTTGAAGTTTGTTTTTGGTGGTCATACCGAAGCATGACGAAACAAAAACAAATTTGGATTTACAATGTTATAAAGGAATATAAAATTAGGCTTCATTAGTTTTTGCCATATTCATGTTGTCAAAGTACTTTCTTTCTAACTTTCTACACCTTAGAAAGAAAAAAGAGAAACCGAAATATCAGTTGCTCTTTTTTCTTTCCAGTTTCCTGCGCGGACTTAGAAAAATTTTAGTTGTGGATATTGAAAGGTGAAGGTCGTTTTTTAAATTTAACCCTACAAGAATAACACAAAACAAATTATATGTCAAGGGCTTTACTTGTGGATAATCTTAGCCATTTTTTGACGCCATTCTTTAATCTTTTTATGGTCGCCTGAAAGAAGAATTTTTGGCACTTTTTGACCCATAAAATTTTCCGGACGAGTATAAACCGGATATTTACCTTTTCCAAATGTTTCATTCAACAGTGATTCCTCATTTCCCAACACGCCAGGAATGAGCCGCGACACTGCCTCAACAATTACCAGCGCCGGCAATTCTCCGCCGGACAAAACATAATCGCCTACCGACACTTTTTCATCAGCCAATTTATAAATTCTTTCATCAAAACCTTCATAGCGTCCGCAAATTAAAATCACTCTGTCCAGCTTGGATAATTTCTCCGCCATTCTTTGGTTAAACTTTTTTCCCGCCGGATCTAAAATAATAATCTTCGTTTTTTGTTTTGATGTTTTTGTTTTTTTATTTTTTAATGCTTTAATATTTTTCAAACAATCCCAAATCGGTTGGACTTGAAGAACCATCCCGGCTCCGCCGCCATATGGTTTATCATCAACATGCCACTGTTTATCTTTGGTATAATCTCTAAAATTATGCGCCGCAATTTTAATAAAGCCGGCTTTTTGCGCCCGCTTTAAAATACTCTCACTGCCATAGCTGTGAACAATATCTGGAAATAAAGTTAAGATATCAAAACGCATAAATCAACTAATAATTCACAAATTGCATAATACAATAAAAAAAATAAAAAAACAAGTTTATCTAAATAAAAACCCCGACTTAAAGTCGGGGTAAATTTTTTTTAAAAAGAACGAATTATCTCAATCGTCTCGTAAGCGCAAACTTGCGAATTAAACTGCCCTTACGGTTTGACCATCCCAATCATTCTGTAAAAAGCAATCTTGCGAATCGCGTTATCCTTAGGAGCAATATCATAGACACATTTCCATTCCTTGAAAGTATTGGCCAAACTAGCCATACGACTCAGCGACTCTAGAAATAAATCATTATACGTTTCACAATTGGCAAATTTAGTTACAACAGCCCACTCCTTAAAACTCTCCGCCTCCCAGTACATTTTGTATAGTGTATACTGAAATATTTTTTGAAGACGTTCATCATCATCGGTTATTTTCTTCCAATATACAAGCTGTGCCACAATTTTCATCTCAGAAAATTTTGATGACAACTGACCTGCCCATGCCAAAGATTTATAGCTCAAATCACTCTTGGATTGAGCACACATGAAAATAGACAACCAGTCGTCATAAAAAGGTTCTGTCAATTTGGACATTTCCTCTGCCGCAAAATGATCAACTTCTTCATCATCAACATTCAAACAAATCGCATGCCAATGATTGAACAGCGCTCTGTTCGGATCTTCTGATTTAACATCCTTCACCTGTGACGAAAAAACAGCGCAGCCGGCGGTAAAAATGGCCAACATGAGAAAAATCGATGTAACAAAAATCGTCAAAAATCTTCCCTTTGTGCCCATTTGGACCTCCTTTTTTGACCCTTAGGCCGATTGATTTAAAAGAACAGTATTCTGTATATATACAATAAAATAAAATTACTGTCAATAAATAAAAAAATAAGAACTATATATTTTTTTAAATACCCATTTAAATGGGTATTTAAAAAAACTCTATCCAATAAAAAACCACCTCAAGAACTGAGGTGGCTGTATGTTGAAAAAAGAACGGGATTTACTTGACGACGGCAAGGAAACGGGTGGCTTCGTCCCAATCACCACCAAAATAATCCATGTTCAGCGCCCGAATATCATCGTCACCGGACAGAAAGGTCACTACACGAAAACCGCTAATTGACCAAATCGAACCGAAAGCGACGACCGAAAAATGTCTTTGGGCCGACGGATACTTGACTCCGAAAGCCAATAGCTCCGACAAGGTCGCCGGACGCAAACCACGCTTATCAATTTCAGCCAAAATTGCATTGGTGGTAACCACCCTATTCATGGTGATGACGTGAAGTGTTACCTCCACCTCCACCTGCGGCTGCTCTACCGGGAAATTCTCAGCGGTAAAGTAATCAGAAACGAAACTGTACCGCCCCGCCTGAATCATCTCATCCAGCGACTGGGTACGATCCACGATGACTGTACAGGTCTGGTCCGTTATCGGATTATCATCCGCAACGTTCTGAAACTGCGCGCTACCACAAGCGGAAACGGACAGAATCGCGAATACGAACAAAACGAAAAACATTCCCTTCTTCATCTCTCTTCTCCTTGTTTTGCCTGTTTTTTTACAGGACTTGGTTGTTTTTTAAAGAACAAATCAATATATCATATTTTAAAGCTTTTGTCAAGATTTTAAATAAAAACAAAATCGCCTCCGCATTTGCGGAGGCGATTTTAAATTTTAATTTTAGATTTCCAAGTTATCAATGGCGCTGGTATCTACCGGGGCGCTAGTCTCGACCGGACCTCTGTCTTCTCTGCGTCTGTGCTCACTACCAGCCGGTTCGTTAATTTTTAAATTAACGCGGGCATTATTTTTGGCACCGACGATTTTCAACAAGGTACGAATCGCATGGGCAGTTTGGCCTTGTCGACCAATAATATAACCCATATCTTGCGGATTGACATCCAGAGTAAGTAAAACTCCTCTTTCATCAACCACTCTGTCAACTTTTACGTCGTTCGGGTTGTTAACAACCGCTTTAACGAGTGTTTCCAGAAATTGCTGATCTGCGTTCGTCATAGTAATATCTTTAAAATTTTTAATGTTGCAGTCTGTCGACATTGTGGTAACACCACCAGTACTGCGAAACTAATTTATTAAACCTGCTCAGTCGGAGTTTCGGCAGGAGTTTCAACAGGAGCAATTGGTTGTTCAACTGAAGTTTCAACTGGAGTTTCGGCAGGAGTTTCAACAGGAGCAATTGGTTGTTCAACTGAAGTTTCAACTGGAGTTTCGGCAGGAGTTTCAACTGGAGCGGGAGTGACCGCTTTCTTTTTTTCAGCTAATTTAACCTGTCTTTTTTTTGTTAAAAAAACTGATTTCTTTTTATCACCTTCAATAATATTGTTGGAAATCAACAAATTATTCAAAGTATCCGAAACTAAAGCGCCTTTACTTAACCAATATTTAATTCTTTCAATATTAGGCTTAAAAGCATTTTCTTTGGCGTGCGGATTAAAAGTACCCAAGGCCTCTAAATAAGATCCTTGCGTATCTTTTGTTTTTTCAGAAATAATTAAACGGTAAGTAGAGAATTTCTTCTTGCCTACCCGTTGCATGCGAATAATTAGCATATAAACAGTTAACAGTTCTCAGTTCCCAGTTCACGGGCCAATAATTTTTTATTGAAAACCATGAATTATGAACTGACATTATTTATAAATGACGATTTAGAGAGCAACAACAATATATCATATTTAAAAACTGCTGTCAATCCCCAATAATTATATAACAAAAAATCCAATGAACTACCCTCAGTTTATCGCTGGTGGTTTATCTGATTAAACAAAAACCGCCTTTTTGGGCGGTCTTGTTTTTAATGGTAATTATTTTTTAATACTATTCCTAATATCATCAGGAAATATATTTAAAAGCATATCTCCCAACAATCCCACATGTAGCCACTCTTCTTCCGGAGCATCCTCGGCTTTAGAAAAATCAGGTTTTGATCCATCACTTAAAAAGCCTTTCTTGTACGGCGCTTTTATCAACTTCTTTTCGTGCGGCATATAAAAATAACTCGCAATTTTGTTATGATTTTCATCATATTCATGATGTCCGATACTTATTGACTTAGGCAAGTCTTTCTTAAAATCTTCAAGCAAAAAATTAGTCAAATTAATAATTCTTTGTTTGATATGTTCAGCATTTTTTTCTTTCACCTGATTTAATTTTTCCGGAAATGCATCCAGTGTTTTATTTACATCGTTTTTCATCGCCTCTAATTTTTTACAGTCGCCTTCATCTTTAACCGTGCCTTCAAGATGTGAAATAATTTCACATATCTGTTCGGGCGACAACCCATACCTGTCGCGTGTTCTTTGGGATGCCTGCGCTTTGTCATATTCCCCGCGCGGGTATGTATCCCAAAATTGAAAACTTAATTTACGGCTTTCTTGCTCTAAAGTCTCTTGAGTGGGCGGTGTCAAATCATAAAAATCATAAAAGGCGGAATAATGATTTGCCCTGCCTCCCGTCTTTTTTTCTTTCTTAATTTCTTCAAATCCCTTAAAACTTTTACTCTCCGGTAAATAATTTTTTCTACTCTCCGGGTTCATTGTTGCAAAAGGCATTTCAACATAAAGTTCGTGTGTTTGCGGTAAAAAATATTTTCTTTCGGTGGGCTGAGAATGTTGAGAAAATTTTACCGTTGCATTTTCGTTTTCCACATCAACATCCGCACGCCCTGTAACTTGAGAATCTTGCTCTAACGGAACAAAACTGGGCAAATCACGCATTGAACTGATTTGATTATGAAAAATGGTAGCCACTTCCAAATTCAACTTTCTGTGAATATCACCCATCAAACCTTCCCTCTCTCCGAGTTCTTGTATCATTGCTTTATCTGCATTTTTCCACGCGCCAAAAGCAACGCGTAAATTTTGCACCCATTCAGGCTTCTCTTTTGGTTCTTGATTGTGCGGTGACGATTCAAAATTTCTCATATAAATATATTTTTGATTTAGACTGTGTGTTTATAATATAAAAAATTATGAATAATGTCAAAATTCCTTATTTTAGCCAAATTTTTACTATTTGGAATATTGCGGTACATCTTCCATCTTCACACTTAACAATCTGGAAATACCTTCACTGCTCATTGTCACACCATAAAGCGCATCAGCAGAATGCATAGTGACGCGATTATGAGTAATAATAATGAATTGAGATTTAGTCGCCAATTCCGCCAAAATCTTAGTAAACCGCAGGGTGTTAGCTTCATCCAAAGCCGCTTCCACTTCATCCAAAACAACAAATGGTGACGGATTATAATTCAACACGGCGCAAATTAAAGCGATTGAGGTTAAAGTGCGTTCTCCTCCAGATAACGCATTTATACTTTTAATTTTCTTACCCGGCGGATTAGCCAAAACATCAATTCCAACCAACACTTTTTCTTTCTTTCTTGACGTCGGAATTTCCGGAGGAATTTCCATTTCTCCTTCATTACCAATCTCCAATTCTTCATCTTTTTCTTCCGTATAAATTTCTTCCAAATTCGCGCTGCCGCCTTCAAACAAAATTTTAAAATAACGATCAAATTCTTTTCTAATTTTTTTGAAAGCCACCGCTCGTTTTGTTTTCATCAAATCATCCAAATCTTCCACCATTTTTTCCAAATTTTCAATCGCGGTTTTTAAATCAATCAACTGATTAGACAGAAAATCATATCTTTCTTTTGTTTGCTCATGTTCTTGAATTACTTCTTCATCAATACTGCCAATTAAACTTAGCTGATATTTTAATTTTTGCAATTCAGCGGCCAATTCTTCCAATTGCGCTGTCGGAACAATTTCCAAATTGCGTTCCACGATAGACATTATGGAAGTATTTAAATCAGTATTCACTTCTTCGTTCAAAGCTTCCTGCTTTGTTTCAATTTTTGCCAAAGCCACACGATAATCATTGCGATCGGAAGTTAAATGATTTAATTCATCTTGTTTGGAATTCATTTCATTTTGCAAAGAAAAAACACGCTGTTTTTTCTTTTCTTCATCTTCATTAAATTCGCTTATTTTTTTATCCAATTCCGCCAATTTTTGGTCAGCTTGTCCAATTTCTTTCATTAATTTTTCTTTATCGCCAGCCAACTTAACCAAATGTTCACCATGCTCTTCCGGTGTTAATTGTAAAAGTGACAAATCGCGTTCCAAAGATGATTTTTCCTTATCATTTTTTTGAATTTCTTCATTCAACAAATCAAGCTTGGCTCGTTTCGCCTGATTCTGAGCTTCACTTTCTCCAATAGCGCGTTTTACAACATCCATTTCTCTATCAATTTCCAACAATCCCTGCTGTTCCAAAGTTAGCTGTGTTTGATATTCTTTCATTCTATCCTCGCTGCTTAAAGAAAATTTAGCGGCGAAACTAAGGCTGTATTTTTTAAATTGTCGATAACCGCCTCTCATTACGCCATTTCTTTCCACCAAATCACCTTCCAATGTCACCATCCTAATTCGGCCAATACCAATACGCTTAGCCGCCTGTAAATCTTTTACAACCAATGTATCTCCCAAAATAAAAGAAAAAATATTCCTAAATTTATTTTCAAATTTTAATAAATCAATCGCCCAGCCGACGACATCCGGCTCTTTCTTTAAAATCTCCATTTCCGGCGACAATTCTCTTTCAGTAATTTTATTTAACGGTAAAAATGTTGCCACACCCAATCTTTTTTCACGCAAATAATTAATCGCCAAACGAGCAACTTCGTCATCATCAACCACGATGGACGAAAGGCGTGAACCGGCAGCCACATCCAAAGCCAAACAATATTGTAAATCTGCTTCAGCCAAACTGGCCACCACGCCATAAATTTTTCCTAAACTGCCTTTGGCTTCCAAAATTGATTTAATAGTGGTTAAACCGCTTAACTGCAAAAAATTCTGTTCTGATTGTCCTTCCATCAACTGATTTTGCCAACGCGAAATTTTAACCATTTTTTCCGCTTTATCAGATGACATTTTATCCAACTTCTTCCGTTGTTGAGTCAATTCTTCATTGATTTTTTTATTTTCCTCTTCCAAAGAACGACATTGACCGGATATTTTTTCAGTTTGAAATTTTAAATCATTAATTTTATTTTCCAACCAACCGATATTTTGCTGTCCGCGCTGACTATATTCAGTATGCATTTGCCCTTCCAACATCATCATTTGCCTCGCTAATTCATTTTTTTCATGTTGAGCGATACGATAATCATCCTGCAAACCGGCAAAAACTTCCTGCCGTCCGGCCGCCCGAGCATGCTGGCTTAATTCATTTTGAATTTTCTCCAATTCTTGTTTAGCCACTTCATATTTCTTTTCCACCGCCGACAAAGCAGTACTAATCTCATCGGCTTCATTTTTATTGCGATGAAAGATTGAATTAAAATATTTTTCCTGAGACTCTCTTAACTGCAACTCCACTTCTTGCCGTTTTTCCAATTTTTTAACTTGGCGTGACAATAATCTTAATCTTGGTTCAACTTCCTGTATCAACCGTTCAGCTTGAATAATATTTTCCGAAGTCCGATTCAATTTCAAAGCGGCTTGATGGCGTTTAATTTGAAATTCTTTAATTCCCGAAGCTTCATCTAAAAATTCTTTGCGCTCAGCCGGCGTAGCAACTAACATTTGATCAATCATACCTTGTCCAACAATACCATATGAATTTCCAGCGCATTGCAACTGCGCTAAAACCAAATGAATATCAAAAAGCCGAGCCGCATTATTATTAATCAAATATTCTCCTTCGCCTTGGCGATAAACACGACGAGTAATTATTATCTCGGGATATTCTTTATAAATTTTTCCGTCGGTATTGTCTAAAATCAAAGAAACTTCAGCCATACCCAACCGGCTTTTTGTTTCCGAACCATTAAAAATAACATCGTCACTTTTTTTCCCGCGCAAAACTTTTAAACTCTGTTCACCCATCGCCCAACGAATAGCATCGGAAATATTTGATTTACCTGAACCGTTAGGACCGACTACTGCCGTTACTCCTAAACTTCCATTTTTAGGCGGTAAAAATTCTAAAACAGTCCTGCTGGCAAAGGACTTAAAACCTTGAATTTCTAAACGCTTTAAATACATAGTAAACCCCTAAAACAGAGACCGCAGGATAATTTGCGGATAAAATTTTATTAAAACTGAAAAAACTTCACAATACCAGGCAAAATAAACTTTTTTGGCGTGAAAATATAAAAAATTTATTTGTTAATTTTACTCGCCTGTATTTGCTGCTAACAGCCATTTTATACCCATAATTATAACATATCTTGACAATAATGAACAAGAGGGATATAATAATTTGTTAAACTCAAAATGCAAAAATCAAAAATCAAAATTACAGGGTCGTTTTACGATAATTTATCATAAAAAATAATCCGCCATACGGATACCAAAGTTTTGACATTTGAATTTTGACATTTGACTTTCATTTATCATGCAACGCATAGCCAAACAAATTCAACAGGAAATGGAAAAAGCCAATAAAATCGTAATTGTCACCCACCCTCATCCGGATGGAGATACTTTAGGTTCAGCCAACGCTTTATTGGAACATTTAACCAATCTTGGCCATTCGCCAACTATTTTTTGTGTGACACCGGCCAGCCCAAGATTAAAATTCCTGCCGAATTTTCCACAATTGGAAAATAATACTGAATTATTCAACGACCGAAAAATTGATTTAATTGTAGTGATGGATTGCGGGGATTTACATTATGCGGGCATTGCTGAATTTATTCATAATCATCCGGCGACGATAATCAACATTGATCATCATGCTACCAATGAAAATTACGGCCATTATAATATGGTAATGAAAAAAGCGGCTGCAACCGCTGAAGTTCTTTATCAATTTTTTCAACACAATCGCATTCGCATCAGTCCGTCTATGGCTACCGCTCTTCTGTCCGGTTTAATCACCGATACGGACAACTTCACTAATGGCGGCACTTCTCCCGATTCTTTCACTATTGCCGGCGATTTGGTTCGTTTAGGCGCAAATTTCAATTTAATTTATTATTACACTCAAAAAGAAAAAACCATCAATTCCTTAAAACTGTGGGGCATTGCTTTAGCTCGTCTAACTAAAAATGAAAAAATGGATTTAGCCCACACTTATTTAACTTTGGAAGATTTTAAAAAATGCGGCGCGGCCGAAGAAGACGGCGACGGCATTTCTAATTTTTTAAATATTTTAAGCAACACGCAAATTGCTTTAATGTTGAGAGAAATTCCAGACAATAAAATAAAAGGTAATCTTCGCACAACAGGCAACACAGTGGATGTATCGTCCATTGCTAGAAAACTTGGCGGCGGCGGACATAAAAAAGCTGCCGGATTTACGGCCGACGGAACAATTGAAGAAGTTTTAAACCGTATTTTGACTTTGGATTAAAAATAATATAAAATTAAACTTATAATATAAATTAAAAACGTATGACACAAGAAGAAAATACAACTATTTCCCAAAAAATGCCACAAGCTCAACATCTCGTTCCTATCGTGGTGGAAAAAACCAGCTATGGCGAACGGTCGTTTGATATTTTTTCCCGTTTATTACAAGACAGAATTATTTTTCTTGGTGGACCGATTGATGACGCGGTGGCTAATTTAGTTATCGCTCAAATGCTATTTTTGGATAATCAAAATCCTGACAAAGACATTAAACTATATATTAATTCTCCAGGCGGTTCAGTCACTTCCGGCATGGCGATTTATGACACAATGCAATTTCTTAAATCCGATGTCAGCACAATTTGTGTCGGTATGGCCGCCAGCATGGCCGCCGTTCTTTTGGCCGCTGGCGCCAAAGGAAAACGATTAGCTCTGCCAAACGCCGAAGTAATGATTCATCAAGTGATGGGTGGGATGGAAGGTCAAGCCAGCGACATTAAAATCCATGCGGAAAGAATTATTAAAATGAAAGATCGTTTGAATAAAATTTTAGCCAAACATACCGGACAGCCGATGCCGACAATTGAAAAAGATACTGACCGTGATTATTTCATCAATCCGACTGAAGCTAAAAAATACGGTTTGATAGATAAAATTATTGAGTAAGATTCAAATTAAAACCACTCAGTAAACGGAGTGGTTTTTTGTTTTTATCTATAATTGACACATCTATATAAAAATGCTATCTTTTGAACAATGTTCTTTTTAATACGCAACCAAAACCAAGGAGACAAATAATGTTGGACAAATCAATTATGCTCATTGGAGCTGTGGCCGGAGGAGTCATCGGATTCTTATTCAAAAATTCATTGGGCGCGATTGGTATTCTGTTTGGTATAGCCCTTGGCGCAGTCAGCGCTGAATTTTTCTATAACATCATACACAATCGCAAATAAAATACCTTTATTGTTCTTCAAACCCCGTAAATGCGGGGTTTTTGTTTTATTCTGAAATAAAAATAAATAAAATTAACACATTGACTTGAATTAATAAACAAAATACGGATAATACAGATTTTAACCCTAACATTAGCCAAAAATAATATTTTTCCCCAGTTTAAACCAAAAAATGACTAAATTGATCCCTCCCGACGCCCCTTTGGGGGGTCGGGACCCCGACTTTTTTACGCCTGCCTGCCGGCAGGCAGGTCGGGCTTGACCCCGTTAGAAAATTATTCCACGAAAAGATGCTTTTCTAAAGGTTTATCCACAGGGTATTATTCAATTTTTAGGCTAAGATTACTAAAATTTTTCAATTGGCTTTTCTAACGGGGTTGACAAAATGATTTAGATGTGATACAATACTTTGTTGTTTGAAAATCTACGGACATCCAATGCTGTAAGAATACGAGAAATTGCCCCTTTTAACGAGAAAAAACGAGCAATTTCCCGTATTCACCACAAGCATGGGGATGTGTTAACGGTCTGCATAGGCCACGGCTTATCTCCACCTTTGACACATCTTCTTGAATACGGAACTCTAGGGGGTTCATTCCCCCAATATCAATTAAACCACCCCGCAAAATAATGCGGGGTGGTTTGTTTTTTAGTTTAAATTATCCTGCCAACACAGCTAGTCAGCTAAAAGAGGTTGAGAATTCGGTGTGGCCGAAGGCGTACTGGTGGCTGTATTTTTAACAATAATATCACAAGTTGTTTTTCCGTCAGGGCATTCATTCGGACTAATGCCAGTCATACACATTTTTGGCAACGGACGGTAATAACTGGAAAATACCCGTTCAATTTTTTCACCCGATTGATTAAACCGAGTATATGTAAAACTGGCGTTCGCGCCACGAAATGCATTTTGACATTTTGTCTCACCAGGTTTTAAAGTGGTTGTTTTTATTTCTTGCGGCAAACCGGCTGGAATCCATTTACTCACTATCGGACGGCTATAAAATCCAGAACGACCATCAGGTGTTCCCCACAAAGTAAAAATCAACATTTGTTTTTTATAATTAATTTCCGTTTGCAACAACAAATAACCGCCGGTATCATTCATAAATTTAAAATCCAAAATTGGTTCATACAAAGTAGCGTCCGTACCCGGATTTCCATTAATTGGATCTGCATAATAACCAACCACCAAAGAATGATTGGTTCGTTCTGTAATCGGCATACCGGAATTCATGGCCATTCTGAACAAAGTGGTGCCAATCTGACACATTCCTCCTCCGACTTCTTTAATAATTTTATTGCCTTTGATTATTTCTTCCGGTAAAAATCCATTTTCTTCAGTAAATGAACCGGCATATTTAATAGAAGAAAATTCTTCCCCCGGCTTGATAATTATACCATTCAACCGTTCAACTGCGTTGGCAATATTTTTAATGCGGTTATTATGACTATCATAAAAAGTTGAAGTACCAACGCCGAATATTCCGGTAATTCCATAATCATTAATATCGGATAATTTCAATTTCGGTTCGGTTTGGTCAACCGCTAAATTAATAACTGTTTTATCAACATTTTCTCCTTGGCTTATTTTGATAAATAAATTATTTAATTCACCGTAAGTTTTAGCCACATTCAAACTGCGTCCGGAATGACCATTTTTAAATTCACTCACCTTGCCATTTTCCATTGAAAATTTAGCATCCTCAGCCGGCTGATCAACAATCACCCTCAAATTTTCCAAATATTGACCCACTTCTTTTTCTTTTAATTCCAACTTAATTTTCCCGGTGGAATCATAAACAGGTTTTAACCATTTTACCAATAATTCCGGACCAACCGACCAAACTTGAGTTTCTTTGGCATCGGTATCGGTATGGGATAATATCGCCGGACCAAAATTAAACGCCCTTAAAATATTTTCTTCAGCTGCCGCTAAATCTTTTTTTGTCACCGATGGAATAACCAACCGTTTTGAAATAACGATTGATTCCAGCGACGGCTCAGATAATTTTTGAACTGTATCATCTATAATTTGTTCATAATCAAAAACTTCACCTGATTGTTCTAAAGTCAGCTCATAAGCCAACGGATTAATACTGCTCAAATGAATATTGGCGTCACGCGGTTCAATCACATATCCCTCTAACGCGTTTTCTATAATCCCTTGAAAATTCTGACGGTCAATTTTCACCGGCAAAGACAAATGAATCGTTTTTATTCTATACCACAACGGCAGCCACATTTTTTTAAACCAAAAAGATTCTCCCCTGCCAATATTTAAAATTTCACCGGCAAATTCTTTATTGCTTAAAAAAATCGTTTCAATGGCCGCTTCGCTGGAAATAAGCGCCGGATTAACCGCTACTCTTTGCGATTGCCCGTTTTGCTCAAACATATAAACCAATCCTTCCTGAGATAAACGTCGGCTAAAACTATCAACAAACTTTTTTACATCATCGGCTGTCCAACCTGACAAATCATAATGCCCAAGATAAATTCCGGGATAAACTTTTCCAACGTATGTTTTGGAATAAACGACTGATACGCCGAACACAACCGCCAATAAACCAAAAACAACCGCCAATATTATTACGACGGTTTTCCAATTATTTTTCCTGGCTGGAATAAGCTGTATTTTTTCCGCGATTTTTTTAATTGCACCTTCGGCCATATTTTATCAAATTTACTCTTCTATTATATATACCGGAATTGACTGATCAGTTTTAATTTTTGGCAGACGGACAATCAACAAGCCGTTTTTATATTCAGCGATGGCCAAATCCGCTCTGACATCAACCGGCAAAACAATACTGCGGGAAAATTTCCCCCAATAACATTCATGGTAATGATAAGCGGCTTCCGATGAAATCGGCGGAGTTCGTTCTCCTTTAATGGTCAATAAATCATTGTTCAAATGCAATTCAACTTTATCTTTCGGTGTTCCGGCCATGGTTGAAACAATAATCAGTTCTGTTTCGGTTTCCGCCACATCAACGGTTAATTGCCCCTCATCTCCATCTTCTAAAACAGCCGACTCGGCGGCTTTTTTCAAAGACGAAAAAATCATTAAATCTTCATCAATATCATCACCCATGCCGACCGGCAAATCAAATTTTTTCGATTCATCTAACATACTTAATTAACTTATAATTTATTAAGTTTAAAAACTTTAATATATTATACCACTTTTTTTCTTTTTTGTTTTTTTATCTTCAAAATCGCGACCATCGCCAATCCAAATAAAACCACAAATGGAACCAGTAAAACCAATCCGGTTAAATTAAAAAAAGCGAACAACGGCGGTTTTCCAAAAAAATCTGATTTTAAAATTGGCAACACTTTAACCATATTGATAATTTCTGTAATAGGAAAACTTTCTTTCTCCCCCACCACTAACACATACTTGCTATTATTGTTAGAACTGAATACTTTTATCTGATAATTTCCCGGCAGCATTTTTTCTCCCTCGGGCACTTTTGCTTCAGGACCTTTTAAATATGAATCGCCGGCAAACGGTTCATAAAAAGATTTCCATTCTTTTTGTTCTGGACCATCCAAAAAAAATATTATTGCCCCATTTTCATCGGTCACTTCGGCTGAAACATCAGTTTTTATTTCTTTAATGTTCGGCACTAAAAGGTTGGCATAAAAATCAAAATAATCATCGGATTTTATCTGATAATAAGCCGGCTCTCCTTTTAACTCGCTGTAAAATGCTTGGGATATTTCAGGATTTTTAATATCAACAACATTCCCGCCAAATACCAATCTTGGTTGATGAGCATCAACTGTTCCAGCAAGACAAAGCGTTAAAACAACAAATAAAAACAGGATTTTTTTCATAAATAGTATAATTATACATATATTATACTATTTTTACGTTAAAATGACTAATTTGTTTTTATCGGCTGAACCGTTGCCAAACATTACAAACTTCATCTTCATAGATATTTTGCCAACTTTGGCTCCGGTCAAGCATTTGCTGAAGCTGTGGCGAAGCGGGTTTTAAAATTTTATCCAAATCTTTTTGTCCAAAAAACAACCGGTTTAATTTATCCGGTGGCGGATAAGCGATAACATCTTTACTGAGTATGATATATTCAGCCGGAGAAGCTTCTAAAAATTCAAATCCGCCGGCTTCATATTTAATATTAAAATATTTTTCAGTCATTGTTGTTTTTTTATCATACATCCAAGTGGCGGCGCCACGACCGTCAAAAAAAACCAACCCCTCCGGCCATGTCCAATTCATATATCCGCCCCAGCTGAATTCATTAAATACAAAAGTTGTGTGTCCGACAGTTCGTTCCTTCAAAAATTCAACCGCTTCAACCGGCATGGTGTTAGCAGATAATAAACTTTGATTATTCCAAATATCTTTTGTCCAATCAATCCTGATTAAATAACCGACGATTAATAAAAACACGGCAATAATCGGAAAAAAATAAACAACTTTGATTGTAAAACGATTTAATAACCTTGATTTTACTATTTCCCAACAACCTGAAAACAACGACAGACAAACCAATAAAAATAAAATCGCCTGCCGTTTATATTGCCAAGCGGCCAACCAAAGAGCGGCGAATAAGAGAATTTGCGGTAAAGTCACTCTTTTTTTAACAAAACCCCAAACTGCCAACGGAATGCCGGCGCCCATAATAAACAGCGGTTTCCAATAAATCGGATAAACATAACTCGGCACCCATTCCAAGATATGCAATTTGTAAAATGACAAAGAAAAATAATTTATAACTTCTTGCCAAATATGCCAACCATAAGGATTAATGCAAATCACGCCGGCGGAAATCAAAGTCCAAACAATAGCATTCCGAATATCTTTAATTGACCATAATTTTGGATTATGAAAACGCGGGCAATATTTTTTCGCCACCAAATTTAAAATATTTCCAAAACTATAAATACCAATCACAATAAAACCTAAAATCCAACTGCCATGCAAAATTGACCAAAACCATAATACCAACGGCCAAAAAAAATAATTATTTTGCTTAGGAAATTTTTCCAAAAAATACCAAAGAATTGCCAAAAATAACGGCGTTAACATTGCCAAACGCAAAATCAGGATATGCGGCATTGTCCATAAAAAAACAAAAATTAAAATCAATCCGGCTATCGTCCATCGCGGCTGAAAAATTTTCAAAACAATTAAAAACGCCGCCAACGGCGACAAAGCGACTAATAAAATTAAGCCAAAATAAGAAAGATCGTTGTAAATCGGCCAAAACAATAAATCACCTCCCCATTCATGATTTGTCCAAAACTGTCCAAAATGTTGCCAAGTGTAAGTGTCGGTAAAAGAAAATTTCAAACTTTCCCAAAATTCTTTGCCAAATCTCAAATGCCAGCCTAAATCATAGTCATAGCTGTTGGAAAAAATGCAGATGATGAAAGTGTAGGACAAAACGATTAACAGGATTTTTAAAATTGATTTTAAATGATTATTCATATTTACCCCGTTAAATAAAATCTTGGTTAAAAAATTTCATGCAGATTTTTTATTGTTTTTAAATATACTAACAATACCGATCACAACTAATACCACACCTAATAGTTGCGCTCCGGGACTATCATCAAATTCACCGAAAATGATAAAAAATATCCCCAGCAGTATTGCTAGAATTTTTGGGATACAGTATAAAAGTTTATTCTTCATATCGGGGCAGTTCATTTGCTTATATTATAACTCAAATATTCACCTTATTGAAGAACCTATTTTTTATTAAAAAAACAGCGACCAGAAAATCGTTGTTTTTATTACAATTTTTTAGGCAGTCGGATCACGGATTCTTCACCATTACTCGGGTCTATCCGATACTAAATTGTCCTGGCGGAGAGGGAGGGATTCGAACCCTCGGTACGACCTTGAGAGCCGTACAACACATTAGCAGTGTGCCGCTTTCGACCAGCTCAGCCACCTCTCCATTATAGACTATATCTAACTTTTAATTGTTCGCGTTTATATCCTTTTTTCCATTCTAATTCTGCCGCCAAACATTCTTTTTCTGTTTGGTATTTTTCTAATCCCAACAAAATAAAAGGTTTTCTACTTTTTGTCGATTGAACTTTACCGGCGTTGTGTTCAGATAACCGACGTTTAATATTATTCGTTTTTCCGATGTACAAACCTTTATCTTTCAGACTTTGTAAAAAATACACGCAATACATAAATTTTATTACCGCTTTCGACCCCTGCCTACCGGCAGGCAGGAGCTCAGAAGCCACCTCTCCAATTCTCGGATAATAATAGCAAAAATAAATTGAAAAGTCAAACACTGAACAAATCATCTCGTATTTAAATACCCGTTTAAATGGGTATTTAAAAAGCCAGCTGTTAAAAACAGCTGGCGGATTTTTCTAAAAAAGAACTACTTGTTTCTGGACCCAATGAGCATTCCGGCAGAAATTATGGCGCACACGATGCTATAAACCATCCAAAAAATTACCATTTCCGGATGGATTGTGATGAACATAGCAATCAATCCTCCGATTGACGCGCCACCAAAGAAACTACCCAACAGCCTCATTTCATCACCTCCATGGTTTGTTATGCGCAGATGATTTTAAAATAGCACATTATTTATGCAAAGTCAAGGATATTTACTCCGCTCTGGACAGAGTGACACCCCAAACAATTTCCGCGCCGGCGGATTTTAAAATTTTCGCGCATTCCTGCATAGTGGCGCCACTGGTAAAAACATCATCAATCAAAATAATCGTTTTCGGACATTCTTTGCCTTGCCAATCAAAAGCATCTTTTATATTTTCCAACCTTTCCTCTTTAGTCAATTTCGCCTGCTGTTGAGTAAACCGGCGACGAATTAAATCACGATTAATCTGAAAATCAACTGTTGAAAATTCAGCAGACATTTTATCATGAAAAACTCCGACAAGTAAATCGGCCTGATTAAAACCGCGCTCCCGTTCACGCCGGCTGTGCAACGGCACAGGAATAATAGCAACTGTTTTTTTATTTTCCAACCAAAAAAAATTTATCGGCGACATTATTTTTTTCCAAATTTCAACAATATCTTTAGCGTATTGATATTTAAATTTATGAATCAAAATAGCGGCCGGATATTTTTCAAAATAAGGCAAATAGGAAACCAAACCATCCAAAGAGGAAACCGAGCGACAAACAACACAAACTGCGCCAAATTCGCTATGGCGGTGACAAACCGGACATTTGGCAATTAAAACTGACTTGATTTTCTTACGGCAAGGCGAACACCACCATTCGCCTTCTTTTCCGCAATCAACGCAAAAAATCGGAAAAAGAATATCTTTGATAAACTTAAAAAAATTATCCATAAAAATTTAAAACCCCGATTTGATATCGGGGTTTTTGTTAAATATATTTTTTTATTGTCCCCATTTTGCATCATCCACCAGCCAATTATTCTGAACATTAACCAAAGTAACTGTAGCTTTTTGATTTTTTGAAGAAGTGACGCCATCTTTTGTTTCTGTCCGGACAGTTGTAATTTCAACAATAGCTTTATCTGTTTGCCAAGAAGTGATTACTGAGGTAACCGCTTTAGTGGTAACACCGACAAATCCGTTATTGACCTGAGTGTCAGTTATCCGCGAACTTAAAACACTCCACAAATCCCGACTGCACATTGTATCCAATTCTTTAATATTGCTGAAATTATTATCAGTGGAATAAGTGCCATAGCGTTCCACAAAAATCTTTGCTATCTGTTTAGCGGCATTTTTCATTTGTTCCTCAGTGGTTGGTTGTTTTACGGTTATTCCTTGAGTTGGCGTCACTTGGGCAGCCGGCGCGCTAATTTTATCCTGCGTAAAATTATCAAAATCTATCGCCGACGGTGTAGAAGTTGTTTCAATAACCGCCTGTTTTTGCTTATTAATCACAATCAAAATAATGCTAACCGCTAAAACGAACAGAAAAAATATGCTAAAAATAATAAAAATTCTTGTGCGGAGTGTAGTCATATTGTTTTACCCTGTTAAATAAAAAGTGAATTATTTTTTACTCTGTTCTTCAAATTCGCGCTTTGCTTTTTCTATAGCCAATAATTGTTCCGGATTGGTGGTAACCAACTGATCTTCTGTATAAGAAGCAACAACTTTAATGGCGGCATGTTTATTGCCGGCAAAAAATATACCCTCGCCCACTCCGCTTTCCAATAACAAATATTTCTCGCTGTCAGTCAACATAAACACCCGCTGAACCAAATCCACCGCCGCCGGCGACTGACGCAACAACAACTGCAAAGCCGAGTTGGTAACGATCGCCTGTCCATATTGAGATTTCAAAAAGTCATTCACATCCTGAGTGATAGTAGTCACTCCGAGATAATATTTTCGGCAGCGTTTAACCAAACCATAAATAAATCTGGCGCTGTCCTCATGCATCATCAGCCACCAAGCTTCATCAATCACCAAAACTCGTTTTTTTCTTTCCGAACGTACAACATTCCAAATATAGTTAACGATTGAATAAATAGCAATCGGGCGAAGTTCATCCTCTAAATCACGAACACTATAAATCACCAATTGATTTTTAACATCAACATTAGTCGGCGAATTAAACAGTCCACTGAAAGTTCCTTCGGTATATTTTTTTAATTTCATTACCAATTCATCGGAACCTTGCATACCTTCCAAAACTTCCACTAAATCCTGCATAATCGGCGGTTTAATATTGGATAAATCCGCCTCCGGCGTAATATCTTTCTTGGCGTAAGTTTCAATCAAAGCTCTATCCATAATTGAATCCTGCTCCACCGTCAAACCATTCAACATAATACGCAACAAGCCTTTCATGGTAATAACGGCGCTACGAATAATATCCTCAGTGGAAATATCAGAACCGACCGGACGGGGCAAATCAAATGGATTGATTTTTGCTTCCGAAGACAACGAAATACTAATGTAAGTTCCACCAACCGCATCACAAAGATGTTTATATTCCATTTCCGGATCAATAATCATCACATCGGTTCCCATCATCATTGTGCGCAAAACTTCCAGTTTAACGGCGTAACTTTTTCCGGCACCGGCCGAAGCGAAAACCACCATATTGCCATTTTGCAAAGAAAACCGGTCAAACAAAATCAAACTGTTATTATGGCGATTAATGCCATAAAGAATACCATCATCTGAGGTTAATTCCGCGGAAATAAATGGAAAAGAAGCGGCAATCGGAGACGAATTCATATTAAAAGCAATGTACAATTCGTCATTTGCCATCGGTAAAGTGGAATTAAAACCTTGTTCCGCCTGATATAAAACTTTGCGACTCATAATCAGTTTTGAACCGAAAATATTTTCAATATCTTCAGTGGTTTGATCCAATTCCTCTTTACTTTTGGCGTAAAGAGTAACATAAAAACAAAATTGAAAAAAATGTTCAATTCCTTGCGTTAAATTATCTCGCAATTGTTCAATATCGCGCAAAGCTGTTTCCCGAATTGGATCGCGAGGCGCGCCTTTTTCTGTGTCGGAACTAATTTGCGCTTCCAAAGCGCCGACTTTATTTTTTAATTGTTTTAAAATAACAGCTGATTTAACCGGATAAAAAAACATTGAGATGTCCATGGTGACCGACAAATTAATAACCGGCGAACTCCAGCCGATGGAAATATATCTCGGGTAAGCGGTAATGAAAATAGTCCGGCAATATAAATCACCCAATTGTATAAAACTGGATTCAACGCGAAAAGCGGAAGGCGCTATTAAATCACGGATACTGACAACACCTTCGCGAAAAATCTTTTCTTCTTCCAAAGTAATCATTTCTTCGGCCGTCTGCTTCTTTATTTTGTTTTCATCTTCTTTAAGACGACCAGTAGATTCTTTTTCTGCTTTAATTGAGCTTGGTTTAAATGCCATAAATAAAAAATTAAGCGTTTTCTAATTGCATGGTTTCCACCACATCCGCCAACGGTTCGCTAAGAGCGATATCCGGATTATACGCGGAATAATAAAGTTCAATCAACGATTGAGTATCTAATTTAACAACTTCCAACCCCATACTTTGCAAACCGCCTTGAATTTGTCTTACTCGCATATCCAAATCTCTCTTTCTCTGCAAAAATCTTTCTTCTTTCAAACGAACTGTAATGGCCGGATTAATAACTTCAAGCAAACGCGACCAAAAACCTCTTTTTTTATTTGTCAGCGGATCGTAAGGCACCACCACAAAAAAATGTTTACTCATAATTTTTCCCAAATTGACCAATTCTGAAACAAACGAACGATAATCGGCAATTTGCATTCTTAACAATTCATTTGGCTGTTCTTTTTCTTTGTCCGCCAATCTTTCCAAATACGGTTTTATATTAAGCTGACGGGATTGAATAAGAATTTGCAAAGGATGATCAAGCGAATTTAAAAAAGAAACATAATTAGACACAATCGCCTGCTGTTCATCGTCATTTTTTAAAGCAAAATTAATACTGGACACCATCAAAACCGAACGCAAAGTACCATCTTTTACCACTACAGTATCATGTTTAATTTCAGCGATAGCCGTATTTTTTTGTGTAGTCGGAACGGCATTTCTTTTATTGACCGCTTTTTTATTTTTCATAATTATTCAGGTTTATAATAACCGCCGGTATTTACCACCAAAGATAAATCTCGAATACGGCTGTAAGACAATTTTGGCACTCGTTTAATTTTTTCAACAACCACAACTTTTGATTCTTCACGATAATGAGTTAATTCGCTTTTGTCAAAAGTTTTATTCCAAACTCTTAAACTCGGTCGGCGTAATGTCTGAATCATGCTTAAAATAACATAATGGAACGGCTGTCCGTTTACTTTAACAAAAGCAAAAACTAAAGCTAAACCGCCTATTACCAAAGTTAAAAAAATAAATAATGTAATATCAGCTAATTTATAAGTGAGAAAAATAATTAATGTTGCCACCAATAAAATCACAAACTGCCGCGCCGTGATTGGTCCGAAAATTTTATCTTCCACATCAATAAATTGAGGTACGACAAATTGTTGCATATTTAAAAACTATTTTCCATTTTAATAATCGCTGATATTTCCGTCATTTGTATTTTGTTTTTATCTAACAATGAATTGTTAAGACGGACATTTTGATTTAACGCGCGAATAACACTGCCAACATAATCCTGATACAACGGACTCATTCGCCAAACCTGTAAAGCATCCAAATAAAGCAGATACGATTCATCTTTCAAATTGATAAATTTTTGTTTTAATCTGGCAATCGCCTCTTCCGGATTAGCGGACAAACGACGAAAATCAACCAATGATATAAAGCGAATTTCGTCAGTCGGACTCATACTGGTTTTTTTGTTCGGAATAATATCTCGCACCATATGACGAACAGACGGAATTTCTTTGTCATCAGATAAAATCTTATTATGTCTGTCAACAGACAAATTCTGATCGGATATTTTTTTTAATTCTCCTAAATTTTTTATTTCTTTGGCCGGAGAAGCGGCAACAAAAGATTTTTTATTGGGCATAATTGCCGGAACCGGCTGTTCTTTATAAACAATCGGAGCGGTTTTATTGCCGGAAGCCATTGGCAGTTCATTTAAACCGCCGGGTAAACCTTTTTTTAAAGGACTAACTTCTTCAAAGTTATTTGAAATTTTTTCTCCACGGCATAATTTTAAAACATCTTCAGCTTGCATCGCATTGATTCCGGCGCCTCCGTCAACAATCGGCCGAATCAGCCAACTTCTTGTTTCTTCATCGCTTCGCACTTCTTTCAACCGCAATTGAATCAATCCTCGTAATCGAATCGTATCCGGCGCTCTAAAATTTAATTTATTTATAATTTCGTCAGCTTGAGAAACACGCGACTGGCTGACTAAAGGCATATTCGGTTTTTCATCATCCAATGATTCATCCAACAACGAAACGGCATCATCTTTGGTAAATTCTGTTTTTTTAATTTTTTCTGACAATTCAATTTTGGATTCTACCTTTGGCGGATTAAAAGATTTTAGCGGTTCAACTTTTTTTTCAATTTTAACCGGTTTAACGGAAGAATGGGAAATATCCGCCGGTGGTAAAACTGCCGGAGCAGACTGCTTTTGTCGAGCATGAAATTCAGCCAGAGTTATCTTCTCGGTTGTGCCATCAGCTTTTTTAATTAAAATTGTTGCGTTATCAGACATAATTTTAAACTCCCCACTTAAATTTATTTTCTTTTTCGTCAAAATAATAAAGTTCAGCGATTTTATTATCGCTATATTTTACAGCCAGTTCAGATAATTTATTCAGGACTCCGTCTAAATCGACAAATTCCCCGTCCTGATCTTTTTTAAAAACCAAATTAACTTCTTTTTTTATATCTAAATAAGACGGAACAGGCGGTTTGACAGGCTTGGGCGGAATTGGAGTCGGTGTTGAAACAATAGCTTTAACTTCCGTTTTTTTAGCAGGTAAAACAACTTTTTTTTCTTTGACCGTCTCCGGTTGATTAAATGATATAGACTGAACCTGTTTAGCGGAAGTCGGAGCAACAGTTGAGGCAGTTGGATATAATTCTGAATGCAAATACATATCCATTATCCCCGGTAAATCGTCAGATTCCACTGTAATAAAAAAATCCATCAAATCTACCATTTTCATCACCGCTTCTTTATAATCAACATCAATAAACTCTTTTAACCAACTATCATTAGACGGAAATAATAAATTTTTTATTTTTTCATAAAATTCCGCCATAGCCATTGAATCCCGCCCACGACTGTTAATCAAAGTCAATTCTTTTATTAAATCAACTATTTTAATTTCGGAATTTCCTTTTCCATAACCAACTATTGCTTCTGAATTAAGAAAAGCGACGCGAATTTTCACATATAAGTTTTGCGTATCTTCTTCATCTAATCCTTTTAATGACAGATAAGCCATAATTCTATTCCAAACATCAAAACCCAAAATCAAAGCCATTGGTATTTGCCGTCCAACTGCAATCCTTTCAAAAACATCCCTATCTATTCGTGTCATATCCTGCCATGTGGCATCAGTATACCAACGGAAAAAACTCCACCAATATTGTCTGTCATCAGATGGTGAGGCTTCATTAAAATATTCATGCAACGCATTCCAAAAACCTTCCATCTCCTGCGTATCAAAACCAAAATAGACGAGATTTTTTTCTCGCAGTTCAGTATCGTTTAGTTGTCTAACAATTGATGCCATATTCAAAACTTATCTTGCTTAATTTATCAGTATTAATTTTATTTATTTGATGTAATATATTTATTAATTTTATCTAAAGCTTTTCCCGAAATGCGTTTTAATAACATCTCCATCGCTTTTGTTTCAGTAATGCTTTTACTTAATTTTTCACCTAATTGTTTCAAAAATTCTTCCTTATCAGTATTTTCAATGGCAGAGCTTAATGAATCTAAATTCATCTTGTGCATATTAGCATAACCGACCGAAGTTCTAGCGCCAATCAAATTTACAACATGGTTAACCGATACTTCACTGTCTAATTTAAATTTACCGTCTTTAAAATCTAAAGAACCATTAAATCCGCGACCGGCTTGCCTAGCCTGAGACAAATGATAATCTCTTTTGGATTTAATCAAATCTTTATCATAATCTTTATGTGTCACTTCATAAGTCTGCCGGCCGGTATTTTTATCAGTCACCATTTTATACAAACCGCCGTGCGTTACCGCGCCATTATCAGCCATCATTGATAAACCGCCAAC
This sequence comes from Candidatus Magasanikbacteria bacterium CG10_big_fil_rev_8_21_14_0_10_36_32, assembly GCA_002778465.1. GTDB lineage: Bacteria > Patescibacteriota > Patescibacteriia > Magasanikbacterales > GWA2-37-8 > 1-14-0-10-36-32. The sequence continues at coordinate 42,075 of PFBV01000002.1, read as the reverse complement.
ATAATTCGTCATAAAAGCGTCAAAGTTTTCACCCTGCAATTTTTTCATTTTTTCCATAGCCTTATTCACACCTTCAGATGACTGTTCCACTTCTTCCCCTAAAAAGGCCGATAAGTGAGCAGCTCTGGCGCTATCCACATTATCAGCGGAAATATCTTTATTTTTCTTTGCCGTACTCAAAGCGGCTAAGCCAAAATCAGAACCGCGATTAAAGGAGGCTACCACCCAATTCTGTAAATCTTTTTGCATTATGCTTTTCTTGTCAACATCTGTCTCTTTTTCCATTTGACCGCTCAAAAATTTAATATTAGCCATCATTTGGTCAAAGTTTTTTGAGGAATACATATCAATATCCTCTTTATTTTGTTTTTGCAAAACTTGGCTTAAATAACGAGGTAACTGACTGGATTGTTTTAATTTTTCATCACGAGCCACAGCTAATTTCTTTTCCGCCTCGCGAGCTTGATCAATCCGCAATTGTTCTCCGCCGGCTTTGGAGGAATACATATCCTGCTGCAAAGCCTGATAACGTGCGGACAAAGCAGACGCATCTTGTCCCGGCTGCGGCTTTTTCAATAATTCTTCAATCTTTTTTAATTCAACCAATTGTTTTTGAGCATTGACTGTTTCTCCCATCTGTTGTTGAATAATTTTTGATTCCGCCGCGTTGACTTGAGCTTGTCTGCCGGCTTCGGTATTTAAATAACTTAATTCCATCATACCTTGAGCGGCGGCCACATCAGACATATTTTTTTCCTTTTGGATTCTCTGTTCTAAAATATCCTTTCCAATCAAACTGTCTTTGTTCCATTTTTTATCGTCTTTGAAAATAGTATCAACTTGTTTATCAAGTGTTTTTTTGGTATCAACAATCTGAGATAAATTTTGTTCAGCATTTTGTTTAATAGCAGTACTCTGCGCAATACTATCATTCAATTGTTTGATTTTTTCCGGATTGTCTTTTATGTTCTCCAACTCAGCTTGAGCTTTAGCAATTTCCAAACTGGCTTCCTGAACAATCGCCTGTTCCGCTGATTCTCTGGTCGCTAAACCGCCACGCTGAGTTTGTAAATCTTTTAATTCATCCGGCGCGTTATAAAATTTAACTAAAGCATTATTATACCAGCGTTCTTTGGCGGCAGTACTCTGCGCCTTAAGCGTATCTAAACGAACTTTTTCCACTAAAGTATCTTTTCCAACTTGACGCGAACCTAAACCCATATCTTCCATTCTGACTTCTTTTTTCATCGCGGCTAATTTCCCCCATTGTTTAGACGCTTCTTCTTTTTTAGTTGCAGTTTCAATAATTCCAGCGGCAAATTTTCCAAAACCACCTTTTTTCTCTAATTTTTTTGCCGCCTGTTCGCGGGCATATTGAATATCCTGAACTTTTGAAGACACTTTTCCGGCAATAGTTCTACCGCGCCGTTTCCAAGCATCTCCGCCAACAAATGGCGCTTTCATCAACACGCCTTTGCCTGCAATTTTTGTTCCTTCAACACCTTTTTGCGCCAACCATCGGCCAGCCGCTATTCCAGTCGCCACTGTCGCAACTTTTTTGCCCATTTCCACCGCGCTCCCGAGCATACCGGAACCAATCACACCTAATTTTTGAGTTGCTTTTACGCCGGCTAAAAGCATACCGACGGCGATTATAAAATTTGCCAAATTTCCCCATTCCATAACTTTAGCCAAACCACCCATTACATTATTATTCCCCGTACTTTCCACTGATTCGGTATTTAACATAAAAGCCGAATTATCGCTTAATTCATTATGAGGCATTCCATCGCCAACCACAGCAAAAGACAACCAAAGAAAAAAAGCCAAAATCGGACCGGCAATAACATTGTTGGTAAATTCAGACCACCATTGTCCGGCATAAGATTGAGTTTTTGGAATAACATTTAAAACAAAAGCCAACGGCGATAAAATTATTAAAATCCATAAAGTCACTAAACGTCCGAGTAAAACAATAAAATAAGCGCCGATGGTAAAGGCGGCAATCGCCGCAAAAAACATACAAGCAATGGCTGAACCTAAAACACTGACATCTGTCATTCCTTCCGGTTGCACATTCGGATCAAAACTTAAAACATCATTTAATTTAAAAGCATTAATAATATTTCCACCGGCTACCGCCGCCACACCATTCAAAAAAGTCATCATAAACACCTGAGCGGCATCAATAATTATTCCGCAAATTATCCGGCTAAAATTCACTAACACGGCCGCTAAAACAAATTTTACCAAAAGTTTTTTCCAGCTATATGTTTCAGCGCCCAAAACCGTACCAAAAGCGATTATCAATAAAATCACAACAAAAAACATATTGGCAATGTCACGCACCAGCGTCCAACCAAATAAAACCGCTTTGGAATTTATAAAATTACTATAACCGGCTATTTCAATAACAAAATCCATTATAAAAACTGTTGCCTGAATAAAAAATCCGGCAATCCAAACCATAATATCGGTTACTATTTTAGTAAGCAAAGTGCCTTGATATACTTCTTCAGAACCACCGGCTGAATTTACCAATGTTCCGCCAAAAAAATAAACACACAAACCGACACCGGCAAAAATAAAAAGCGAAATAAGACCCCACTTTCTGCGCGGTCTGATAAAATTCCAAAATTTTCGCCCGGTCCGGGCTAAAGTCTGTAGCATATATAATAATATAAGCTTCTTGACTTGGAAATATCCGCCTTCTCGACGATTATTTCACTCATCTTCGTTCGCTTATAGCCTTTTTACAGCTAATTTAATACTCATATTATACCATAAATTAAAGAAGACAACAAACAACAAAAAATCGTTGGTTATCCACATAAAAAAAGGCTAAAGATGGCTAAAATTAAGATAATTTAACATTTAAAATTCCATTTTAAAAATATTTATTTTAACAGGCTATTTTAAATTTATGCGAGATTGACAAAAATCTTTAAATATGCTAAAACTATTAAAGTTCTTTGAATATTCAAACGACCAAAATCTGAAACAAAAAGGAGGAAACGGTGAGAAATTTACATTATGATTCCCATGTTACAGTAGGAGCGGTTGCCACAATTGTCATTGCAATTATAGCCATTGCTGTAATGCTCTTGTTCGCCGTTATAACATCTGGATGTTATCCTTATGACGAAGACATTGATGGTGGCGAATTGATGGATGAATACGGCGATTCAGAAATGAACGGCGATTCAGATCTCAATCTGCCGCCAATCATTACCGAGCCGGAAAACAGTGTGATGGACACGGAATTGTCCAAACTGGTTTTCATTGATCCTGCTAGTTGCAATGAGCTGACACATATCGCCGGCGACTGGTACAACACTGAAACTACCATGGTGATGACCGTCACAATCACTCCGGAAATCGGAAATATGTGCGTGGTAAACTTTACCGGAAACGGCACTCTCGCTTTTCTCAAGGGAGATTATCAAGGAAAGAATCTGCCACTGGTAAAAACCGGCAGTTGCGGCTGGCTGATAGCGACTATACTATCCAATGGCAATCTGATTCAGTCAGGTTACGCTTGAGGTCATCTCAGAACTGTGGAGTTCCACAGATAAGTTTGTCCTTTAAAAAAACAAATCCCCCAACTAAATTGTTGGGGGATTTTTTAATTTATTTTTTATTGTGTTGGAATAATGATTAATCTTCCGTTATATTTAGTCCAAGCTTTGTTATTGCCATATTCGTCGGTTGAACAATCTTTCCCACTATAATCTTCATAACAACCATCACCCTCAATATTAGAACCACCTCCAGCATAAGTAGTTTTACAAGTTCCATTACACCAACCCCAATTATCAGTCACTTGGACTTTTGGTTGTACCATACAAACATAACTAATATCTCCAAATTGACTTTGAATATAAGCCTGTTCTTCCGGTTCCAACCAACTAACAGGCCAATGCGTCAAATCGCCGTAAGGACAATTAAAATCAGTAACAAAATCATACGGACCTTCATGACAACCGGTATCTCCGGTATTACCAAACTTACGATGGTCATATGCAGCCGGATAATAACAGGCAGTAGAATCGTCCGTGATTGAATCACTATACAATGGCGCACAATCATCATTATTTTCACAAGGAAATTGCCAGCCGCCAGCAGTGGCGCCACAAGTGCCTTCGGCGCATTTAAATTTGCGGTTGCCAAAACTGACACTATCATTGCTGATTTTAATTCCATCACCTTTATCAACCCAGATTTTTCTCAATGGCATTTGATTACCATGAGCCCAAGCATAAAATTTAATATGCACCTGCGAACCGCTGACTAAATAAATATCACCGGACACCCTGTCATTAACGGATATGGCATCCAACTGCCAATCATCTCCGGTTGAACCGATAATCGGCGCGGCCACATGAGGCGGATAAATTTTTAATCCGCTTTTGATAGCGTTAGCAGAATTTGCCATATCTAATTCCGTGCCGGATAATAATGTAAATTCAGTCGGCATACCACCACTGTAACTTTGCTCATACTGTCCAAAAACTTTGGCGTACATATTTTCCAACATAATTTCCCACGGCATATCTACAGTTGAAACATCAAAAATCTCACTATTAAATGTTGTATAATCAGGTCCATCATAAATACCTCCGTCTTCATATTTTGCCAATCCGTATCTTGCCCAAACCAACGGCACGCCGGCTTTAAAATTGGTCATTTCATAATTTTTTAAATAATCGCCGCCCTGTGAAAAAATCACAGTATCAATAAAAAGATGCGTATTGGGCCATGGTATAAACGGATTTACAAAGGCTTCTTTAACACTGGCGCTTGGCGGTTCTAAATATTCTCCCTCGCCCCAAGCTAATCCGTAATTTCCACCGTTTAAATTAGAAACTCTGTCAGTTAAAGTAATACCAACCGGCGCGGAACCCATATTGATTGTTTTGCCTGTCGCTAAATTATTAGTGAATGGTTTAAAAGCAAAATCTTTTGAAGCAGTATCGGTGGCAACTTTGGCAAATTTTTCACAACGGCCATCATTAAAATGGATTACGAAAAAGAATCCAGCGTTTACATCAGCCGACCCCGTATTTTCCAAATTTACCCAAATACCGCGTAAATGATAATCTCCATCCCAAACCACTCTTATAGCCAAATTTTTCTGATTTACTTCACTTGATTTAACTTGAACTTCTCTGTATAAATCTTCACAAACACCCTGAGCGAGAACTTGCATTTTACTTAATGTTGTATCATCCGCATCAGGCAAAGTCCACGATGGAACACCTACTCCACCGCGCCATTCCCAAGCTCTTAAATTTCCCAATCCATCTTCAATACTATTCCAATCCGGACATCTCATTTCATAATTATCAACCACGCCCTTAGTCGCGCTTTCTCCTTCTTTATTTAAAAAATGTTCTTCCGTATCAAAAGCATGACCTTCAACAGCGTTAATACTGTCTGTTATAAAACTAATATATCCATCAGCATATTGATCATCGCCTATTCTATCAAAAACAATATCAATTCTTTCTATTTCATTGCGATGGAAATATTTATTTTCATAGTTGTTATTTACCCAACGCGTACCATCGGCAGCGAGAATACCCGACGGCGGACATTCAGAATAGGTTTGATTATCATCATCCCAAGTTGGATTCGCACACATTCGCATTGTATCGCCATCCTTGCGCAAAGTTTCTCTGTTTATTGGACAAAACTTTCCTTTTGAATTTTTATTGCTATCATAGTCATATATCTGATAATTATATACATTATTACTGGGCGTTCCAGGTAACGGGTCATAAAAATCATCATCCGCATTATTGTCCGAACAACCAGATACAGCCGCATTGGGCGGCAAATCGGTTATTTTAAAACTATGGTCAAGACCGGCGGTTTGTATTTTATAAGATTTGGGTAATTGCTGAATATTATAATCATTGGCTGCGGAAACATGACTCCCATATAATAATATATGCATCATTATTTCAGGATCGTTAATAACCGGCTCATTAACCAAACACATAAACCTGTCTTGTTTTCCTTCAGCAATTTGATAACCAGCTGAATCGTCAATATCCCAAATATTAGTAGTCCCCGGCGGAACTTCAATCGGCCACCAAGTCAAACAATTTCCGGTTTCAGTGCCATTGATAAACTGTCGCGTATCACGTTCCAAACAATATCCCTGCCAGCCGTTCATTGCGCTCAATGTTTGAATAACGCCGCAAATACCATCGCTGCCGCAAGTGGTGATATCATCTTTTCCATTACAGAATTTACCTTGTTTTGTTCCACCACTACAAACATATGAACTGCCAACTGACTGATTGGACGGGGTATAAACATCACCAGCTGAAGTTCTTAATTTTTTATAACTGCAATCACAATTTACCACACTGCCGGATTTATCATAACATAAATTAACACTCTCAAATCCTGATTTAAATATTTTATAATCTAAACTGGCGCTTTCATCAGTCAAAACAGATGATGGAAACGGACTGGAATCTTCGGCGTTACCACGACAATTTAACAATGTTAAATGGTTAGTCAAAGAGGAATAATTATTTGGTGAATGCAAACATTCTCCGTTAAAACACTTTCCCGTATCATCCAAACCGCAAACATCTCCATTGTCGGCGCTGCCATTACAATCTCCCGCCGCATCTTCACTGTAATCAACATGAACCAAATGAAAATTATCACCAGCCAACGGACGAGCGGTTAAATCAGCAATTGAGTAAAGCCATGGCACTGAATAACCGGAGTAATCCAAAGAATCCCAATAAGCTTCACGGGAATTATAATGAGCCAATGAGAGTTCCTGATTTTTATCATCCCATTGAGTAACCGGCACCAAACATTCTTTGTTAAAAATTGAAGAACCGGTCGCTTTTTGACAAACACCCAAATGATAACAACGAGAAGTTGTTTCACCAGTATCTTCATCTTTATAATCTTGTTTTAAATCGCAATATCCCCATTCAGCGCATTCTCTGTCGTGGGTAACTTTTAAAATTATATTGGCATCGTTTAATTCGGCTTTATCTACTGGCACAACAAAAGCATCTTGAGCGGATTGGGAAACTTCATAGGTTGAAGTGGTATTCCAATATTTATTCGGCTTGTCCGTTTGATCAAGCAAAATACAACCTTCGGCTTGACTGACCATGCCATTACATTTATTTTTTGTTTCAGCCAAAACTCCATCATTTAAAAGATAATAAGTGCCAGAAACATTTTCTTTACAATAATCATTTTCTTCTTCATTGCAATCACTATTTAGTTCACATTTTTTGCCAGTGAAAGCGCATTTTTTACCAGAAACCTGAGCGCTGCTGGCACGATCTATAAATTCAGTACAACCGTTTTGTTCTTCAGGACATTGTCCCACAAAACCTTTATACTGAGTACTGCCAAAAGACCACAATCCCCATTCAATAGCGCCTTGTGTTTCATTAAATTTATAATAAAGAGGATAACACGGAACATTTTGACATTTAACTCCGGCGGCGCAATCGGCATCTGATGAACAAAATCCGGATGAATCGCCACACATTTTATTATCTTTCCAATACCAACCCATAATCGGCAAGCCACTATCATTTTTAGCGGACATATAAGCACAAACGCGTTGGCCGATAATTTTCGGATCTTTAAAATAATATTTGCTGTCACCGGATGTGTAACCGCGGCAACCTACCGATTCACTGCCGCACAAAACATCATCAAACAGCGCCGGATCATTTTTAACCGCCACATCTTCATATTCACTGGACAAAGGATTCAATACTCCATCTCTGGTGACAGTGCCTTTTCCAACCGATCGACAACCGATATTTTCAGATTTACAAGTTGCCGATTTGTTGGCCACCAAATAAATCGGTGAACTGGTTGGCGTATCTCCCGGAATATAAATAGTGGAAGAAGTTAAAATACCAGGAACACTAACACTTACTATTTGCGCCAAAGTCGGTCCAAAAATATCAACATAACAACCTTTCGCTCCTGTCGGCACAATACATGAAAAAGTTTTTCCACCGATTACCACCTCAGCGCTCCGACCATCTAAATTTATCATCTCGCCATAAAGCCACACATTATAAGTACGCGGTTCGGCAGTATTCAAAGTATTATATGTATCCAACACAGCAGTACAACCAACCGCCGCTTCACGACAAAGATAACTGAAATTGGTTAAATTATATATATTATTTAATGGATCTTTATAGGCCGTGCAACCCAACGCCTCACCCGGCATATTATCTTCCAAATTACTATCACAAATCTGATTAACACTTAAACTGTTTTTAACCAAATACAGGTAATCGGTAATTTCCATTAATTTTATATTGTCTATAAAAACATTTTTTAATCCCGTACCTGAAATATTAAAATTTAAATATGTACTGGTAACTGATTGATTAAATTCTAACGGTCCGAAAGAATAATAATGCCAAACATCAGTCAAGCTAACCGCATCACCAAAACTTAATTTATAAACTCCTTCATCTTGAAAAGAAGGAAAAATAATAGCATTACCTTTGGCCCAAAAAGTTAAAACATAACTCTTACCTTCTGCAACCTCAACATTCTGACGATAAAAACCATCTTGACCAAAATTCTTTAATGAATGGCCATTAATTTGATTTGATTCCAAGGAAATTTCCAAACTGCCGCCCAAACCTCCAGACCAATCGCCTATTTCTTCATTTTCAAAATTATCTTGAAAAACCACCCGCACATTATTGCCGGCATTACCCTTGTAGGCGCGGCATGAATTAGTCGCGGCTGAACAAACTTTTGTTTCCCCTGCTCCCCTGGTATCTCCTACCGGCAAACCATAATAATAACAAGCCTCATTGATTTTCTCCACCGCATTACCAACACGATTGCCAAAACCGTCAAAATCAAACGGACATTGTCCATCAACCAACTCGGTATTGTTCAAACGATAAGGATTGCAATTTTCCGATACTAAAATTGTTTTTGAAAGATATTTATAATAAATATTTCCACCATCGTCATTAAACTGATGACAATCCGGATCAGCCGTTCCGGCGGCATAACTGGTTGAATCACAATCACCAAATGAATCAATTTCAGATATATCTCGCCAAATTTGTTTTGGCGCGCCAGTAGCGTCTTTTTCTAAAACAAAAGTTTGCAGTTTATATCCGCCTGATTCTGAACTTTCATAAAGATAAAAAGTTTTTTGTTTTGTTTGATCCGGCAAAATACAGGAACGCAAATAAGAAAAATATTCAGTTTGTTCCATACCTGACGGATTAGTGGTGCTCAAATTCGTAAAAGCTGAACAACCTGCATCATAAGATGTGCAGGTGTTTCCGGATGAAGGAATAATATATGCCAAATTTTCTCCATTAGTATAACTGCTTGGCATTTCTTTATAAGCGGCATAACCGACACAAGAAGCATCGCACTGATCATTCCAAACTAATTGCTGACCGGCGGTCATGGAAACTATTTCAGCCGGTTTAAATTTACCAGGTATTGCTTCCTGATTTAAAACAGAAGTGTAGAGATTGCAATTTTCTTCTTCAGGCAAACAAACCTGAGCATAATTTTTACAAGCTTCAGTATTTTGCGGAGTAACCAAACTTAATTCGGTTAAATTTTTCGGCCAAGCAATTCCATCATATAATTTAGCCGGAACTGATTTTAAATCAGCATCATAACAACCGAGATAATCCGGCGCTTTGCGCAAATATAATAAAGTATCAGTTTTAGAAGCTAATTTAAAAGCCGAACAACCGTCATCTTTAGCGTCACAGCTGGTTAGTTTTTTATTAAAATATAAACTGGAATTGTAAAAATAATTAGAAACGGTATTATATTTTATTTCTTCCGGCAACCAAACGGAATTAGTAGCGCTGGCATAAACTTTACCGGCCGAATAACGACGGCAACCATCTGTATCTTCTCCGCAAAAACTGGTATCCAACGTTCTAACCAAATATCCGACGCTATTTCCATCAGAATCAGTAAATGCTCGACAAGTGCTATATTGCGAATCACAGTAATTGGCATTAAATTTCCAAATTGGACGTTCTTTCATACAATAACCCCAAGTCTGACAAGAACCGTCTTTATTGTAACCAACACAATGTTGCAAATCAGAACATTCTTCCAATCGCGCGCCATTTTGAGCGATAGAACTGAAAGTAAAAGCTTTACAGCGAATTTTTGGCAATTTAATAACCCAATGCGGATTAATCAAATGATAATAAGGACTGCCAACGGTATAAAAATTGTCTACTACTTCTTTTAAGCTAACCGGATTATTTACCGGCGATAAAAGCGCGGCAAATTCAAAACCAACCGACAAAATTCTGGCTTGACGCAAAAATGTCATATTACGCTGACAATAAGCGCTCTGGGAACAATCTTGTTTTTGCGAAGCGGCTTTATCAAGCGATGAAATCATTTTCCAATCTCCGTGTAGCCAGCCTTTTTCCATCGCCTGTTTAACAGTTAAAGATTCTCCATTATCGGCTGACTGTAAAATTTGTAAAAACGATTGATCTACCACACAACTGTCCGGCGATAAATTTTCAGGTGAACATTCCGCCAAACTGGCAATCAAATTATAATTATCCAGAGTTTTTATTTGGGGTATCAACAATTGGCTAAACATAGCTTGAGCGGCGGCACGATTATCAGTATTTCTGGCGTCAGCGTAATAATTATCAGCTAAATTATTGCCGCCTGAAGAATCACTGGAACACGGTTCCAAATTAACACCGGTCAATGTCAAACCCGGATTACAAACTTTGTGTCCTCCCGGCAACATACCACCCTCCATAAAATTCTTAAGCACCGTACCAAGCATGGTACTGATAAAAGTGCTGGCCGCTTTATACGCGACTTGAGTAGCGCCCGCGCCGAAAGCTCCCCAAACCTCACCGGTCTTTTTTGCTTCCTCTTTTGTCATTTTACTGTCAGCCGACTGTTTCATCATCGTGTCTTTCACTACCACGGCCGGCGTTTTAACTTGTCCGGAAATTAAATCGGTTACAGCTTTCATACCGCTTCCTTCTTCACGATCAGCTTGGGCGGCATTTTCTTTTTGAACAGCTATGCCGTCAATCTTAGCGCGAGCGTCAGTCCAAATGCCAAAATCAGTATCTTTAACCGTCACTGAAGCGGACAACCTTCCAATGGTTCCTTCCTGACTCAGATATTTACTTTTAAAATTTTCCACGCTGTAAGCTTTTTTTAAATCCTGCCAGGAACATTTCGGTGTCGGTTCAGCATAATGAAAATTTAAACCTAATTGAAGCGCCAAGTCCAGCCGCGGATCCGGCAAATCGCAGATATTTAAACCAAGACTCTCACCCAATGAACCAAGCGATTCACCGAGAGAATCTCCGGTTACTTGCCCTAAATATTTAAAAAATCCGGAAGTACTTGAAAACGGCGCTTGTCCTTTTCCACCCGATGCCAGCCAAACAGCCATATCATAAGAAATTTTATTGGCAAAATAACTCATGGCATTAATAACCGCATTCATCACCATGTAATTTTTATTCTTCAATAAATTTGACTGAACTTCGGCCTTGGCTTTTTCCGCTTCACCCTGCGCCTGCCAAGATAAAAACGAAGCATTGATTTGATTATCGTATTGCGCCTGAGCTTTTTCCACTCCAAAAATCGCCGTGCCAAAAAAACCTGACACGATAAATAAGGCCATTAAAATTTTCAGACTAATTTTTCGCGGACATTTCATCATAAATATCAAAATCAAGCCAATTTGTTTGAGAAAAAATATTTTTTTGGCTCAATCATAAACTGTTCAATTACTATATTAGTATAACACAATACGAATGCTTGGAATAGCTAAAAATGTGAATAACTTTTCAATTTAATCAGCTGGTTTTACGACATATAATCGTAATTCAACCTGAAAGTCGTTTTTCGAGACAAAAAGCGGAAAAAAATAAGTCGCCCACCTTGAATAATGGCTGTCTAAATATTCAGGCAGTAATCCTTGCGGATCTTGAACTGAATAATTTAGAGGATTAAACATAACAATCCAAAATCTTTGTTCATTTTTTACTAAATTATCAAATAAAACGACATTGTCAGAATTAACATTGGCGTAATCGCTAAATCGCCAGCGCAAATTTGAATCAGCCGGCAACAATTCATTTTCATAAGGAAAAAATAATTTAATTTCAGCCGGTCCAGGATAATATTGATTCCATAATAATTTACTATAATGATCGGCAATTATCACATCCCCTGTTTGATATTGGCTGTTGATTATCTTAACAAACTCAGGCGTAAAATATTTATAAGCGTGCTCGGGTGGAACAATATAACAAGAAAAAATAAAAATAAACAAAAACAATAAACCGCCTATCACGCTCACCAGACGATATTTTTCAAAAACAATTCGCAAGGCGACAGCCGCCAATAATATCAGCGGAATAGTCAAAATTAAATAATATCGTTCATGATAAATAAACTTAAAACCGGCCAATGCCAACCAACCGGCAATAACGAAAACAATTAAAACTCGACTGTTAATATCCACTGAGCGCCGCCAAAAATAAATAAAAAAACCGGCAATCAACAACGAAAAAATTATCATCGCTCCATCGGCGCCGGATGAACCGAAAGAAATAAAATATAAATATTGAAAAAATGACAACAAACCGCCATGTGAAAAAAAACGGCTAAAAAAAGAAAAATTTGCGCCGACAAAATCCGTCCATCTTTGAAAAATTAAAATTAAAGGAATTACTCCAACAGAGATTGCAAAAAAAGAAAAAATTATTTTCTTGGTTTCATTTCTTTTAAAAAACACTAAAAACATAAAACCAAAAATAATTAAAATTATTGCCGTATAATGAGCATACAGCAATAATAAAGAACAGATGATAAATCCTGTCCAATCTTTTATTTTGCTCAAATCCTTAATTCGCCACAAAAACAACAAAAATAAAATTGTCAAAAAAACCAATAATGAATAGACTCTGATTTCTGTGGCATATTGAATATTTAAAGGAGATAAAGCAAGCAAAGCGGCGGAAAACAAACCAATTTTTTCGTCGTAAATTCTCCGACCGAGAAAATAAATAGCGACAATGCCGGCTAAACTGAACAAAAAAGGCAGAATGGCCGCAACAAACACACTGGCGTTACTAAAAATCAAAAGCCAAAAATGAAGAATCATAAAAAAAAGACACGGACTGGTGTCTAAACCTGATAAAGCGATTGTGCTATTTATTTCTTGTGAAGCAAAATGAATAGACAAAACCTCATCATACCAAGCGATTTTTGACTCCCAAACTCCGGCGTTGGGAATGACAGTTAAAAAATGCGGCAGTCGTACTAACGCGCCGCATACAAAAATCATAATTAACCAAACCACAATTTTCTTTTGTGGCATATAAAAAATTATTATTTATTCATTAAATCATTTATAAATTCAGCGGTGGCGCTCAAATCAGTTTCATCCGACGTACTTGACGCAGTCATTAAAGTAGTGGATGCAAAAATTTCTCCAGCCATTGTCTTTAAATCATCATCAGTTAATTTATTAACTAGTTCCTGACTCAAACCTGAAGTAAGTAACAATTCACGAATGGTGTCAGGATTCTGCAAATATTCTTCCATTGATTGCGGAGCCGCTTCGCCATATAAAGCTACATTATCCTGTTTGGCCGGAAATGAACTGGCATTAATGCTCATATCATTAAAACCGCAATTTTTTCCTTCATAACAAAGAGGATTTCGTCCTTTGTCAATTTCCTCTTTGTCTTTAACCCCATCAGAATCAGTATCCTCCAAATAGGGACTGGTGCTGTAAATATATAATTCATCAAAATCATTCAAGCCATCTAAATCCGTATCACGGTAACGCAATGCTTCCTCGGTATTTATTTCTTCATTTAAAAATGGCGGGATTGAATTGTTTAAAGCAAACGGACGATAAGCATTATTTCTAATTTGTAAAATACCCAAACCAACCGCTAAAACGGCAAAAAGCGATAATAAAACCAACCCGATTTTATGTTCTTTGGAAAACTGATTTTGCGAATTTTCTTGATTTTGTTCCTCTATCATAATTTTATAAAGCTTTATCAATTATAACATAAATCAAAACAACATTAAATAGTGATAATCGGCTTCAATAAATCAGTTAACTGTTTCCATTTTTCCACTGATAATTCTTGCGCTCGAATTTTTTGATTTAAATCCAATTTTATAAAAATTTTTTCTAAGTTTGATCTGTTTTTTTTACCGACAATTGATTCCAAATTTTTTATCAGCATTTTTCGGCGATTGGCAAATCCAATTTTTACAATTCTAAAAAATTCTTCACTATTTTTAACCGACTGATGATTATTGACTGATAATTTTATTATTGCCGAATCAACTTTTGGCGCCGGCCAAAAATTTAAACGCGAAACTTGAGCGACAATTTCCGCCTTAGCGTAATATTGAACCGCCACCGATAATAAAGACATATCCCCCGCCTCGGCGCAAATTCTGTCCGCCACTTCTTTTTGAACCATTAAAACCATAATCTCCGGCGGATTTTCCGCTTCCAAAAAAAATCTGATAACCGATGAAGTAATTTGATATGGCAAATTAGCCACTACTTTATAATTTCCTGCTTCTAATTTTAAATTTATATTTTGTTTTAAAATATTTCCCCAAACAATTTCTATATTTGGGTATTTTTTAATTTGTTCTTCCCAATAAGCTGATATTTTTTTCTCAATTTCAAAAGCTAAAACTTTTTTTGTTTTAGCCGCCAAAACAAAAGTTAAACCGCCAAAACCCGGACCAATTTCCACCACCGAATCATCAGCTGATAAATCGGATATATCAATCATCTTTTCAACCGGCTCAAAATTAATTAAAAAATTCTGACCGTAATGCTTAGACGGTTGAAGATTATATTTTCCGCAAAGATGCGCCAAATAATCTTGATTGAATAAATTTGGCATAATCTGATAATTTTAATTTAACTTTAATCCCGCATCACTATATCTATTGCTGGCATTCCACAAAAGCCAACCTGCCGAAGCATATTTTTCCACCGCATCAATTTGCTCGCGAATTTTTGTCGCGTCATAATCAGCACCCAAATTAAAAGCTTGCAACCAAGGCCGCGGTTGCGCCCTGGTGTTTTGAAACATTGTCATACCCTTATTCATTCCGTTATCCAACACTTCAAAGGGATGATCAGCCGGATTTTTTAAACCAAGATGACCAGACGGATAATGTGACGGATACATCATTGGACAAATGTAATCAACTTGATTATTCGCATCAACAATACGCTGACCAATCGCCATATCATCTTCTCCACTCTTTTCCATCACCAAACCAAACATATCAATAGAAATCCAAGCCGGTTCGCGAACTAATTTCCTACTAACATAAGCGTAAAATTCAGCCATAATTTGATATTTCTTTTTTTCTCCGCCGGAATAAACCATTTCACTCATTTTGCCGTCAGATGGAAAACGAACATAATCAAAATTAATCTCATCAAACCCCAAAGCAACCGCCTCTTTGGCAATCAAAATATTATAATCCCAAACTTCTTTTTTCGCCGCATCCACCCAAGCCAAACCTTTGTTATCGCGCCACAAACCTCCATTTTTATTTTTTATCGCCCAATCGTTTTTTTTCTCAGCCAACAATGGGTCTTGAAAAACCGACTGTCTGGCAATCACATAAATTTTATGGCGATGCAACTTATCAATCAACGCTTTAATATCGCCCAAACGCTTTTCTTTTAATTTTAATTCCTTAACCAAAGGAACTTGGCTATCGTAAAAAATCAAACCACTATAATCTTTTATATCAATCACCACCGCATTCAACTCTGTTCTGTCTATCAGTCTGATAATTTCATCAATTTTTTTAGAACTGCCGGCCGAATAAGCGGTTAAATAAATTCCCTTAATTTCACGGAGCGACGATTTCGTTTTAACATCCGACTTGTGTTCATCTGACAAAACGGCCGGAAGCATCAATGACATTTCCGTGTCCACATAAGCGCCGGTATAAACAATTTGCGAACCAATAAATAAAGCCGAACTGATGGCAAATAAAATAATCATCGCCCAGCCGAATAATTTTGTCGGATAAACTATTACCATATCCAGTAAAATAAATTTTTTAATTAAACTTAAGAATCTTTAACTATTTTTATATTTCAACAATACATTCTCCTTGCCGCAAAACTTTTAATTTATTATCAATTACACTAACAATAGTGGTTGGCGATCTTAAAGGCAAAGCTCCGCCGTCAATCAAAGCATCCGGAGAAAATTTCTGATCGGAAAATTGACCGATAACTTCCTGACTATTATAAAAATCTCCATTGCCTGAAACATTGGCTGATGTGGCTACTATCGGACAACCCAATCTGGCTGATAATTCACTCATCAAAGGATAATCGGTCACGCGAACAGCCACGCTGTTATCAGTACCAACCACACCGCGAGCTAAATTTTTTTTCCAAAATTGCCAAAACGGATTTTTTTTATAACTTCCTATCACGGTCAGAGGACCGGGCCAATATTTTTGGCTGATTTTTTCCAACATTTCATTCCAAACCAAATATTTTTTAGCCGTTTCCGCGTTTAACACAATAATCAACAACGATTTGGCAATCGGTCTTTCTTTTATCTTAAATATTGTATCAACTGCAAATTGATTGGTGGCATCACAACCCAATCCATACGAAGTTTCAGTCGGAAAAATTATTTCTTTTCCTTTTCGCAATAATTCCACCACCTTATCCAAATCGGTTATTTTTAAAATAATCATAAAAATTTCATTTTATTGTTTAATCCACTTTAAATACGCTTCAGACAATGGCAATAAATTTCCTTCCAAAACTCCTTCGGGATCAGACGACTCATACTCCGTCCTGTGATCTTTTACCATATGATATGGATGTAACACATAGGAACGAATTTGATTGCCCCATTCAGCTGATTTATATTCACCGCGCATTTCATTTCTTTCTTTAGCTTTTTTTTCTTCTTCCAAACGATATAATTTGGCTTTTAAAATTTTTAAAGCTGTTTCTTTATTTTGTTGTTGTGAACGCTCGTTTTGACAAGAAACACTAATATTAGTCGGAATATGCACAATTCGCACCGCCGAATAAGTGGTATTAACACTTTGACCACCATGTCCGCCGGACATAAAAGTATCAATTCTTAAATCTTTTGTTTCCAATTTAATGTCAATTTTATCATCCAATTCCGGCAATACTTCAATTAATGCAAATGACGTGTGACGCATTTTTTCTGCGTCAAACGGAGAAATACGAACCAAACGGTGAACACCGTGTTCAGATTTTAAATAACCAAAAGCATAACGTCCTGTCACCTCAAACATAATTGACTTATAGCCGGCCTCTTGCCCGCGCGATTCATCAATAATTTTTGTTTTCCAACCACGCGATTCGCAAAATCTTAAAAACATTCGTAAAAGCATCTCTGACCAATCTTGCGCTTCAGTTCCGCCTGAACCGGCATGAATCGCCACCACAGCATTGCTTTTGTCATAAGGTCCATTTAATAAAAGATATAATTCATATTCAGAAAATTCTTTTTCCAAATCCGCGGTTTGTTTTTCTATTTCATCGGACAATGATTGATCATTAACAACTGATAATTCCGCCAAATCGGCAGCTTTCGTTTCAATCGCTTTCCATTTTTCCAATTCTTTTTTTATATCTTCATAATCTTGCGATACCGCTTGGGCATTTTCACGATTTTGCCAAAAATCAGAAGCGTTCATTTCATCGGATAACTGAGACATTTTATTTTTTAAATCATCCAATTTTAAAAGTTTGGATACTTCTACTATTTTTTCTTGAATTTTTTTCAAACGATCAGACATAATAAATAATCTTAAAACTCAAATGTTAAATGTCAAATCCACAACTCAAAACCTCAAATCTAGGATAAAAACACACCATTACTATTTTTAATTTAACTTTTAATATTAAAGGTTTTGGTTTTAACATTTGGACTTTGGTATTTGAAATAAAATTGTTCAGGGTTTGGCCATTGAAACTTATGATTTTTGCTTAGAACACCTTATCCACACCAATAGTTAACAATATAATTATCAGGGTTGATAATAAGATACCGGAAAAAATACAAGGCAAGGATTTTTTTACCGAAATACCAAAAACTAAAGCGGCTAACGCGCCAGCATAAGCGCCCGAACCAGGTACGGGAATACTGGTTATCAACACTAAAATAATCAAACCATATTTTTCATATCGACCGGAAAATTTTTTTTGTATTTTAGCAAGAGTATTAATCCATCTCTTGGAAAAAAATCCGGATCGTTTTTCCACCCAACAATGAAAGCGGTCGGCAAAAAATAAAATTACAGTAGTCGGAATCATATTTCCGACGATTGACAAAACTACTACCTGCCAAATCGGCAAATGATAAACCAAAAGTCCTACCGGCAAAGATAATTTCAATTCACCAACCGGAAACATACTAAGTAAAAAAACAGCCAAATCCCGCGGAAAGACTGAAAAAAAATTAATAACTATTTCTAAAAAACTATTTAACATATTCACGCCGATGTTTTAAATGTCGCCAAATATACCAAATTATTAAAATCAAAACAAGACAACCTATAAATAAATCAAAACTGTGTAATTTTGCACGAATTAAATCCCAATTATTTCCCATTTTTACACCCAACCAAGCAAATAATAATGACCAGGGTAAAGCGCCAGCAAAAGTATAAAAAGAAAACTTTTTAAAATTCATTTTTGCCACTCCAGCCGGAAAAGAAATAAAAGTACGAACAACCGGCAACAAACGACCAAAAAATACAGTCGCCTCTCCATAACGGACAAACCACCTGTCAGCCACATCCAAATCATGCCTAGAAATTAAAATATACTTGCCATATTTTTCCAACAAAGGCCGTCCACCTTTAACTCCAATAAAATAAGCCAGCCAAGATCCGATTAAATTTCCTGCCGCACCCAGAAACACCACTGCCCAAAATAACAATTTTCCTTTGGAAACCAAAAAGCCGGCAAACGGCATAATTACCTCCGAAGGCATTGGAATCCCGCAACTCTCCACCAACATAAGAAAAAAAACGCCGGCATATCCCGACCAATCAATAACATTGATTACAATATTGGCTAAAAATTCAATTATATGGGTAATCATAAAAAGATTATATCGGTTGGCTGAATAATAAAATTTTACCTTAATTTTAAATAAAAATCAACATGGCTGGCTTTTTTATAAAAAAACAATAATACCCATTAGAATGGGTATTATTTTTGTTATTTATTTTAAAAACAAAACAAATAAAATAATAATTTTTTATTATTTTTCAATATTGGATTGCGATTTTTTTAACATTAATCCTAAAGCCAAAACCACCCACCAAATCAACTGACCGGCGTATAAACTCCAAAGAAAATGATCATAAAAACCGGCTAAAAACAAAACTGTCAAAACGGAAAAATAAATCGGTCCGGCGCGACCGATTTTTTTAATCAACCAAAAGACAAAGACCAAAATAAATAAAAACACAAATATACCCAATTCAGCCAGTGCTAATAAAAAAATATTATGGACAGGCTGATAAACTCCATATGTCGGCGAAACAAAATATCTAGCCAAATAATTAGTGTACAATCCGGGGCCAACACCAAAAAATAAATTGTCCGATATCATCTGACCAGCAACATTCAATTGATCTTGCCGTTCCGTTATAGATAAATATTCCAAATAATTACCTGTATTAAACCGATTTGTAAAAACTGGAAAATAAATCGTCACCAGACTGATTACTAATACCGCATAAACTGCCAACTGTTTTACAAATTGACTATAAAATTTACGCCGCGTAAATTCAAAAGGCAGATTATTCCAAGCAATCAACCCAAAAATAAGCAAACCGCCAACTGCCGCCAACCAAGCACCGCGGGAAAAAGACAATAATAACCCCGTTAGAATAATCAATTGTCCCACCAGGATTAATATTCGCCATTTAGTTTTAGAAAAATAAAAATATAAAATTAAACCCAAAACAAAGATAACTGCTAAATAAATTCCCAAAGAATTAGGCCATCCAAAACTGCCATAGGCTCTCAGCCAGCGTTCGTCACCAAACTGCACCACACTAACTCCTGAGTCACTTGAATTTTGTGCGGACATACCTAACCATTTTGAACCAATAATTTTTTGATAAAAAAATTGTTGAACTGCCAATACTCCTTGCACAACCCCGCTTAACCACAATGTCATGCCGGCACGGGAAAAAGATAATTCAGATACAGCTATTGAAATCATTAAACATATTCCTCCCAAAAACCAAGTGGTAAATTGCCATGATATCGGATTGCCGGAACGTATAAAAACAGCCGTGCTGAATAAAAAAATCAAAACAGCCAATATATTTTTTTTGTGCATTTTAAAATAATCAGCATTGATTCTACAATTTGAGAATGATTTCCAAAAATCCGGTCGGCCAAAAATCCGAATGCCGGTCAAAATCACTATCAGCCATAAAAAAAATTCCGTACCATACAAACTGATAGTCCCAAATTCCCATGGACGATTATTTAAAATTCCATATTCAATAATCCAACGGGTTTGAAAAGGCAACGCAAATAAAAATAAGAGGATAAGATAATTAGTAAGGCGAGATAACATATTAAATATTAATTTATTCTGCTTTTCCATTTTTCATAATATTCCTTTCTTGTATCGTTTTCGTGTAATTTGATGACGGAATCTCCAATAACTACACTATTATCCCCCATATCCGCCATTGATTTAATATTCTTTTTCATCATGGCCAACTGAAATCCCTTAGCTTGACTTTCAAGCAAATCGCCGTAACCGACACTCCACATTTTTTCCCAAATTTTTTTCCAAATTAAGCCAAGCCGAGAATTTTGAAATGCCGAATCGCTAATCGGCAAATTTTCTTTTTTGAGATTGGGCAAATAATCACCCGCCCATTTATTAGCCTTTAAAAATTTATCATTATAATTGTCCGGATCATAAAGCGGCAACATTTGATACAACCAATAAATAAAATGGATATCTTCCGGCACCGCTCGCAACGGGGAAATATCCAAATGTCCTCCATCAACATAAAAAGACAAACAGATTCTATTGCGAATTTTTTGTCCATAAGTACGCCAACCAAAAAGTTTTAAAATAAAATTGGTAAAAAAACGCACCAACCAAATTCTTTTTGGATCGGCAATAATAAAAAAATCTATATCACTGGATTCGCCGGCTGTTCCGGAAGCAACTGAATTACATAAAAAAATCGCCCGCAAAAAAGGAACGGAACGAATTTTTTTTGCCGCACGACGCGCTAAACGTAACTTTTGTTCGCTGGGCAATAATCGCACTCGGCGATTTTCAACAATATGTTCCCGTCCAGACAAAAAATAATAACCCCACTTATTTTCCCATTTTTGACTGCCCGATTCTAAAGCGGTTAAAAAATCATCATAACGACCGAATGGCGGACGCCAAAGATAAGAAAATAATTCCTCTTTGGTTAAAGGATAATCAACTAAATCAAAATAAGTCAAAGTTCTCACGATGGATTGTTCCAATGGAGACATACTTTTTATCTTATCGGTTTACGAGCTTATTTTATTTCTTCCACTTTACCTTCAATAACTTTTTCTTCAACAGGATTTTTTTTATTTTTTTTCTTTAATAATATTGATTGTTGGGCAACGGTTAAAAGCGTGCTAAAAAACCAATAAACCGTCAAACCGGCCGGCAAACCAAAACCAATAATTACAGTCATGACCGGCATAAAATAAAGCATTTGTTTATTCATTGTAGCCATCATTCCCTCGTCTTTGGCGCCAGCACCAGCTGCTTTCGGCGGTTGTTTAGACATCATTGTTTTAGCCTGCCAAAATTGAGCCAAACCGGCTAAAATCGCCAAAACATAATTTGGTTTAGCCATATCTAAAAATCCTAACGATAAAGGATTAAGCTTTCCCGGATTATCAACAAAAGAATAAAGTTCAACGGCAAATTTATCAGCCATTAATCCATCCCGCATTACCATATATAAAGCAATCAAAATTGGCAATTGAATTAACAATGGCAAACAAGATGAAAACGGATTAACTTTGTTTTCTTTATATAATTTCATTAATTCCGCCGCTTGTTTTTGCTGATCGTTGGCAAATTCTTTTTTGACCGCATCAACCTTGGGCTGCAATTCTTGAACAGATCGCTGAGCTTTAATTGAGGATGAAGTAAGTGGCCAAACCAATATTCTAATTAAAATGGTAATTATTAAAATTACCAAACCAACATCATGACCCGGAATTAAATTATATAAACCGACAAAAAAATTAAATATCGGTTGGTATAAAATAGTGTGAAAAACGGAAGTAAACATAATAATAATTTTAATTTTATATTATTTTTATTTTATTTCAGCAGATTCTTTTGGTTCTTCTTTCACCTCATCAGCTACGGCTAATTCTTCTTCACCAGGATTTTCTTCGCTCACATCTTCACTTGATATTTCTTTTGACCCGCCTTCTTCAATAACTTTTATTTTCCAATCAGTTAATTGGGAAGCTAAACGAACATTTTGACCGCCTCGTCCAATAGCTAAAGAAAACTGATCGGCCGGAACATAAACTTCTGCGTTTTGTTCTTCTTGGCTGATAATTTCCACACGAGAAATTTTTGCCGGAGACAAGGCGTGAGCTATATACTCTGCAGGATCCTCACTGTATCTAATCACATCAATTTTTTCTCCGTTTAATTCTTCAATAATAGTATTAATACGTCCACCTCTTTGTCCAATACATGAACCTATTGGATCAACCGAACTGTCTTCTGTATAAACAGAAATTTTGGAACGGGCGCCAGCATCTCGAGCCACACCTTTAATCAAAATAGCACCGTCGCTGATTTCCGGAATTTCTTGTTTAAAAATTTCACGTACCATGCCTATATCACTACGAGATAAAATAATTTCCGGACCGCGAATAGACATAGTAACTGAAGCAACATAAAATTTCATTCGACTGCCGGGGCGATAATGATCACGACTCACCTGTTGATCAGACGGTAAAAGACCGGTGCCACGACCTAAATCCACCAAAACTTTACGACCCTCAACTCTTTGAATGGTACCAACAATAATTTTACCTTCATAATCTTTGTAATCATCAAATACCATATTTCGTTCCGCCTCGCGAATTTTTTGAATAATAACTTGTTTGGCTGTTTGAGCGGCCATTCTACCAAATTCACCGGGTACTTCCAAGGAAATTTCCAAAACATCGCCAATTTTCGCTTTTTTCTTAAATTCTTTAGCTGGGGTTTGCATTATTTCAGTTTTTGGATTAAAACGCGGCAAGTCCTCAGTTTCTTCTTCTGTTAATTCACGGCCTTCAGCTCGAGCTTTTTCACGGCGAACGGTTAATTCCTCTTGAGCTGCTTCCAAAGTCTCTTCCTCAATATCTTCAACAACCGTTTTAACATCCCACACTTTTATTCCAGCTGTTTCGGGATCAAACTTAACCTTGATGTTTTGCTGTTTATTGCCAAAATCCTTACGATAAGCAGCTGACAAAGCTGTTTCAATGGTTTCCATAACCACCTCTAACGAGAGATTTTTTTCAGCACATAATGCCTGAATGGCTTTTGATATTTCTGATGACATATATAAAAAATAAATTAAATTAAGTCAAAAATTAAAACGCTTCATTATGGAAGCGTTTCTAGTAATATATTACCATGTTTTTAAAATTTTGTCAAATGTAATATCGCCATACTCATCAGTGCGCAAAACAATTACCGGTAAACGTTCCATCTTTTTCAAAACTCGCAAAGACGGATGTCCAAAACGATTCTGACCGACGGAAATCACTGCCGCTTTCGGATTAGACGCATTCAAAAATTCTTCACTGCTTGACGTGTCACTGCCATGATGGGCGACCTTCAAAATATCAGCTGATAAAAAAGGGCAGTTTGTAATTGAACAATATTTTTTTATCAAAGCATTTTCCAATGATTCTTCAATATCTCCGGTAAATAAAACTTTTACACTTTTATCAACTAAACGAAAAACCAACGATTGATTATTGCTGGTATCGCCGGCTGAAGATAAAATTAAAGATGTATCCGGATAAATAAATTCAATTTTATTGTTCCCAATTTCAAAAATTTGCGGTTCATCAATGATAAAAATTTTTGCATCTTCATTTTCTTCATAAAAACGCCAAGTTTGCCAAAAAGTATCGTCCGGTTTACGATCACTATTTGTAATTATATTTTTCACTTGATAACGACGCAATACGTCAACACAACCGCCATAATGATCATTGTCCGGATGAGTAATAAGCAAATAATCAATCGTCCGGTCATAAAAAGGAAGATATTGTCCGAGTTTTTTCAAAATAGTCCTGTCCGGTCCGCAATCTACCAACATTTTACTTCCATCTTCAAAACGCACCAGCGTTGCATCGCCTTGCCCAACATCAAAAAAAATAATATCAAATTTTTTTTCATTGGCGGAAAAATGAATATAATAAAATAAGCCCACGCTTAACAGCAGGACAACTACTATAACTATAAACAACTTTTTCATAATTTACCCCGTTAGAGATAAAAAACGTTTTAAACGATTTTTAAGATAACGTTTTCCCATTCCTGACTTTAAATATTTTTCACGAGTAAAAGCATCGTGTTCATTCAAACAAGCTTCATAATATATTAACACAAAAGGTCTTCTATCCCTTGTTGCTTTTACTTTCCCATCATTATGCTCTTTAAAACGTTTTTTTAAATCTCTAGTAGCACCTGTATACCAAAGATTATCTTTCTTGCTCTGCATTAAATAAATATAAACCATAAATATCTCTAACGGGGTGAATTATTTTTTAGCTACTATTATCTGATTTATCCAATTCTCCCCTTCTTTAACAATAATTTCTTTTTCAATGGTAAAAGCCAATGACTGTAAAATCTCCCTGATTTTTTCCGGGCGATGATAAAACGATTCAATTTTTATAACTCCTTGCTTAGTTTTTATTTCTGGCGGTTCTTTTTGATTAATATTTGTCACCAATAATCTTCCACCATCTTTCAATACACGATAAGCTTCGTCAAAAAAACGAGAAGGATCCTTAAAATGAACGATTAAAAAAGCGGCTGTCACCAAATCAAAAATCTCTTTGTCAAAAGGCAAACATTCAGCATCGCCAATCATGGTTTTTATTTTATTACTTTTACGCGACAACTGTTTTAACATTTCTGACGACACATCAAGAGCGGTTACTTCCGCGCCATTTTTTGACATTTCAACAGCTAAACGTCCAGTTCCTGTTCCGGCATCTAAAATTTTTTTTCCAGATAAATATCCCAACAATAGCCAAATTTTATTTTTTTCAAAACTGTTTAAATATTTTTCTTTTTTATCATAATCGGCGGCAGACAAATCATATCCGGCGACCGATGATAAAATTTTTACTTTTGGCATAAAAAAATAAAACAATTAACAAATACATTATTAACATCATCCACCAAGAAATATTCATTTCAACCGCCGCCCAGGTTCGGGCAGAAAACCAACTTGTCACCATTATAACATATTTTAAACCAAAACCTGTCAACCACGCGATTATTTGTCCCAAGGGATAAAAAATCCACCCCAAAGACAATGATAAAAATCCAAACAACATTAGCCATGGTATCATCCAAATTACTAAAACATTAGCCGGTAAAGCGGACAAAGATAACTGTCCAAATTGAAACATAATCAACGGCGCGGTAGCGATAATCGCCGCCACAGTCGGGTTGACTATGTTAAAAAATAATTCCGGAATTTTTCTTTTGGAAAACCATAAATGTGGCGTTAAATAAATTAAACCCAAAGTAGCCAAAAAAGACAACTGAAAACCTGCGTCCCAAACTAATAAACGCGGATTAACCAGCAATATTAAAGCGCCGGCTAAAAACAACAACCGTCCGGCATCCGATAACCGACCAACTTTTTCGGCAATCAACACCAATGATCCCATAATACCGGCACGGACAACTGAAGCGGAAGCGCCGGTAAATATTACAAAAGAAACTAAACCAATTATCGCCAACCAAAAAGCTTTTGGACGAGAAAAACCAAGAACAATTAAAATATTTAAAAATATCACGGAAATAATGGAAATATTATAACCTGATACCGCCACAATATGACTCAAACCTGTCCGACGAAAACTATCAGACAATTCTTTAGGCAAACCGCTGCGTCCTCCATATAATAAACCTGCCAACAAACTGCTTTCTGGTTCAACAAATAATCTGTTTATCTGTTCGCTGACCATATTCTTGGTTTTTAATAAAATTGATTTTAATAAATTACCTTCATCAATTCCGATTTTTGTGACTGGAGGATTAAAACAAACCGAAAAAATTCCTTGATTGGATAAATAACGACGATAATCAAATATGCCGGAAGGATAATTTTGTGGAAGTGCCGGAAGACAATCAATCATTAAACGATCGCCATAATTATATTGCGGATAAAGAGGAAGGCGGATTAAGACTTTTTCATTAAATTCCGTTGATACAATATATTCAGCATTATCAATTTTAAAATTGGGTTCTTCGTCCACAATTCCATAAAATAACCGACCATCATTATTTGTTACCGCCTGAGACGACATCATTTCACCAACAAAACGCATACTGCCCAACACTACAAACAATAAACACAATAAAATCAACCGCGCCACTTTATTTTTCCACCAAAATATCAAACCAAATAAAATTACAAAACCGCAAATTAATAAGTAATAAAGTTTTGTTCCTGATATTTCAATAAAAGAAAAAAAACCAACCCCCATAATAAAACAAAAGCAAAACGAAATAAACGTTTTGCTTTTGGAACCGGCGACTTTTTCAAAAAATTTCACCGGCTTCATAATTATTTTTTTGTTTCCGCAATCACTTTTTTAATTTGATTGATTATTTCTTGTAAAGTATAATGCGCTTTGATTAAATATCCACGAATACCCATTTTTACACACTGGCTGATAGTTTCTTTGTCGCCTTTGACGGTAATTACCAAAACAGGTACTTCTTTTAATGTTTCATCCTGTTTCATTGCTCCCAAAACATCCTCACCGGAACGTTTTGGTAAAATTAAATCAAGCAGTACCACGTCCGGTTTTATTTTTTTCATTTTTTTTAAAGCATCCTCGCCATCAACCGCCACTTCAGCGGAAAAACCGGCTCGCCTAACAGCCGTATAAATGGCTTGAGCCAAAATATTATCATCCTCCACGATAAGAATTTTGTGCATATAATTTAAATTAATTTATTTTTTATAGGCAAAGCGACATAAAAAGTCGTACCCTTTTTTTCTATTGATTCAAACCAAATTCGCCCACCATGTCCTTCTACAATTGCTTTAGCAATATACAAACCAAGCCCTGTGCCTGTTTCAGTAGTGGATACATTGTCCGCCCGGAAAAATTTTTCAAAAACTCGTTTCTGTTGATGTTTGGGTATTCCCACTCCGTGATCTTTAATAAAAATAATAATCTCTTCGTGTTTTTTTTCTCTACCTATTTCTATAACGCTTTTAGCCGGAGAATACTTAATAGCATTACTGACTAAATTGGAAAATACCTGTCGGATTTTTTCCCGATCAATCGGCATAATCAATTTTTCACGGCAACGCGGACAAATTATTTTAACATCTTTTTTCTTGGCCGAAAGATTTTGACTATCCACCACCTCTTGAATCACATCATGTAAACTTTCAGACTTTAAAACAACATTATATTTACGACCGGTTTCTATATGTGAAACATCTAACAAATCATCAACTAATCTTATTAACCGCTCATTGCTGACGGAAATTTGCTGAATAAAATCTTTTTGTTCTTTTGATAATTTATGCTTTTTATCTTTTATCAACAACTCGGTAAACCATTTTATGCCGGTCAAAGGAGTCCTTAATTGGTGCGAAGTAACAGCCACAAATTCTGATTTCATACGGTCTATTTCTTTTGCCTTGCTGATATCGCGCACGGTTGCCATATCGGCCGGCCGGCCTTCATGATAAATCAATGCCGCATTGATTTCCGCGGAAAATGTCCGTCCACTGCTATGAATTAAATTTAATTCCGTCCGCGAAGCAATTTTTTCACCTTTCATTCGTTTTTTATATTTATCAGCAGCAATTTTTTTTGACGGTTCATCGGTAAAGTCTAAAAAAGAACGACCGATAACCCTTTCTTCTGTAAGACCAAACATATTCAACATAGCTCGGTTAGCAAATTTAATCACCTCATCCTGTAAAATTAAAACGCCATCATTGCTATTTTCCACCAAAGCGGCATATTTTTCTTCTGATTTTTTTAATATACTGGAGGCTTGGCGATTTTCCGTCACATCACTAAAATACCAAACTCTGCCAAGATACTCTTTTTCCAAAGACAACATTGGCGAAGAATAACGGTCAAAAATTCTTCCATCCTTTAATGAGATTTCTTCACGACTTTTTTCATTTTTATGTTCATATAAAAATTTAACCCGCGACAAAAATTCTTCAGGATTTACCAATTTGTCAAGCACCGATTGTAAAGCGAGCTCATCTGACTTTGATTCCAACACTTGATCCGTTATATTCCACATTTTCACGAAACGTCGATTAAAAGAAATTATTTTTCCTTCTTCGTCAACTATCAAAATTCCATCTAAAGAAGTATTTTGCTGTGTATCTAAAATAATATTCTTAAATTTCAATTCATCCTCGGCTCTCCGGCGGGCAGTAACATCGCGAATGGTACCGACAATTCTCAAAGGAACACCTTTTTCGTTTTTAATCAATCTGGCTACCATTGAACCGGTTAATTTGGCACCATCTTTATCAATAAAATCAGCTTCCACATCATAAACTTTTCCGATTTTAGCCAGTGTTTTTAAAATATCATTTCTTTCTTCTTTTTTAGCATATAATTGACCTATGTCTCGGCCAATCAGATCATCTCTTTTGTATTTAGTAATTTGTTCAATTGAAGGGGATATATCAACAACAATTCCATTCATATTAACTTCAAAAAAGATATCCTGAATGTTATTAAAAATTTCCCGATATTTTTTTTCTGATTCTTCTAATTTTAAAATACTCTCGGCTTGCAAAATTTCATTTTTATTAATATTTTTAGCGTTAAACCAAAAAAATATCATCAAAATAACAATAATAAAGGTGGTGAGAAAAGAAAGTTCAAAATCATTATTATAATAGCCTCTTTGTTCGCCTAAACGAAACAATAAACCTAACACTATTGGCACTATTACAATCACCGGCAATAAACGTCTAACAACCGCGCCTCCGGTTCCACCGGCTCCTAAAACAGGAACTGAATCATGGTCAAACCTGATAAAAAAAATACTGATTGCGATAAATAAAAAAGCAATCGCGGTATGCAAAGCCATGGCCGTATACAATGCTATGCCTTGATAAAATACCGATACGCCAAAAATATAGCCGATTAAAGCCAATAAAGAAACTATTCCGACTATTACAACTAAAATATTTGCAAATATTATTTTTGACTTCCTGCTTAAACTGACTGTCAACAAAGCAACACCAATAAGAAAAAAATTAAATGCGGTATTGGCAGCCATTCGCCCCGGTGAAAAAGTTAAAACAGCATCAGGTAATTCCTTAAATAACAACTGATCAATGTAAAAATTAAATCCAAAAATATATTCAGTCAAAGTTAAAACACCTAACAATAAAACCAAAAATGAAAATATTCCCCCTATTATTCGTTGAACCGTTCCAATACGTTTTTCCTGTAATAAAATTAAAGTAAAACCTGATAAAACAAAACAAACGGCGGTATTGGCCTTCATTGCAACCAAACCAGGTAAAACGCTTTTTAATATTTGAATGTCAAAAATCCAGCCCACCAACACCACCCCGCCAATCGTTAAAACAACAATCCCCAACCAATGAGATATAGATTGATAAAATTTAATTAATTTTAATTTTTGTTTTTCATCTATAACCATCATATCATTAAATTTTAACTGTTTCCCGACGGCGTAACCAATACAACCACGACATAACCATCAATAAAACAGCAATGGTAATTAAAGTTGAGGTAAAATTAAAATGCCTATAAATATTAACCCACCAATTTTTTTCAATAATAAATGTCCCTATCAAACTTGGCGGACTTTTAAGATTTGTTTCACTGTTAATGCCAACCGCATATACCGTGTGCTCACCGGAGGATAATTCCAATTCATTTTGTGAATGATGAACATGCCAATTACCTTGATTATCCGCCACAGTACGATAAACTACCGCCTGATTACTATGAATATAAATTATCACTTCTTCATCGGGTTTAGCTTTGCCGGCAAAACTAATAATGTCATCGGCTCCGGAAAATTCAACACTGACCACTGACGGAGTCGTTATAGCTGTGGTCTCAATTGCTTGGTTAACTTCACGAATTATTGATGCCGGCGCCAACGGAGTCGGAGAAATTATTTCCGGTGGTAAAATTTGAATCGGATAAATAGCACCAGTGGTCGTGACTACTGTTACTGTACCTATCCAAGTTACAGGCCGGCTAATATTTCCAGCCGCATCTTTAGCTCGTACAGTCACTGTCTGGCGTCCTTGTATAATTTCAGTAACATTAAAGATGTTAAATTGCCAAACTCCTCTTTCGTTGGCGACAGTATTGTAAATATTTTCTCTTAAATTAATTTCCATAACGGTTAACGGTTCGGATAAACCAACCAAAACTAATTCATTAGCCAATAAAACACTGTTTTCTTTCGGAGATAAAATTTGCGGCGCATCCGGCGGAGTTAAATCAATCACAAATGTAATTGATTCTGAAATCTGACTAAGATTTCCTTTGGTGTCAACCGCCTTGGAAGTTAAAATATGTTCACCTTCATTAAAAACAAAAGTTTGTTCAAATCTTCCATTGTTACCAACCAAAGAACTTAATTGTCCCACCAGACTTTCCTTATCGTATAAAAAAAGTTTTGAACCAGGTTCGGCTAAACCGGAAATTTTTACCCTGGTTGAAGACAGTGGTCCGGCAACCGGCGTTAAAATCGGCGCGGTTGGCGGAGTAGTATCTGTTGCCTCAATCACAACTAATGGCGCGCCGCCTGATGGCGCTTGTTTTTCAGGAACAGATACGGTTTCCTCACTAAATACAGCGCCAATTGTATGCGCGGCATTCATTATTAAAGTTAATGGATTTGTATTGCCTCCTGATAAATCATCCAAAATCCAACCACCAAAATTCCAACCACTATCCGGAGTAGCGGTAATTTCTACATTGGTTCCTTTACTATATGTATGAGTGCCAATTGCCGGATTAATTGAGCCTGAACCGGTAGGCGCCTGCACTATTAAATCATAGGTCACTGTCGGCGGAATATAAATTACTGAAATATCCGGCGCCGATGATTCATTGCCATAATTATCAACCGCCCAAATTTTTATATATTTAGTAGTAATAAAACTTGTTCCTGAAATAATTGTAGAAATTGTAGTAATATTATTCAAATCAACATCATCCAATGAATCCCACTTGTCCGCAGAACCAGCTCTGTTTAAAACATCATTTTGATTCGCGCCATACCACAGTTCATAATGATTAAAATTTGAATCATTTACTCCGGATGACCAATTTAATGTCACTGAAGTTGCAGTAATGCTATATTTGGTTAATTCCGACAAACCAGATGGAGCGGCTGTATCCACTGAAAAATCGGATGATTCAAAAAATAAACTTTCATTACCCCAAGCATCAGTGGCACGAAAACGTAAACGCATAACATTACTCTCCTGATCATTGAAATCCGTACCAGCATTCCAAATTAAACTTTTAACACCCATGGTAATATTATCTCCCGAATCTCCAGAGAGAGTACTAGTCGCCACATTCCAATCCAAACCGCTATTGGAAGAAATATCCAATACTATGGTGGCTGTGGCTGAAGCATCGGATAATTCATAACTAAATGAAAAATCTTTTGTATTCAGAGTTTGATTAGCGGTAATATTGCTTATAACCGGAGGTTTAGTATCTAAAGAAAAAATAGCCGACGAAACATAATCGCCCACATTATTAAAATAATCAGTTGCCCTAATACGAACCATCACATCGTTTTGTTCTTGATCATTAAAATTAATTTTGGCATTCCACTGGAAATTTTTTAAACCGGACAATTGATCGGCGCCAATATCACCATTGACACTGCTGGTGGATACCACCCAAGTTAATCCACTGTCATCAGACACCTCAAACACAACTAAACCGACATTTTCAGATAAAGTATAATTTATTAACACGGTACTGCTTGATTGAACCGCATTTACATCACTAACAATTGGCCCTTTGGTGTCTAAAAGAAAATCAGATGATTCTGTAAAATCTCCCTGATTTTGATATCTATCTTTAGCACGGATTTTTATCCGCATATCAGACTGCTCTTGTCCGTTAAAATCCGTCCCAGCGTTCCAAATAATTTCTTTTCCAATACCGGAACTGACACCTTCGCCAATGTCGCCGGTAACCGCAGACACGCTTACAACATAAGAACTGCCACTATCATCAGAGATTAATAATTCAATAAAATTATCAGCTCCGGCAGTATCTGTTAAATCATAATTAATAATAATATTATTGGAAGAAGTTGCTTGACTAACATTAATATTGGAAATTATTGGTCCGGCCGTATCCACAAAAAAAGCGGACGAAACAGATAGATTACTACTGTTAATAGAGTCGTTGGATTGAAGACGAACATAAACAGTGGAATCTTCGGTTAAAAACAAATCGTTTCCAACATCCCACGCGAATTTGAAAGCCGTTCCGCCGGAAGAAAAACTTAAACCGCTTACACCGTTGGAATCTACACCAACTTTTTCCGTCATTGTCATCCAACCAAAACCATCGGTGGAATATTCATATACTACCAGATTATTCTGAGCATTCTGAAAATCAATACCAACATAATCAACTGTCACATATTTAGTTCCATTAATAGTCTGTGCAACGGAATTGATTGTTACGGATGGTGATTGATAATCAGTAGACGCGCCGGACGACCATTCACTCTCACTGGTTAGAGTATGTGCCGCATCGCTATTGTTGCGAGATTTTGTTTTAAAAATATATTGCGACAAAGGATCAGACAAGCCGATTACAGTTATTGTTCCTGATGACAACCAAACAGGACTATCACTTAATAAACCATCGCCTTGAATATATTTTGATTGGGTATTCTCAAAAACTAAATATTCTAATCCATCAGCTTCAGAAGAATATTTGTTGATAGTGACATCTAACGACCCTTCTGCCGGATTACCTACTGTCGGCGCCGGTGGAGTATAAGGTTTTACATATTTATATGAACTATTGGGAGAAAAATTTTCATTATCAGTTGAAAAACCAAAATCATCAGTGTGAGCAATCTTTGCTTTACCAATATAATCAGCGCCAGTTAAGGTTACACCGGTAGCAACCAACTGGGCAGAAGGAGAAATTGTATTACTATCACCGACTGTGGCCGAACCATAATCTCCATTGTTTACTCCAACAAAAAAATTGTTATAATTAGGATTTGTTTCAATAAAAGAACCAAAAATTAAAACTGCGGTATCGCCGGCATTTGGCTGAGCCATTAAATCAACTGTAATTGCAGCCACCGGCGCCAAAGTATCTAATTCAAAATTGACTGAATTAAAATAAACGCTTTGATTTTGATATTTATCTTTAACCAAAAGACGAACTTGCATATTGGAAACTTGATGAGCCGGATAATCAACTCCGGCATTCCAAGTAATTACTTTTCCGATACCGGCTGTAACACTGGAACCCAAATCTCCGACTGATGACACAGTCGGCACAACCCAAGTCAAACCGCCATCATCAGAGATTTCTAAAACAATATTTATATTATCAGAAGTGTTATCAAATAAATCATAAGAAATATCAAAATTAGCACTGCCGGAATTTTGCGTAACAGATAAATTACTAATAACCGGTGCTACATAATCAATCGTAATAGCTGAAGAAGTGACATAAACACCACTTGCGATACCGTCATTGGCGCGCAAACGAACATAAGTACTAGTGTTGTAAACATTGGGCAAATTAATAATTCCGTCCCAAACAAAAATATGCGAGATGCCAGACGGAGAAGCCGACAAACCGGACACACCATTGTGCATTGGATTAGTAGTGGACGCTATCATTGTCACCTGTTCCCCGGAAAAAGCGCCCGTCAAAGAATATTCATAAGTAATTAAACTGGAGGGGTCGCTTTCAACATCAGTTAAATTATAAGAAATATAAACTTGGCCTTTATCTGTCTGCTGAACAGGAACTACTTCAGAAATACTGGGAGCGGAATTTTCCGTATAGCCGATGGAAACCTTGCTTAAACTAACTTGTTGACTGCCATTGCTTTCCAAAAAAGCTTTCCATTTTATTTTGTTGGTGCTGGTAGAAAAACCGGCAATATTATTATTAACAACAATGGCGGTATTATAATTAGACGCGCCGGCGGATATCCAAGACGAACCATTCCAATAGTTCCAAGTAGAACCATTATCAGCCGATAACTGATAATAAATTTCTCCTCCGTTTTTTGTAGCTGTTTCTGTAAAAGAACTCCAAATCGCCGGATTGACCGGTGTTAAAGAATTGTTTGGTATAATTGTCGGACGATTAGAATCATAAACAATCGTAGTTTTTGACCAATTGACTATGACATTATCGTAACCAAGCGTAAAAGGACCTGTGTTGTTATTTGGGGTTTCCAACCATACCGCAATTTTTAAATAATAAGTGCCAGCGGCCGTAACTTTTGAAGAAATATTTAAATTTGTCATAGAAACCCAAGCGCTTGTTGCGGTAATTTCTTCTGATTTCCAAACTTCTTGACCAATAACCGGAACACCTGTTCCTGTATCTATGAAAGCATAAAGTTTAAATGTGACTGGGGCGGGAGTATTGTCAAAAGCGGTTATTGACCAATCAAAACTGAGGGTTGCGGTTGGATTATTTTCCGTGATTGCAAAACCTTGACGCCAATATCCGCCAAACTCATCGCTTTTACCAACTGGAAAATTAATTTGAACAAATCCGCCTGGATTTCCCCCTGATGCCACATAAGTTCCAACTACATTCGCCTCACCACCGCCTTGATCCCAATCAGCATAAGTCCAGCCAGTAGCATTGGTATTAAAATTAGCATTAGTGGTACTGCCTGTAACCGTTGTTCCCAAATTTTTCAATCTGGCAATCCCTCCAACAAATTCAATTTTTGAACTGTCATAAGCATAATCGCCAGGGACGGTAAATAGCCAATCTTGAGTGGCAGCCAAAAGCAATTGCCCGCCCATCAAATAAAAAGAAATACCGCCGATTACCAAAAATTTTAAAACTAACATTCCCAATGCGGTGATAAAAGCAATTAAACTTATTTTTCTTCTGATAAAAAACATTTTCATTCTTTCGGTTTCCGGTTCGGCTGAAGGAAATAA
Organism: Candidatus Magasanikbacteria bacterium CG10_big_fil_rev_8_21_14_0_10_36_32; assembly: GCA_002778465.1. Lineage (GTDB taxonomy): Bacteria > Patescibacteriota > Patescibacteriia > Magasanikbacterales > GWA2-37-8 > 1-14-0-10-36-32. The sequence continues at coordinate 6,483 of PFBV01000002.1, read as the reverse complement.
AATTCCTTTTTCTTGAACTTTTTTGGGCGGCACGGCAAAATACAACGGCAAAGAAATAAAAACAAAAACTATTTCGTCTAAAATCAAAAGGAAAGCGTAAGGCAAAGATTTTATCCAACTGTCAGTTTGGGATAATTTTTGTTTCAATTCAAAAATCCGCCCGGAAAGTTTAAAAAATATTTTTAACCAACTAATCATCATATTGTTAGGATGGTTAAAAATAATCCCAATAAAATTACAATAACCACCGACCAATTAGTCAGGGTATCTATGTTTTTCACTAAACGATCTATCAATGATGTCTTAACTTTAAAGAACTGTTCCGGAGAAATATCGCTGCGCTGCCCAGTTTTTTTATCATAAGTAAACGCTAATAATGAATGATTTCCATCATTCAGCCTAAAATTCTTTTGATTGTGAATCATTGTCCAATAACCATTATTATCAGCTTGAATGGTATAAATTATTGTTTGTTGTCCGGTTAGCATAACTGCCACCGTGGAAAATGATTGTCCTGAGCCGGATACTGCATAACTGTCCATCCCTGTTTTTGTGACATTTTCAATCACTGGCACAATAATTTTATTGGAAATTTTGGCGGTTTGGATATCTGTTTCAGTTTTAATCAACTGTTGCGACAAGCCCGTGCCGGATTGAAAATTCACGACTTTGTATAATTGCAACTGGCCATAAACGCGGGGTACGGAAATAATCAAAATTAATTTTACTGTCCAAATTAAAAAAATAACACCAACTCCAGTTAAAGTTAACAGCCGACGCAAACGATAATCAAAAGCCACCTGCCCAAAACCGCTTTTTTCTGCCAAATAAACGGCAGTTGTTTTAGTTTTAAGACCCAAATAAAGTGGCAATGAAATAATTGCCAATACAACTTCCAAAATTAACAGTTTTATCACTGTTACAATAATAATAAGTCCCGTCCTCTCAACCAAGTTCTTTTTTAAAGTATAAACTTTATTCGTTAACCATAGAACTAAATTGAGCCATTTAATTTTCATGTTTTTTGGCTTAAAATTTGTTTAATTTTATCTGCCAATGAAGTTAAATTAATATTTGCTTTTACGAAATAATCAATCGCGCCCAATGCTTTTGCTTTTTCCTTACTGTCACTGTCACCTAAATTAGACAAAACAATCACTGGTATTTTTTTTAATTCATCATGCGCTTTAAACACTTTCAGAAATTCAAAGCCATTCATTTTTGGCATCAATAAATCCAATAAAACCATATCGGGTTTTATCCGTTCAGCCATTTTCAAAGCTGTTTCTCCATCAGTGGCTGTGGCGATGGTATATTTCCCACTGTTAAACATCAAATATAACGCTCTCAACAAAATTTCATCATCTTCCACCACCAACAAAACTTCTTTTAATTTTTTACCCGCCATAGAAATCAATCTTTAATTATTTTTTGCGTGAATTTTATTATTTTTTCCATTTGAGTATTGGCCTTGATAAAATATTCAACAGCTCCCAACGCCATAACCGACTTTATATCAGCCGCCTCTCCCAAATTGGAAATAACAATCACTGGAATTGAAGCGGTTGCCTTATCGGATTTTAAATTTTTTAAAACAGTAAACCCGTCCAAACCAGGCAAAACTAAATCCAACAAAATCGCTGCCGGTTTTATTTTTTTTGTCGTAGAAACCACATTTATTCCCTCTGTTAATCCGGTTACATCAAAACCAGCGGCAGAAAAAGCTTTACCTAAAACTTGCGATAACAAAGCATCATCCTCTACAATTAACACGTTTTTAATTTTCTTATTTTTTCCAAACATATATTATAGTGTATCATTAAATTACGATATTGAGAAGTTTGTTTTTAACATAAATAATTTTCTTTATTTCTGTTCCATTAATATATTTTTTAACTGATTCACTGGATAAAGCCGCTTCTTTAGCCACTTCCTCACTGATATCAGCTGTTTGAAATTCAATATTGTCACGCACTCGTCCGTTTACCTGAATAACAATAACAGTAGTTTCAGCCATAACTGATTTTTCATCGTATTTCGGCCACAAAGACAAAATCAACAACTCTTTTCCACCAAGTTCCGCCCATAATTCCTCACAAATATGAGGAGCGAATGGAGAAAGAATAGAAATTAAAAACTTAAAATTAGAAACTGAAATTACTGTTTCTTTGTTCATTTCATTAACTAATTCCATCATTTTAGCAATGGCAGTATTAAATCGCATTGTTTCAATATCATCAGTCACTTTTTTTATTGTCTGATGAACCAAGCTGTCTATTTTCCCACTAACCACTAATTTTTTATCAACTTTATCCTGTAAAAACCAAACTTTGTCTAAAAATCTTTTTGCGCCGATTAAACCGTTGGCATTCCAAGCGCAAGGTTGATTAAATGGTCCCATAAACATTTCATAAACACGCATAGCGTCAGCGCCATATTGTTTAACCACATCATCAGGATTGATAACATTACCCCAACGTTTACTCATTTTTCTGCCGTCCTCCGCCAAAATCAAACCGACATTTTGCAGACGATTAAATGGTTCATCATAATTAACCGCGTCAATATCAAATAAAAATTTGTGCCAAAAACGGGCATAAATTAAATGGCGAGTAGCATGTTCAGCGCCACCGACATAAAAATCAACCGGTGACCAATATTTTTCCTTATCTTTATCAACTAACGCTTTATCATTTTGTGAATCAATATAACGAAGATAATACCAGCAAGAACCACCCCACTGAGGCATGGTGTTGGTTTCTCTTTTAGCCGGACCACTACATTTTGGACATTTTGTATTAACCCATTTTTCAATAGCGGACAACGGTGACTCGCCCGTGCCTGTTGCGGTATAACTTTTAACTTTTGGCAATTCCACCGGCAAATCATTTTCAGAAACCGGAACCCAACCGCATTTTTCGCATTTAATTAAAGGTATCGGTTCACCCCAAAAACGCTGTCGAGAAAAAACCCAATCGCGCAATTTATAATTTACTTTTCGCTCGCCGAATTTATTATCTTCCAACCATTTAATCATTTTTTCTTTAGCTTCCTTAGTTGGTAAACCGTCCAAAAAACCGGAGTTAACCGCGATTCCGTCTTTCTCAAATATTATTTGGGGCTTTGAACTTTGGACTTTAGACTTCAGTTCGTTATTTTCATTTTTTAATTTTGAATTGTCATTTTGATTTTTGATATTTAATTTTTGATTTTCACCAACAGGAACGACTACTTCTTTAATCGGAATACCATATTTTACCGCGAATTCGTAGTCGCGACTATCATGCGCCGGAACAGCCATAATCGCGCCTGTGCCATAACCAGCCAAAATGTAATCAGCCACAAAAACTGTTAATTCTTCATTATTAACCGGATTTATGGCTTTTATGCCTTTTAGCTCAATTCCTGTCTTATTCTTAGCCAAATCTGTCCGTTCCAAGGCGGTTTTATGCTTTGCGCCTTCTATATATATAGAGACCTCCTGCCAATTGCCAATTTCGGGCTGGAGTTTTGACATTAATTCATGCTCCGGGGCGATTACACAGTAAGTAGCTCCAAACAAAGTATCTGGTCGTGTGGTAAAAACCTTTATTTTTAAATCAAAGTTTTTAATCTTAAAATCAACATCCGCTCCCTCACTCCGACCAATCCAATTTTTCTGCATTTCTTTAATCGCTTCCGGCCAATTTTTTAATTTATCTAAATCATTTAATAAACGTTCGGCATAATCGGTAATTTTTAAAACCCACTGACGTATCGGTTTTTGTTCAACCAAAGAACCACAACGTTCACATTTCCCCTCTTCCAAATCTTCATTGGCCAAACCTGTCTGACAAGAGGGGCACCAATTTATCGGAGCGAACGATTCATAAGCCAATCCTTTTTTAAACATCTGTAAAAATATCCATTGCGTCCATTTATAATAAGCCGGATCAGTGGTATTGATTTCTTTATCCCAATCATAAGTAAAACCAAGCAACTCCAATTGTTTTTTGAAAGTAGCAACATTTTTTTTGACTGCTTCAGCTGGGTGAATTTTATTTTGAATAGCATAATTTTCCGCTGGCAAACCAAAGGCATCCCAACCCATTGGATGTAAAACATTAAACCCTTGCATCTGTTTCATTCGTGCGACAACATCGGTGGCAATATATCCTTTTGGATGACCAACATGTAAACCGGCGCCGGACGGATAAGGAAACATATCCAAAACATAATATTTCGGTTTAACCGCGTCTTCTTTAACTTTAAAAACACCTTTTTTAGACCAAAGTTTTTGCCACTTCTTTTCAATTTTAAGATGGTTATATTTTGTCATAAATTATCAATTCATACGGGCTATTTTAAGCTAAAACAATAAAAATGTAAAGAAATTTTAAAATTAAAATAAATATTATTTTATTTTGTTTTTATTTGAAATATTATGCTTTATGGTGTTTCTTCGGCCGGCGATGTTTCTGTCACAACAGGTGTTTCAATCACTGGTTCAACAACAGATTCCACCGATTCTTCAACCGATTCAACAACAGGTTCTGCCGACCCTTCTTCAACAATGTCTGAATTTAATTCTTCTGCCGGTTCTTCAACCGGTGGTATTTCAGTTGTTGTGGTAGATGTAGAAACTGGTGTTGAAGTTGGAAGGAGTGTTGAAATATCGGTTACAGACAATGGATCAGGCTCCGACAAACTTCCACCTGACGCAACCGCCGGTTGCATACTGCCAGTATTGGTATTTTGCAACATTTCAACCAATTGTCCTTCATTTACACAAGTATTACCCACACACAATTCATCGGTGCTAATACGGTTAGCCGCCAATTCTTTAACTTTGGCCACACCATCTTTAATTACCAATCCGAGTTTTCTTAAACTATTTTTAACCGCCAAAGTAAACTTGTCTAAAATTGTTTGAACTGAGAAATCCGGTAAAATATCACTAATATCGCTTTCTTCCAATGAACCAATTGACCAATGAGGATTTACATAAACCAATATGGTACTGGTGGAAATTTGTTCAGTTGAACTGGCTAAATCGAATGCTTGTAAAGCTGTACCGATAACCCGACCCGGTTCTTTCATTTTAACAGCCACACCCGGAACTTCAGACGAAGTCAAATAATCACCAATTTTAATTTGACCGTTGGCGGTGGAAACTTTTACCGGCACACGACCAGCCATAGCTATTGGTTTAAAGGTATTAGAATCCAATCCAATTACTTCTTCAGCACCACCCAAAACAAAACCCGGTTTAGTACTTACAACTCCCAAGACACTATCAGTGGAAGTGGCGGTACATTTCGCAATAAATAATGTAGAAGAAACTAATTCACCTTCATTATAAGTACTGGAGGCGCACACCACATCGCCCGGTTCCGGACAATCTCCACGAACAGAACATTGGCTATCTAATGGATACGTTTCAGCAATATCCAAAGTACTGGTGCCGGAAACAAATCCTGAGGCTTTCACATAACCGCGAACACCCAACCCGGCGCCCACATCTGAACCTGAATTAATAAATACTTTATAAGTATTATTAGTGGAAGTACCAACACTTAATCTCTTGTTGATATCATCCCAGAACAAATTGTTATTATCCTGAGTCAACATACCGGAAGAACTGGCAAAAACGACTGAACCGACAGTAAAACCACCGATATCCAAACCTTTCAAACCAAGAGTGGAAGTGGTTATCCATATTCCTCTGCCTAAACCATCAGATGACCAAATCTGACCAGCAACTCCGGCGGAATCTATAAAATATTGTCCATAATCAATTCCAGACATTTTGTAAGTGCCAGCGGTCAAAACATCACCGTTGGCCGAAACTGTAAATACCGAATTATTATTTGAACGCAGTGATAAAATATAATTATTCAAAGTTGAAGTGTTAAAATTAGAAGCATTAAATACAAACGCATTAGAGACACCGACTGAATGACTGACGGAAGAATTAAAAAAGGTAGTGGTTGCGAAAGAAAGATTGGATAAATTAAAAATTAAAGATGTAGTATTAATGTCCAACGCCAAATCAAGCGGATTAAATCTTCTGTACAATGTTTGAACATTAGTTAAAAGAAGTTGGACCGCGCTTCCAGTTTGTAAACCATCATGATTTTTTCCAGCAAGCAATTCATCTGTTACATCAGCAATAAATCCATACTGCCAAATCGCATCATCGCCATTTGCTGTGTAATCATCAATAAACCTATAACGATTAATATTGACTTCATCCAGAATACCAAGTAAATCTATACGCTGTTCATCAGTAATCGGGGTAATATCTTGTTTAATACTGAGAAGCGAACCATCCACCCATTGATTGGTCACCTCATTATAATATCCGCCACCAGTAGCTTCCATGGATAATAAATACTTTGGTGTAGATGAACCAATACCGACATTACCACCCATTAAGGCGATTGTATTGGCTTGTGATACTGTAACGGCAGTGGTAGAAACATTTACACCAAATGATATTGC
>PFBV01000001.1 GCA_002778465.1 Candidatus Magasanikbacteria bacterium CG10_big_fil_rev_8_21_14_0_10_36_32 | reverse complement strand
CGAGATATCATACCATAAAGCATTCAAAATGATCTTTGACCGAGTATCAGAGATAACAGGAGAAAAAATGGACGAAAAAACAATATTCGAACTTACAAAAAAGCCCGTAAATAAAGAGAAAAGCAGAGCTTTTGGCTCTGCTCATCCCATATGGCTCCACTTGTGGGACGAAGTTGGAGTGTTTTTTATAAAACATTCTCTCAATACAGCCTAAAATATTATTATTTTGTTTCAACTTGTTTGTGCCCAGGAAATTCATATATAAATTTTAGGAGCATTTCCAAAAAAGTTATTATATCTGAAGCTTCATCCTTAGACATTATTTTAATTTCATGATTAGCTTCATTTCCTAATGTTCTTATTTTGTCTACCCACACTTTACTATTAGGTGGGGCAAAATGATTATCAACAAGAAAATTTACATATTCTAAAAAGGATAAGTTTTCTGCTGCATTTTGTTCTACAGAAATATGCATTAGTAATTTTCTTCCAGTCAAAACAGCACAAGTATAGGCACTTTGAGCTGTAGCTTTTAGAATTTCTTGCCAAAGTTTTTCTATGTCCTTTGGTAAATGTTTTATATTATTACCCAAACAAGCTCCGGGTATTTGAGTATTGTCTGTCAAATCAAAAAAATTAGGTCGTTTACAGTTGGGGCATATATAAATAAGAGCATCTGCGAAAGGGCCTCCATCTTTATGATGTTGCCATCCTTTTTCAGATCCAATTTCTCTGCCACAATCTTGAAAACCACATTTAAAATTTTTTGTATTTAAATGTGTAACACTTTCCCAATTATTCTTTGTTCCAATCATATTTATGTTTAAAAATCTAATTAAATTTTTTTTCAAAATGAATAAATTTTACATTTTGTCCCTCAATATTTTTATAGATGCCTTTGGTGTCGGGATTTTTTCTCTCACTAGCCCTGTAGATGCCCTTGTCGTCAGAATTTGCGTCTGATATTATAATAAAACCTTCCGCTGAAGCCTCTTCTACATAAGCTATGTGTCCAAAAATATTTTTTTCCGTGGCTGGAGATGAAATTGCGGCACCCTTAGCTGCTATCTCATTAACTTCATATGTATCTTTTAATATTTCTGGCCAATTTTTTCCGTCTCTTCTGCGTCCATTTCTCTTTGACCAGTCTATTGTAATTTCCTCACGTAATAATCTAAAACTGACATATTCTGTGCACTGTAAGTCGGTTATTTCGTCGTCAGAGTCGAAGAATTCAAGCCCTTTCTTTTGTTCCTTTAAAATGTTTCTTATTTTTTTAGTATCAGGATCAGTGGCTGGGTATCGTTGTTTGTCTTTTAAAATAGGATACCCATCTTTGATAACAACATTATTTTTTACAGGGCTCAATTTTTCAGATATGACTTTGATGTCTGATTGACTGTTGGGAGTTATATTAATATTTTTGTTTTGTTTAAAAATTGATTTAAAAATTTTTAAAATCAATTGCAATAAAGTATCCATATAAATTATAACTTATTAGTAAAAGGTTAATTATTTTATAGATTTTAACAGATTTTTATAATTTTAGCAAGTCCATATTAATAAAAAGCCCCCGAGGCAGAGGACCTTGTATTCTTAACCTTAACTCAATTTTTTATCTTGCGGTTTCTTTATTTCTTACTGCTGGACATAAACTCATTCAAAAGATTTGAATATTCAGTTTGAGTTTTAGTATCTATACTTGTTGAATATAATACACCAATTTTTCCACCATTTTTAATGATCGTGTGGCAGGGTTCAAAGAAAAAACCTTTTGGGGAAGCCATAAATAACCACGGAGAACGCCACCCCTCATCTACAAGATTTTTTGCTATCTTTAAAACTTCTTTTTCGTTTATATCTGTCCGATACTTTACTTCCACAAAATAGACTTTTGTTTTATCTTGAGAAATCAAAATAAAATCCGGCGAATGTCTAATATTATCAAGGATACCTTTTTTGGCCAGCAAATCTTGGTATTGAGCCAATTCGGGCAAGGTATATTCATAACCGAAATGTAAAATTGTGAATTGTCTAGATTTTCTAAACATCTGTTCAAAAATGATTTCCGTAATTTTTCCTTTTATTAATTCTTTGGAAAAACTTATATCCTTGCTTTGCATATAGTTTATTTAAAAACAAAAAGCTCCCCGCCAGCGATGGCTTACGCCACCCATACTCGTTTCCAAGTATGACCAACCAAGGTGCTCTGGACGGAGAGCTTACTGCCTTGGTTGGTTTTTATTAAGCCATGCTTTACTTTTGGCAAAGTTTAGGCCATTAAATTGTCATCTTTTATTATAATACTCTTTGTTTTATTTGGCAATGTTGACTTTTTGCTCTTTTTCGTTTATATTAGGTGAATGAAAATATCTTTTTTACTAATAATTAAAGTATGTTAGAAAAATTTAAACTATGGAGTAATCTAGAGCCGAAAGCAAAGCAAGAATTACACCCCGATTTAGGTTTAAGGAATTGGGATGAACTTAGTCGAGAAGAGAGAGAAAAGATTTGGCACCATATGGAATATTATTTTTCTAAAGCAGACAGAAAGTACTATACCATTCTGTTTTTAAACGAGGGTCATAAATATCAATCCTACGGCAAGTATTTTTTGACTGACTCTTCCACAGCAAACGCTTCTATTGATTTTAAAAATATTTTTTTAAATTGTGAAAATGGTCAACATATAGTTTTTGAACTTATTTCTTATTATTCTAAAGCAGTTCTAATGGAACAAGCTGAATCTATATATCGTTCGTCAAAAGAAACAGAAATAGAATTTAACGAAAGGCTAACTGAATGGAAGTACCAAAAATTTGATGCATTTGCAAATCGTTTAAATGATGTCTTTGAACATTTTGGAATAAATGTAGTTTTGACTCGATGTGGTTTAATACCTAAACAAGAACAAAAAATTATTCAGGAAGTATACAAGCCAGTGTTGAAGTTTCTGTCAAACGAAAAATGGAAACCTGTAAACCGTGAGTTAAGGGATGCTTTTGATAGTTTTCAACAAAAAAATGACACCGGCTATAGTAGTTGTGTAACGCATTCAGTAACGGCGATAGAAGCATTTTTACAAATTTTAATTAATGGAAAAACCGGAAAAAATACTCTTGGTAATTTATTGGTTGAGGCTCAAAAACAAGGATCAATTCCAAACGATAAATTTTCAAATCAAATTTTTAAAAATTTGGAATCTATATTTGCACAGGAAAGAAAAGAAACGGGTGATGCTCACCCCAAAAATGAATACGCTAATGAAAAAAACGCATTGATGATTTTGAATCTTACAATGGTATTCTTACAACATTGCATTCTTTGTCAAAAATAAAATTGGATGTAATATGACAAATATTCCCTTACTTAAAACCGAACTTGACCGGCTTGTAAAACAGTTAGAAATTCCGAACGATAATGTTTTTGATGTTTTTCAGATTTTTTGTGATTATATAGATATCATTAAAAAACAACCCTTGATTAATGAGATGTTAGAAAATGAAGGCAAAAGATACGATGAAATTTATAAAAAAATGCAAACTGGTTATATTGCCAGAGAAATTTCTCAAGAAAAAGCGAATTTAATACACCGACAAAGTATAATGACGAATGTTTGGTTTAATTACAGTTGGTATGAAAAAATTCATGACATAATGAAAGATCCCGATAAAGATATTACCGTTGCATTACCATTACGTTCTTCAGATTTAGAAATTCCCTTACCCCCACACCGAAAGGCACACTTTGTGGACGATTTTATTCCTATCCACAATAAAATAATTTCTTTTTTATCTAAAATGGAACTCGAAAATAATGGTGAAAAAGAAAAAATTGAAACGCAAGGTTTAGAGGATAATCAATGGTATTACGACAAAGAAACTAAATTTTTAACAATTGGTAAATACACTTTTAAAATTGTTAAAAAAAGAACTACTACTAAAAGGGGTCTTTTCTTTGATTATTTAATGGGGAAAGAGTTTTGTAAAAACATTAGTTTTTACGATATAGCAGAAGAAGCGTTTAATGATTACACAAAGAAAGATGACAAATGGCGTCAATGTTATACTGCCTGTGAGGGAATAAATGGAATTATTTTTAAAAATACGGAACAAAAAATCAGTAATTTTCTTGATTACACTACCGGAAAAGATGGCTATGTTAAGGTAAATTATAAATATAAACAGACTGTTTAGATAAAATTCAGGTGAAAGTTACTTAAACCCTAAAGCATACAATAGCCCTGTAATAACACAGGGCTTTTTTTATGTTTATTTTCAGTCCACAACTTATTGCCCGCCTGCAACAGCATTTTATAACCTATTATGGGTTAGTACTTACGCCAGAGCAGACCGATGAATATTTGCATTCATTTGCCGAATTATTTTTAGTATTTAATCAACCACCAGAGTCGTCCACAGCCGGCTATGCCGGCTTGACCCCGCAGCCGCCAGGCGCGGGATCAAGCTGTCCCTAATGGCTGGTGTCCGCCGCCGCAGCGGCTATAAATATCTTAATAGTTGGACTTGATTACAATAACACTTAATCAGAACGAACTTTGCTAAACAAAGCCAACGATATGAGTCGTCTAATACATTTTAACGGTGATATTCACTATTCAACCAAAGAGCGTCTAAAAATATCTGGCGATATTTTTGAATATTACGAATATGGTCGAGAATACTTTGTTGGTAGTCATCCAAGAACATTTAGAGACAAATCGAAAGGTACTGCAACAGACCAAGAAACCTTAGACCAAATGAGATACCGACGTGCTCGCCGTCAAATCATTGATTATACAAACTCAAATGTTAGAGCATATTTTGATCAAAGAGGTCGTGCATTTTGGCCTATATTTATTACCTTAACCTTTGGGGAAAACGTATTGGATATAAAAGCAGCAAATTACGAATTTACTAAGTTTATTCAGAGATTAAATACAGCAGTGAACGGACGAAAAGAAAGTTTTTTTAAGTATGTAACAGTGGTTGAATTTCAAGAACGGGGAGCTATTCATTATCATAGTATTTTTTTTAATTTGCCTTACAAAATGGAAATGAAAAGAATCTTTGAGAAGTGTTGGGGGTTAGGTTTTACAAAAATTAAAGCAATAAATCGGATTATGAATGTTGGTCGCTATATAACAAAGTACATGACTAAAGAAATTAACAACGAAAGATTGAGGGGACAAAAATCATATTTTATTAGCAAAGGGTTATATAAACCGATTGTCGTAAATTATGATGAATTAATTAGACCAGTTTTAACAATACTTCCACAGGAGTCGATAGAATATACAAAACAAAATATAAAAATAGACTATTTTGATTCTATGAACTATACTAATTATAATTTACGAAAATTTCCAGAACAAAAAAAACAAGCCCTTGCTTTCATTAATCGATATATAGACTACGAAGAAAAAAAAGACGAACCAATATTTTAATTTTTTTAAATATGAAATACATCGCGTATTGTCGCAAATCCACAGATACCGAAGATAGACAGATTCTTTCAATAGAATCCCAAACAGTCGAAATGAAAAAGCTCTCACAAAGGGATAATATTGTTTTTGATAAAATATTTGTGGAAAAGATGTCGGCCAAAGCCCCGGGTCGGCCTGTATTTGCCGAGATGTTAAAATATATTGAAAAAAATAAAGAATGCATTGTTTATGTTTGGAAATTAGACCGCTTATCAAGAAATTCTAAGGATAGTGGAGAATTACAATGGTATATGCAACAAGGTTTGATTCGTGAAGTTCGAACTTATGAAAAAAATTATTATAGCACTAGCAATGATAATTTCATGATGTCATTAGATTTTGGAATGGCTAAAAAATATGTTGATGATTTAAGCGTAAATACTAAAAGAGGTATTAGAACAAAATTAGAAAAAGGAGAATGGCCAAATGCCGCCCCGCTTGGATACTTGAATGACAAAATAAATAAGAAAATAATTATTGACTTACAAAAGGGTCATTACATTACCGAACTTTTTAATCTATATGCTACTGGCGGTTATAGTATTAAAGAAATTACAAATTTAATATATCAAAAAGGTTTTAGAACTCGTCCTGGAAAAAAGGTCACCAAGAGTGTTATTCATAGAATTTTAACCAATCGTCTTTATTACGGAATAATGGAAAGAGACGGTAAATTTTACCCGGCTAATCATGAACCCCTAATAACCAAAGAAATTTTTAATCGGGCCGGAGAGGTTTTGAGTGGAAAAAATAATATCAGAAAACAAAAACATGATTTTCCTCATCGTGGTTTTATGAAGTGCAACGTTTGCGGTTGTGCTTTGACTGGGACAATTAAAAAAGGTCATATTTATTATTATTGCACAAATGGCAAAGGAAAATGTGAAGAACATAAAAAATATTTGCGTTCTGAAAAGATAGACGAAATGATTATGGAGATTTTTGAAAACCTGTCTTTTGATAAAGAATTGGTGGAAATAATGTATTCGGCGGCGAAGGAAAAATCGGAAGGTAATAAAAGCGGAGCCGAACAAATTATAAATACCCTCAAGGAACAGCTTAAAATTGCCCGTATAAAGCAAGAGCGTCTTTTAGACAGCTATTTGAATGGTTTAACCCCTGAGGACGTTTATAAGGCAAAAATGGAAGGATTAAAGAGGTGTCAGGTTGAAACCGAAATGCAATTAAAACAAACTGAGACTAACAAGGATAACCATTGTGATACTTTGGAACTTACAAAACAGGTCTTTCTTTTCCCTAATCTAGCGAAAAAAGAATTTTTAAACAAAGATAATTTTGGGAAGCGTAAAATCATAGAAAATCTACTTTGGAACCTAAATATTGAAAATCAAAATTTGGCTACATATAAACTAAAAGAGCCCTTCCAAATAATGGCTGGGGCTCCTAAAACTCATAGTTTTAACGATATGCTCCGGGGGTGGGATTCGAACCCACGACCAATTGATTAACAGTCAACTGCGCTACCGCTGCGCTACCCCGGAATGTTGACAATATTGTAAATAAAATAGATAATAATGTCAAGTCTAATTACTCACAAATATGAATCCAGAATGTTTATCTAATCACAATAAGCAAGATTTTCGTGACGCTTGTTTAACTAAGCGTGGACTGTCTGAATATATGGATATTTTTGATATTACTGATGATGAAATGGATGATCCGAATATGACAATGTTGGATTTGGGTTCTGGTTTGAAACAGGAATTCGCCCGACAAGCAAAAGAGGAAGGTTATAAAAGCAAAATTATTTCAGTTGATCCAAGATTAGGATTGAGTTTGGAAGAAGATTTGTCTTTGCTGTCACGACACAGTCCCAGAGAAATAGGTAGAATTTCTGAAAGAATTTCTGCAAGGCAGAATCTCCCCGATAATTCTTTGTCAGCCATAGCTCAAGCTTTGCCGTTTAAAGATAAATCTTTTGATAGGGTTTTTGCTTTATGGTCTGTGCCTTATTATATAATAACAACACCCGAAGAAATCAAAATTGTTTTAAAAGAAATGTTGCGAGTGGTTAAAGATGGGGGAGTTATCAAAGCACATCCTTTGCCGATGGGGAATAAATTTTTGTCGGCTGCGAAAGATTTTCTCAGCGAACAGTCCGATATAGAATTTTCTATAGACAAAAACAAAGATATGATGATTATAAATAAGAAAGAAAAAACCGTCGAATAGGCGGTTTTTTTGACCGAGAGATTAAATAGGAGTAAAATATTGATTGACAGATTTTAATTATTATTTTAAAAATATGGATTATTTTAAACAATCGTTAGTTTTACATAAAAAATTAAAAGGAAAATTATCCATCCGTTCAAAAGTAAAGGTTGATAGCCGAGATGCATTGTCTTTGGCATATACTCCCGGCGTGGCGGAAGTTAGCCGGTTGATTGCTAAAAACAAATCAGCTGTTTTTACTCATACACTCAAAGCTAATTCCGTGGCTGTAGTGTCTGATGGTTCAGCTGTGTTGGGTTTGGGGAATATTGGTCCGGCCGCCGCTTTGCCTGTAATGGAAGGAAAAGCTATTTTGTTTAAGGAATACGCTGATATAGATGCTTATCCGATTTGTTTGGATACGCAAGATACTGAAGAAATTATCAAAGCGGTTAAATGGTTGTCAGTCGGTTTTGGAGGAATTAATTTGGAAGATATTTCCACACCGCGTTGTTTTGAAATAGAGGAACGATTAAAAAAAGAATTAGACATTCCGGTTATGCACGATGATCAGCATGGCACTGCCGTTGTTGTGTTGGCGGCAGTTATTAATTCTTTAAAATTGGTTGGTAAAAAAACTAAAAATATTAAAGTGGTAATAAATGGCGCTGGTTCGGCGGCGGTGGCAGTCTATAAGTTGCTGGTTAAATATGGGGTGAATGAGAAAAAAGTTATTATGTTAGACAGTCAGGGGATTATTAATAAAAAAAGAAAAGGGATGTATCCCCATAAGACAAAGATTGCTAACAGGACAAACGGAAAAGGTTTAAGTGGTGGTTTAAAGGAAGCTCTTTTGGGAGCTGATGTGTTTATTGGTGTTTCGGTAGCCAATGTTCTCAAACCAGAGTGGATAGATATAATGGCTTCCAGTCCGATTGTTTTTGCTATGGCTAATCCTAATCCAGAAATAAGTTTGGCAGAAGCTAAAAAATCTAAAGTTAAAATTTTTGGCACTGGTCGTTCTGATTATGCAAATCAAGTAAATAATGTTTTGGCGTTTCCTGGTATTTTTCGTGGCGCATTGGATATTCGGGCAAAACAAATTACTGATAAAATGAAAATAGCGGCAGCGGTGGCGATTGCCGGTTTAATTCCCAAAAATAAATTGCGATATGATTATATTATTCCCAGTCCGTTAGACAGGAGGGTGGTTAAAGCGGTTGCTAACGCTGTTAAAAAAGCGGCTTAGTTAATTGTTGATATTAAAAAACCTTGTTATAGGGAATAAGTGAGAGTAAAATAGATGTTGGATAAATTTATTAATTTTTTATTCGTATGAAAATCAGTCATAGTATTTTACAAATTACTAAAAAAGATCAGGTTAGAGTGTCTGAAGAGTTGATTGAGTCAAGTCGGCTAACCGGCGGTTTTTATCTGATGTTGATTTTATCATCAATGATGGTGACTTTGGGTTTATTATTGAATAATCCGGCGGTAATAATCGGCGGCATGTTAATTACTCCGCTTCTGACGCCGTTGTTGACGTTTGCATTGGGTATTGTAATTTGTGATATACAGCTTTTGTGGAGGTCAACCAAAATATTTTTACGTTCAATCGGCATTGTGTTTGGGGTAGCGGTATTATTATCATTCTTTTTTCCATTAACCGAATTTAACGCGGAAATAACTTCGCGATTGGACAGTAATATTGCTTATTTGATAGTTGCTTTTGTTGCCGGATTGGCGGCGACTTTCGCTTGGACAAATAAAAATCTTTCAGCTATGTTGCCAGGTGTAGCCATTGCTGTTTCTCTTTTGCCTCCGTTGGCTGTGGTTGGTATCGGTCTTGCGCATATGAATATAGGAATCATTCGCGGTTCACTTTTAACTTTTGCGCTTAATTTTTTTGGAATTATTTTAGGTAGCGTGATTATTTTTTCACTTTTGAATTTTTATCGGACTAAAAAAGAAACAACAAAAGCCGTTAAAGAAGAAATTAAAGAAGAGGAAATTAAAAAAGAAATAAAAAATGGACAAAAGAAAATTGAAGTGGCGGAAATAAAACAGGAAGTGAAAAGAGCTGTAAAAGAAGAAATTAAAAAAGAAATAGAAAAAGAAGCGGAAGAGGAAGAGGAAGAGAAGAAAGAATAGAAATAATTAGTTTAAGAAAAATATATAAAAAAATCGCCGAGAGGCGATTTTTTTATAATAGTGACAAAAATAAAAAGTATGTTATACTATTTTACATTGTCGTACCTTAACAATTTCAAAACCAAAAAACAACCAGGAGTTTGGTCTAGTGGAACAAAAATTTGAAGAATTTAATTTGACTGAAGCACTGAATAAAGTTAATGGCCCGTTGGTTGAAATCGGCGGACCGACCAAAGAAGGTTATGAATTAGTTGATTTTCAAAAACTAAATAAACAGTTGTTAATATTTAATCTGTTTCCGGGTACGCCTAATTTTGAAAGTCCGGTAAAAGATGGAGCGGCTATTCAAGTCACTTATTTTGGTCAAGTTGATTTTATCGCAGACGCATTTAATCTTCCAATAAACTCCAATACAGTTGGGGCAATGTTCGCTTCCTATTTCGGTGGTGCTCATTGTAAATCAGTGGCTTTACAATTGCGGAATCATATATACAATTCGCAAAATTTCATTCCACCCATGTCTTATTCTAAGGAAAAAAGTTTAATGAGGCGAATGGCTATGAAGGAAGCTTGGCGGGTTCTTGAGCCGGGCGGACTGATTGTGTGGCAAGGCGGAGATAAACACGATTTTCTGTATGCCACCGCAAATGGTTTTGAATTGTTATTTAACGGTCCATCATATAACATTGTTCATTCTCAAAACATTTTCTTTAATCTGGTGTTGAAAAAAACTGTTCGGACAGTAGCCAAACATCATAAATGTGTTTAAAAAACCCCGATTCAAATCGGGGTTATTTTTTTGTTGTTTAACCAACTTGTCGTTTGATGTATTTGGCTAATTTGCCGGTATGTTTGGCGACAATTTTGCCTTTAACAGTATTTTTTTTCGCGTGTTTAATGCGAGCTTTTAAAGCACTGTTCATATTGTTCAATTAAAGAATTAAAGATTGTAAACACAGTATAACAGATATCTGTAAAAAAATCAAGGGGGGATTGACAAAACTGATAAAATGCACTACAACTACTTTGTTCTTTACAAAAATAAATGGATTTTGTTAAAAAACAAAACAAGGAGAAAAAACTTGGTTAAGATTATTTTTTCAATAGGCATCATCGCGGTAGTGTCAGCCACGATTGTTTTTCTTTGTATGACTTCCACACCTAATATTTCTACTGTTTTATTTTTTATATTTCTTTTGCTGGTGTGGATATTAATGACCGTTGTTTATATCCGCAGATATCAAGTTGAAAAAGAAAAATCGCAAGGAAATTTGTTTGACAAGTTACTTGTCGCTTGTAAACAAGATTGGGTTGATTATAGTTTGTTTAATGAGAATAATTTTCCATTGGAATCGGTTGTTTCTGATGAGTTGGAGTGGGAAGTTGTTGAATATTACTTTGATCAGATAATCAACGGTTACGATGCTAACAAAAAATTGTTAGATATGGGTTACTGTTTTCTTAACGGTTCCCGTCGAGCGATGAAATATATTTCCGATAATCCTGATGCTCAGTTGAAAAATATGCTAATTGTTACCGCTCCACGTCCACATCAAACAGGTTATTGGTTTGCGCCTTGTTTTTATACAAAATCAATTCCGTCTGGCAATATTCGCGCTGTGTCTGTTACTGCCCTTGAAATTAATTTTGAACCGAATTGCGGCTGGCTCGTGCTTCGTCGGAAGAAGGTTGTCTGATTAGTTTTATTTTGTTCTTTGTAAAAATTCAACCCCATACGAAAGTGTGGGGTTTTGTTAATTTAGGCGCGGGGTTGACAAAACTGTTAAAATATGTTATAATGATCAAACAAAATATTTCAGGTGGAAATGTAGTCGGATTTCCGTAATGATCTACTTTTGTATCTTTACTCACTACATTTCTATCACATGAAAACAGGTACTATCAAAAGTTTGGTGACTGAGAAGCATTTTGGCTTTATTACCCCTGAAGAGGGTGTCAAAGATGTATTCTTTCACGAAACAGGACTTACAGGTGTTGATTTCGGACAATTAACAATTGGCACAAAAGTGTCTTTCGAGGTTGAAGAAACCGACAAAGGTCCTCGCGCCGTCAATGTTACTGTTGTTACTGAATAAAAACAACTCTTCAAAATCCTCTAACGTTCTGCGTTGGGGGATTTTTGTTTTGACAAGAAAGGTTTTTTTGGATATAATTGTGTAATAATTATAATAATTTTTGTTATGAAATTTTCTCAAATGTTTGGTAAAACGAGTAAAACCGTTCCGGCGGACGCTGATTCAACTAACGCGAAATTATTGACACGCGGCGGTTTTATTATGAAACAAACTTCCGGCATTTATAATTATTTGCCGCTTGGTTTACGAGTGTTGACGAAAATTCAAAACATTATTCGACAAGAATTGGATGCGGCCGGCGCCAATGAAATTTTAATGCCAGCATTAACACAAGAAGATAATTACATAAAAACCGGACGCAATGAAGCGTTAAATGATATTTTATTCCGCACAGAAGGACAGGGTGGAACAAAATTAGTGTTAAATCCGACTCACGAGGAAATCGTTACGCCGTTGGTGCAAAAGCATGTTTTTTCTTATCAAGATTTACCTGTAGCTGTTTATCAAATTCAAAATAAATTTCGCAACGAACCGCGCGCTAAATCGGGTTTGCTTCGTGGTCGTGAATTTTCAATGAAGGATCTTTACTCTTTTCATACCAGTCAGGAAGATTTGGATTCTTATTATGAAAAAATGCAAAAAGTTTATGATAAAATATATGACAGGCTGGGTTTGGGAGATTTAACTGTTATGACTTATGCGTCAGGCGGAACTTTTTGTAAATATTCCCATGAGTTTCAAACTATATCAGAAATGGGTGAAGACACTATTTATCTTTGTGAAAAATGTCGTATTGCCGTCAATGAAGAAATAATTAAGGAGCAGCACACTTGTCCTGCTTGCGGAAATAAAAATTTAATACCTAAAAAAGCGATTGAGGTTGGTAATATTTTTATTTTGGGCGCAAAATTTACTTCCTCATTTGATTTCACCGTAACAGATGAAGCGGGTAAAGAAATTCCCGTTTTGATGGGTTGTTACGGAATCGGTCCCTCAAGAATTATGGGGACTTTGGCGGAAGTATATAATGACGAGAGAGGAATTATTTGGCCGAAAAATGTGGCGCCGTACCAAGTTCATTTAATCGCTTTGGGAAAAGAAGAACAAGCTGCCAAAGAAGCTGATAAAATTTATGAACAATTGATAAAGGAAGGAATTGAAGTTTTGTATGATGACAGGATAAATGTTTCGGCTGGCGAAAAATTAGCTGATGCCGATTTACTCGGCATGCCTTACAGGGTGATTGTTTCACCAAAAACTTTGGAAAAGAAAGTGGTGGAATTCAAGGAACGTTCCGCCACCGAACCGAAATTTATCGCTTTATCAAAATTGATTAAAGAATTGAAATAAATGGTAAAGATCAAAGTAAAAAATGAAAGATTGGTGGATTTCAGTTTCATGCCAAGTCTGAAGTGCACTCTTGCCTGTTCTCATTGCATGTATGAGGCCTCTCCGAAAAGTAAAATCGTTTTAGATATTGAAAAGACTAAAAAGTTTATTTTAACCATTGATTTTAATAAAATTAATAGCGTAGGATTTTATGGCGGTGAAATTTCATCCGACTATGACAGATATCAAAAATTTATTGATTTAGTGCCTAAAAATGTTATCAAATTTACTATAAGTAATGGAACTTGGTCTGTTGGTGAGGTGGAGAGAAAAAAATTTATTGATTTTGTACAGAAGAACAGATTGCAGGTATTTATTAGTACAACTAAATTTCACAAACCATTTCAAGATAGTAAGGTTTTGGAAAAGTACGCTAAAAAATATGGTTTTACTTTAAAAGGCGAAGATAATATTATTCCAATGGGTCGGGCGAAAAAAGATAAATGGACTTGTTCAAGAAGATGTCTCAATTATACTTGTCCGATAAGATTAACACTCAATCCCCATGGGGATATTATGTTTTGCAACTGCGATGGCGTTTATCCGATAATCGGCACATATAACGACGACTTTAATGCTGTTGTTAAAAAAGGAATAAATTTAGATAAGTCACATGGATGTCATTACTCATTTTGATGAAATTTTTTTAAAAGGAAAAAATCAATTGATGTTTATTCGCTGTTTGGCGGATAATTTAGACGAACTTTTTCCTAAAGCCGCTATTCAGAGAGTTGAAGGCGGTTTTGTTATTTTAAATTTAGAGGATGATGATTTAGAACGTTTGTCGAAAATTCCAGGCATTGCCAAGTTGGCGCCTTGTCAAGTAATTGGAAATTCAATGGATGAAATTAAAAAATGTTTGAGTGGAATGGAATTTGATAAATCTGTCCGGGAATTTCGTATTACCGCCAGCCGTTCGTATAAAAAATATCCGATTAATTCCGACAATATAAATCGTGAACTTGGTGGTTTATTGATTGATAAATATGGTTGGAAAGTTAATTTAACTCGTCCGGAATTAAACATATATATAGATATAAGTAAAGATAAAGCCGTTGTTTATATTAATCCGCAGGAAGGCGCCAGTGGTTTGCCGATAGGTTCAGCCGGAAAAGTAATGTGTCTTGTATCCGGTGGAATTGATTCACCTGTGGCCGCTTATCAAATGATGAGAAGGGGAGCGGAAGTTGTTTTTGTACATTTTCAAAATCAAACTCAGGTCACTGATGAGGTATCATTAAAAATTATCGATTTAACCAAAACTTTGGCGCAATATCAGTCGTCAATAAAATTATTCATCGCTCCGTTTGCTGAATGTCAGCGTCAGGTAGTAATGAAAATACCGGCTGATTACAGAATGATTATTACTCGCCGGCTAATGTTTAGAATCGCGGAAAAACTTTCTAAAAAAGAAAATTGCCAAGCTTTAATAACCGGCGATAGTTTGGGGCAGGTGGCATCGCAAACTTTAGAAAATTTAACCGCTATTTACGATTCAGTTGACATGTTAAAATTAGCGCCGCTGATTGGAATGAATAAAAGTGAAATTATGAAATTGGCGCGAAAACTTGGCACTTTGGATATCTCCAATCGTCCTTATGAGGATTGTTGCAGTTTATTTGTGGCGAAACATCCACAAACCAAATCAAAGCTTCAAGATGTGTTGGAATTGGAAAAACAACTGGATTTATCCACACTTGACAATTTGGAAATAATATCATACAATATTAGTATGATTAAACAAGATTAGTATGCTAAAAGAAGTAATTTTTGACGTGGAAACACAAAATACATTCGCCGATGTGGACAATGATTTTAAGAAGTTGAGAATATCTGTTGTTTCGGTTTATAGATACGACACTAATACTTACGAAAGTTTTACTGAAAGCGAATTGGTTAAATTTTGGCCGATTTTGGAACAAGCTGATAGGATCATCGGTTATAACAGTGAACATTTTGATTTGCCTGTTTTAAATAATTATTATCTTGGCGATTTGTCAAAACTTCCGCATTTGGATTTGTTGAAAAAAATTAAAGAAAGTTTAGGTATCAGGTTAAAATTAAGTGATGTGGCCGGCGCTACTTTGGACAATGTGCAAAAAAGCGCTGACGGTTTGCAGGCGATACGTTGGTGGAGAGAAGGGAAGATTGATGAAATTAAAAAATATTGTGAACAAGATGTTAAAGTGACTAAAGAATTGTACGAATTCGGTCGCGACAACAATCAATTGTTTTATAAAACTTTAAAAGGTGAGGTGTTGCCATTTGCCATTGATTATTCTTTTCCACAAAATTTAATGGGGGGCAGTCAACACCCGAACAAAAATTTTAATTTAACTTTGCCGTTTTAATATGTTGACTATTCGACGCGAAACAGATTATGCAATACAAATTTTGAAACTTCTGGCAAAAAGCAAAGAAAAATTTTTGAGTTTGAAAGATTTATCTGATATGACCGGAATTTCATTTTTATTTTTACAAAAAATTGCCCGCAAATTGCGAATCGGCGGTTTAATTAAAGCTGGACAAGGAGCTAGTGGAGGATATGCGTTAAATATGCCGGCTAAACAAATCAGTTTAAAAAATATTATTGAAACAGTTGAAGGTCCTTGCGCTATTTTGTCGTGTTTCTGTGGAGATAAAAAATTCAATTGCGTAAAAAAGGGCAATCAATGCGCTTTACAAAATAAAATGAAAAAATTAAATAATCAAATTATTAAAGTGGTGGAAAAAACCAAACTGAGCAGTTTGTAATTGGATGAGTTTGTATGTAATATGTTGATTAAACCAAAAAAAATAAGGAAAATTTATTTGGATAATGCCGCCACCACGCCAGTGGATAAGCGTATTTTTGATTATATGAAACCGTACTTTACAGAGCAATTTGGTAATCCGTCGGCTTTGTATAATATTGGGCGAGAAGCGCAAAAAATAGTCGCTGAATCACGGAAAAAAGTTGCCGGCATAATTCACGCTTTGCCGGAAAATATAATATTTACCGGTGGAGGATCAGAATCTGATAATTTGGCATTGTTTGGAATTGCTCGCGCTCATAGTAATAAAGGCAAACATATTATTTCCATTGCCATTGAACATCATGCTGTTTTAAATCCACTTGAAGAATTAAAAAAAGAAGGATTTGAGATTACTTATTTGCCGGTTAATCAAGAAGGTGTGGTTAGTGTTGAAGCAATAGTTAAAGCAATTCGTAAGGATACAATTTTGGTGACAATAATGTATGCCAATAATGAGGTTGGAAGTATTCAGCCAATTTCCGACATTGGAAGAGAAATTTTAAAATTTCGCAAACTCAACAATACGCCATATCCGTTTTTTCACACTGATGCCTGTCAGGCGGTCGGTTATCTGGATTTAGACGTGGAAAAATTACATGTTGATTTAATGACTTTTAACGGCAGTAAAATGTATGGACCCAAAGGTGTTGGTGTTCTGTATTTAAGACGCGGAGTAAACATAAAACCGATTATTTTAGGTGGTGGACAAGAAAAAGGCCGCCGAGCGGGAACAGAAAATGTTCCAGCCATTGTCGGTTTGGCAAAAGCCATGGAATTGGTTCAAAGTGACAAGGAAAAAGAATCTATCCGCCTTCGCCAGCTGACTTCTTATTTTTGGAAAAAAATTCAGGAAATAGTCCCGGCTATTCAGTTGAATGGTCCGGTTATTGGAGAAAATCGTTTGCCAAATAATTTAAATGTTACTTTTAAAAATATTGAAGGTGAAGCTATGTTGCTGTATTTGGATGAGTATGGAATTATGTGTTCTACTGGCTCAGCCTGCACATCTGATTCGTTGGAACCATCACATGTTTTGCAGGCAATGGGTTTGCCTTATGAGATGGCTCATGGCAGTTTGAGATTTACTTTTGGTCACGATAATTCAAAAGCCGATGTTGATTATATAATGAAATATTTGCCGGTTATTGTCACTCAATTGCGCGAAATAAGTCCAATTAATTTAGCCAGTGAAAAACACGCAAAATATAAACAATAAATTTTATGCCGAAAAAAATAATTAAAAAATCAAATAAAACCATTGATGTTCGTTCCAACGATGGCGACGGCTGGCTTTACTCTGATATTGTAAAAGATCATTTTTTCAGCCCGAGGAATTTTATGCGTTATGAAGAAGAAAAAACTTTTAAATTTAATGCTGTCGGACGAGTGGGTTCACCGGCTTGCGGTGACGAAATGGTTTTGTGGTTGATTATTGACACAAAAACAGAAAAAATTAAAGATTGCCGTTGGCGAACATTTGGTTGTGGTTCGGCTATTGCCTCTACTTCAATTTTAAGTGAAATGATTAAAGAAAAAGGCGGAATGAATATTTCACAGGCGTTAAAAATAACCCCGCAGGATATCATGGAACGATTAGGCGGTTTGCCTGACAGAAAAATTCATTGCTCAGTTCTTGGTGACAAAGCCTTACAAGCGGCAATTAACGATTACTTTCGTAAAACCGGACAACATGATAAAATAATCACAGCTGGCGCGAAAGTGATTGACACTAAACTGAATATTACTGATCACGATATTGAGGAAGCCGTATTGGAAGGAGCGGAAACTCTGGAAGATTTGCAAAAAAAATTAAAAGTTGGCATTAGTGATGAAAAAGTAAAAATTGCTGTTGAAGAATTATTACATTTTTATAAAGAAAAATATTTTAATAAATCTTAATATAAATTTATGGCTTTACAAGTCGATAAAGAAAAATGTCTTGGTTGCGGTTCTTGCATCGCTATCGCTCCAAACACCTTTAAATTAAGCGATGAAAGCAAGGCTGAAATTATTAATCCGGAAGGTGATAGTCAGGAAATAATTAAACAAGCGTCTGAGGCTTGTCCGACTGAAGCGATTACTTTGTAAAATTTATTTAAAAGACCGCCAATATGGCGGTCTTTTAAATAAAATAAAAAAAGCCCTAAACAGATAAAACCGTTTAGGGCAAAAGAACTTGATTGTTGAAAAAAATTATTTCAATTAATTTTTTTGTGCCGAGTGGGTGATTTCGCAAGTGCCGAAAAGAATTCCGGCTCCCAGCACGAAACCGAGATTGTACCAGCCGCCGTTGTTGTGAATTTCGTAGAAATTCACATTGTCAGTGAAAAGTGACATCACGAATGTGACCGGAGCGATCATCCCGTGCCACAAACCGAGTACGAAACCCGCGACATGACCGTTTGAGGCGGCGATATGTTCGGCGGTATTCGGGCCGGCGACACAGCCTGCAAGAAACAAGACTCCCAGAAACATTAGACACGGGAAAACATTCTTCTTCATCACTCATCCTCCTTGTTAGGATTTGAACAGGTTGATAGACAGGGGATTGGTTTTTTTAAAGAACAAATTATTAGGAGCTATTCACATAATGAAAAAAAATTCTTCATCTCACAACAGACCATTGTAGCACACCTTAAGGGTTTTGTCAATAGTTATCAGGTTTGCCTTAAATATCCATTTTTGTTATAATAATATGGTTGATATGGCTATAAATAAAGGAAAATTATACATTGTGGCCACGCCAATAGGCAATATGGCCGATATTACTTTACGCGCTTTGGAAACTTTAAAAAGCGTGGATTTTGTATTAAGTGAAGATACACGGGTTGGAAAAAAATTACTTGATCAATATAAAATTAATAAACCGATGATTAGTTATCATCATCATAGTGAAGCTAAAAAAATGCGAGAAATTGAATCTCTTTTGGACAATGGAAAAAATATAGCACTGATTACTGACGCCGGTACGCCAGGTATCAGTGATCCGGGAAATTTATTAATAGAACAATTAATTAAAAATGACAAGGAAGTGATAGTTGCTCCTATTCCCGGGCCATGTGCTTTAATTTCCGCTTTGAGTATCTCAGGATTTCCAACTGATAAATTTATTTTTTTGGGTTTTCCACCACATAAAAATAAACGGCAGAAATTTTTTAAAGAAGTAGCCAACGCCGAACAAACTGTGGTGATTTATGAATCAGGACATAGGATTTTAAAATGTCTTGGCGAACTGAAAGAATTTTTGAAACCGGATAAAAAAATTGTCATCTGCCGCGAACTAACCAAAATGTTTGAGACTATCTATAGGGGAAAAATTGACGAAATCATGAATAATATGAAAGATGAAAGAGGGGAGTTTGTAATAATAATAAATTAATCCGAGTTTATGATAGACAAGTATTATCTCACCACTGCCATACCTTATGCTAATGCTGAGCCGCATATTGGTCATGCTTTAGAAATTCTTTATGCCGATGTGATGGCACGATATCAGCGCCAACTTGGACGCGAGGTATATTTTTTAACTGGTTCTGATGAACATGGACAAAAAATGTATAAAACAGCCAAAGAAGCCGGTCGTTCTGTAGAAGAATTTTCCGCTGAAAAATCAGCCGGATTTCAAAATTTAGCTGACCAATGGAATATTACTAATGATGATTTTATCCGAACAACTGAAAAACGTCATTTGGAACGAGCGCAAAAATTTTGGCAAGTTGCCATGGAGAATGGTGATATTTATAAAAAGAAATATTCGGGAATGTATTGTGTCGGCTGTGAATCTTTTAAAACAGATAAAGATTTGGTTGATGGAAAATGCCCAGATCATCATAAAGAGCCGGAATTATTGGAAGAAGAAAATTATTTTTTTCGTCTATCTAAATATCAGGAACCGTTAGAGTTTTTGTTTAATGAAAATAAAAATTTTGTTTATCCGTCCAGCCGCTATAATGAGATGTTTAACATTTTAAAAAATAAATTGGAGGATATAAGTATTTCACGTTCAAAAGATAAACTTTCATGGGGCGTGCCGGTGCCAAATGATGATAATCAAGTTATGTATGTTTGGTTTGATGCTTTGACTAATTATGTCACGGCTTTGGGTTATGGTTCAAAAAATGATAAACTTTTTAAAAAATTCTGGCCAGCTGATACGCATGTTATCGGGAAAGAAATCAATCGTTTTCATTCTCTTTTGTGGCCAGCTATGTTGATGTCAGCCGGATTGGAATTGCCAAAACAAATTGCTGTGCACGGTTGGATAACTGTTGATGGTCAAAAAATGAGCAAATCAATCGGCAATGTTGTAAATCCGTTGGAATTGATCAATAAATTTCCGTTAGAAGCGGTGAGATATTTTTTAATGAGAGAAATTCCTTTTGATAACGATGGGGATTATTCAGAATCAAAGTTTACAGAACGATATAACGCGGATTTGGCCAATGGATTAGGAAACCTAACTAATCGGGTTATAGTAATGATAAATAAATATTGCAATGACACTGTTCCTGAAGTGGAAGAAATAAATCATGAAATTATTAGTTTAATATCTGATAAAATTTGGCCGGCATATAATGAAGAGATGTCTAAGTGGAGGTTTGATCATGCTTTAGAAATAGTTTGGAAATTATTAACTTATTGTGATGAAATGATTTCCGACAAAAAACCGTGGGCGATGGCAAAAGAAGGAAAACAAAAAAAGGTAGATGATTTGTTGTATCATTTAGCTGAAGCTTTGCGTCATTCAGCAGTGATGTTATGGCCAATAATGCCAGAAACAGCGGAAAGAATATTTAAACAACTCGGTTTAGATATTGAAAAAGAATTGTCTAAACCGCTGTCCGAATTGCAAAATTGGGTGCAATTGACAGTTGGCAGAAAAATCGGACAAGCCGAAGCATTATTTCCACGTTTAATTTAATTTTTTATTTTTAAATTTAAATCATATGTCATTTTTTGATTTAGTTGTGGTAATCATAATTGGCGGATTTGGTTTATTCGGACTATGGTTTGGACTGATACACACATTGGGTTCTTTGGCAGGTACGGTGTTAGGTGTTTATTTGGCAGCGAGGTTTTACGAACCGTTGGCTGGTTGGTTGATGCAATTTACCGGCTGGAGTGGAAATTTTTCCAAAGTAATAATGTTTATTTTGGCTTTTATCATTATTAATAGACTGGTCGGTTTGGGATTTTGGTTTGTGGATAAAATTTTAAGCATTATTACACGTTTACCTTTTATTAAATCAATAAATCGGCTTCTCGGCTTGGCTTTTGGTTTGTTTGAAGGCGCGTTAGTTTTAGGTATAATATTTTATTTTATCGCTCATTTTCCTCTAAGCGAATGGTTTATGACCAATTTGTCTGAATCGGAAATAGCCCCGTCTTTAACCAAAATGGCTTCAATATTATGGCCGTTGTTGCCTGACGCATTAAAAACAGTTCAAACCACTGTTGATAGCGCTGTTCAAAGCGCAGTTGATATTGTTAAATAATCTGATTAATTTTTATGATGGATACGCACTGCCATGTGCAATTTAACGCTTTTAAGGATGATTCCGCAGAAGTAATAAAAAAATGCGCTGATAAAAAAATAATTTTAAATACAGTTGGTTCTCAATTGGATACCAGTCGTCGAGCGGTAAAATTTGCTGAAAGTTTTGATGGTGTTTATGCTACTGTCGGATTACATCCGATTCATTTATGTTCAACCGAAATTGATGAGGAAGAAATTCAATTTAAAAGCCGAGAAGAAAAATTTGACATTGATATTTATCGTGAATTGGCAAAACATAAAAAAACTATAGCAATAGGGGAGTGTGGTTTAGATTTTTATCATTTGCCGATCAACATGTCTCGGGACGAAGCTTTTGTTTTGCAAAAAGAGGCTTTTATTAAACAAATTGAGTTGGCGCAGGAGTTAAGTTTGCCGGTAGTTATTCATGTTAGATCCGCCTACCAAGAAACAATAAAAATTTTGGAAGAATTGCCATATAAAATTCGCGGTGTGGTACATTGTTATTCAAGCAATTGGAGAAACGCGGAAAAATTTTTATCACTTGGACTACATTTAGGTTTTACCGCCACGATTACTTTTCCGGCAAAAAAAACTGATCCTCAAATTCAAGCGGATTTAATTGAAACTGTTCAAAACTGTCCCTTGGAAAGAATTTTAACAGAAACAGATGCGCCATATTTAGCTCCCCAAGCTTATCGCGGACAACGTTGCGAACCTTGGATGGTGGAAGAAGTGGTTAAAAAAATTGCTGAAATTAAAAAAATCAGTTATGATAAAGTTAATGAAATTACTTTTGCAAACGCGTTAAAATTGTTTAATATAAAATAAGATTTAATTTATTTAATTTAAAAGCCTATGTGTAAAGACTGTGGATGTGAAGAAAAAAAGGTAGAGGAAAAATGCGACTGTGGTTGTGAAGCCGGTTGCGATTGTGGTTGTGGTGAGGGTAAAGAATGCTCTTGCGAAACCGATTGCAGTTGTGACAATTGCTAACAAGCCAAGTTGGTTACAAGTTAATTAACCAAATATAAATTCAAAATCATTATGTCCATCAGAATGGATAATTTTTTAAATTAAAGTATGACCAAACGCATTTTAAATGCCGCGCAAAAACAAGCTGTGGAATATGTATCCGGACCCTTGATTATTGTGGCAGGTGCCGGAACAGGTAAAACCACAGTGGTAACGCAAAAAATAAAATATTTATTAGATAAAAAACTCGCTAAACCTGAAGAAATTTTAGCGTTGACTTTTAATGAAAAAGCCGCAGCTGAAATGCAAAACAGATTAGACGAGGATTTGGACATTGGTTATGCTGATTTGCAAATATCCACTTTCCACGCTTTTTGCCAAAAATTGTTAGAATGGCATGGTTTAGATATTGGTTTATCGACTAATTTTAAAATCATTACACCAACTGACGCATGGTTGTTAATCCATAACAATTTGGATAAATTTAACCTTGATTATTATCGGCCGATGGGTAATCCAACTAAACATATTCATGAATTAATCAAACATTTTTCCAAGTGTAAAGATGAAATGATTTCTCCTGAGAATTATCTTGAATATGCTGAAAACTTGAAGTTGGACAAAGATCAGGTAAATATTGACGAAAAAAACAGATTGTCTGAGATAGCTGACGCTTACCATATTTACAATCAATTACTGTTAGAAAATAATGCTCTGGATTTTGGAGATTTAATTTTTTATAGCAATCTTTTGTTGGAAAAACGTCCACAAATTTTAAAGCTTTTACAAAATCGTTTTAAATTTATTTTAGTAGATGAATTCCAAGATGTTAATTGGGCGCAATATTCATTAATACGACAATTATCCGCTGCCGGAGCGCAACTCTCGGTCGTTGGTGATGACGATCAGAGTATTTACGCTTTTCGCGGCGCTTCAGTTTCCAATATTTTGCGATTTAAAGATGATTTTTTCGATGCCAAAGAAATTATTTTGACTGAAAATTATCGATCCGGACAGAACATATTAGATACCTCTTATAAACTGATAAAAAATAATGATCCGGACAGACTTGAAACCAAATTAAAAATTAATAAGCGTTTAATCTCTAAATTTAAAGATTTAAAATCGGAAGTTATACATATTCATTCGGCCACTGCTGATGAAGAAGCGGAGAGTGTGACAAAAGAAATAATTAAAATCAAAAAAACAGACAAAAAATCTGTTTGGGACGATTTTGCTATTTTGGTTCGCGCCAACAGCCATGCTGAACTATTTATTAATGCATTGGAAAATCACGGAATACCTTATGAATTTTTAGCCGCCGCCGGTCTTTATTGTCAGCCCATTGTAGTTGACTGTATTAATTTTTTTAAAATTCTTGATAATTATCATGAATCTAAATCAGTTTACCGACTAATACGAATGCCTGTGTTTAATTTTAAGGAAAGCGACATTCAAAAATTAACCTATTTTGCCAAACAAAAAAGCTTACCTTTATTTGAAGTATTAAAGCGGGCTGCAGAAATTGAAGTATCTCAAGAAGGTGTTGTCAATTGTGACAAACTGGTTAATTTGATAAATGATGGTGCCAAACAAGCACAAAACGAAAAACCAACTGCCGTGCTTTATTCTTTTTTGGACAAAAGCGGTTATTTAAAATTTTTAACCCAAGGTGAAGATCATGGCGAACGTAAAATTATTCGGCAAATTTATCAGTTAAAACAATTTTTTGAATATATCGCTAAGTATGAATCAATCACTCCTTCGGCGAGGATATTTGAATTTTTAGAACACTTCAACAACATTATTGAGTCCGGTGAATTGGGAATTATGAAACAACCATCCGATAATCCCGATTCTGTAAACATTATGACCGTTCATACCGCCAAAGGTTTAGAATTTAAGTATGTCTTTATGGTTAATTTGGTGGAAGAACGATTTCCGACCCGTTCCCGCGGCAATGGAATTGAAGTTCCTGAAAAATTAATCAAAGAACAATTGCCGGAAGGGGATAGTCATTATCAAGAGGAACGCAGATTGTTTTATGTAGCTATGACCCGGGCAAAAGAAAAGTTATATTTAACTGGCGCGGATGATTATGGCGGTTTAAGAAATAAAAAAATTAGCCGATTTTTAAACGAGATAGATTTTTCAGCGGCAATTGCTAAAACAGAAAAAAAATCTAAAAAAATATTAAAAAATTCTATTGGCGAAAAAATTGAGGATAATAAAGGTCAATTTGTTTATGAATTGCCGAAAGCTTTTTCGTTTTCGCAAATTAAAGCTTACGATACTTGTCCTTATCAATATAAATTATCCAATATAATAAAATTACCGACTGAAGGAAGTCCGAGTTTCAGTTTTGGACAAAGTATGCATCTGGTGTTTCAAAAATTTTATATTCGCATTCGTGAATTAAACTCTGTCCAACAGGATTCATTATTCGGTGAACCGTCTAAAACAAACATTAATCTGAGCAATGTTAAGGTTCCATCTCTGGATGAATTATTAAAAATATACGAAGAAAATTGGATAGGTGATTGGTATAAAAACAAAAAACAACGCGAGGATTATTTTTCTAAAGGAAAAGAAATTTTGCGTGAATTTTATAAAACGCATGAAAATAAATGGACCGTACCGATTGCTTTAGAAAGTTGGTTTAAAATTAAAATTGGCCCCTATCTGTTGCACGGACGAATTGACCGTGTGGATAAAATGTCCGATGGACGATTGGAAATTATTGATTACAAAACCGGAAAAAGCAAAGAGACTGTCACCGGGGAAGACAAAAATCAATTGTTAATCTATCAAATCGCTCTAAAACAATTACCGGAATTTAGTGAATTGGGAGAATCTGGACAGCTGACATATTATTACCTTAATGATAATACTAAAATTTCTTTTTTGGGAAATGATAAAGAAATTGCCAAACTAACTGAAAAAATTACAGCCATTATTGATCGTATTCAATCGCTTAATTTTAAACCTACGCCGGAAAAACACACCTGTGATTATTGTGATTTTAAAAATATTTGTGAATATCGGGCATGAAATCAATCTTTAACATCTTGCAACAGAAAAAAAGTGAGTCGCCGGTTTTACGCGGCGCTTTAACGTCAATTACTATTGAGGAAACGGATAAAATATTGGCGGAATTATTTGGAGAAGAAATAAAAAATTATGTTTCAGCTGCTTATATTAAAAACAAAGTGCTAACTTTTCGTTGTCAGGGATCAGTGGCAGCCCAAGAAATAAGATTGAATGAAACAAATATTTTAGCTAAAATAAACGCAAAATTCGGTTTGGGCACTGTGATTAAAATAAAATATACCGCTTAAACAAGCTACCTTGCCAAATAATGCGGAATTTGTTATTCTACTTATTAGACTGAGATGTTTTAGTTAATTAATTTATCGGCTTAATTATGTCTTTGCGCCAATATTTAATGACTATGGCGGCAGCTACCGCTTTAAGCTGGAGCGTTTGGATTTTAACTATTTTTTATTTTGATCCGAACACCGTTGGCGCTATTGGTTTGTTTATTTTTTACATTTCTTTATTCTTATCTATTCTTGGAACCGTTTCAACGATTGGGTTTTTAATTAGGATGAAATTGACGCAAAACGACGAATTAGTATTTAGGCATATTAAAAAAACTTTCAAGCAGGGATTTATTTTATCAGTTTTTGTAATTACAACCTTAATGTTGTTGCAGCACAACCTGTTGACATGGTGGAATTTTGTCTTGTTGTCCGCGCTTTATTTATTTATTGAAGGAATAATTTTTACCAACAGAAAACATCAAAATCACAACTATGTTTAAAAATCTTTTAGAACATTTTAAAAAAGATTTGGGTGTGGATTTGGGCACAGCCAATACTTTGGTTTATGTTAAGGGCAAAGGAGTAGTTATAAATGAACCGAGCGTTGTTTCCATCAATATGCGCACCGAGCAGATTTTAGCTGTTGGAAATGAAGCTAAAGAGATGCTTGGAAAAAATCCACCACATATTTCTACAGCTCGACCGTTAACCAATGGCATTATTTCAGATTTTGAAGCAACTGAAAAAATGCTTGGTTATTTTATAGAAAAAGTGAATGAAGGTACTTTTAATTTTATTTCTCGCCCTAGGGTAATAATTGGGGCGCCATTGGATTTAACCGAGGTTGAAAGAAAAGCGGTTAGCGATGCCGCGTTAAATGCCGGTGCCAGTCACGTTTTTATTGTTGAAGAACCAATGGCAGCGGCAATAGGTTCAAGAATGCCAGTACAAGAACCTGTTGGTAATTTTATTGTGGACATTGGTGGAGGAACTACTGAAATCGCCGTTATTTCATTGAGCGGCATTGTTAAATGGAAATCAATTAAAATCGCTGGCGATGAGTTTAACAGCAATATCATACAATATGCCCGCGATAATTTTAATTTATTAGTAGGCGAAAGACAGGCAGAAGAAATTAAAATTAGAATCGGTTCAGCGGTTGAGGGTATCGAAAGAATGGAATACTCAATGCGTGGAAGAGATTTATTAACCGGTTTACCAAAAGAAATAATGATAACCGACGCGCAGGTACGCGAGGCTATATTTAAATCCCTCAGAACAATAGTTGATAATATAAAAGCCACCTTAGAAGTAACCCCGCCAGAATTGATTGCTGATATACATGAACGCGGTATTTTATTGTCGGGCGGAGGCGCGTTGTTACGGGGGATTGATCATTTGATAGCGCAAGCCACAAATATTCCAGTTAGAATTGCCGACGATCCGCTGACAGCGGTGGTGCGCGGTACGGGTTTACTTTTAGATAATCAAGAATTGTTAGACGAGGTAGCCGTTTACCCAGTTCGTGACAGAAGAAAAAATTAAAATATGTTTCGGAATTTAGAAAAAAAAACCTACTTTTACTTAGGGACAATCTTTGTCGTCCTTATTTTTTTTAATTATTTAGGTTGGTTAAATCCGATTAAATCTGGTATTCGCGCTATTTTTGTGCCAATTTTTGTAAAATCAGCCCAATTTAGTGTTGGTTTAAAAGATGGTTATGCGTTTTTTAAAGATAAGGAAACTTTCTTTGATACCTATCGCGAGTGTGAAGCTGACCGACAAGACAAGCAATTGATTGAAGCACAAATTAAAACATTGGAAAATGAAAACTCAGAATTGCGGCAATTGCTAAATTTCAAAGACCAATCAGATATTCTTGTTCTTGGGGCTCAAGTAATTGGAAAAAATGTTGAGGGAGCGGAAAAAACCATTATTATAGATAAGGGTTCGGAAGCCGGAACAAAAATTGATCAGCCGGTAATAGTTGGTAACGGTATTCTAATCGGCAAAATTATTAAAGCTGAAAAAGATATATCTATAGTTCGGTTGATAAATGATAGTCAATTAAAAATTGCTGCTACAGTTTTAAATCATGATCATAGTTTGGGAGTAGTGGAAGGAGGATATGGTTTGAGTGTAAAAATGAATTTTATTCCACGGAATGAAGTAGTTGTTATTGGCGATCAAATAATCACATCCGGTTTAGAAATGAATATTCCCCGTGGTCTTTTAATTGGAAATATTACAGCGGTGGAGAATGAATCTTACCAGCCGTTTCAAGAAGCAATTTTAACTCCCAGCACAGATTTGTCAAAACCTTATATTGTCAGCGTGCTTTTAACCAACTAATGACGGCTTATGAAATATTTTTTAAAGGCGTTAGCCATCATTATTTTGATTTTTACCATTTTCGTATTGCATATTGGGGTGGCCAATACTTTGCCTTATCCATTTAATAACATTAATGTAATTTTTTTAATATTGGCTTGGCAAATATTTTTCAACAACCGTCCGCGAGCTATTTGGTACATGTTACCGCTGGCATTTTTGATGGAATTGTTCACCTCTGCTCCATTTGGAATAAATTCAATTTCTCTCTTTGTAAGTTTAATCTCAACTAAATGGTTGCTGGACAATCTTTTTACCAATCGTTCGGTTTATATAGTATTTTTATCTTCTGCTGTCAGTTTGGCAATTTATCGATTAGTTTTTATAACGCTAATTTATTTTATAAATTTTTTCTTTTACCATGTCAAAATCGGCGTTTCTAAATTTTTTCTTGATGTCGGCGTAGAAATTTTATTTACCTCAATCCTAATGACAGGATTTTATTTTATACATTTCTTTTTTATTAAAAAATTTAATCCTAAATATTTAAGCGACCGCCACATATGAAGAAGGATGAATTTTTTGATTTTTATACCAGCAAGGTTAGTAATAATGATTTGAAAGGAAAATACAAAAAATCCTGGGTAGAGGAATCTTTTAATTTTGAACAAACAGCTAATAATCAATTAAAAACTCCCGAAACTCGCAATTTTATCGCACCGACTATTACTGAAAAAAAGATAAAAATTTTTATTGTCTTGATTATTTTGGGTTTATCAATTATATTTGGGCGTGTTTTTTATCTACAGATCATCCGCGGAAATTATTATACTAACCTGGCTGAAAATAATCGTTTGCGCATCAAACCAATTCCTTCCGAGAGGGGACTGATATATGACAGTTACGGAAATCAACTTATTCAAAATGTCCCGAGTTTTTCTCTGTCAATTGTTCCTCAGGATTTTCCAAAAGATGAAAATGAAAGAAAAAAAATTATTAGCCAAATTTCACAAATCGCCGGCGTGTCTGAAACCGAAATCACATCACTAGTTCACAAATACAGTTCTTACAGTTATGAATCTTTAGTTGTTAAAGAAAATCTTGATTATGATTCGGCTCTTCAATTTTATGTACAGAATGCTAATTTGCCAGGAATTTTAATTCAAAAAGGAACTAAGCGGCAATATGCGACGGGATATGCAACTGGCGATTTGATCAATCGATTTTACAGTTTATCTCATATTATCGGTTATTTAGGTAAATTAAATGATGAGGAAATGAATACCCTTAAAAAAACCGGCGGGTATTTATTATCTGATTATATTGGACGCGTGGGATTGGAAAAAGAATATGAAACTGAATTGCGCGGACAATATGGACGAAAAAAAGTGGAAGTAAACGCGCTTGGACAAGAACAGAGCATGCTGGCCGAAGAACCCCCAGTACCTGGACAAAATTTAATATTATCTTTGGATTTAGAAGCTCAAGAAAAAATGGAAACCTACATTAAAGACGCCTTGAAAAATATGGGGAAAAAACGAGCAGCAGGTATTGCTATCAATCCTCAAAATGGAGAAATTATTGCCATGGTCAGCTGGCCGTCTTTTAACAATAATGATTTTGCCGGCGGAATTTCCACTGAGCAATATAAAAAATATATTGAAGATCCCGATCACCCGCTTTACAACCGTGCCATTGCCGGAACTTATCCTTCCGGTTCAACAATTAAAATAATGATTTCAGCCGCCGCTCTTCAAGAAAAGATAATTAATCGTTATACCGCTTTTTTAAGTAGTGGCGGTTTACAAATTGACAAATGGTTTTTTCCTGATTGGCTGCCCGGCGGACACGGCACGACTAATGTAACTAAAGCTATTGCTTGGTCGGTAAATACATTTTTTTATTACATTGGAGGCGGTTATGGAAATTTCACGGGTCTGGGAGCAGATAAAATTGTGGAGTATTTAAAAAAATTTGGTTTAGCTGAAAAAACAGGAGTTGATTTGCCTGGTGAAAACAGTGGATTCTTGCCTTCAAAAGATTGGAAGGAAGAAACTAAAAATGAACGCTGGTATGTTGGTGATACCTATAACTTGTCTATCGGACAGGGCGATGTCTTGGTCACCCCGTTACAAGTGGCTAATTGGACAGCGGCTATAGCCAATGGGGGAACGGTTTACCGGCCACATTTTGTAAAAGCAATTGTAAATCCTGTGACAAAAGAAGCCACGTTAAAAAATCCGGTCATTATGAATGATAATTTTATTTCCGATGAAAATATTAATGTTGTTAAAGTTGGAATGAGAGAGTGCGTCGTGTACGGCAGTTGTCATCTATTAAGCACCCTGCCTTTTTTAGCTGCCGGTAAAACCGGTACGGCGCAATGGGTAACCGGAAAAAACAACCATGCTTGGTTTACTTCTTTTGCGCCGTATGACAAACCACAAATTGTAGTCACTGTGCTGGTCGAAGAAGGCGGAGAGGGGAGTTCTGCGGCTATGCCGATAGCCCGAAATTTCTTATCTTGGTGGGGGAAAAAGTATTTGAAATAAAAATAGTCACGTGATATAATTTTAATCTTGTTTAAAAAATAAATACCTATGATTGATGATGAACCAAAAAAATATTTGACTGAGTCAAGCTTAAAAAAATTAAAAGCCGAATACGAAACATTAAAAATAAAAAAAATTCCTGAAATTGCTGATCGTATTAACGAAGCAAAACAACAAGGCGACTTATCGGAAAATGCTGAGTATCATCAGGCAAAAGAAGATATGGCTTGGGCACAAGGCCGCTTGTTGGAATTGGAGCATATTTTTCATATTTCAGAAGTAATTGATGACAGTGCGCGAAAGAGCAGTGAGGTCTCCGTCGGTTGTACGGTAGTAGCTGAGTTAAATGGTAAAACCAAAGAATTTACGATTGTGGGGCAACAAGAAGCTAACCCTTCAAAAGGTATGATTTCTAATGAATCGCCCTTAGGAGACGCTTTTATAGGCCGTAAAAAGGGGGATAAAGTGGAAGTTATCACTCCGTCCGGACCTCAAACATACAAAATCTTAGAAATTCAGTTAAACTGATAAATCCTATAAGTAAAATCCAATAAATCTCGGCTTAACCGGGATTTTTTGTATATTATGGTATCTTAATAATAAGCTTGACAAAACCTTCAAAATGTGCTATAATGGCAAGTTGTGAATAAATGGAAAATTTATTGTGATAAGTTATTAAGTTCTTTTTATACAAACCAGTGGCTAACGCCAACCGGTTAAAAACAAGGGGAAAATAATGGTGACACCAGTCAGAAAAAGACATCCTGAGGCAAATCTCCCGATCGAGAATTTTCTGCACCTGATTGCCATTGGCGGTTGGTACGCTGTCGGAGGACATCAAATGTTCAATGTGACCAAAACGAAAGTTGAGGTCATATCCGCCAGCTACAATTCTGAAAAAGATGAGATCTCGCTCAAAACAGCTGAATACACTTTCAGGTTGTCGAGCAAAAATATCATCAGGCAATCGGCATGGAGGATTGAAATTCGATACATTTGCGCTCCGGCGCTTCGTCTCGAAAATACCATCCTCAAGGATTTTGTCAATCTCAAACATCTCGCGACCGATGCGAATCGATAAAGACAAAATCATCGCACTGGCAATAATCTTGTTGTCAAGCGGAATTTTGATTTTAAGCTGTTTCATTGTAGAAAATTCTACCACTCTCAGTATGATATTTTATATGACAATTGCCTTTCTATTGCTCATCCTAGCCACCACCCCCTCAAAATTAAAAAAGAAGTAACGATTCACTGTTCTTTTCTTACACCCCGTTCAAGCGGGGTGTTTTTATTTTTGCAATAAAAAACAAACCCCCGATAAAATCAGGGGTTATAGAATGAACTATTTAGGGAATGACTTCCAGCTCCGGATTAGTTTCCGCCATCAGACGAATAATCTCCTCAGCTGTGTAATTATGATACAGAACGGGACGAAGCGATTTGAAACCGCTATCTACCAGCAAAAAATTGAGGTGATAAAAAGCTGGAATTTCCGTAGCCAGCACCCAACGAATACGACCGTGGAGATTGGCCATAAATATAGCATCGCTGATCATTGCCGCCGGATAGCTTTTGCCTTCTGACGCCAGTTGAGCAACAGCTTCCC
This sequence comes from Candidatus Magasanikbacteria bacterium CG10_big_fil_rev_8_21_14_0_10_36_32, assembly GCA_002778465.1. GTDB lineage: Bacteria > Patescibacteriota > Patescibacteriia > Magasanikbacterales > GWA2-37-8 > 1-14-0-10-36-32. The sequence goes on along the minus strand of PFBV01000001.1, from coordinate 39,976 downwards.
GCACATCATCGCGTGTGCACCCGAGACAAAACAGTCCGGTTCTCAAATCAGCAGCGGTTTCCATATTAACCGGCATCCTTGACACTTTTTCAATAAGTCCTTCCAATGAAATGAACAGTTTTCGCTTCACAGACTTCATGATTCCTCCTTATCTATTTTGTGAATCGTGCTATTTTAGCTCGTGTTTTATAACATAAGTTTACAAATAAATCAAGTATCAAACCAGCTTTGACTTGATTTCTATTTTTCTGCTATAATTACATAAGCTCTCAGGGCTAAATCTTTTTTAATTTATCTGTATGGAAGACAAAATTTTAAACGAAGAACAAACCCGCATAAAACGTTTGGAAGAAATTAGAGCGGTTAAGATTAATCCTTATCCGTCATCTTGCCTTCGTCAGCAAACAACCGCCGAAGCAAGAGGAATGGAACAAGGTTCAGCGACAATTATTGACGGGCGGCTTGTTTCTAAAAGAGAAATGGGCAAACTTTGTTTTTGTCATATTCAAGATGATTCCGGGCGTTTACAAATTGCTGTCTCAGAAAAAGAATTGGGCAAAGACAATTACAAATTTTTCGTGAAAAATATTGATTTGGGCGATTTTTTGCAAATTGACGGAGAAATGTTTGTCACTCACAAAGGCGAAATTTCCGTTTTGGCAAAAAAATACACTTTAATTTCTAAATCTCTTTTACCTTTGCCTGAAAAATTTCATGGTTTGTCTAATATTGAAACTCGCTATCGCAAACGCTATTTGGATTTACTAGCCAACGAAGAAGTGATGAAAATCGCTAAAATCAGAAGTTTGTTGGTTCGTGAATTAAGAAATTATTTTGACAAACTTGGTTATTATGAAGTGGAAACTCCAATTCTTCAGACACTTTACGGTGGCGCTAATGCTAAACCTTTTATAACACATCACAACGCGCTGGATATGCAACTATACCTCCGCGTCGCGCCGGAATTATTTTTAAAACGACTAATCGTCGGCGGTTTTGAAAAAGTATACGAAGTGGCAAAATGTTTCCGTAATGAAGGAATTGATAATAATCATAATCCGGAATTCACTCAGATTGAAGGTTATTGCGCCTATGCTGATTATACGAATTTGATGAATTTATTTGAAGATTTATTACCGAAATTAATTCAATCGGCCGGCTTACCATTAAAATTTGAAACTTCTGACGGAACCGTTGATTTTACTCCACCATATCCAAGAGTGACTATGCGAGAAATAATCAAAAAATACGCCAAGATTGACATAGAAGATTACCCGGATCAGCCATCACTTTACAAACAAGCGATAAAATTAAAGGTAGAAGATATTGATAAAAATACTGGGCGAGGAAAATTAATTGATGAGATTTATAAAACTTTCGCCCGACCAAAAATCATCAATCCAACTTTTATGACTGACCACCCGATTGAACTTTCTCCATTATCCAAAAAGAAAACCGATGATCCGCGTTATGCTGAAAGATTTCAATTAGTTTGTGTTGGTGGCAATGAATTGTGCAACGCGTTTTCCGAGTTGAACGATCCGTTGGATCAGGAAGCTCGTTTTAAAGAACAAGAAAAATTACGCCAACTTGGCGATGAAGAAGGTATGCGTTATGACGAAGATTATATAGAAGCTTTAAAACATGGCATGCCACCAACAGCCGGTTTTGGCATGGGTATTGATCGCCTGGTCAAACTTTTGACCAACGCTGATAATTTGAAAGAAGTGATTTTATTCCCAACATTAAAAAATCAAGACTAAATTAAAATATGAAAAAAATTTTAATTGCCACGACTAATCAAGGTAAATTTGAAGAAATTGTCGCGCAATTAAAAAAATTGCCCTTTAAATTTTTAAATTTAAATTCAATCAAACTAAAAAATAACACAGAGGTGGATGAACCTTACGCTACCACTTGGGAAAACGCTTTGCACAAAGCCAAATTTTATGCGAAAAAAACAGGTTTACTCACCATTGCGGAAGATACAGCATTCTGTGTTGATTATATAAAAGGTAAGCCGGGAATAAAAGCCAAACGATTCGGTAAAACAGCTGATGAACGAAACAAAAAGATATTAAAAATGCTGTCCGGTGTTAAAAAATCAAAACGGCAAGCATTTTTTCTGACACATGGCTGCATATACAATCCAAAAAATAATGATTTTCATATTTTTCAAGGCCGAGTTGACGGTGTAATCACAGCAAAAATGTCGGATGACAAATTAAGAGAGGGAATGACTTATGATTTGATTTTTTATCATCTGCCGTCTAACAAATTATTATCTCAAATGTCCATATTGCAAAAAAATAAAATAAGCCATCGTGGACAATTAGTTAAACAAATAAAAGAATTTTTAAAAAATAATTACTAAGCTATGCTAGATATAAAATTTATCCGTGAAAACAAAGAACTGGTTCGGAAAAATTGCGCCGATCGGCGCGTTAAAATTGATTTAGATAAATTGTTTGACTTAGACGAAAGACGCCGTAGTAATCTTCAAGAAATTGAAGAACTGCGCGCTACTCGCAATAAAGCGTCATCCGGCAAAGAAGGAAAACCTTCGGCTGATGAAATAAAAGCTATGCGTGAAATTGGCGGAAAAATAAAAAAATTGGAAGAAAAACAGGAAATCATTGACAAAGACTATAAGGATTTAATGGGACAAATACCAAATATGACTCATCCATCGTCTCCAATCGGCGGCGAAGATGATTTTAGAGTAATTTTCACTAACCGTGAACCGAAACCGTTTAGTTTTCCACCAAAAGATCATGAAGAATTGCTGGTTAAAAATAATCTGATTGATTTTGAACGAGCAACAAAAGTATCCGGCGCGAAATTTTATTATTTTAAAAATAATTTAGTTCGATTAACTCACGCGCTATTGGATTATGGAATGGATATTACGACTAAGCATAGTTATGAATTATTAGAAACGCCGGATTTAGCAAGAAACGATATTTTGGAAGGTATCGGATTTAATCCGCGCGGCAAAGAAACACAGGTTTATTCTATTGAAAACAGTGATTTAAGTTTAATCGGCACCGCTGAAATTACCATTGGCGGAATGCACCAAAACGAGGTGCTGGATTTATCAACTGGCCCAAAAAAATATGTGGCGGTTTCTCATTGTTTCCGAACGGAAGCCGGCGCTTACGGCCGAACCAGCAAAGGATTATATCGCGTTCATCAATTTACCAAACTGGAAATGTTTGTTTTTTGCAAACCTGAAGACAGTGAAAAATATCATGAAGAAATTTTAAACATTGAAAAAGAAATCGTGGATGGATTGGATATTCCCTACCGCGTGATAGATATTTCCAGTGGGGATTTAGGTGGTCCGGCTTATAGAAAATTTGATATTGAAGCTTGGATGACAATGAAAGGGGACAAAGATAAACAAGGCGGTTATGGAGAAATCACTTCGTGCAGCAACTGTGCCGATTATCAAGCTCGGCGATTAAACATAAAATATAAAACTGCTGATGGCACAAACGAATTTGTTCACACTCTCAATGGTACAGCTGTGGTTTTATCACGATTTCCCATTGTCATCGCGGAAAATCATCAACAAAAAGACGGGAGTATTCGAATACCTAAAAAACTGAAAAAACTTTGCGGATTTAAGAAGTTATAATCAATTTTTTAGAATTTTTAATTTCCAATTTTTAATTTTGTAAATAATTTCTTAATGTCTTAATTTTAAAACATTAAAAATTTAAGCATTATTTAAAAATTACAAAATTATTGCACGATTTATGCTTACATGGATAGAGGTCAGCCAAAAAGCCATAAAACATAACCTTCAGCAGTTCCGAAAATTAATCGGTCCGGATTGTCTTTTGATGCCTGTCATAAAAGCCAACGCCTACGGGCATGGTTTTTTTGATGTAGCAAAAATATGTGATAAAGCAACCGAAGTTGACAAGATTTGCGTAGTTAATGATGATGAAGCTGTATCCTTAGTTGAACTGGGAATAAAAAAACCGATTGTTATTTTAACTTTTTACGAAACTGATAACCCTAAAAAAGGGCTAATTTTAGCCAAAAAAGGCGTAATTTTTCCTCTTTTTACGCTAAAACAAGCCATTTTCCTCAATAAAATAGGGGAGAGAGCCAGTAAAAAAATTAAAGTGCATATTAAAGTAGACACTGGCGCATCTCGAGTAGGGTTATTACCTGAAGAATTTATTCCATTTTTGAAAAAAATTAAAAAATTTTCAAATTTAAAAATTGATGGATTGTTCAGTCACTTTGCCGCCAGTGAAGAGGATAGGGTGTTTACCGAATATCAAATGAAGCGTTTTGAAACAATGGTGGGGGAGGCAGAACAACAAGGTTTTAAATTTCCTTTAAAACATTTTGCTTGCTCGGCTGCTAGCGTTTTGTACGCTAAAAGCCATTTGAATGCCATCAGACTGGGGTTGAGTTTGTATGGACTTTATCCTGATGAATTAAGCAAGAAAAAAATAAAACTTCAACCGGCTTTATCTTGGCATACCAAAATAATACAAGTGCGCACAGTGCCAGCATGGTCCAAAATCGGTTATGGCGGTTCTTATACCACTAAAAAAACTACCAAACTGGCAACTTTGCCTATCGGTTATTGGGACGGATATGACCGTAACTTGTCCAACAACGCTTTTGTTTTGATAAATGGAATTCGCTGTCCGATTCGCGGTCGCATCTGTATGAATATTTGTATGGCTGATGTTTCCGCCGTAAAAAATGTTAAAGTCGGGGATAAGGCCACTCTAATCGGACGACAAGGAAAAAAAGAAATTACCGCCGATGAATTAGCTAAATGGGCGGGGACCATCAACTATGAAATCGTGGATAGAATAAATCCATTATTAATAAGAAAACCCATTAACAAGTAAGCTGTGCGCCAATATCACACTCAATTCAGCAACCAAACTTACCATCGCCGTCCGAAACAAAGCTTTTGGAAGCGTTTTTTTGGCGCAAAAAAACAAACGCACAATACTAGAATTAATCCTTCAAGAGACTCGTGGACATCGTCTAATCCGTGGCGCCAGCCAAAACAACGGAATTGGCATTTAGTATTTATTTTAATCTTGCTGAGTATTTTATTTTTACTATGGCTTGGCTTAATGCTATTTTTGCCATATTTCAAAATGACTAAAATATCAATTATTGGGTCAAAAATAATCAGCTCAACCGAAATGGAGACATATATAATGGATACTTACCTAACGGGTAGAAAAGTTTGGCCATCAAACAATTATTTTCTAGTCGATACTGATAAAATTTATTCTGATTTGCAACAAAAATATTTGCTAAGCGAATTAAAAGTGGAAAAAATATTTCCAAAAGAATTAAAAATTGAAATGACGGAAAAAAATTCCGCTATCATCTATGATAATGGTTTAGAAACTTATCTGTTAGATCTGGAGGGGACAGCCATAAGCAAACTATTTAATGATATAATCCCTACCACTACAATTATCGCTACCACCACCAACACCTCAACCTTGTCCGATACATCTCCGTCCGCCACAAACACTCCGATGACCACTGAAACAGTCACCACCACCGTGTATAAACCGGATTTAACGAAGTTTAACACCTTTGATTTGAAATATTTGCCGGTGATTTATGATACACGGCTAATTCCGATTGAGATTAAGCAAACAAACATTTTACCGGTGAGTTTATTATCAGTTATCACTGAATGGCAAAGTATGATACAAAAAGGGGGGATAGGTAAAGTAAAGTACTTTGAAATAGATAATTTATCTACAGGAATAAAATCTTATCTGGATCGGACTTGGTATGTAATTTTTAATCCGCAAAATGATTTAGAAACACAAATTAATAATCTAAAAGTTCTTCTGCGCGACATCAAACCGACGGAGTATGTGAACTTATACTACGGCGAGAGGATTTTCTGGAAATAAGCATATATTGACGGAAGAGGAGTGTTATTGTTATAATATACTTAACGTCGTATAACATAGATTAAGCGACGCTATATACATTAAATAAGGCCGAAACCTATTAATATATGAATAAGTCATCCACCCCTATAATTAAACAGATCAGTTCTTTTTTGGATTACTGCGAGGTGGAAAAAGGTTTGTCTCCCGTTACCAGCCACAACTATGATAACTTCCTCAAAATATTCTCCGGCTGGCTAAAGATGACCCGCCAGGACAATCTTAAGCCCCATGAGTTGACCCCTAAGCACATTTGGGACTACCGCCTATACCTTTCACGCAAAAAAGACCTCAAGGGCCATTATTCCAAAAAGACGACTCAAAACTACTATCTAATCGCCTTGCGCAACCTTTTAAATTATTTCGCCGAGAAAGATATCGTCGCTTTACCGGCCGAGAAGATAAAATTACCCAAATTGACTGATAAGGACAAAGCGATTAAGTTCCTTAAGTTTGATCAGGTGGAGAAATTGCTCTCCATGGCTGATTTAGAAAGCCCTGAAGGAATGCGTGACAGGGCGATTTTAGAAGTCCTCTTCTCTACTGGCATGCGCGTCTCTGAATTAACGTCGCTTAATATTAAGCAGTTTAATGTAGAAAATTTAATCAACGGAAAATTTTCCGATCAGGAATTATCCATCGCCGGAAAAGGCGGTTCAATGCGGGTGGTTTTTTTCTCCGAACGGGCGCTGAAATGGCTGGGCGCTTATCTCAAAACCCGCCAGGATATGTTTCAGCCGTTATTTATCAATTACCGGACGGATAAGGAAGATAAAGAACATCGGCTGACTCCCCGCTCGATTGAAAGAATGGTTAAAAGATATAATGCCATGGCCGGTTTGCCGGTGGACGCCACTCCACACACGCTTAGACATAGTTTTGCCACTGATTTACTGGAAAAAGGCGCGGATATGCGCTCTGTTCAGGAGCTTTTAGGGCATAAAAACATCGTCACAACGCAGATTTATACTCATTTGACCAATCCCCGCCTTCGCGACATCCACAAAAAATTCCACAGCGGCGAAAAGTAAAATATCAAATAAAAAATTACCCGCCGAAACGGGTGATTTTTTTGTTAAAATAAATTATTTAGAAATATTCCCCTCTTCCATATTAATTTTGCTAACTCCCCGATCTTTTACTTCTTCATGTATTCTTTTTATTCCATCAATGTGCTGCTGCGGCTGGGCTTTAAGATATTGTTTCATTTTATTTATCATGCTAATACTTCCTGTCCAAACCAATTGTTTAAAAAGCTCTATTTGTACTATCCTATGCTCTGCTTTAATGCTGGAAGATAAAACATCTACAAATGCTTCAGGTGTTGATTTGAAATTCATTTTTTGAATTATATTAAAATCGGGCAATAGAATATATTGTATTCCTTCACTTGTTCTTGGTATGCCATAAAAGTGTAGTATGGAACATCTCAATTTATAAAAATCTTCACAATTAAATTGTTTAATAAATTTATTTTTATCATATACTGCATTTTCCTGTGTTAAACAAAAAAACGATACCCAATTTTTGAAGTATATACTTTGAGTATTGTTTAATCCACAATATTTATCCCAATATAATCCCAAAATATCAATTAAAGTAAAAATTAAAGACAAGCGCGCCCTATGTGGAAGCAATGGGTCGCCATTTGGTTGCTTACTTATAGAATAATTGATTTCCTCAGATGCCGTCGTTAAAAAATCAATTACATCTTTTTCTCGCTGATTGTGCTCCTGTATAATATTTTCTGTCATAATTTATTTACACAATTTTTTTCGTGTTTTTTTGTTATAGATCTATTTATTTCGTTGTTTAATATTTTCTAAAATTAATTTCATGTGGCTATAAAATTTATCTTCTGGTAAATCTAACTTCATTGTATTACATATTCCACAGCAAGGGACAACATTACTTAGCTCGTATCCTTTTGAGCTATCTATTCTATCAAGCCAGCCAATTGTTTTTTGATTACAATAATAACAGGGTTTCCCCCAATATTTATTTAGGTCTTCTATGGACAAATGAAATTCAAGCCCTCTTTTTTTAGCATTTTGTTTCATTTTAGCTAAAACCTCATTTGGACGTTGTTGTTTAATAGCCACACAAACTTTGCAAGCAGTGTTAAAACCATCTCTTCTGCTAAAATCTCTGGGCCACAATGAAGATATGGTGGCCTTATTTTTTTTACATATTCTGCATTTTTTAACTTTGGTTGGTTCGTCAAGGGTGCCATTGTTTAATTTTTCTTTATTTTTTTTATAATTTGATTGAACATACTTTTTACAGGATTCCTTGTTACATTTTTTACACACCCGACTCCTGCCATCATTTTCAGATCTATCAACAGAAAAGTTATCAATGGCTTGTTCTTTTCCACATGCAGCACATACTCTAATATTGCTCATAAAAGATAATAATTTTATTTTTTTATAAACTTTAAAAATATTTTTCCAAAATCAGTCAGCCCTTTGGTTCTTGCTTCCACACCTGATCCAAAATTGTCCGCTCCCAAAACATATAATAGTCCTTTGTAACCAAGTGTTAATAATATCTGATTATTTTTTGATTGATTTTGTCTTTCAATCTTTAATATCTTCAGTTGAGGTTTTTGAGTGTGTATAATATTTTCAATCGCATTAATATCAAGAGTATTGTTCCTTATATTTCTATCAGGACTATCCCCCACCATTCTATACTGTTTTTCAATGGCACCATCATCATTCCACAACTTTAACATTTCCATTTCTTCTAAAGTAATATTGTTAAGCGTATAAATTAATTTTGAATGTTCATTAAAATCAGGATCTACACCACAGGCGAAATTCACAATATAATTTTTTAAATACTGTCTTTTTTCTTCATTACTTTCTGTTATGTTATCACTAATAATTTTTAAAAAATTTGCTTTAAATTTATCAGTTGCAACAACATCTCCAATAATATTTTCTTTATTATCTATAAAATCTTGTATTAAATCCTGCGTTTTGTTGTTAGCGTAATCTCCCCAATATCCCAAAATTGACTGTGCCAAAGAAATTAATGGTAAAAACCCCGGATTAATTAGACTCAGTGCACTCAAACTACTTACTAATGCGGGAGAAAAATTATTTACAATTGGTAAAACAGAATTTTTAATTTTATCAAATTTATTCATATTCATTCAAATTTTATTGTTCTATTTGTTGTTTTACCTCTTGTTTTAAAAGTAATTCTAAGCACATCTCGGCTCCAAAATCACTACTTAATTTTAGACAGTCGTTTACTTTATCTTGGTTTGTTTTGGGTTTGATTGTTTGATAAGAATATACTCCAACAATAACAATTATAACCAAAACAATAAATAACTTAAACCAGTTTTCTTTTATAAAATTTTTCATATTATTTTTCAAACAAATTTTTTATCCAATTCCAAATTCCCACTGAATCATTCTCTTCTTTCTCCTCTTCTTTAATTGCATTATAGTGTGACCGAGCGACAATTGCAAGGGCATCCGCCACTTGTTCTAAATGATTATCAATAACAATATTTGACACATGAAAAGTGTCATAATCATCATTTTCAATAGACCAATAACTTCTTTTAAAGTCGGCTTTAATCTGTTCCGGATCAATATAGTGTTGCAGTCCATCCACTTCAATATTTATCTTTGACGCAGGAATTGAAATATCCACAGTTTTGTGTCCATCTGAATCATCCTCTAATTTACATTTAATTCCTCGATTAATTAAGGCATTATATAAATTAGTCACTTGTTGGGTTACTCTATACATATATTTAAATAAATATTAATCTAATTTCCCTTCCTCCCCTATCAACCGCTCGTATTCAGCGATGAGTGGGTGTTCAAATGTGCTTTTTAGCATATTTAACATTTCAGTTTCAAACCAAATCTTTTGTTCTTTCGTGCCATTAAACTTTTTCCAAACATCCTTCCCTTGCTCCGAATAAGCGATTAAAATACTCTCCAAATTATGAATTTTATCCGCTAGGGCGACGGCTTTGGCGCCGGCGGGACCGTTTTTGACAGTCTCAATGTAATGTTTCTTCTTTTCCAGCCAGCCCAAGGAATCATCATTTGATACCGCCTGAACTATTGTCAAAACTTCCTCGCCCAATTCCTCTTTCAGCTTTTCCACCGGAACATCCGTATCTTCCAAAACATCGTGTGTTAAAGCCGCGGCGATAACTTCATCTGACGCGCCGTATTTTGCCAATTTCAAAGCCACCATCATCGGATGAATTATGTAGGGCAAATTATCCCCTTTGCGTTTTTGTCCGGCATGAGCCAAAGTGGCTAATCGGACTGCTTTTTCAATTAGACCAGGTACCATAAAGAATTTTTAATTTTTAATTTTGTAATTTTTAAATAATTTCTTAATTTTTAATTACTCAATTACCGTTTGGTCCCCCGAGCACATGGCCGACGATGGTATCTGGCCACGGCGAAGTTGAGTGTTCTTTTTAGGATTTGTTCAGCTGTTTGAGTATCCCGCTTTTTGGCGAGGGCGAGTTCTGAACAAAAGCGATACTGAACCGATTGGCAGTACCAGAGAAGGACATCGGCTCGGCCGGTTTTCCTCCACCTTTTGCCGGCTCAAAAGGTGGAAAAAATACACCGTTTTTTGTTTTTTTTAAATTTCAACTCATTATAATTAAATCTAGCATTTTAGAAAATGAAACTCCCATTTTTCCCGCCGCTTCAGGCAATAATGACATCGGCGTCATGCCGGGAATAGTGTTTATTTCAATAGCATAAATTTTATTTTTTGGCGTGACAAAAAAATCTGTCCTGGACATTCCGCAACAATCAAAACCGCGATGCGACCGAACCGCCAAATCCTGAATTTTCTTATTTATCGCCGGTTTGAAATCCGCCGGACAAATATGTGTTGAACCGCCGGTTTTATATTTTGATTTATAATCATAAAATTTACCGGCATTCGCCACAATTCTTGTCGGGGGCAAAGCAAATGCTTTTCCATTCTTTTCCAACACTCCGCAAGTCGCCTCTTCACCTTTTACAAATTTTTGCGCCATCAGCCAGTTTGAAGTCTGAAACGATTTTTTAATCGCCGGAATCAGTTCTTTTTCTTTTCTAATAATGTAAACGCCAACACTGGAACCCTGATCAACCGGTTTAATTACCAGCGGAAAACCAATTTTCTTTTTAATCAACCCGATTATTTTTTTCTTTTCTTTTAACCACTCCCCTTTTTTAAAATCAATAAAATCAGGAGTTAAAATACCCATTCGACGATAAACTCCGGCGGACAAAACTTTATTCATCGCCACCGCGCTGGATACAACATCAGAACCTGTATAGGAAATACCAAAACATTCCAAAAGTCCTTGAATACAGCCATCCTCTCCCCCAGTTCCATGCAACGCGATAAAAACTTTATCTATTTTTTTTCTGTTGCCAAATAAATCAAACTGTTTGCGACCGTTTTTACAAAGATAAAATTTTCCGTCTTTCCCCCAATCTAAAGGAATTACTTTATATTTTGTCTTATCTAAATTTTTACAAATCGCCCGACCGGTTACCAATGAAACTTCCCGCTCTTTTGAATAACCTCCCATTATTGCGACAATTGTTTTTTTCATAATAAATTGATAGATTTCGCTTTTCTTGACAAATAAGCGAAAATATGCTATATTAAGTCGTTCTCCTTCAAACAAGGAGCTAAAAAATGAAAAATATATTTGTTCTTTTAACAATTTGTTCAATTCTGTTAATGGTAACTCCGATTTCGGCCGACGACAATGTCCGTCCGATTGCCGCCAATCAACTTGCCCCCGCGGAAATTCTGACAGTGCACGCTTCGTTAATCCCGGTCTATTTCCTCTGGATGACCACTCTTCATGAAGGTAGTCACGCGTTAGTTCTCGCCGCATCCGGCGTTAAAATCGACAATTTCAAGCCATACCCTCACTATACCCGTGTTATCTCCGGACACAAGCAACTTGCCTTCGGAGAAATCACTTGGATAGATAATGATTCAATGACGAGAACTCAAGCAGCTCTTCGTTCAGCCGCCCCGATGATAAATGATATAGCCCTATTTGTGTCAGCCGATTTACTTCTTAGCTACGCGGCTATACAAAATCCCTGGACGCAAACATTCATCTTTTTTGGCGGAATGGCTTGTCCGCTGATTGATTTTGCAATGAACTTGTACAGTCAAAATTCTGAAAGCGACTACAATCGGCTGCGTCGAGCTTTAAATCTTCCGCGTAACGCGCTTCCGATTGTTGGCAACATTCTAATATTTTTGGCCGGATGGAGAATGATCTACCACGGCCAAATCATTTTCTTTGGCCATACTGCTAAAAACGGAAGTCGGCATCATTTCATCCTAGTACCGACATCAGACAGTGCGCCATTAGGTTTCACCCTAACCGGAACTTTCTAGCTCTTTTCTTACCAGCCGCTCGTATTTTACGGGCGGTTTTTTTATAATATTAAATAATTCATCGGATTAACAGGGATTCCGTTTAGACGAGTTTCAAAATGTAAGTGCGGACCGGTGACAAACGGACCAGCGCCAACTGTGCCGGGAGTTCCGCCGGAATAACCAATAATATCTCCACGAGCAACAAATTGATCTTCTGTAACTTCAATTCCGCTCATATGACCGTAAAGAGTGGAAACTCCGCCGGTGTGAACCAACAAAACATAACTATAACAACTAGCCGTTGAACATCTTTTGGCACGGGCGACATAACCAGCCGCCGCCGCCTTAATAGGCGTTCCTTGCGCCGCTCGAATATCAATTCCGCTATGTTCAAACACCCGACGATAAGGATAATCCGGATCGTGAAAAATTGAAGTTATGTAACGGCTATAAACTGGCCAACTCATATTGCCAACACTACCCAAATTATTAAATTTATCCATTTCCGCCAATTTAACTCGCACCTGTTCTTCATAAGTTCGCACTTCACCTTCAATAACTTGATACTGTTTTTTTAAACTTTCCAACAAAGTGCGGTATTGTAATTCCGACGAATGTGTTTTAACCAATAAACTTTGTTTATTGTTGGCATTGTCTAAATAATCTTGCCTCTTATTATCCAATTCAACTTTTAAATCTTCATAGATTTTTTTTCTACTGGCCACTTGTGTTTTTTTATCCACCAAATCTTCTTTTGCTACACGCATTTTTTTGACTGAACGACCTAAATCAGTGTAAACATTTTCCAAATATTTAACTTGATTATAAAAATCGGCAAAACTATCATTAGTCAGTAAAATTTCCATATAATTTTTCTGATCTTCAGCATGAATATTTCTGACAATGGTGGACACAATCGCTTTTTGCCGATTTAATATTTTTTCCTTTTCACCTATGGTCAATGTTAAAGCTTCAATTTCTAACTGTGCTTGATCAATTTTTTCTTTAGTTACTTTAATATCAACTTCGGTTTTTGCAATCTTGTTATCAATAATACTCAGCTGATTTTTTAATGAAACAGCTTCCACTCTTTTCTGCTCAATATTTTTTTGATATTTACCCATTGTTTCTTCCAACTGCTTAATCTTGTCTTTTTTTTCGGAAATTTGTTTATTTAAATCATCTATATCTTCTTTGGTGCCGCCGATTTCACCAGTTTGAGCAATTACAAAATTAGGCCTGGCAATTACGACGGCAAAAATGACAAAAAATAAGAAAATAATAATTTTAGATATTTTTCTATGCATAAAGATATTATATCACAATCATCTTGACTTTCCAAAAACTTTATGCTAATATGCGTTCAAACTAACCAAGGAGGGTTTCAAAATGTCATCAAATGAACAATGCACTTGTCCGAAAACATGTGACTGCCAAAACCCACCGCCAGATAATCCGGTTGAATACACTGGGATTTGGGGAGTCAGCAACCAATGTCCTACTCACAACTTGTATCCCGATCCAGACCCAAACTGCCCCGTACACGGCAAAATGGATTGTCTGGAATTCAACTTGGTTATCTGACAAATTTCTTTTTCTGCGAGGATATTAATATCCTCGCTTTTTTTAATTATGTTTATAAATATTTTAACGTATGGTAGTTATCCCCTTGTTGATTATTTTGATTTGTGATAACATTATGTCAATCAAAAAAACAAAAGGAGTTGGAAAATGACAACAAAAGGCAGGTGTACTTGCCCCAAGAGGTGCAATTGCCCCAATCCACCACCCGACAATTATGTTGGGCTAACCGGAGTGTGGCACACCAGCAATTCATGTCCCGTTCATAATTTAAATCCCATTCCCAATTCTGATTGCCACGTACACGGCAAAAAAAGTTCTTTCGATCTTTTAATTGATATTCTCAGCCATTGAGCATTGTTCTTTTTTAGCGCAGACTTTGAAGCCTTGCGCTTTTTTATTTAATTTTGCTTGCTTTCCGCCGGTTTTTTTGGTATATTTTAACTGTTAATAATATTTAAATAATATGGAAAGACTGAGTACAATTCCCGAAAAAGCGCCGAATCAAGAAATTGAAAGAAAATTTATAATTAAATCGTTACCGAATAATATTGAGCAATATCCTCACAAAGAAATTATGCAAGGTTATTTAACAATAGATGAAAATAAAGAAAAAATCAGATTGCGCAAAAAAGGAGAAAAATATTTTAAAACAATAAAAAGTGGCAGTGGAAAAGTCAGAACTGAGATAGAAGAAGAAATTACCGAAAAAGTTTTCAATTCACTTTGGGACAATACAAAAGGAAAAAGAATTGAAAAAACACGCTATGAAATTCCGAACGAAAGCGGAATAATTGAATTAGATATTTATCGTGGGGATTTGGACGGACTGGTTACGGCAGAAGTGGAATTTAACAATGTGGAAGATTGTGATAAATTTATTCCGCCTGATTGGTTCGGGGAAGAGAAAACCGATGATGACAAATATCAAAATCATAACTTAGCTTTACACGGATTACCTAAAGAATAATTAAATGAATAACATTTTAAAAAAAATCAAATATCCCAAATTTTTTCTCCTGATTATTGTTTTTATAATCACTTACTTTATATTTATGGAGGGTAGCGTCACTGCCGCCGTTCAGGAACCGCTGTTGTATTTAGGTTATTTTGGGGCGCTTTTGGCCGGAATTCTATATGTTTATGGATTTACCGCCGCTCCAGCAGTCGCCATATTATTAATATTATCAGCCAGATATAATATTTGGCTGATTGGATTTATCGCGGGAGTTGGCGCTGCCATCGGTGATTCATTGATTTTCCGATTTGTTCGCCGTTCCTTCGCTGATGAAATAGCTAAGTTGTTTGAAGAAAAAATAATGATTTTATTGAGAAACAAAACACCTTATCTGATAAAAAAATATCTTACTTCTGTTTTAGCGGTTATTATTATCGCCTCTCCCCTGCCGGATGAAATTGGGGTTTCTTTGTTAGCCGCTTCACAGTCAATTTCCACCAAACTTTTTACTATTTTGTCATATACTTTAAACACAGCCGGAATTTTTATCATCCTGCTAATTGGACACCTAATGTAAACTGCTTAAATTTGAAAATCCCGACTTTATGTCGGGATTTTTATTTTTAAAATTTATTTATCGCCGTTTCAATCCTTCTAATACTTTCTTCTTTGCCTAATACATCGGCAATTTCATATGGACCGGGAGAATTTTGCTGTCCAGATAAAGAAACGCGCAGCGGCCAAAGAACATTGCCGTTTTGATAACCCTTTTCTTTAATCCACTCCCCTATTGTCGTTTCCAAATTTTCTATATTCCATTGATGTTCACTAAAATTATACAACATCTCTTTCAATTCTGATAAAATATTTTTAGCTTCATTGGCATCGCTTTTTTTCCAAACCGGCAAAGTTGATTCGTAGTTCGGCAGCGCAAAAACGAATTTTACCGCTTCGGGCAATTCCGCCAAAGTTATCACTCGTTCTCTTTCTAAAGAAATAATTTTAGCCAACTGTTTATCTT
Source organism: Candidatus Magasanikbacteria bacterium CG10_big_fil_rev_8_21_14_0_10_36_32 (assembly GCA_002778465.1). GTDB lineage: Bacteria > Patescibacteriota > Patescibacteriia > Magasanikbacterales > GWA2-37-8 > 1-14-0-10-36-32. The sequence goes on along the minus strand of PFBV01000001.1, from coordinate 24,057 downwards.
CAACTTTTAATTCAACACCGGCTTGTTTAAAAAACGGCTTAGCTCTTTCAGTCAAATCTTCCACCGGCAATTTGCGCAGATATTGCTGATTAAACCAATCTAACTTTTCTAAATTAAAAACCGAACCTGCTTTTCCAACTTTATCCAAACTAAATTCTTTGATTAAATCTTCCAAACTAAAAATTTCACGCTCATCACCCGGATTCCATCCGAGAAAAGCGACAAAATTTAAAATCGCTTCCGGTAAATAACCTTTCTTAATATAATCTTCAACTGCCACATCCCCTTGCCGTTTGCTTAACTTTGATTTATCAGCATTTAACAATAATGGAAGATGCGCCATCTTTGGAGCTTCCCAACCGAAATATTCATAAAGTTTTAAATGTTTGGGCACGCTCGACAACCATTCTTCGCCACGGATAATATGTGTAATTCCCATTAAATAATCGTCAACGACCACTGCCAAATGATATGTTGGAAAACCATCTGATTTAAGAATAACCTGATCATCTATTAATTCATTTTTAATGCGAATTTCACCCCTTATTTCGTCATTAAACACGGTTTCTCCATCTTTTGGCATATTCATGCGAATTACACAAGATTCACCGTTTAAGGCGCGTTTTTTAGCTTCTGTGCAATCAATTTTACGGCAACATCCGTCATAACCTGTGGGGAGTTTGTTTTTCTGTTGTATCATTCTCATTTCCTCCAATTTCTCAGGCGAGCAAAAACAATAATACGCATAACCTTTATCAATCAGCTCATCAACATATTTTCTATAAATTTCTAAACGCTCCGATTGAATGTAAGGACCCTTATCGCCGGTTTGAATTATTGCGCCTTGTTCATCTTGAGTCACACCTTCATCGGGAATCAATCCTGCCCAATAAAGAGATTTTAAAATATTAGCTGTACCATCAGCTACGAATCTTTCACGGTCGGTATCTTCAATGCGTAATAAAAATTTGCCACCAGTTTGCCTGGCAACCAAATATGAATACAAAGCTGTTCGTAATCCGCCAACATGTAGATAACCGGTGGGACTTGGAGCAAAACGAGTCTTTATCATAAAAATCAAAATTTAAAATTATTTTCCAAAACTAAAAATATAAATCTAATTGTGGCGTTAAATATTCTGCCAACTCTTTTTGGTTGTGTTAAAAACCTATATCCCCATTCTAAACCAATCCGACGCATCCAGCAAGGAGCGCGCTTAACGGTTCCGGAAATATAATCAAACGAACCACCAACTCCCATAGCAATTTTAATTTGAGGCATTTTAGACAAATTTTCCATAATCCACTTTTCCTGTTTACCCATACCAAAGGCAACAAATACTACTTTAGCACCACTCTCATTGATTTGTTGTATTATTATCTCATTTTCCGTTTCATCAACAATTAACCGCTTATCACAATTCTTTTGTTTGGAAATTTTAATATTTTCATTTATATCCGGTCCACGAAAATGTCCGACAATTCGCAATGATGGATTTATTGTTTTCAATTCTTCCGCCGTTTTTTTGGCAATATCATCACTGGAAGAACCAAGTAAAAAAATACTCTTATTTTCTTCGGCTGAAATCTGACAAATTTCCATCATAAAATCAACTCCCGCAATTCGCCGCGCGCCAGAAACAATATGCAACCCAAATCCGTCACATAAATTCAAACTGCCTTTATTTAGTACATCCTTAAAGTATTGATCGGCTTGAGCTTTAACAATCATTTCCGGATTAGGAGTAAATATGGTATGCGAACTTGATGAATGCAAAAAACCACGGGCTTTTTCCCGCGCTTCCGTCAAACTTAAATTATCAACTCGAACATTTAAAACAACTGGCATAATATGAATATATTAACCTATTCGGAGTTTAATTTCAAGCTTGACTGAAGGACATTTTAATGCTACTATCAAAATGTAATTTACACCGTTCTTTACAACAAAATACAAACAAGGATTATAAAATGCTAACAGCAATAATCATCACGGTCGCAATTTTGATTTTGCGAAAAATCATAAAAAAGCGGAAAGAAATGAAACTATGACATTTCCCCAAACTGACGGGATTGATTTTATTCTTGATTGGTTGAATATCATAGGAACTATTTGTTTTTCCATTGCCTGCATTATTTTTTTGTGTGAATACGCCAAATTCTACCTAGTTAGAACTATAGCGCTAATTCGTATTCAACTTTGTTCAAAACATCGTGGCCAATGGCTGACAAAAATGCCAAAAATAAATCACCATGGGCCAAGCAGCCATGATGCGCATGACACTTGTTGTGATCATCACGATCAACATCATCAAGATAAAGTTAAAACACATCACCACCATGACGGCTCTTGTTGTCATTAAATAAAAAACCAACAAAAGGAGAAGTTTAAAATGTCTAACGTGGCTAGCGCTTTGTTGCTGGGTTTGGCTGTTTGTTCATTGGCATTTCTGTTTATTTTCCTAATCGTCAAACTGGTAGATTTTTCACTTCAGTGCGTATCGCAAAAAATTCCCAAAACAACTTATGATCATCATTCCTGGTGGTACGAACTGGTAGACGATTATCGTCTCGTGAAAAATCAAATCACGCGTTGGCACTGGCGCTGGTATATCAACCCAAACGGAATATTTTCAATCTCCCGTTCTAATGGACTTATAGGTTCCTGCCAACAGGCAATTTATGAATGCTTAGAAATTATTCATCAGTTGCAAACCCTGGAAAACGCCGCAATATGGCGTCAATTTCATTGTGGCAAATACGATTTCTACACAGAATCTGATGATGATTGGATAGCCAAGATTAAAACAGACCGAATCCAAATGGAAAATTGGTTAAAAGATTTGAAGCAGAAAGAAACTCAAATATTGACAAGATTGACAGAAGAAGATCTCTGTGATAATGACTTTGAAGAAGAGTTTTTGCTACGATAAAAATTCCGGCAAAATTTTTATCCACGCGGCCATAATTGTCATTACCACAACCCCTCATTTTGTCGGACACCTACTCTGTTGGATAATGACACGCAGCCAATCGCGCAAATCACACTAACCTTGTTTATTTTGTTTTCTATCCGCCCTAACCAGGGCGGATTTTTGTTTAAATTAAACATAAATAATCGCTATTTTTGAACAAGGGTCTTGACTTTATTTTAAACTTTTGATATAGTATTATCACTCTAAACGATAGAGTGATAACTATTATTCTAATATTATGAATCCTCAAAATTTTACGCATAAATCACAAGAAGCATTACAAATTGCTTCACAAATCGCCATGCAAAATGGTCAACCACAGGTTGAACCGCCACATATTTTTTTGGCGTTATTGCAAGACGAAGAAGGTATTGTTTCAGCTTTATTTAACAAGCTAAATTTGAAATTGACCGACTTGTTAGACGATATTCAAAATATAGTTGGACAATTGCCAAAACAAACCACTCTCAACTCCCCCGCTCCCGGACAAGTTGTACTTGGTCCTGGCACAGTGGCAATATTACAAGCAGCCGGACAAGAAGCAAAAAAAATGGGAGATGAATACATCAGTGTGGAACATTTATTGTTGGCATTTTTAGTCCGCAACAACCCTGTCAGTGATTTGATAAATAAAAAATATAATACGAATTATGACCTAGTTTTAAAAACTTTGGCCGGAATTCGCGGTACGCAAAAAGTTGATTCTCCTGAACCGGAAAGCAAATATAATGCTTTAGAAAAATATGGAAAAAATTTGACTGATTTGGCGCGCGGAGAAAAAATTGATCCGGTAATCGGTCGCGACGATGAAATTCGCAGAGTCATGCAAATTCTTTCCCGCCGAACAAAAAACAATCCGGTTTTAATTGGGGAACCCGGCACAGGAAAAACCGCTATTGTTGAAGGCTTAGCTCAAAGAATTGTAAACGGCGATGTGCCTGAATCTTTAAAAAACAAAGAAATAATCGGATTAGATATTGGTTCGCTTTTAGCTGGAGCTAAGTTTCGCGGCGAGTTTGAAGATCGTTTAAAAGCCGTATTAAAAGAAGTAAACGCCGCCGCCGGTAGAATAATTCTTTTTATAGACGAATTACACACCATTGTCGGTGCTGGAGCTTCTGAAGGCGCGGTAGACGCGGCCAACATGTTAAAACCAATGTTAGCGCGTGGAGAATTGCATGCTATTGGCGCTACCACTATTAAAGAATACCAAAAACACATTGAAAAAGATGCCGCTTTAGAACGCCGTTTTCAGCCGGTTATGGTTAATGAACCGACCGAAGATGACACTATCGCCATCTTGCGTGGAATTAAAGAAAAATATGAAGTTCACCACGGCGTTAGAATTGCCGACGCAGCTATTACGGCTGCAGTAAAATTATCGGAACGTTATATTACCGATCGATTTTTACCAGATAAAGCCATCGATTTGATAGATGAAGCTGCTTCAGCTTTGCGTTTAGAAATTGAATCTATGCCTGAAGAACTGGATAAAATGAAACGAAAAATGATTAAATTAGAAATTGAAAAAAGAGCCTTACAAAATGAAAAAAATGAAGATGCTAAAGAACAATTGTCCAAATTAGAAAAAGATTTGTCCAATTTAAAAGAAAACAGCTCTCAGTTAGAAGCTAAATGGAAAAATGAAAAAGATATTATTACACGCATTCATGACAGTAAAAAAGAAATTGATCAGTCAAAACAACAAGCCGAGATTGAAGAACGTAAGGGTGATTTGCAAAAAGTCGCTGAGATTCGTTATGGTAAAATTACGGAATTGGAAAACAAAATTAAAAAAGATGAACACAAATTAGCTGATTTGCAAAAAAAACGCGGCATTTTAAAAGAAGAAATTTCTGAAACTGATATTGCTACAGTAGTTTCCCGCTGGACAGGCATCCCTGTTTCTAAAATGCTGGAAAGCGAATCTCATAAACTGGCGAATATGGAAGAAGAATTAACCAAACGAGTAATTGGACAAGATGAAGCTATCAAATCGATTTCCAATGCTATTCGCCGAGCAAGAGCCGGGATTTCTGAACCTAATAGACCAATCGGATCGTTCATATTTCTTGGACCAACAGGTGTTGGCAAAACCGAATTAGCCAAATCCTTAGCTGAATTTATGTTTGATACGGAAGACGCATTAGTTAGAGTAGATATGAGTGAATATATGGAAAAACACAGTGTCTCTAAAATTATTGGCTCGCCGCCAGGTTATGTCGGCTATGAAGAAGGCGGTCAATTGACAGAGATCATCCGTCGCCGGCCGTATGCCGTAATTTTATTTGATGAAATTGAAAAAGCCCATCCTGATGTGTTTAATATTATGTTGCAAATTTTAGATGATGGACGAGTGACTGATGCAAAAGGAAGACAAGTCAATTTCAAAAATACCGTCATAATTATGACCAGCAACATCGGCAGTCAAATGATTCTTAATTTAAAACGTGGCGCCGAATTGGGATTTGGCGACGGAAATAAAAAAATAAAAAATCAAGAAGATAAGATCAAAGAAAAAATATTGGAAGAATTACACAACCATTTCCGTCCGGAATTCTTAAATCGTTTAGACGAAACAATAATCTTCCATTCATTGACAGAAAAACAAATTGAAAAAATTGTTGATCTACAGTTAATACAAGTTCAAAACAGATTAACTGAAAGAAAAATTACATTGGATATTGATGAAGCTGTCCGCAAACATATCGCCAAAGAGGGATATGATCCCACTTTTGGCGCCCGCCCACTCAAACGAGTCATCCAAACTGAATTGCTAGATAAATTATCCCTGATGATTATTGAGGGTAAAATAACCGACGGACAAAAAGCTAAAATTACAATGGGTAAGGGAGAAATCAAAATCAGCTAACCATGGCTTATAAATTGCATCCACAAAAAACACCAAGGGTATTTATCCTTGGTGTTTTTACAAATAAACAATTTAACTAATTTAAACAGCTAAATTAACATATTTTTAGAGGGTTGTTTTATGTAATCTTTTCATGATATAATATGGAAGATAAAAAAACATAATTTTTGACCAAAAATGTTGATATGTCACACAAAAAAACAATAAAATTTTATTTTTCCGCTTTGATTATTTTATTAATAGGAGTGCCGGCAATTACCGTTGCAGCCACAGATTTTAATCCTCATTACATCATTTCTGATGAAGAAATTCAAAACTGCAACGCTCTAACAAGAGACGGCGTTCAACAGTTTTTAGACAGCCGCGGAAGTTATTTGCGAAATTACCAAACTGTCGACGCTAGCGGGATGTTAAAATCGGCAGCCGACATAATTTATGAAGCAGCGGTTAATAATCAAATCAGCCAAAAATTTTTATTGGTGACTTTACAAAAAGAACAAAGTTTAATTACCGACGACTCCCCTACCGCCAGACAGTTAGATTGGGCAACCGGTTATGCCGTTTGCGACGGATGTAATTTAAGCGATCCGCGGGTTGTTAAAAATAAAGGTTTTGGAAAACAAGTTGACGGCGCAGCTGGAATTATCCGCTGGTATTATGACAATAAAAATCAATCCAGTTTTATTAAACAAAAAAATCAATCAATACTGATAGACAGCCAAGAAGTTACCCCTCAAAGCTGGGCAACAGCTTTTCTCTATACTTACACACCACATCTCCAAGGTAATAAAAATTTTTGGAAAATTTGGCAAAGCTGGTTCAGCCAACTATATCCAAACGGTACACTTTTACAATCAGCTTCCAGCAGCGAGTATTGGGTTGTCCAAAATGGAACAAAAAGAAAAATTAAAAATAATTCTATCTTAATGTCTCGAAGCGACCCAAAATTGGCGGTAATAATTCCAGACATAGATTTAACAAACTATCCTGACGGTTCAGATATAAATTTTGCCAACTATTCCTTACTTAAAACACCGACTAAAACTTATCTTGTTGACTACGATACTTTGCGTCCATTCGCATCTGATGAAACAATTAGACAATTAGGATATAATCCTCAAGAAATTATTAATATCTATGAACAAGATATTGCTGGCTATGCCATCGGAGCTGAAATTAACGCCACCACGGTTGCACCTCAAGGTGTTATTTATCAAATTACCGATTTAAATAACGCTTATTACCTTCTTAAAGACAGCAAACTTTATCCTATTACCGATAACGCTATTTTAAAAATAAATCCATATAAAAATTTGTCAGTGGAAAAACATCAAATCAAAGATTTGGCAAAATTTGAAACAGCTAATATGCCAATTAATTTTGCAGACGGCACACTCTTAAAAATAAAAGATAATAATAAATTGTATGTGATAGACAAAGGTAAAAAAAGAAATATTACCGATTCCGAAACTTTTTCAGCTATGGGCTACAAATTAGAAAATGTTATTACCGTAACTTTACTGACATCATTGAACATTCCGGAAGGAGAGCCAATTTATGTTAATAACGCTTTAGCATCTTCACAAAACAAATTTTTGGGAGATAATGAGGGGCCGGTGGACGATTTATTCGCTACAAAAATAGATGCTTACTTAGTAGCCGAATATCCAAGCGGAAAAATTATCAGCGGAAAAAATATTGATAAAAAACGTCCCATAGCATCTCTGACAAAATTATTAGTTGCTTATGAATCACTTCAACAAAATTTAGATTTGAGTAAATCCACAACTTACCAAAGCAGCTCTTACGCCAGTTCTGGAAATCCTCTCGGATTAATCAACGGTGAAAAAATAAAAAACATTGACTTGCTCAGTTCAATGTTGATCGGTTCGGTCAATAACGCGTCACGAATGATTGCTCAAGCCAGTGGCCTAAGTGAAAAAAACCTAATATCCAACATCAACAAACGATTAGACGATTGGGGTGCTGATAACAGTCAAATAAAGGATGTTACCGGCTTAAGCAAAGACAATGTGTCTACAGCACGCGATATGTTAAAAATTTTTATTAAGGTTGTTGCCAATTCCACAATAAAGGATACAATATCAAATACAACTTATACTTTTCGTGAATTACTCAGCAAAAACAAAACAGTCACACATACAATCAGTAATGTTAACAAGCTAATGCTTGACTCAACAAAAAAATATAGAATTCTTGCCAGCAACAGCGGTTATACCAATGAAGCCGGCACAGTAATGGCTATTTTAATTGAAGACAAAACTACCAAAGCGCAAAAAGTTATTATTACTCTGGGCAACAATAATTTCGCCCAAAGATTTAGCGAACCGCACCGATTGGCCAATTGGTTAATTTCTGAACAAACAAAACTTTCAATCAATAATTAAACATTATGTCGTTAGTTTTTGCCGCCATTACTCCACATCCCCCAATTTTAATTCCAACCATTGGAAAAACTGCTTTAAAAAAAATTGATAAAACAAAAAAAGCGATGGAAGAATTAGAAGAGGCTCTTTATGCCACTCATCCGGATGTTATTATAATCATTTCTCCGCACGGCAGTCTTTTCAGTGATGCGTTCACAATTAATAATTGTCCGGAATATACCACTGATTTGCGAGAATTTGGCGATTTGTCAACAAAATTAATTTTTAAAGGTGACATGTCTTTAGCATATCACATCAGAACATCAACAAAAAATAATCATTTTCCGGCAGTTATGATTAGCGAAAAAGTGTTAGACCACGGTTCAGTTGTGCCACTTTTTTATTTAACTAAACATTTGCCAAAAATTCATGTTCTACAGCTCGGTTTTTGTAATTTAAGCTGGAAAAACCATTTGGATTTTGGCGTCTTATTAAAAGATCAGATTGAAAATAGTAATCAGCGCATAGCCATTATCGCTTCAGGAGATATGTCACATGCATTAACCACCGATGCTCCGGCCGGATTTAATCCAAATGGAGAGAAATTTGATAAAAAAATACAGGAACTGCTTGAAGCGGGTAATGCCGCAGGTATGATACAAATGGACAATCAATTGGTGGCTGACGCCGCCGAATGCGGATTAAGATCAATTTTGATGTTAATGGGTGTTTTGCAAAACAAAAAATACACTTACAAAAAATTGGCTTATGAAGCCCCCTTTGGTGTCGGTTATCTAACAGCTGAATTTATTTTTTAAACTATGCTGGTTCAGATCGCGCCAATTAAAAGGCTACCATTGTCTAGAAATATTTTTGATTATACTGCCGACAAAGAAATTGCCGATCAAATTAAAATTGGACAATTGGTTAAAATGCCGTTTAGAAACAGTGTTGAATTTGGCGTTATAACCTCCATCAACCAAACTTCATCAACCACAATAACAAAACTAAAAAAAATTCAAGAAATTGTTTTTGCAGAACAAATTTTAACAGAAGCTCAACTCGGTTTTTTGGAAGAATTGTCCGTGTTTTACCGAACTCCTCTAAATTTTCTTCTTAAATCCAACCTGCTACCATTGCAAAAAAGAAAAATTACAAAAATTTCCATAGAAAAAATAAAAAATAAAATTAAACAAAAATTCGATCGGCCAAAAATTTTTATCTATTCCACCATTAACGAAAAAAAAGATTATTTAAAAAATAATATAGAAAAAATTGGCCAAACCTTAATATTAGTTCCTGAAATAAAACAACTACGCGAATTAATCGGTGATTTACCCGCAGAAATACAGAAAAAATGTTTCGTGGTAACCAGTGAAATGAGCGACAAAGAAATGTTTGAACTTTGGTTAAACATAAGAAACAATCCAAAGGCCATAGTTTTGGGTACTCGTCGGGCGTTATTTTTACCTTGGACCAACTTAACCAGCATTTTTTTAGACGATGAAGGTAATCCGGATTATAAAAGTTGGGACATGGCTCCTCGATTTCATACTCGTGATGCGGTTATCATGTTGGCTAAATGGCAAACAGCTCAAGTACATTTTTTAACACATACGCCTTCAGTAGAAACTTACTATTTCGCCGACAAAAAAGTTTATAAATCAGATAAATTAGAAATCAAACCTTTCCGTCGCCGATTTAGACTGATAGATATTAAACAAGAACGCCGCGGAGGAAATTATGAATTATTGAATGATGATTTGCTTAATGACATAAAAAACACCATTGACGGCGACATTTTCTTATTTATTAATAGACGTGGCGATGCCGGATTTGTTTTTTGCCGAGACTGCGGTTTTGTTTTTAAATGTGTTCAATGTCAACGCCCGCTCACTTACTATAAAAACGAAGAAACAATACGATGTCATTATTGCCGAACTACGCAAAAAATGCCTGAGCGTTGCGACAAATGCGACAATGTCACTTTGGTACATATGGGGACGGGCACGGCGGGTATTGAAACTGCGTTGAAAAAAAATATTGACTTGAAAAAATTTAAAATTATGCGGATAGACAGCGCGTCGGAAACACCGAATGAATTATATAATAATAAACAACAAAAAATTATTGTTGGCACAGAATACGCTTGGGGTCGGATTGATTGGTCACAAATAAAACTAATGGCCATTCTAGACGCTGATATGTCGTTAATTGTCCCTGAATATAAAGCGCCTGAATATCTTTGGCAAGGATTACGCACAGCCGAGTATCGCCTGCCGGCAGACAGTAAAATATATATCCAAACAAACTATCCTGAGCATCCAGTTTTTCAAGCTTTGTATCAACCTGAAAAATTTTATCAAGAACAACTTAAAGAACGCCGACTGTTTAAATATCCGCCATATAATTTTTTACTAAAAATATTTTACGGCAACACTTCGGAAACGGCAGCAGCAACAGCTGGACAAAAAGTTCTTTCTTTATTACAACACTTGACTAAAGACCAAAATCAAATTAAAATAAGCTGTTCTTTAGAATCCACCCCTCGCTTTTTTCGCCGCCAATATTGGAGAATTATTCTAATAAAAATTGGCTATGAACAATATAAAAAAAATGTTAAATTAATCATTAAAAATTTGCCAGATGATTGGAAGGTTGATCCCAACCCCAATTCTCTGCTGTCTTTAGACTAAAACATATGATTCTAGATATCGTAACTGACCCAAACGAAATATTACATAAAAAATCCGCTTCATTGTCAGCGGACCGATTTGGCAGTCCAGATATAAAAAAATTAACCACGAACATGATTGAAACAATGTACGCTAAAGACGGCGTTGGTTTGGCCGCGCCGCAAATTGGACAATCACTGGCTATCTGCGTTATTGCCAAAAAATATACTCCCAATCAAAAAACTGATTTAATATTAATAAATCCTGAGTGGGAAAAAATGTCATTACAAAAAACTATTGATGACGAAGGATGTTTGTCCGTGCCGAATATTTTTGGAGAAGTAAAACGCTATAAAAAAATAAAAGTATACGGACAAAATATCAGGGGTGAAAAAATGGAATTTCCGGCCGAAGATTATTTTGCCCGCATTCTCCAACACGAAATTGATCACTTAAATGGCATACTCTTTATTGAAAAAGCCAAAAAATTACGCCAAGCTGACTTAATACAACTATGATGAAAATAGCCTTTTTTGGCACAGGTGAATTTGCTGGAAAAATTTTAACAGCCCTGCTAAATAATACGGATTACTCTGTTGATTTGGTAATCACTCAACCGGACAAAAAAGTTGGTCGAAAACAAATAATTGAGGAGTCGCCAGTAAAAATCATAGCCAAGCAACATAAATTAAAAATTATCCAACCGGAATCACTTAAACAAAATTTTGATTTGTCTATTTTAAACGAAATTGATTTGAATGTAGTTTGCCAATATGGATTAATAATTCCTGAAGCAGTGTTAAATATTCCCGCAAATAAAAGTTTGAATATTCACACTTCTTTACTGCCAAAGTATCGCGGCGCTTCCCCTATCCAAACAGCCTTAATCAACGGAGAAAAAATCACCGGCATAACCATAATGCTAATGGATAAAAAAATGGATCACGGACCAATTCTTTCACAAACAAAAATATCAATTGAACCAGATGACACTTGTCCTTTAGTAAGTGAAAAACTGGCCACAATGGCCATTCCTCAATTATTAAACACTGTGAAAAAATGGCTGGCTAAACAAATTGAACCGCAAATACAAGATGAAACTCAAGCAACTTTTTGCAAAATATTTACTCGTGACGACGGTCGAATTAATTTTACAAATAATTCAGAATCAATTTACAATCAATATCGCGGACTTCAGCCTTGGCCAGGAATATGGACAACAATTGATGATAAAAGAATAAAATTAACTAAAATCACCAAAACTGCAGCAAAAAATTTAAAACCGGGGGAAATATTAATTAGTGGCAATCATATTTACGCGGGTTGCGGTCAAAATTCTACAATTGAAATATTGTCAGCGCAATTGGAAGGGAGAAATAACTTACCAGCCGCGGAATTTTTAAATGGCATGCGTGATATTAATGAAAAAATTTTACAATAACATGAACATAAAATCTAAAAATATATTTTATTTTACTCTAATTTATTTTGCCATCCGACTGTTTTCTTATTTTTTTAATCCCTCCACACCTCTGTGGACGGCTTCTTGTGTAAATACGGCTATAGCCGCAATTGTTGCTGTTCTAACCGCATATTTTTTAATTAAAAATGATATTCGCGGCTGGCTAATTATTGCCGGAGAAATCATTTTGTGCGGTAGTGGAAATATTTTATCTTTAGAACCTTTATCTTTGAGATCGGTATTGCTAATTCTCGCAATAATAATATTCTTTACTAGAATTATAAAAGAAAAAAAAATCTCACAAACATTTAATTTGCGACAACCTATCAATATTTTAATTTTATCTTTGTTTATCTGGGCTGTTTTATCAGCTATGCTGGGCATTATAAATAAGCACTCGCCCACCTTGGTAATATCCGACTTCATCCCCTACTGCTTTATATTGTACTTTTATCCCCTAAAAGAGATTATTACAAATAAAAAATTCCGCTCTATCGGTTTAACAATGGTTGTATCGGCCATAATAGGAAATGTCGCGTTTACATTATTCACTTTAGCTGGTTTTTCCAGTGGAATATTCGTATTGCAAGATCACTATTATCATTGGTTACGCGATGTGGCTACAGGTAAAATAACCGACGTCGGGCTGGGTTATTTCAGAATAGTCTTAAACGAACAATTATTATTGATCCCCCTATTTGTTTTATTTGCCGGAAAACAAATTTTTAAAAAAGAACGATTAAACCTGCTGGTAATTTCTTCTGCCGCCGCAATTATGGCTGTTAACCTAACGAGAATTTATTACTTGGCTTTAATAATTGGATTAGGAATTTTATTTTGGAAAACAAATTGGCGTCGAACAGTTAAGATAATATCTGTTTCTTTAATTTCAATCTTTATCATTTTTACTGCTCTACATCTAATTACTAGCCGCGGACAAAATCTAGGTTGGGAATTTTTTGGCCTACGTCTCCAAAGTATCACAGCGCCGCAAATTGAAGACAGTTCACTGTCCAGAATGCTTCTCTTACCAAAAATTATTGAAAAAATAATCATTCCGGATTCAATTTTTGGTTTAGGACTTGGTGACACAGTCACTGTCTTTAGCCCTATATTTAATAAAGAAATAACCACCCCTCACTTTGACTGGGGATATCTGGAAATTACGGCTGAAAGCGGATTGATTGGTTTGTCATTGTGGTTATTTTTAATCGTGTTATTAATTCGCGATATTATAAAAAAACCGAACAAAAATGGTCCGGTTATTTTATCAATGATTATTGCTTTACTTATTATTAACATCACTTCACCAGCACTTTTTCATGTCTTTGGTATCATGCTAATAACAACTATAGCGGCATCAAATGATGCTTGGAAACAATCTTCCGACGCGCCTCTTCATATTTCTTAACTGCTTTCGTCTTCCAAGGTAATTTATAAAAAAAACTTGGCAACCAACTGCTTATACCATCTCGACCTGCCACTATTTTTTTATACAACATTTCTGGCAACCATACACCAACTTTGCCTTTACTTAATAATGTCAACCACATATCCCAATCTTGAAATTTTTTCAGTTGTTCATCAAACAACACAAAATCTTCCCGCCGCAACAAAGAAGTAGTATCAATATAATTAAAAAGTTTTAATTGTGTTGGATCAAACCTTTGTCCTGGCATTTTTTTCCAACCAAATTTATAATCACAGTAAACATAACTGGCAGACGGATTTTTTTCTAAAACCCCAACCATTTTTTCCAACATAACCGGCTCAGCTATCGTGTCAGCATCCCAAAAAATAACATAATCACCGTGTGACTGTGTAAATCCAATATTTTTAGCGGACGGCGCTCCGCGATTTTCCTGATTAATTATTTTTATATTCACAGTTTTAGATAAACGAGTCATCATTATGGTTCTAATGGTCGGACCAAAATTGTCCGTACTGCCATCATTCACAATTACAACTTCCAACGGACGATATGTTTGACGAAAAACACAATCAAGGCTTCGCTTTAATGTATGAGCGTGATTATATACCGGAATTATTATACTAATTAACTTATTATTCATATTATTTTTCGCGATAATCAACCAATCTTAGCTATTTGCTTTTCCCAAGTAAACTCATTTAATACTCTCTCTCGTCCGGCCAAGCCCATTTGCCCAGCAAAATCTTCATCCAATAAAATATCAGCTATACTGGCAGCCACATTTGCGCCCTGATAAATATCAACTAAAATTCCTGTTCTTGAATGTTCAATGGTTTCATCTACTCCACCAACTTTTCCGGCTACTACAGGCAAACCACAGGCGGCTGCCTCTAAAAACACTGTCCCCCAACCTTCTTCCGTTGTTTCGTCTTTGTGGGTCAACAAAACAAATAAATCAGCTAGATGATAAAATTTTGGTAATTCTTCATAATTAATTTGTCCGATAAATCTAACGACATTTTGTAATTTATACTGTTGAACCAAATTAACAATGGCTTCTCGTTTAGGACCATCGCCGACTATCAGCCAAACCAAGTTAGGAACCTTACGTAAAATATCCGGCATAACTCTAATTAAATGCGGAAAACCCTTGCCATCAGCCAATCGTGACACGCTTATGATAACTTTTTTGCCAGATAAAGCCAACTGACTTTTTATTTTGTCCACTTCTTCCTGATTTATCGGTTGCAAAAACAAATCGCCGGGACACGGATTTATGACTTTTACATTTTTCAAATCATCTAATTTAGACAGTAATTTTGTTTTTAAAAAATTACTACTAACAATCACCTGCTCAGCTGAACGGCAAACTAAAGATAATTTGTGAACTTTTTTTGTTAAACCCAAAGTTAAATCAGTGCCATGAAAAAATACAATATAAGGAATTTTCTTTATTTTTTTAATTAAATACGCAACATATCCAACAGGTAAGGCATGCTGAATATAAATTTTTTCAATTTTTTCTTTTTTAATTATAATGTTTAATTGCCACAACATCCTTAACCACCGCGGCCACAAAAACCAATATGGACTCCGACGGTACACTTTCCAAGGATTTTTAACATCATAATCATAATCACCTTTAATTTTCGGAGCATAAATAACAACTGATTCCAGTGGGAGATGAGCTGCAAAATTCTGCACATATGACGCTATTCCTCCGACTTGTGGCGGATATTCCAATGAAACTATTAATATTTTAGACATACTCAATAAAAATTTTTAATTTAATTATTTACAAAACTGACATTGGATTAGATTTTACTAAAATTTTTTGTTTTGCTTCTAAAATCATTGCTTTGTTTAAGCCGCCCGTAACAAACAGCAATACAAAATACAAAACCGCGCCAATCGGTATAGTAACTAAATAATTAATCCTTGATGACAAGTAATAAACCGCGGCTGCCATAATCAAAGCCGGCCACAATGTTTGGTTAATTGAAATAAAAATTCTTTTAAAATCTAAAGCAGCAAATTGTCCGGCAAAATAAATACCTCCAAAACACAAGATAATATTACCGGTCAAAGCGGCAAAAGCTGCGCCGATTATTCCAATTCTTGGCAATAAAATAACATTAATAACAATATTAACAACCAAAGCAACCGCCACTAATATTGTCTGAACTTTTTGACGATTGGAAGCATTCAATAATGCGCCGGTAATAAAACTTAAAAAACCAAAAATCAAACTAATTATTAAAACACGCAAAACCGGCACTGACGGCAAATATTCCGGCTTGTAAATTTTAGTAATAATCGGATCAGCTAAAACAAACAAACCAAAGGATAGTGGAAAAATAATGATAAAAAGATAATGCCATGATTTTTGAAATAATTGCCCAATTTTTTCTTTACTTTGTAAATATAATCCGCTCATCACCGGAAAAATACTGGCAGACAATGCCACCGGAATAAATTGAAAAGCGAAAGTAATTTTGTATGGTACACTCCACCAACCCAATTCATCGCGACTTAACATTTTAGACATTATCAATGAATCACTATAAGAATATAACCGACCAATAATTCCAGCTAAGGCAAATGGCACAGCTAACACAATAAATGTTTTAAATAAATTTTTATCCCAAATAAAACCATAATGCAATTTATAAACACGCCTAGCAAAATAAGCCGAGTACAAGAAATTTAAAAAACTTGGTATTGTATAAGCAACAATCAACCAAATTAACGGCCAATGCATCAACAACGCAATGGTACCAATTGTTAAAGTCAAAAATTGTGAAGCAACCACTCCAACAGATTCATAAAATAAATTTTTTCTTGCTCGAAATAAAGCGTAGAAAGTAGCATGTAAATTATCAAAAAACATCGTCACTCCAGATAAATAAACCAATTGTTTAACTTCCGGCGCGTAATTAAATACATTAATAAAAAATACTACCAACAAATAAGCTACTGCGCCAAAAATTACTTTAGTCCAAAAAACTGTGTTTAAATTTCTTTCAGAATTTTCAGGATAACGGGCAGTTTCTCTAATTAAAATTTGTCCCAAACCAAAATCCGCCACCACAGTAAAAATTGTCGTAAATGTTAAGGCAAAAAAATATTGTCCTGTATCACCCACCCCGATTATTCGAGCAATAACCGTAAAATAAACAAAAGAAATTATTTTTTGCAAAATTGACGCCGCCGTTAAAAATGACGTATTTTTTACAACAGAATATGACATATTATTATGTTTAGATTATACCGTAAAAACGCGATTTTAACAACAAAAAACACCAATTCCACCACATATTGACAACTAAGAGATTTTGTAGTAGTTTATAAGCAGCACACTACAACAAAAGGGGTAAAAATGAGCCAAACCAAAATTTTCAAAACTGACAATAGTGCGAATAATGAAACTAAGTTGGAACAAAAAATAAACGACTGGCTCAAAAGCAATCAGGATAAGATTCGCATAATCAGCATAATTCCGATGATGTTTCCGATACCAAAAACCGGTTTCGCTGGCATATCAAACGGTTTTTTTGAATCAGGAATGGCTATTCTTTATGAAACGATCGACTAAAAACAAACTTTACCTCTTGAAATCTGAATACCTCGCGCTAAAACGTGGGGTTTTTTATTAAACAAAAAATTAAAAAAATCCCCTCGATTTTTTCGAGGGGAGGTTTCTTAACGTTTTGACCACTGTGGTGCACGACGGGCTCTTTTCAAACCGAATTTCTTTCTTTCTTTAACGCGCGGATCGCGAGTCAAATATCCTTGAGTTTTTAATGTCTTTTTAAAATCTTCATTCCATTTTACTAAGGCTCTGGATAAACCATGTTGAGCTGATATGGCTTGGCCGTTTTTTCCTCCACCAACCACCTTAATAGACACATCTAAATCTTTCTCTTTGGCCAAAGTTTTTAACGGAGCCAAAACCATTTCCTGTAATTCAAAGTAAGGAAAATATTTAGCCATCGGCTGTCCGTTAACAGTAATTTGACCATTACCTTTTTCTATTCTCACGCGAGCCGAAGCTCTTTTGCGTCTGCCGACAGCACGAGATTGATCTTTGGCTGCTGTTTTTTTAACAACCGGCTTGACCGCTGCGGTAATAACTGTTTTGGATTTTTTTGTAGTCGCTGCTTTCTTCATAACAACCTATTATTTAAATGAAATTCTTAATATGCGCTGAGTGCGCAATTTATTTTTTGGTAACATTCTCATTACTGCATGAATTAAAACTTCTTCCGGTTTTTCTTTCATCATTTTTTTAGCCGGAGTTTCTTTTAAACCACCCGGATGCATAGAATGTTTATAATACACTTTTTGTTCTAATTTTTTTCCGGTAAAAATCATTTTAGAAACATTTAAAATTACCACCTTATCACCATTATCAACATGCGGACGATAAGTCGGTTTATGTTTACCCATTAAAAATGTCGCTATTTTTGTAGCTAAACGACCCGGAGCTTGTCCGGCGGCGTCAATTTCAAATTTCTTTCTGTGTGCCATATTATTTCACTCTTAAATTAAACAAACTCAATAATCGATTCTTCGGCGCCATCGCCAATACGGCTCTTTAATGCAATCATCCGGGTATAGCCGCCCTTTTTTTCGGCATAACGAGGGCCCAATACATCCATTAATTTTTGAACCGCATTTTTAGTATAAAGTTTCTTGATTAATTCCCGACGCGATGCCAAAGTGTTCTTTTTGGCAATAGTAACCATTTTTTCTACTACTGATTTAACGGCTTTAGCTTTAGCTTTGGTAGTCTTAATTTTTTCATATAAAATAAGACTTTCTGCTAAATTAGCCAATAAGGCTCGGCGTCCGGCTTTATTTCTGTCTAAAGTTTTCTTCTTATTTAAATGTCTCATAAAATTTCTGCATTATCTTTTTATTTTTTCGTTTTTTTCTTTGCTTTAACCGCTTTGGTTTTCTTCGTTTTTGGTTCAGTTTCTGTTTCTACCACATCTTCTTCTGCCACTTCGGTCTGAGAAACTCCATCTTTTCCGCTTTGTTCCTGTGAAGCTAATAACACAATATTAAAATGGTCTATCAAAATTTGAGTGGCTTGACGCATGGCTTCACTCGGTGTAATGGTGCCGTTTGTTTCAATATTTACAGTCAACTTTTCATAGTTAGTAATATCACCAACACGAGCAAATTCAATATGATAACCAACATCGCGCACCGGGGTATAAATAGAATCAACCATAATGGTACCGAGATCAAAATTTTGACGATCTTTTTCTTCAGCCGCTTTAAAACCGCGACCACTGCCAACTGTGACCTCCAGTTCAAAAGTTTTGTTGTTGGTCAAATTGGCAATGACTAAATCTTTATTAAAAATTTCTACATTAGAATTTCCTTCAAAATCATCAGCAGTAACTACGCCTGGACCTTTTTTGGACAAACTTAACACTACAGGCTCATCTCCATAAACCTTCACGATTAATTGTTTTAAATTCAACATAACCTCAACTACATCTTCTTTTACACCTTCCACAGTGGTAAATTCATGTTGTACACCTCTAATTTTAAATGACTCAACGGCCGCACCCGGTAAACTAGAAAGCAATACTCTACGTAAAGCATTTCCCAAAGTAGCACCATAACCGTGATAACAAGGCATAATAACAATACTGCCAGCATTTGCTTGCTCACCCTGTTGAAATTCAACTTTTGACGGTAAAAGTAAATTTTCCATAAAATTATATTTAATTTTTAGCGTGAGTAAAACTCAATAATCACCTTGGCGTTGAACATTGGATTTTCAGCCGTAGGTGTATTCAAAACTTTGGCACTGGCAACTTTCGCATCCAAACCTAACCAAACTGGAGCTTCAACTTTTGCTAATTTTTCAAGAATTCCTTGAAATTCTTTTTTATTTTTCGCACCTTCGCGTAAAGCAACTACATCACCTACTTTAACACGAGCTGACGGAACATCAAGTTTCTTTCCATTAACCATTATATGCCCATGACTAACAATTTGACGGGCAGAAATTCTAGATTTTCCCAAACCCATGCGATAAACAACATTATCCAAACGAGATTCAAGTGAACTAATCAAATGTTTACCGGTATCACCAACTTTTTTAGACGCTTCAATAACATAATTTGAAAATTGTTTTTCCAAAATACCATACATTCTTTTAACCTTCTGTTTTTCACGTAATTGTTTTCCGTAGTTAGATATTTTTGCATGTTTTTGATTTGGACCATGCATACCGGGCGGATAACTTCTCTTGGACATTGGACATTTCGGTCCAAGACATTTCTCACCTTTCAACATAAGTTTTTCACCGGCTCTGCGGCATTGGGCGCATTTTGAATTTGTTTTAAGAGACATATTTACAAAAATTAAATAATAACCGCAGTTTTATACGCGTCTGCGTTTAGGCTGACGACAACCATTATGCGGAATCGGAGTAACATCATTAATTGATAATACATTTAAACCGTTGGCATATAAAGCACGCACAGCGCCTTCACGACCTTGTCCAATGCCTTTTACATAAACATTTACTTCTTTTAAACCATAATCAGCAATTTTATCAATCAACATTTTCACTACCATAGTAGAGGCATATGGAGTGGCTTTTTTTGGACCTTTGAAACCGGCCATACCGGAAGAAGCCCAACCTAAAGCATTGCCGTTGGGATCGGTAATAGTAACAATGGTATTGTTATAGCTGGCAAAAATATGAGCATTACCGCGTAATACTTGCTTTACAATCTTTTTCTTTTTAGTTTTGACTTTTGCTGTTTTTACTTCTTTGGTAGTCATAAAAATTTTAACTTAAACAAAATTAAACGGCCTTTACGTCTTAATACCGGACGCTTTACGTCCGCTGCCCATTGTTTTGCGAGTATTACCATGAGCGGTACGGCTGTTCGTTTTAGTTCTCTGTCCACGAGCCGGCAAATGTTTCATATGCCGAACACCGCGATAACATTTAACATCTTTCAAACGTTTAATATTGCTGCCGACTTCGCGGCGCAAATCCCCTTCGGTCATGCATTCTTTTTCAATAATCATTCTTAAACGATCTTCCTGGTCGGAAGTTAAATCTTTGGTTCTAATATCTTCACTAATTTTAGCTTGAGCTAAAATTTTACGGGCCACCGAGTTGCCGATGCCGTAAATATAACTTAGAGAAATAACAATTCGTTTCTCTTTGGGAATGTTAATACCTACAATACGCATAATAAAATTGAAAAAATAATTAACCTTGACGCTGTTTATGTTTCGGATTACTGCAAATTACGCAGACCCGACCTTTGCGTCTGATAACTTTACATTTTTGACAAATTTTTTTAGCTGCTGGGCGAACTTTCATATAAGATATATTTAAATTTCACGGTTAAGAAAAATATCAACCGATGCCGCGATATCGACGCCTCAATAAAGGCTACACCGCAACGGTTGATATTGTTTGAATAATTTTTTTAATAACGATAAGAAATTCTACCTTTGGTCAAATCGTATGGGGTCATTTCAACTCTCACTGTATCTCCGATGCCCAGCCGGATTTTGTTTAATCTCATTTTGCCGGACAAATGTGCAGTTAATGACTGTCCGCTTTCTAAACGGACTCGAAATGTACCCGCGGGTAATAGTTCTTCTATCTTCCCGTCAATTTCAATGACATCTTTGTTGGCCATTGTGTTTAAGAAATTATTATAAATATGGTGATATTTTAAACTATTTTACAAAATAAGTCAAGGGTTTGAACCAATCATTCCGAAAAACACTTTAAATGCACAAAATTTGGCTTATTTAAGCCAAATTTATTAAATAGAATAAATTAATTTTATAAAACTATTCACAACACGATTTTGCTGGTTCAATTTTTTCCACGCGATAAACCCATTCTTGATATAAAAGAAAATTCCAAGCCACAGTCAAAATAACATTAGCTGTCCGAACTAACAGATAATTAAATCCTAACTCATGATTAAATAACCACATCCAAAATATCGCAAATAAATAATTGCCGGCAACTACTACAGAAAATCTGGCAACTTGTTTACTGGTATTACCATTAGCGCGAAAGGAAAAAAACTTATTCATTGCAAAAACAAATCCAATGATAAATATCTGATTAATAATAACTGCCACCACCGGATATAATCCAAAAAATTCTTTTAAAATATAAAGTAGGACTATGTCCAATACAAAAGAAGTAATTCCGATTATAAAATATCTGACAAACTTAATTCGAGATTGCCAAAGATGAATTAAAAATTTCTTAATCATAATTCAATTATTCCAAAATAGCTTTAATTCGCCTAACACCAGAACTAACAGCCTCTTCTTTAATAATTCTAAATTTGCCAAGCAACTCGGTTCTGTCCATGTGCGGTCCACCGCAAATTTCTTTGCTGAAAGTCAAAGAATTTATGTGAGCATCTGGTTCGCTTAAAGGATCGCCAACTGAATAAACTTTAATCAAATTACCATATTTATCTTCAAACAAACCGGTTGCACCCCTTTTTCTCGCCTCAGCCACAGTTGTTTCTTCAAACGTTACAGGATAATTATGTTCAATGGCGTAATTAACCAAATTAGAAACTTCTTCTTTTTGTGTTTCAGACATTTTTTCAGGATGAGAAAAATCAAAACGCAAACGCTCAGCAGTAATATTACTGCCACGCTGTTCAACGTGGCTGCCTAAAACTTTTTTTAAAGCGGCATGCAACAAATGAGTAGTGGTATGATACTTAACGGACATTTCACCAGTATCGGCCAATCCGCCTTTAAATTTTTGTTCAGCGCCAACACGGGAAAGTTCCTGGTGTTTTTTAAACGCGTCTTCAAAACTAATCGCATCAACTTCTAAATTATTTTCAACCGCCAATTCCTGAGTCATTTCCAATGGAAAACCATAAGTATCATAAAGTTTAAAAGCTTGTTTGCCAGAAATTTGTTTGATTAACATTCCTGTTTTTTCAAAAGCCTGTCTAAAACCGTCCAATAATTTTTCAAATTCTTTTAAACCTTGCTCAATGGTATTTCTAAATTTACTTTCTTCTTTTGCAGTTTCATTTAAAACAAATGCTTTATTACGAATTAATTCAGGATAAACATCAGATAACATTTGAATAACCCTCTCAGCAATTTTATCGCAAAAATTTTCCTTGATTCCCAATAATCGCCCATGACGGACAGCACGCCGGATTAACCGTCGAACCACATACCCCTGATCAACATTACTCGGCGCCACACCGTGATCATCAGACATAATCATAGTAGCTGTGCGTAAATGATCGGCAATAATTCGCATTGAGCGGGTAATATTTTTATCCACTGCGTATGAATATCCGGAAATTTCTTCAATTTTTTCTATCAACGGTTTAAGAGTATCTGTTTGAAACACATCTACAAAACCATTTAAAGATACTAGTGTTCGTTCCAAACCCATACCGGTATCAACATTTGTTTGTTTTAACGGTTCATATTTTCCATCCGCCGTTTTATTGTACTGCATAAAAACATCATTCCAAATCTCTAGCCAATTATCTTCATCGTCTTTAGGATTACTGGACTCAGACGGAAATTCATTTTCGCCTCGCCAATAAAATATTTCCGTATCAGGACCGCACGGACCGGTTTGTCCGGCCGGACCCCACCAATTATTCTCTTTCGGCAAATAAACTATTTTATTTTCCGACAAACCCAATGATTTCCAAATTTTAGCCGATTCTTCATCGCGCGGAGCGGTTTTGTCTCCGTCAAAAGCCGAGACCGCTAATTTTTTGGCATCTAAACCTAAGTATTCAGACGATGTTAAAAATTCCCAACTCCATTCAATTGCTTCTTTTTTGAAATAATCTCCCAACGACCAATTGCCAAGCATTTCAAAAAAAGTTAAATGGCGATTATCTCCAACTTCATCAATATCACCGGTGCGAACGCATTTTTGCACACTAACCAATCTTTTACCGGCCGGATGTTTTTCTCCTAATAAATAAGGTACCAGCGGATGCATGCCGGCGGTGGTAAACAAAACTGTCGGATCATTTTCTGGAATTAAAGAAGCCGAAGGAACAGTGGCGTGTTTCTCATTCTTAAAAAATTCAAGATATTTTTGCCGAAGTTGTTCCGATGTAATCATATTTTATTTTTAACTAATAAACTAATCAATAAATAGCTAATGATTAAATAATTGTTAATTCAGGATATTGTTTTTTTAATTTCTCTATATCAGCTGATTGGAGACTGCTAA